>NZ_JBHUXS010000009.1:0-352106 GCF_042669245.1 Streptomyces sp. NPDC057249 | reverse complement strand
GGCTGCACACCTACAATCACCACCGCGGACACACCGCACTCGCAGGCAAACCACCCGCCAGCCGCGTCCCCAACCTCACGGGGCAATACACCTAGCGGCAGGGCGGCGCGGTACTGCTGCGGACCACCAGGTTGGTTGCCAGGTCGACCCGGGTCGTGGCGGGCTGCCGGCCCCGGCCCAGGTCCAGGACCAGCCGGGCGGCCGTCTCGGCCATCTCGATCAGGGGCTGGCGCACCGTGGTCAGCGGCGGTCCGATCCAGCGGGTGAGCGGCAGGTCGTCGAAGCCCACGACGCTCAGGTCCTCCGGGATGCGCAGGCCCAGCTCGCGCGCCGCCTCGTACACGCCGAGTGCCTGGAGGTCGTTGCCGGCGAAGACGGCGGTCGGCCGGTCCGCCGAGCGCAGCAGCTCCATCCCGGCCGCGTACCCGGCCTCGTGCGAGAACTCGCCCTCCCGGATCAGCGACGGATCGCTCGGCAGCCCCGCCGTCTCCAGGGCTGCCCGGTACCCGTCCACCCGGGCCAGGCTGCACATCATCCGGGACGGTCCGCTGACCACGCCGATCCTGCGGTGGCCCAGGCCGGTGAGGTGGCGGGTCGCGGCCAGACCGCCCTGCCAGTTCGTCGTGCCGACCGACGGGATGTCGTCGCCCGGGTCGCCGGCCGGGTCGACCACCGCGTACGGGATGCTGCGGCTGGTGAGCTGCGCGCGCTGGGCGGCGGTGAGGTCGGACAGGACCAGGATCACGCCGACCGGCCGGCGGGCCAGGACCCCGTCGACCCAGGTCTGCCCGGGGCTGAGGCGGCCCGCGCTCTCCGAGAGGACCAGGCTCAGGCCCTCCTCGCGTGCGACGTTCTCCACCCCGCGTACGACCTCCATGGCCCACGCGCTGTCCAGCTCGTGGAAGACCAGGTCGATGAGTTGCGACTGCGTGGTCGAACCGCGTCTGCGGCGGTAGCCGTGCTGGAGCAGCAGCTCCTCGACCTTGGTGCGCGTACCGGGCGCGACATCGGCACGCCCGTTCAGCACTTTCGAAACTGTCGGAGCCGAGACTCCGGCCGCTCGGGCGATTTCCGCCAGCGTGGCAGTGCCGTCCGACGGCGCTGCGGCAGGCGCATTCTCCTGATGTGACTGGACGTTTGCGGGGCTCATAGAGCGAATCGTAACCGCCCGGCGCCCCGCCGGTGCCGGGAGCCCCGGCGAAAAATTCGCTGTCCGCGACCTCTTGACTGGCCCGAAACCCAACCGTACGGTTCCGGCAACATTCGCAAGCAACTCCGAAAGATTCGACAGAGGTGCGGTCATGCGGTCGGGAATTTTCACTCAGGGCAAGCGCGCGGCGAGATGGACCGCCGCCGGCGCGGCCATGGTCATGGCGGGGGTCCTGGCGGGCTGCGGATCGGACGGCGGCAGCGGCGGTGACGGTGGCGGCGGCACGCTGACCGCGTACGTCTACGGCGACGACGCGGTGAAGGTGCAGGAGGCCGCGGTCAAGGAGTTCAACAAGACCTCCGACGTCAAGGTCAAGCTCGTCCCGGTGCCCGGTACCGAGTACGTCAACAAGCTCCGCAGCGCCATGGGTTCCCCCAGCGCCCCCGACATCTTCTTCAACTGGGGCGGCGGCTCCATCAAGCCGTACGTCGACGCGAACCAGCTGGTCGACCTGACCTCGACGTTCAAGAACGACGCCACCCTGAAGGACGGCTTCCTGCCCTCCATCGTCACGGCCGGCAGCCTCGACGGGAAGGTCTACGGCGTCCCGATGCGCGGTATGCAGCCCGTGATGCTCTTCTACAACAAGACCCTCTTCGCCGAGAACGACGTCACGGTCCCCAAGACGTGGGAGGACCTGCAGAAGGCCATCAAGACCTTCAAGGACAAGGGCATCACCCCGTTCGCCCTCGGCGGCTCCGACAAGTGGCCCGAGCTGATGTGGATGGAGTACCTGCTCGACCGGATCGGCGGCCCCGACGTCTTCCGCAAGATCCAGAACGGTGACAGCTCCGCCTGGGGCGACCCGGCCGTGCTGAAGACCGCCCAGACCGTCAAGCAGCTCGTCGACGACGGCGCGTTCGGCAAGAACTTCAACTCCGTCGACTACGGCAACGGCGGCGCGCCCACCCTGCTCAACAAGGGCAAGGCGGCCATGCACCTGATGGGCTCGTGGGAGTACTCCACCCAGCTCGGCAAGGCGCCCGACTTCGCCAAGAAGGACCTCGGCTGGACGAACTTCCCGACCGTCGCCGGCGGCGTCGGCGACCCGGCCAACGTGGTCGGCAACCCCACCAACTACTGGTCGGTGAACGCCCGCACCAAGCACAAGGACGAGGCCATAGCCTTCCTCAAGACCATGGCGTCCAAGTCCTACGCGCAGGCCCTCGTGGACAACGGCGACGTGCCCACCACCTCCAACGCCGCCTCCATGCTGAGCGGATCGCCGAACCCGAAGTTCGCCACCGACCAGTACGAGATGGTCCAGAAGGCGCCCGACTTCACCCTGTCCTGGGACCAGGCGCTGGAATCCAAGATCGCCACCCCGCTGCTCACCGAGATCAGCAAGCTGTTCGCCGGCAAGTCCACGCCCGAGCAGTTCGTCGCCGCAATGAAGGCCGTCAAGTAAAGATGTCCCACGTCTCCTCGTCACCGAAGGTGCGCGGAGGACGGAAGGCGGCCGTCGGAAACGTCGGCCGCCCCCCGGTCGCCTGGGCGCTGCCCGGCATCCTCTTCTTCGCCCTTTTCGCGATCGTCCCGCTGGCGATCGCCGTGTACCTCTCCTTCTGCCACTGGGACGGGCTGAACGACCCGACCTCCGCCGGCACGGCCAACTGGACCCGGCTCTTCAAGGACCCCGAGTTCCGCCAGGCCGCCTGGCTCAGCCTGCTCCTCACCACCATCAGCTGGGCCTTCCAGACCCCGGTGGCCCTGCTCCTCGGCGTCTGGGCGGCAGGCCGGCAGCGCAGCCGCGCCGTGCTCTCCGCGATCTTCTTCATCCCGCTGCTGCTGTCCACCACCGCCATCGCGATGCTGTTCCACGCGCTGCTCGACCCCAACTTCGGAGTCATCAAGGAGATCGGGCCCTGGTTCGGCATCGACCCGAACATCATGGGCTCGTCCACCGGCGCCCTGCTCACCGTGGCGTTCGTCGGCGGCTGGCAGTTCATGCCCTTCCACACCCTGATCTACCAGGGCGGCACCCGGCAGATCCCGCAGGTCCTCTACCAGGCCGCCGAGATCGACGGCGCGGGCATGTTCCGGCAGTTCTTCCACATCACGCTGCCGCAGCTCCGCAACACCATCACGACCTCCTCGGTCCTGATGATCGTCGGCTCGCTGACCTACTTCGACACCGTGCTCATCATGACCAAGGGCGGTCCGGGCACGGACACCACCATCCTGCCGTACCTGATGTACCGCACCGGTTTCCAGACCTACGACCTGGGGTACGCCGCCGCGATCGCGACCGCCCTCGTCGTCGTGGCCACCGCGATCTCGCTGATCCTCGTCCGCTTCAGCGGCTTCGGGAACATGCGCTCCACCCGGGAAGGTATGTGACGCGATGTCGATCGACACCCGCCCCGCGGCGCGCCCCGCACGCCCCCTGAACCGCACCCGCCCGGCCACCGCCGCGCGCCGCCGCAAGTGGGGCAACCCGCTGGCCGGCCTCGGCTCGCTGGCCTGGCTCGTGCTCGTGATCGTCCCGCTCTACACGCTGGTCTCGTCCTCGCTGATGCACCAGGACGAGGCGCTGAACGGCGACCCGCTGGCCATCCCGACCGACCCGACGCTCGACAACTACCGCACGGTGCTGGACAGCGGCTTCTCCACGATGCTCTCCAACACGGCGATCGTCGCCGTGGCGACCACGGCGATCGTGCTGGTCCTCTCGATTCCCGTCGCCTACGTCGCGGTACGCACCCGCAGCAGGCTCTCCGGACTCGCCTTCCGCACCTTCCTGCTCGGCGTCGCCATCCCCGCCCAGGCCGTGATCGTGCCGCTCTACCTGCTCATCAGCAAGATGGGCCTGTACGACAGCCTGCCGGCCATCATCCTGCCGACCGCGGCGTTCGCGATGCCCGTGGCGGTGCTGATCCTCAGCGGCACCATGCGCGACGTCTCCGAGGAGATGTACGAGGCCATGGCGCTGGACGGCGCCTCGTCGCTGCGGATGCTGTGGCAGCTGGCGATCCCGATGTCCAAGGCGGGCATCAGCACGGTCGCGATCTACACGGCGCTTCAGGCGTGGAACGGCTTCCTGTTCCCGCTGATCCTGACCCAGTCGGAGGAGAACCGGGTGCTGACCCTCGGTCTCTTCAACTTCATGTCCCAGTTCGGGGTGAACATCCCGGCCGTGCTCGCCGCGATCGTGCTCTCCGTCGTACCGATCTTCGCCGTGTACCTCGTGGCACGCAAGGCACTGGTCAACGGACTGATGGGGGTGGGCGGCAAGTAACGCACCCATGCCGCCGCGTACCACCGGACTCTTGAGAGGAATCTCCGCCGCCATGGCAAACCCCCCTGTTCCGCATGCCCGCAGGACCGAAGCGGCCACCGCCGTCGACGGCCCCTGGCAGGACCCCGCGCTCGCCCCCGAGGAGCGTGTGGCCGATCTCGTCTCCCGGATGACCCTCCAGGAGAAGACCGCCCAGCTGTACGGAATCTGGGTGGGCGCCGACGCCGACGGGGACGGGGTCGCCCCGCACCAGAACGAGATGGTCGACGCCATCGACTGGGACGCGCTGATTCCGCGCGGTCTCGGCCAGCTGACCCGCCCCTTCGGCACCGCCCCGGTCGACCCCGCCGTCGGCGCGATCTCGCTCGCCCGGGCCCAGCGGGCCATCGCGGAAGCCGGCCGCTTCGGGATTCCGGCCCTGGCGCACGAGGAGTGCCTGGCCGGCTTCACCGCCTGGGGCGCCACCGCCTACCCCGTCCCGCTCTCCTGGGGCGCGGCCTGGAACCCGGACCTGGTCGCCGAGATGGCCCACCGGATCGGCAGCGACATGCGGTCCGTGGGCATCCACCAGGGCCTCGCCCCCGTCCTGGACGTCGTGCGCGACCTGCGCTGGGGCCGCGTCGAGGAGACCATCGGCGAGGACCCCTACCTCGTCGCCACCATCGGCACCGCGTACGTGAAGGGCCTGGAGTCCGCCGGTATCGTCGCCACCCTCAAGCACTTCGCCGGGTACGCGGCGTCGGCCGGCGCCCGCAACCTCTCGCCGGTCCGGGCCGGGGCCAGGGAACTCGCCGACGTCATCCTGCCGCCCTTCGAGATGGCCCTCCTCGACGGCGGCGCCCGCTCCGTCATGCAGTCGTACACGGAGATCGACGGAGTGCCGTCGGCGGCCGACCCCGCCCTGCTCACCGGGCTGCTCCGGGACACCTGGGGCTTCGAGGGCACCGTCGTCGCCGACTACTTCGCCATCGGCTTCCTGGAGACCCTGCACAAGGTCGCCGAGGGCCGCGCCGACGCCGCCCGCCTCGCGCTGCAGGCCGGGGTGGACGTGGAACTGCCCACCGTCCGCAGCTACGGCGACGAACTCGCCGCCGCCGTCCTGGCCGGTACGGTCCCCGAGGACCTGGTCGACCGCGCGCTGCACCGGGTCCTCCTCCAGAAGTGCGAACTCGGCCTGCTCGACCCCGACTGGGCCCCGGTCCCCGCGGTCCTGCGCGACACCGACCCGGAGCAGGCGCGCGAGACGATCGACCTGGACCCGCCGCGCAACCGCGCCCTCGCCCGCGAACTCGCCGAACAGGCCGTGGTCCTGCTCGCCAACCCGCGGGGGGCGCTGCCGCTCGCCGGGACCGGCCGGATCGCCGTGATCGGCCCCCGCGCCGACGACGCGCTCGCCATGCTCGGCTGCTACTCCTTCCCCAGCCACGTCGGCGTCCTGCACCCCGAGACCGCCATGGGCATCGACATCCCCACCGTGCTCGACGCGGTGCGCGGCGAGTTCCCCGGGGCCACGGTCACCGGCGCCCCCGGCTGCGAGGTGGACGGCACCGACACCTCGGGCATCGCCGAGGCGGCCGGCCTGGCCCGGGACGCGGACGTGTGCGTCGCCGTGCTCGGCGACCGGGCCGGGCTGTTCGGGCGCGGCACCTCGGGCGAGGGCTGCGACGCCGACGACCTGGCGCTCCCGGGCGTGCAGGGCGAACTGCTCGACGCGCTGCTGGACAGCGGCACCCCGGTCGTCCTGGTCCTGGTGACCGGCCGCCCCTACGCGCTCGGCCGCTGGGCGGACCGGGCCGCCGCCGTGGTCCAGGCGTTCTTCCCCGGTGAGGAGGGCGGGCCGGCCCTGGCCTCCGTGCTCTCCGGCCGGGTCAGCCCCTCCGGCCGGCTGCCGGTCTCGGTCCCGCGCCACCCGGGCGGCCAGCCGTGGACCTACCTCCAGCCGCCGCTCGGGCTCGCCAACGGGGTCAGCAACCTGGACCCGACGCCGCTGTACCCCTTCGGCCACGGCCTCACCTACACCTCCTTCGCCTGGGAGCCCGGCGCCCCCGCCCCGGAGGAGATCCCCACCGACGGCTCCGCGGACATCGAGCTGACCGTCCGCAACACCGGGGACCGGGCGGGCGCGGAGGTCGTCCAGCTCTACGTGCACGACCCGGTCGCCCAGACGACCCGGCCCGACACGCGGCTCATCGGCTACGCCCGGGTGCCGCTCGACGCGGGCCAGGAGGCGCGGGTGCGCTTCCGGTTCCACGCCGATCTGGTGTCCTTCACCGGGATCGGCGGGCGGCGCGTCGTGGAGCCGGGCGCGCTGGAGCTGCGGCTCGCCACCTCCAGCGGTGCCGAGGACATCCGGCACACCGTGCACCTGCGCCTCACCGGTCCCGAGCGCACGGTGGACCACCGGCGCCGGCTGGTGTGCGACGCGGACGTCGAAGCCGTGCCGGCGGCCGCCCCCGTACAGGGCTGACCGCACCCGTACTCCGGGCGGGCGCGCCGCGGCCCCTGTCGCGGCGCCCCCGCCCGGTCCACAGATCCACGAAACTTTCGAAACACCCGCATCCGCGCACGCCCCCCGGTCACCGGGCCCGGCCGTGCGCGCTCTCTCGAAGGGTTTCTGTCATGCGCAAGCCAATCAAGGCCGTCCTGGTCGGCACCGCCGCCGCGGCACTGCTCGCCCCGTGCACCATCAACGCCTTCGCCCACGAGGACCACGGACACGGGCACAAGGACCCGCGGGCCACCACCCTCGGCTCCCTCGGCCTGCGGTCCGGCGTGCGCATCGGCACCGCCGTGGACATGGCGGCCCTGGCGGACGACGCGCCCTACCGCGCGAAGGCCGCGAGCGAGTTCAGCTCGGTGACCCCCGAGAACGTCATGAAGTGGGAGGTCGTCGAGCCGAACCGCGGACAGTACGACTGGAAGGCGGCCGACGAACTGGTCGACTTCGCCCGCGCCAACGGCCAGCTCGTGCGCGGCCACACCCTGCTCTGGCACAACCAGCTGCCCGCCTGGCTCACCACCGGCGACTTCACCGCCGACGAGCTGCGCGCCATCCTGCGCAAGCACATCACCGACGAGGCCCGCCACTTCAAGGGCCGCATCTGGCAGTGGGACGTCGTCAACGAGGCGTTCAACGAGGACGGCACCCTGCGCGACAGCATCTGGCTCCAGAAGCTGGGCCCCGGCTACATCGCGGACGCCTTCCGCTGGGCCCACGCGGCCGACCCGAAGGCCAAGCTCTTCATCAACGACTACAACATCGAGGGCGTCAACGCGAAGAGCACCGCCCTTTACGACCTGGTCGCCAAGCTGCGCAAGCAGCACGTACCGATCCACGGCGTCGGCATCCAGGGCCACTTGTCCGTCCAGTACAACGCCCCCCACGACATCGCCGAGAACATGAAGCGGTTCGACGACCTCGGCCTGGAGACCGCGATCACCGAGGCCGACGTCCGCATCCCGATGCCCTCCGACAGTACCAAGCAGGAGGCCCAGGCCGAGGGCTACGACGTGCTGCTGCGCGGCTGCCTGCTCACCCGCAAGTGCACCGACTTCACGGTCTGGGGCTTCACCGACACGTACTCCTGGGTGCCCGACACCTTCGAGGGCGAGGGCGCGGCCAACCTCTTCGACGAGGACTACAAGGCCAAGCCCGCCTACTTCGCCCTGCGCGACGACCTGCTGCTCGCCGGCGGCCGTAACTGAGTACGGAGAAGGAGAGCAGGATGGACAGCTCCACCCCCGGCCCCGGCGCCCCCGGCGACGGCACGCCCCACCGGACCACCCGCAGATCGGTCCTCGGCCTCGGCCTCGGGCTCACCGCACTCACCGCCACACCCCTCGGCTCCCTCGTCGGACTGACCGGTGAGGCGTCCGCCACCGGACACGGCCGCGCACCGCGGCCCACCGATCCCGGCGCCTACATCTCGTTCACCGCACGGCGCGGCAGCTTCCCGCTGGTGCGGCACGGGCGGGCGACACCGCTCCTGGTCAGCGACCGCGACTGGCCGGGCGTCGTCAGGGTCGCCGGCGACCTCCGCGACGACATCGAACGCGTCACCGGGGTCCGCCCCGCCCTCTCGCACGGGGCGGTGCCCGAGGCCCGCGAGATCACGATCGTCGGCACCGTGGGCCGCAGCCCCCTGATCGACCGGCTGGTCGCCGACGGCCGGCTCGACGTCTCCTCGATCCGGGGCAAGTGGGAGACCAGCCTCCAGACCGTCGTCGACCACCCGCTGCCCGGTGTCGAGCGCGCGCTCGTCATCGCGGGCAGCGACCAGCGCGGGACCGTTTTCGGGGCCTACGACGTCTCGCGCGGCATCGGCGTCTCGCCCTGGTACTGGTGGGACGACGTCGTCCCCGTGCACCGCGACGAGATCCACGTACTGCCCGGACGGCACACCCAGGGCACCCCGGCCGTGAAGTACCGCGGCTTCTTCATCAACGACGAGAACCCGGCGCTCGGCACCTGGGCCCCCGCGTACTTCGGCCCCGGCAAGGCGCCCGGCTTCGAGGGCGGCTTCAACGCGGACTTCTACGCCCGCGTCTTCGAGGTCATGCTCCGGCTCAAGGCCAACTACCTGTGGCCGGCCGTCTGGGGTCGCGCCTTCGCCGAGGACGACCCGCTCAACCACGCCACCGCCAAGGCGTACGGCGTCGTCATGGGCACCTCGCACGAGGCACCCATGATGCGCGGCATCGAGGAGTGGAACCGGCACGCGGTCGCCGCCGTACGCGACGGCGACGGCAACATCACCACCCCCGGCCACGACCCGTACGGCGGCACCGGCGAGTGGTCCTTCCGCCGCAACGCCGACGCGCTGAAGGCGTACTGGGCGGACGGCATCCGCCGGATGAAGGACGAGGACTTCGAGGGCGTCGTCACCCTCGGCATGCGCGGCAACGGCGACGTCAGCCTCCCGGACGGCGACGGCATCGAGCTGATGAGCGAGATCATCGCCACCCAGCGGCAGATCCTCGCCGAGGTCTCCGGCAAGGACGTCACCACGATCCCGCAGGTCTGGACCCTCTACAAGGAGGTCCAGCGCTACTGGGACCGCGGCCTGCGCGTCCCCGACGACGTCACCGTGGTCCTCACCGACGACAACTGGGCCAACATCCGCAAGCTCCCCGACCCCGCCGAGGGCCCGAGGCGGGGCGGCTACGGGCTGTACTACCACTTCGACTACGTGGGCGTCGGCCGCAACTACAAGTGGGTCGACACCGCGTCCCTCCCCAACATGTGGGACCAGCTCCACCAGTGCCACGCGTACGGCAACCACGGCCTCTGGGTCACCAACGTCGGCGACCTCAAGGGCAACGAACTGCCCACGCAGTTCTTCCTGGAGTACGCCTGGAACCCGGAGCGCTGGACCCTGGACCGGCTGCCGGAGTGGGAGGAGGCGTACGTCCGGCAGAACTTCGGCGAGAAGCAGGCCGCCGAGATCGCCTCCGTCCTGCGCGAGTACGCCCGGCTCCAGGCCCGCCGCAAGCCCGAGCTGCTCAACCGCCGCATCACCCTCGACCCGGCCAAGGACCCCGCGACCGACAGCTCGGCCGTGGTCTACGACGACCGGGCCACCCCCTTCAGCCTCGTCCACTACCGCGAGCTGGAACGCGTCACCGAGGAGTGGCGCCGGCTCGGCGAGCGCGCCGGGCGGATCGGGCGCCGGCTGCCCGCCTCCGCGCAGGACGCGTGGTACGAACTGGTCGGCTACGAGGTCGCGGCCACCGCCAACCTGTACGCGCTGCGCGAGGCGGAGTTCACCAACATCCACTACGCGGCCCAGGGCCGGGCCCTCACCAACGAGCTGGCGGCCACCGCGGAGGCGCGCCTCGCCGACGACTTCGCCCTGGCCGACCGCTTCAACAAGAAGATCGCGGGCGGCAAGTGGCAGGGCTTCCAGACCCAGCCGCACATCGACTACGGCGACGTCGAACGCTACGGGCCCAACGCGCCCTGGCAGCAGCCCGAGATCGACAACGTGGCCATCAAGGACGTGCTCTTCCCGGCCGTCAAGCGCATCGACCTGCCGGCCCGGGCCGCGATGGGTGTGGCCGTCGACGGTTCCACGGCATGGTGGCCGCACGAGACCGCGCCCGCCGTGCTGCCGGTGTTCAGCCCGTACCAGACCCGCCCCGCGCAGTACATCGAGGTGTTCAACCGGGGCCGCGCCCCGTTCGACTACCGGGTGCGGACCGGAGCGTCCTGGCTGATCGCCGACCGGGTGCGCGGCCGCGTCACCACGCAGGACCGCATCACCCTGCGCGTCGACTGGGACCGCGCGCCCAAGGGCGTCACCCGCGTCCCGGTCACCGTCACCGGTCCTGACGGGGCGGAGGTGACCGTCACGGCGGTGGCCGACCGCCCGGCGCTCTCCCGGTCCCGGCTCGGCGGCTTCGTGGAGGCCGGCGGCCACGTCTCCATCGAGGCCGACCACTACCACCGGGCCGTCGGCGGCCGGGGCGTCACCTGGCAGCGCATCCCGGACATCGGGCGGACCGGGGCCGGCATGGAGCCCTTCCCGGTCACCGCCGCCCGGCAGACGCCCGGCGGCCGGAGCCCGCGCCTGGAGTACCGGGTCAGCCTCTTCACCACCGGGCCGGTCACCGTGTACGCGTACCTGTCGCCCCGCAACAACGCGCTGCCGACCGACGGGCTGACGTACGCGGTCTCCTTCGACGACGCCGCCCCGCAGCGGGTGAACGTCACCGAGGTGACGGGGGCCGACGACGGGACCATGAACCCCCAGTGGGCCCGGCACACCTCGGACAACGTCAACATCACCGGCACGGTCCACCGCATCACCCGCCCCGGGGTGCATGTGCTGAAATTCTGGATGGTCGACCCGACGGTGGTCCTCCAGAACCTGGTGATCGACACCGGCGGCCTCGAACCGAGCTACCTGGGCCCGCCGGAAAGCCTCCGGCTGGACTGAGCCCGGGGCACGGAACGTACACGGGAAGGTGCGCACGATGACGGACGAGCACGGGAACGGCGGAATCCTGGAGGTCGCCCCGGCCGGGGCGCAGGTCGGGATCACGGTCGCCACCCCGTCCGGCGGGCACACCTTCCTGTGCACCCCGGCCCGGGCCCGGGAGCTGGCCGCCGCTCTCGGCCTCGCGGCGGACGAGGCCGAGAGCGGGCCGGCCGCCCCCGTCACCGTCAGCGCGGGGGAACTGCGCCGCGGCGATGTGCGCGACGGCGACCGCCCCATGACCGTGGCGGCGGTCCGCGTCGAAGGGGGCACCGCCCACGTCACCTGGACGTCCGGGGCGGGCCGCAGCTGGAACCAGATGTACGGCGCCGACGCCTCCCTGCGGCTCCGGCGCCGGGGCCGGCTGCCGGGCGCCTGAGCAAGGCCCGGACGGCCGCCCCGCCCGCTCGCGCGAAGGCCGGCCGGCGGGCGCACCCTGGAAGGGAGACCTCCGGAGGTGGACGCCATGACCCGAACCGCAGTCGGATGGCACATCGAGCTTGAGTTCGAGGAGGACACCCACCGCACCCGCGCGGCCGCCCTGGTGCGGCTCTCCGACGGACGGGAGGTGCGCGCCCACGGCTACGCCAGCCGCCACCCCTCCGACGCCGAGCAGCCCCGGGTGGGGGAGGAGATCGCCGGAGCCCGCGCGCTCAACGAACTGGCGATGAAGCTCCTGACCAAGGCCCACGACGAGATCGACGAGGCGGCCGGCCGCAGCTCGTACCCGCTGAAACCCCGCTGATCCCGACTCCGCGGAGCCGCCGGCACGGGGATGTCCGTGGTACGAGAGCGATCGTAATTTGACGGACGTCGTACTACGGGATGTATCGTACTAGCGATCCATCCGTACCCGGTGAAACGGAGTCCGTCGTCGTGAGTGCCCTCTTCGAGCCCTACACCCTCAGGTCGCTTGTCGTGCCCAACCGGGTGTGGATGGCCCCCATGTGCCAGTACAGCGCCGCGGTGGAGGGGCCGGAGACGGGTGTGCCCAACGACTGGCACTTCGCCCACCTCGCCGCCCGTGCCACCGGCGGCACCGGCCTGATCCTCACCGAGGCCACGGCCGTCAGCCCCGAGGGCCGCATCAGCCCGGCCGACCTCGGCATCTGGAACGACGCCCAGGTCGAGGCCTTCCGCCGGATCACGGCATTCGTCACGGCGCACGGCTCCGTGGCCGGCATCCAGCTCGCCCACGCGGGCCGCAAGGCGTCGACCGCCGCACCCTGGACCGGCGGCGGACCCGTCGGCCCCGAGGCGCACGGCTGGACCCCGGTCGGCCCCAGCCCGCTGCCGTTCGACGACGGCTACCCGGTCCCGCACGAGCTGACCACCGACGAGATCGCGCGCGTCGTGGACGACTTCCGCCAGGCCGCCCGCCGCGCCGTCGAGGCGGGCTTCCAGGTCGTCGAGGTGCACGGTGCGCACGGCTACCTCATCGGCCAGTTCCTCTCCCCGCACAGCAACCACCGCACCGACGAGTACGGCGGCAGCTTCGAGAACCGCGTCCGCCTCGCCCTCCAGGTGGTCGACGCCGTACGCGAGGTGTGGCCCGAGGAACTGCCGGTCTTCTTCCGCGTCTCCGCGACGGACTGGCTCACCGAGAACCCCGAGGACGAGCGCGAGGGCTGGACGGCCGACGAGACCGTACGGCTGGCGGCGCTCCTCCGGGACCACGGGGTGGACCTGCTCGACGTCTCCACCGGCGGCAACGCGCCCCGCGCCCGCATCGCCACCGGTCCCGGGTACCAGGTGCCCTTCGCCGAGCGCGTGAAGCGGGAGACCTCGCTGCCGGTGGCGGCCGTCGGCCTCATCACGGACCCGCAGCACGCCGAGAAGATCCTCACCGAGGGCAGCGCGGACGCCGTCCTCCTCGGACGCGAACTGCTGCGCAACCCCTCCTGGGCCCGGGACGCAGCCCGCGCGCTCAACGGCACGGTGCACGCCCCCGCCCCGTACGGCTACGCCATCTGACCCACGCTCAGGTCTGCCCTTTCGTACCCGGCCGCCCCCTTCGCACCCAAGGTGTGCGAAGGGGGCGGTCTGCGTGCACCCGTTGCCGGGCTCGGACCGGCCGCGCTTTCTATCGTTGAAAAATCCTCGCGCACGACTGTTGTTTTGCGTTTGGTGCTGTGGCTCAATGTTCGATTGTGTGCTGTGCCTCACAGGTTCGAGGCACTTCAGCTCTCTCGACAGGACGACGCCTTGAGACCACAAACGCCCCACCCCCGCGCTCTGTTCAGGACGGCGGCCTGCGCCGCCGCGCTGCTCATCCCCCTCGGTGCCACGCTCGTCCCGGCCGCTGCGGCCGCCCCCGCGAGTGCCGCCTCGACCACCTTCAAGGCCGGCGACCCGGCCACCACCGTCCACGGGCTGAAGGGCGAGTACTTCAGCATGTCCGCGCCCGGCGCGCGGGACTTCGACAAGCTCGGCGGAGTCGCCCTCGAACCGAACATCAACTTCCCCGGCCTCACCGGCACGTTCGAGTCGACCACCGGCCGGACCGAGAACACCACCGCCCGCTGGACCGGCTTCATCACCGCCCCCGAGGACGGCGACTACACCTTCGCCGCCAGCGGCGACAACGGCTTCCGGCTCCTCATCGACGGCAAGGCCGTCATCGACCACTGGGAGCCCGACTGGGACAACGAGCAGACCAGCGCGCCGATATCGCTCAAGGCCGGCGAGGCGCACGAGTTCAAGCTGGAGATGTTCCAGGACACCGGCGGCGCCAACATGTTCCTGCGCTGGTCCAGCGCGAACCTGGCCAGGCAGTTCGTCCCGGAGTCCGCCTTCACCCCGCCCGCCGACTTCGAGGTCTACCCCGTCGGGCTGAGCGTCGCGGACAACGGCACGGAGCTGCACGCGGTCTTCGAGGACGAGGTCGGCGACTACGCCGATCTGAAGGACCACCTCACCATCGAGGCCGACACCACCCCGATGCCGGTCAAGTCCGTCACCCGGACCCGCGACGGCAGGGAACTCGTCGTCAAGCTGGACGCCGCCGTCCTCAAGGACCAGCGCGTCAAGATCACCTACGACGGCAAGGGCGGCCTGACGTCGGGCGGCGAGGCCGTCCCGGAGATCAACCGCACCGCCACCAACAACTCCACGCACCGCCTCACCACCAAGTGGGGCGACAAGGTGGACCGCGACCACCCGCTGCCCGAGTACCCCCGGCCGCAGCAGGTGCGCGACAGGTGGAAGAACCTCAACGGCCAGTGGGAGTTCGCCGGGGCCGCGGCGGGCGAGAAGCCCGTCTTCGGCAAGAAGCTCGACGAGCGCATCACCGTGCCGTACCCGGTCGAGTCGCAGCTCTCCGGCCTCGAACGCCACGAAGACCACATGTTCTACCGCAAGCTCGTCACCGTCCCGAAGAACTGGGCCGTCAAGGGCGACAAGCACGGCAAGAACAACCGGCTGAAGCTGAACTTCGGCGCCGTCGACTACCAGGCCACCGTCTGGGTCAACGGCAAGCAGGTCGCCGAGCACACCGGCGGCTACACCGCCTTCAGCGCCGACATCACCGACGCGGTCAAGGGCAGCGGCCCGCAGGAGATCGTGGTCGCGGTCACCGACACCACCGGCCCCGACCAGCCCACCGGCAAGCAGTCGGCCAACCCCGGCGGCATCTTCTACACCGCCTCCTCCGGCATCTGGCAGACCGTCTGGATGGAGCCCGTCGCCCCCTCGGCCGTCGACTCCCTGACCACCACCCCGGACATCGACGCGGGCCGTCTGGCCCTGAAGGCGAACTCCGAAGGCGCGTCGAAGTCCGCCACGATCACCGCCGTCGCCCGTGACAAGAAGGGCAAGGTCGTCGGCAGGACCAGCGGCCCGGCCAACCGCGAGCTGAGCCTCCCGGTCGCCAGGCAGCACCTGTGGACGCCGGACGACCCGTACCTGTACGACCTGGAGGTCACCCTCAAGGACGGCCGGTACAAGGACACCGTCGACAGCTACTTCGGCATGCGCTCCGTCGGCATCGCCAAGGTCGGCGGCTATCAGAAGATCGTCCTCAACGGGAAGCCGTTCTTCTCGCTCGCCCAGCTCGACCAGGGCTTCTACCCGGACGGCCTGAACACCGCGCCCAGCGACGACGCGCTGGTCTTCGACCTGAAGGCGCAGAAGGACCTCGGCTTCAACTCCGTGCGCAAGCACATCAAGGTCGAGCCCGCCCGCTGGTACTACCACGCCGACCGGCTCGGTCTGTTCGTGTGGCAGGACTTCGTCTCCGGCAACCTCACCAACGAGAAGGGCCACCAGGCCTTCCTCGACCAGGGCGCCGAGATGATGGAGCAGCTCCACAACTACCCCTCGATCGGCTCCTGGATCGTCTTCAACGAAGGCTGGGGCGAGTGGGACCGCACCGAGACCGGCAAGATCACCGAGCAGGTCCAGGCCGCCGACCCGTCCCGCATCGTCAACGCCCACAGCGGTGTCAACTGCTGCAACTCGAAGGGTGACTCGGGCAAGGGCGACATCATCGACCACCACGACTACAACAACACCGACCCGGCCTTCCCGGACGCCTCGCGCGCCGCGATGGACGGCGAGCACGGCGGCTTCACCCTGCGGATGCCCGGCCACATGTGGCCCGGCGCCCCGACCGTGATCTACAGCGGTGTCGCCGACAAGGCCGCCCTGACCGCCAAGTACGTCGAGAACACCCGCACGTACTACCTGGAAGCGGCCGGCGCCGAACTCTCCGGCTCCATCTACACCCAGGTGACCGACCTGGAGAACGAGCTCAACGGCCTCTGGACGTACGACCGCCGTGAGATCAAGGTCGACGCCGCCCAGGTCCGCAAGATCAACCGCGAGGTCATCGCCGCCGGCGCGGCGGCGGGCTCCCGCACCCCGGTCAAGGGCGGCGGCTCCTGGTCGCTGGACGAGAACAAGGGCACCAAGGCCGCCGACAGCGGCCCGAACCACAAGGACCTCACCCTCTCCGAGGGCACGTCCTGGACCCCCGGCGTGCACGGCTCGGCGCTGAAGTTCAACGGTGAGGGCCAGTACGCGGAGACCGACGGCCCGGTCGTCGACACCACCGGCGACTACACCGTCTCGGCCTGGGCCTCCCTGGACGCGCTCCCGGGCAACTACGCCACCGTCGTCAGCCAGGACGGCCGGCGCCAGGAGAACCCGTTCTACCTCCAGTACGGCCAGGGCGCGTTCGCCTTCTCCACCCCCGGCGCCCACCGCGCCCGGGCGGAGATGACCCCGGAACTCGGCCACTGGTACCACCTGGTCGGCGTCCGCAGCGGTGACGAGATCAAGCTGTACGTGGACGGCAAGCTCGCCGCCACCGCCGCGGCCGGATCGGCCGACGTCAGCAGCGGCGCCCTGTCCGTGGGACGCGCCAAGTGGTCGGGCAACAACACCGACTTCTGGAACGGCTCCGTGGACCAGGTCCAGGTGTACGACAAGGCGCTCACCGACCAGGAGGTGACCGCGCTGTACGACGGCGGGAAGGCGTAAGCCCTCCGCCCCCAGGACCGCTCCCGGCGGTGCGCGGCACAGGCCCGCACCGCCGGGAGCTTCCGGCTGCCCGAGCGCGCCTACGCCCCGCTGCTCTCCCGGACCAGCAGCCGGTGCGGGACCACGATCCGCCGCGCCGCCAGCCCCGAGAGCCGCCCGAGGACGCGCTCGCTCAGGCACTGCACCGCCCGCTCGGCGATCTGCGCCAGGTCGGGCGAGACCGTGGTCAGCGAAGGGGTGGAGAACCGCCCGTCCTCGATGTCGTCGAAGCCCGCCAGCGCCAGGTCCTCGGGCACCCTCACCCCCCGTTCACCGGCCGCCCGCAGCGCCCCCAGGGCCAGTTCGTCGCTGAAGCAGAACACCGCGTCCGGGCGCTCCGGCAGATCCAGCAGCTGGCGCAGCGCCCGCGCCCCCTCCGCCCGGTGCAGGTCCACCACCTCCACCTCGGCGACCGGGCTCAGCCCCGCCTCCGCGAGCCCCAGCCGGAAGCCCTCGGCCCGCAGCTCGGCCGTGCCGTGCCCCAGTGCGGACTGCAGCCCGATCGCGGCGACCCTCCGTCGGCCCGTCGCCACCAGATGCCGGGCGGCGTCCCGGGCCGCCGCCACGTTGTCCAGGGCCACATGGTCGATGGACCCGTGCGGATCGAGTTCGCCGAGCACGACGAGCGGCAGGCCGCCCGCGAGCGAGGCCAGTTCGGCGGGGGGCGTCGACCACGGGCTGATGACCATCCCGTCCACCTGGTGCCCCTCGGAGCCGTCCAGCAGCCTCCGCTCCAGGTCCGCCCGGCCCCCGGTCCGCTCCACGAGCACCGTCCAGCCGCGCTCCTGGGCCGCGTCGATGAGGAGGCCCGTCAGCGCGCCGAAGTAGGGGGAGTGGATCTCCGGGACGGCCACCCCGATGAGCCCGGTGCGGCCCTGGCGGAGGTTGCGGGCGGCGAGGTTGGGCCGGTAGCCCAGCTCCTCCACCGCGGCGAGCACCCGGGCCCGGGTGTCGGGGGCGACGGCGGCGGCGTTGCTCACCACGTTGGAGACGGTCCTGACGGACACACCCGCGAGCGCGGCCACGTCCTTGAGTCTCGCTGCCACGTTCGGTGCTCCTGCTCTCTGCCGGCGGGCGGAGGTCCCGCGCCCTGTGCGCAGTGACCGTAACAGGTGGTGCGAGATCGGACCGCGCAGACTCTTGCCACGTTGGTTGCAACGTTGCAATATGAAGGTGCTCCGAACGAAGGAAGGACCACACCATGACCGAGGCCGCGACCACCACCGCCCCGTTCCCGCCCGCCGAGGACGCGGTGCGCGATCTGTACGGCGCCGGGATCACCGCCTGCCGCGGGGCGTTCAGCCCGCAGTGGGCGGACCGGATGCGCGAGGACATCGACGCGGCGTTCGCCGAGGCGCGCGGCCGGGAGGGCGGCGCGGTCGGCCGCGGCCCGCACCGCTACTACGTGGAGATCCACCCCGAGCAGCTGCGGGGCTTCGTGGACCTGGTCGACCACCCCTGGGTGCGCGCGGTCAGCGAGGCGGTCCTCGGCCCGGACTACCGGATCGTGGAGCTGGGCTTCGACGTGCCGCTGGCCGGGGCGGTGAACCAGCCCTGGCACCGCGACTTCCCGATGCCGGAGGAGACCCGCCGCGACCGCAGGCTCACCTCGCTGGCGTTCAACCTCACCGCCGTTGACACCCGCGAGGACATGGGCCCGTTCGAGATCGCGCCCGGTACCCAGTGGGACGACGACGCCCGCTTCGGGCACGCGATGTTCCCGCGCCGCGAGGACTACCCGCGCTACGCGGCCCTGGCCGAGCGCAAGTACCCGCAGCGCGGCGACATCTCGGCCCGTTCGGCCCTGACCATCCACCGGGGGACGGCCAACCAGTCGCAGGACCCGCGCCCGGTGCTGGTGCTCGGGGTGGACGCCCCGGGCGCGGGGAACGACGGCCACCACGACATGGCGGTCACCCGGGGCTTTTGGGAGTCGCTGCCCGAGCGGGTCCGGGCGCACCTGGGCTGCCCGGTGGTCGACCGCCTCGCGCCGATCGTGCAGAAGCACACCATCGAGGGTCTGGTCATGGGCGACGCGTGACGGGACCGGGGCCCGGCGGGCAGTCCCGCCGGGCCCCGGTGCTCATATCAGGGCGCCCAGGGCGCCTCCACCGCCCAGGTGGTGTCCTCGGTGAAGGTGGCAGGGTTGTCCCAGTCGTGCCCGCCGCCCGGGGTGGCCAGCCACACCTCCGCGTTGATGTGCCGCAGATAGCTGCCCGGCAGGTTCGCACTGGTCAGCCGCACACCGCCGGAGCCCGCGACCGCACACCAGGTGGCATCGGCCCGGTACAGCGCGGAGCCGTCGTTCGCCTCGCGGCGGACCCGGAAGTCCCGGTGGCGCAGATACTCGCCGGGGTAGTTGCGCGACTCGAACGAGTAGCAGTTGCCGTTCGCCAGGCCCGGCACGATCTTCCAGGTGGCGTCGTTCTTCAGCAGGGCGCCGCTGCTGCCGTCGACCACCTCGGTGAAGGCCAGCGAGTCCTGGTGGCGCAGATACCTGTCGGTGTAGCCGGGCGTGGTGACCCGCAGGGACTTGTAGCCCCCGGTGGGCAGGGTCACCGGCGGGGCCGGGTTCTTCGAGGCGTTGATCAGGGCCTGGTTCGCGGCCCGCACCCGTGCCGCGTCCACCTTGACGACCTGGCGGTCATAGGTGAGGAGCCCGTTGGCCTCGTTCTCCACGTCGGTGATCTCGGTGTAGACCGAGGCGGAGAGGCCCGCGGGGAGCTGGCCGACGCGGATGCCGTCGATGAGCCCGACGAACCGGTCGTTCAGCGCGGAGACGCTGGGCTGGTCCTCGTAACTGAAGCCGCCGCCGGGGAACCACTCGTGCCCGGGGACCTTGTAGCCCAGGCCGCCGAACTCGCCGAGGACGGCAGCCCGGGTCGCGGTCGGGGCGGTGTTGCCGGGGCCGACGTAGATGTGGTGGTCCACCACGTCGCCGTTGCCGCCGTCCACCGAGCCGCAGCAGTTGACCCCGCTCATGTTGTCGACCAGGCGGGTCGGGTCGTACGCCTTGACCTCGTTCGCGATCCTGGCCTGGTCGTACTGCCCCCAGCCCTCGTTCTGGTCCACCCACATGACCAGCGACGGCGAGCTGCGGTGCTGGTCGATGATCGCGTGGAACTCCGCCTCCCACTGGGTGCGGGCGGCGGAGTCCGGGGACTTGCCGGTGTCCATGGCCGGCATGTCCTGCCAGACCAGGAGCCCCAGCTTGTCGGCCCAGTAGAACCAGCGCTGCGGTTCGACCTTGATGTGCTTGCGGACCATGTTGAACCCGAGGTCCTTGTGGGCCTGGAGGTCCGACTTCAGGGCGGCGTCGGTCGGCGCGGTGTAGATGCCGTCCGGCCAGTAGCCCTGGTCCAGGGTGCCCGTCTGGAAGACGAACTTGCCGTTCAGGACCGGCCGCAGGACGTTGTCGACCTTCGCGACCGCGATCGAGCGCATGCCGGTGTAACTGCCGACCGAGTCCGTCACCGCCGAACCGTCGAGCAGTTCCGCCCGGACGTCGTAGAGGAACGGGTCGTCCGGGCTCCACAGACGGGTGTTCGGCACCGGTACGGAGACCGTGGAGCCGACCGTACCGGTGGCCGAGCCGACCACGGTGCCACCGCTGGACACGGTGACCCTGGCCGTGCGCCCGGACGCCGAGTCGGCCTGCACCTTCACCCGCAGGGTGCTGTTACCCAGGTCCGGCGTCATGTCCAGCCGGGTGATGTGCGCGGCGGCGACCGGCTCCAGCCACACCGTCTGCCAGATACCGGAGGCCGCGGTGTAGAAGATCCCGCCCCCGCTGTGCGGCTGCACCTCATTGATGCGCTGCTTGCCGACCGCCTGGCCGCCGGTCTGCGTCGGGTCGTAGACGGACACCACGATCGTGTTCGTACCGCCGTTCAGCTGCGGCGTGATGTCGTACGAGAACGAGTCGTAGCCGCCCTTGTGCGCGCCCACCCGGGTGCCGTTGACCCAGACCGTGGTCTGCCAGTCCGACGCGCCGAAGTTGAGCACCGTCCGGCGGCCGTTCCAGTCCGAGGGGACGGAGAAGGCGCGCTTGTACCAGAGCTTGTCGTTCTCGGTGATCCTGCGCTGGATGCCGGACAGCGCGGACTCGGCGACGAACGGCACCCGGATCTGCTCCGGCCACGACGACGGCTGCCCGGCGTCCCGGCCGGTCACCGCGAAGTCCCAGATGCCGTTGAGGTTGGCCCAGTCGGACCGGGTCAGCTGCGGGCGCGGGTACTCCGGCAGCGGCTTGTCGACCGGGACCTGGTTGGTCCAGGGCGTCGTCATCGGCGGGGCCTTGGGCGACCAGGACGCGGCGCCGGCCGGCGCGGCGCCGGCCCCGACCAGCGCGGAGGACACCAGCGCCAGCAGGCCGGTCGTCGCGATCGCCCGTCTCCACCACGGCCTCCGGCCGGGCACACATAAACGGCTCACAGGTTCGTCTCCTTGATTCGGTTCGGCCCCCGGGAGGCGGGAGCGGTAGGGGGGAGCGCGGAGCGCCGGGAATCAGACGAGCTGCCAGAGGTGGTCGTCGGTGCCGTTGTCGCCGAACTGGACGACGTGGGCGCTGTCGTCCATGGACATGTGGTCGACGCCGAGGACCTTGCCCGAGTGGCGGTTGCGGATGCGGTACCAGCCGTCGCCGTCCGGGACGAGCTGCCAGAGGTGGTCGTCGGTGCCGTTGTCGTCGAACTGGACGACGTGCGCGCTGTCGTCCATGGACATGTGGTCGACGCCGAGGACCTTGCCCGAGTGATGGTTGCGGATGCGGTACCAGCCGTCGCCCTCCGCGACCAGCCGCCAGTCGTGGTCGTCGGTGCCCGTGTCCCCGAACTGCACCACGTGCGCGCTGTTGGCGGTGGACATGACGTCGACGCCGAGGACCTTGCCGGAGTGCCGGTTGCGGATGCGGTACCAGCGGTCCGCGAGCCACGGTTCCGCGTCCGGGGCAGCGGTCGGGAAGGAGGCGATGCGCAGCCTGGCGGCCCCCATCGGGACGAGGGTGACCTCCTCCACCGGCTCGGTGCTGAGGGCCGGCGAGTCCTGGAGCGGGGCGACCACGTGCTCGTCGTCGGCCGTCCACTCCGGGATGCGGCGCGCCTTCGCGGTGATGGACAGCGGGGTCCCGTCGAGCGTGAAGGGGTTGCCGCCCTTCACCCGGTGGGCGCGGTGGTGGCGCAGGGACGCGGCGGGCTTCTTCGCGTCCAGGACGAGCCCGTAGTTCCACGGGCCGCTCGCGTGGACCGCGTACTCGGGGAACTGCTCGCTGCCGCCGATGCGCTCGTACGTCTCGCCGATGCGCAGCGCGTACGTGAGCGGGCCCCGGTCCACGCTGACGGAGCCGTGGTTGTGCGCCCAGGTGCGTACGGTGGTGCGCTGCGGGAAGCGCAGGGTGACCCGGTCCCCGTCGGCCCAGGTGCGGTCGATCCGGGTGAAGGCGGGGCCGGCCGGGGCGTCCACGCGCCGCCCGTTCACCGTGATCTCGGGTGCGTCGCACCAGGCGGGGACGCGCAGCACCAGCGGGAAGGCAAGCCGCTTCGGCGCCTTGAGGGTGAGGGTGACGGTCTCCTCGAAGGGGTAGTCCGTCTCCTCGGTGAACGTGACCTCGGTCCCGTCGGCGACCTCGGCCGTCACCTGGCAGGCGGCGTACATCGCGGCGGCCAGGCCCCCGTCGGGGGTGGCCAGCCACAGCTCCTCGGTGAAGTACGGCCAGCCCATGCCGTAGTTGTGCGGGCAGCAGCGGTACTGGTCGACGCCCGGCAGGAACGCCTGCATGGCGAACCCGTTCTGGAACTGGCGCTCCGACTTGGGCACGTTGTCCAGGTCCACGCTGTTGGCGCTGGTGATGTAGTGGATCGCCCTCCCCGACGGGTCGAGCGAGGCGGGCAGCGAGTTGAACGCCAGCTCCTCGCAGCGGTCGGCCCACAGCGGATCGCCGGTGATCCGGGTCAGCAGCTGGTGGCTGGCCATGAACTCCACGATCCCGCAGGTCTCGAACCCCTGCCGGGGGTCGCCGTGCCCGGGCCGGGCGTTCTCGTCCCCGGCGAAGCCGCCGCCGGGGAACTGGCCGTACTGGTCCATGGCCTTGCCGTACGTCCCGTACGTGTCCCGGGTGTCCTGGGCCGAGCCGCTGCGCAGCGCGTACTGGGCGGGCTCGCGGAAGCCCTGGGCGATGTTCACGTTGTGCGGGTTGACCAGATTGTCGCCCCAGTCGGCGCCGTACGTGTGGATCTTGTCGGCGAGGTCCAGGAGGAACGCGTCGCCGGTGCGGTTGAAGAGCCAGAAGACGCTGTCCAGGCCGTCGCCCCAGCGCAGGGCGATCCAGCTGGTGTTGAAAGCGCCCGGGCCCTGGGCGTTCATGTAGCGGAAGAACCGGCTCAGGAAGGGGATGATCCGGGTGTCCCCGGTGTACTCCTGCCAGGAACGCAGGGCCTGCACCAGCGGCAGGAACGGCCAGAAGTCCGGGCCGCCGTTCAGCGAGGTGCGCAGCGCCTTCGGGCCGAAGAACCCGTCGGACTGCTGGGTGGCCAGGATCGCGTCGAACCAGCGGCGCACGGCCGCCAGCGCCTTCGCGTCGCCCGTGACGATCGCCAGGTCGGTGTAGCCGCGCAGCCAGTACGGGACCTCCTCCCAGCCGCCGAGCTCGGGGCGGACCCAGCCGGTGGCCGTGAAGTCGAGGAAGTGCGAGAACTCCTCGTACCGGCCGCACAACCCGTCCAGCTGAAGCCTCAGCTGTCCGGCGAGCCAGCCCCGCGCGGTGACCTTCCCGGGCGGGAGCTTCAGGAAGGCGGTGGGGTGCAGGGGTGCGGCGTTGGGGGAGTAGTGGCCGCCGTACGCGGGCCGCACCCGGTGCTCTGCGGCGGTCGCGGTGGCGGACCAGCGTCCGGCCGCTGTGGTGGCGGCGACGGTGGCGAGGGCGCCGGCCATGAGCTGTCTGCGGTTCAGGGGCATGGGGGAGGGCTCCTGCTCTGCCGGACGCGGAGCTCCGGCTTAAGGAATGCGCATGACAAGAAGAGGGATGTCGCGGGGCGGCGGGTCCGGGCCGGGCGCGCGCACGACGAAGAGCGCCGTCACGATCCGGGCGTGAGTGCGGTGCCTGTTCTGCAACGTTGGAAATCGGGGTTCCGGCGGTATGACAGCACGCCGTACGGCCGCTGTCCAGAGGTGCGGCGGCATCGCCTTCGCCGGGTGCCGCCGCCCGGGTGGGCTCGCGCCGACACATTTTGGAAACGCATCGACAACGCTCTTGCCGCCCGTGCCGCACCGCCTATATAACGTTGTAAACCGAGCCGCCGAGAGGCCGCGCAGGCTCTCACGACCGCAGTTTGTGCAGCTAGGGGCCGTCTCCTAGCGGGGCCGTGAGTGCAGTGCCATCAGCCGCCGCGCAGCGGCCGATGCATCGTCCAGCCATGACCGACCGCACGCTCTTCGGCGTGCCGTCATCCCGCCAAGGAGCCCCCGCGCATGATGATCCAGCGCCGACCCCGTACCCTCGCCGTGGCCTGCGTCCTCGCCGCCACCGCCACGCTGGCCGTTTCCGGCTGCGCCAAGTCGGAGGGCTCGGACAACAACGCGAGCAGCGACAGCAGTCAGGCCGCGCAGGCGGCCGAGACCCCCGAGTCGTCGTCCGGTTCCGGCTGCTCGTTGCAGAGCTACGGCGCGCCGAAGCTCGACCTGAAGAACGCGGTGGTCGGCTTCTCCCAGTCGGAGAAGGAGGCCAACCCCTTCCGCATCGCCGAGACCCAGTCCATCAAGGACGAGGCGAAGAAGATCGGCGTCAAGAAGCTGCTCACCACCAACGCCCAGTCGCAGCTGTCCAAGCAGATCAGCGACATCCAGGACATGCTCGCCCAGGGCGCCCAGTTCCTCATCGTCGCCCCGCTGAACTCGGACGGTCTCGAACCGGCCCTCAAGGCAGCCGCCGCCAAGAAGGTCCCGGTCCTCACCGTCGACCGCAAGCTCAACGCCACCGCCTGCAAGGACTACGTGGCCTTCCTGGGCTCCGACTTCGTGGAGCAGGGCAAGCGTGCCGCCGACGCGATGATCAAGGCGACCGGCGGCAAGGGCAAGGTGGCCATCCTGCTCGGTTCGTCGGGCAACAACGTCACCACCGACCGCACCAAGGGCTTCGTGGACCAGCTCAAGGCCAAGGCCCCCGACATGGAGATCGTCGCCCAGCAGACCGGTGAGTTCGCCCGCGACAAGGGCCAGCAGGTCACCGAGCAGCTGATCCAGTCCAAGCCCGGCATCACCGCCATCTACGCGGAGAACGACGAGATGGGCCTCGGCGCCGTCACCGCCGTGAAGGCCGCCGGCAAGAAGCCCGGCAAGGACATCAAGATCGTCTCCGTCGACGGCACCCGCAACGCAGTCCAGGCCATCGTCAACGGCGAGTACAACGCCGTCATCGAGTCCAACCCGCGCTTCGGCCCGCTGGCCTTCGCGACCGCCCAGAAGTTCTACGGCGGCGAGGAGATCCCCGAGAACGTCATCATCAGCGACCGCTCCTACGACGAGTCCAACGCCAAGTCCACGGTCGGCAACGCGTTCTGATCCCAGCCGGCCCCATCTGCCCGTACCGGCTCCGTCGGTTCTCGGCCGCCGTGGCGCACCCCCGTCACGGCGGCCGGCGGGCCCCCATCCTTGGAAGAGCGGAAGGCCAAGACCAGCCATGGCACCACCCGAAGCAGTACCGCAGCCGCCGGAGCCGGCCGCCGACGTGAAGGAGAGGAGCGCGGCCGGAACGGCCCTCGCGGACGAGACCGGCGCGGCACCGGCCGTCCTGGAGGCCCGCTCGGTCAGCAAGCGGTTCCCGGGCGTCGTCGCCCTCGACGGCGTCTCCTTCTCCCTGCGCGCCGGCGAGACGCACGCCCTGGTGGGGGAGAACGGAGCCGGGAAGTCCACCCTCATCAAGGTGCTGACCGGCGTCTACCGCCCCGACGAGGGCGAACTGCGGCTGGCCGGCCGGCCCATCGCGTTCGCCCGGCCGTTCGAGGCGCAGGAGGCCGGGATCTCCACGATCTACCAGGAGGTGAACCTCGTCCCGCTGATGAGCGTGGCGCGCAACATCTTCCTCGGCCGGGAGCCCAAGAACCGCTTCGGTCTGATCGACTTCCCCCGGATGCACCGTGAGGCGAGCGAACTGCTCGACGGCTTCGGCGTCCGCGTCGACCCGAAGCGCCCCCTGCACACCCTGGGCATCGGCACCCAGCAGATGGTCGCGATGGCCCGCGCCGTCTCGGTGAACGCCCAGGTCGTCATCATGGACGAACCCACCTCCTCGCTGGAGCCCCGCGAGGTGGAGACCCTCTTCCGGGTCATCGAGGACCTCCGCGGACGCGGCATCGCCGTCCTCTACGTCAGCCACCGGATGGACGAGCTGTACCGGATCTGCGACCGGGTCACCGTCCTGCGCGACGGCCACCACATCCACACCGGCGACCTGGCCGACCTCGACCGGATGCAGCTCGTCTCGATGATGCTCGGCCGCGACATGGCCGAGGTGCGCCGCGAAGGGCTCACCAACTTCGACTCCGAGGGCCACGAGGTCGCGCGCACCCCCGTCCTCACCGCTGCCGGGCTCTCCCGCGACCACCAGCTGCACGACATCTCCCTCGACCTGTACGCGGGCGAGGTCCTGGGCCTCGGCGGCCTCCTCGGCTCCGGCCGCAGCGAGACCGCGAAGGCCATCGCCGGAGCGCTCGCGCCGGACTCGGGAGAGGTGAGCATCGCCGGACGCACCCTGCGCCGCCTCACCTCGGCCGGCGCCATCCGGGCCGGCATCAGCCTGCTGCCCGAGGACCGCAAGGCCGAGGGCATCGTGCCCGGCCTCTCGGTCCGCGAGAACATCGTGCTGGCCGCGATGCCCCGGCTCTCCCGCGCCGGCATCGTCTCCCGTGCCAAGCAGGACCGCGTTGTCGACATCTTCATGAAGCGACTGAGGATCAAGGCGGCGAGTCCCGAGCAGAAGGTCGGCGAGCTCTCCGGCGGCAACCAGCAGAAGGTGCTGCTGGCCCGCTGGCTCTGCCTGGAACCCAAGGTCCTGCTCCTCGACGAACCCACCCGGGGCATCGACGTCGGCGCCAAGGCCGAGGTGCAGAGCCTCATCGACGACCTCGCCCGCGAGGGTCTGGCCGTCCTGCTCATCTCCTCCGACATCGAGGAACTGATCGAGGGCGCCGACCGGATCGTCGTCCTGCGCGGCGGGGCGGTCGCGGGCGAACTGGCGGGCGACGAGGTGGCGGAGAGCCATCTGCTCGAAGTGCTCGCCGACCACTCACCGGCAGCCGCGGACAAGGCGCCGGCCGCGAAGGAGGACCCCCGATGACCCAGGCCGCAGTCACCACCCCCGCAGCCCGGCCGCTCGCCCGGCTGCGCGACCCCGCCTGGTACCAGGAGTACGGCGTCTACCTCGCCGTCGCGGTCGTCCTCGTCTTCAACGCCCTGTTCACCGAGCACTTCATGACGGTGGACAACATGCGCACCCAGCTCGTCCAGGTCGCCCCGATCGTCATCGTCGCCCTCGGCATGGCGCTCGTCATCGGCACCGAGGGCGTCGACCTCTCCGTCGGCTCGACCATGGCCCTGGCCGCCGCGCTGCTGCCGCTCTACCTCGGCTACGGGCTGATCCCCGCACTCGTCATGGCGCTGCTGGCCGGCGCCCTCGTCGGAGCGGTCAACGGCACCCTGGTCTCGCTCGTCGGCCTCCAGCCGATCGTCGCGACACTCGCCCTGTTCGTCGGCGGCCGGGGCCTCGCCCTGGTCATGGCGGACAGCCAGCTCAAGCAGATCGTCAACCCCGACCTGCTCTCCCTGGGCACCGGCTCCTTCCTCGGCATCCCGCTGGTCGTCCTCATCGCCGGTGTCCTCGCCGTCGCCGTGGCCTTCCTGGTCACCCGGACCACCTTCGGCCGGCAGGTCGTCGCCATCGGCGGCAACCGCTCCGCCGCCGCCCTGGCCGGACTGCCCGTACGACGGGTGCTCATCGGGGTGTACGTGCTCTGCGGGGTGCTCGCCGCCCTCGCCGGAATCCTGGCCACCGCCAGGCTCACCGCCAGCGACCCCTCCTCGCTCGGCACCCTCATGGAACTCTCCGCCATCACGGCGGTCGTGGTGGGCGGCACCCCGCTCAACGGCGGCTCCATCCGGGTCCTCGGCACGGTCGCCGGCGCCCTGCTGATGCAGCTGCTGCGGGCCACCCTCATCAAGCACGACCTGCCCGACTCCACCGCACAGATCGCCCAGGCGGCCATCATCATCGCCGCCGTCTACGTCGCCCGGGAGCGTCGGTCCCGATGAACGAAACCTCACCCGCCCCGGCGGCCCCCGCCGCGGCCCCGCGCAAGACCCCCGCCGCCTCCGGCACCACCACGCCGGCGACCGCGGCAGCGGCGCCGCGCACGACCGGCCGGAGGATCGCCGAACTCCTGCAACGCCAGGGCGTCCTGGTCGTCTTCCTGACGGTCGTGATCGTCGCGTCCTGCATCTACCCGACGACGTTCTCCACCCTGGACAACGCCCGCGGAGTGACCGTCCAGGCATCGTTCCTGGCCGTCGTCGCGCTCGGGATGACCATGGTCATCATCACCGGCGGCATCGACCTCTCCGTCGGGTCCGTCTTCGCCCTGGGCGGGGTGCTGGCCGCCTGGGCCTCCCCATGGGGCATCCTGCCCGCCCTGTTGGTCCCGCTCGCGGTGTGCGGCGCGATCGGCCTGCTCAACGGCTTCCTCGTGGCCCGGGCCGGAATGGCCCCGTTCATCGTCACGCTCGCCACCCTCCTCGGGGCGCGCGGACTGCTCCTCGCGATCACGGACGAGGGCGCCACGACCTACCTGGTGCCCAAGGACTCCGCCTTCGCCGAACTCGGCCAGGGCGCGGTCTGGGGCTTCGGCTACCCGATCTTCATCGCCCTCGCGCTGTTCGGCCTCGGCGGACTCCTCCTCCAGCGCACCTCGTTCGGGCAGTCGATCTTCGCCGTCGGCGGCAGCAGCGACGCCGCCATGCTGATGGGCCTGCCCGTCGTCCGTACGAAGATGCTCGTCTACACGCTCAGCGGGCTGCTGGCCGGACTGGCCGGTGCGCTCAACGCCGCCCGGCTCTCCTCCGGAGTCACCATCGTCGGCGTGGGCATGGAGCTCGACGCGATCTCCGCCGTCGTCATCGGCGGCACCCTCCTCATCGGCGGCGCCGGCTCCATCAGCGGGACGCTCTGGGGCGTTCTGCTCCTTCAGGTCATCCAGAACCTGATCAACCAGATCGGCTCGCTGAACTCCTCGTACCAGTCGGTCGTCAGCGGCGGTTTCCTTATCGTTGTCGTCGTGGCGCAGCGCTATCTGGCGCGCAGCCGCAGAACCACCTGAACCGGTGCCGGGGCCCCACGGCCCCGGCACCGTTCGAGCCGTTCGAGCCGAACCGGCGGGAGCCGGGCCACCGCGCCTCAGCGCGCGACAAGTCGATTCAGGGAGTGCCGTGGGCGTCAGCCTCAAGGACGTTGCGCAACGGGCGGGTGTGTCCATCAAGACCGTGTCGAACGTGGTGAACAACTATCAGCACGTCACACCGAAGATGCGCGCCAAGGTGCAGCAGGCCATCGACGAGCTCGGCTACCGGCCGAACCTGACCGCCCGTCATCTGCGCAAGGGACGCACCGGGATCATCGCGCTCGCCGTCCCCGAGTTCGGCAACCCGTACTTCGCGGAGCTGGCGGGCGCGGTGGTCGACGCCGCCGCCCGGCACGACTACACCGTGCTGGTCGACCACACCGGCGGACTGCGCGAGAAGGAACTCCTGGTCAGCCAGGGATTCCGGTCGCACGTCATCGACGGGCTCATTCTCAGCCCCATCCACCTGGAGACCGAGGACCTGATGGCGCGCACCGAGACCGCGCCGCTCGTCCTGCTCGGCGAGCGCGAGTACGAGGCCCCGTACGACCACATCGCCATCGACAACGTCGCCGCGGCCCGCCAGGCGGTACGCCACCTCGTCGGGCTCGGCCACCGCCGCATCGCCTTCCTCGGTTCCCGTACCGGCCGCGAACGCCAGCCCGCCCACCTCCGGCTGCGTGGCTGGCGCGAGGAGCTGGCCGCCTCCGGGATCGAGCCCGACGAGGCGCTGGTCGTCGTCACCGACGGCTACGGACGCGAGGACGGGGCCTCGGGCATGGCCGCGCTGCTGGACCGCGGCGAGCGGCCCGACGCCGTCTTCGCGTACAACGACCTCATCGCCATCGGCGCCATGCGCACCCTCACCGCACGCGGTCTGCGCATCCCCGAGGACGTCGCCGTCGTCGGGTTCGACGACATCGAGGAAAGCCTCTACGGCGCGACCACGCTCACCACCGTGGCGCCCGACAAGGAGGCCATCGCCCGGCTCGCCGTCGACAGCCTGGTCGAGCGCCTCTCCGGCGAGCCGGTGGCGGAACCCCGGCGCCCCCGCCCCGGCTACCGGCTCGTCGTCCGCGAATCCACCGTTCCCCGCCCCGCCGCCGGACCCGCGGCGTCCTAGGCACGGGCCGGCCCCCGTCGACTCCGGGGGCCCGAGCCCGGCCCGCCCCGGCCCTCCGGCCTTCCGATCGCCCCAAGGATCATCGATGCCTCGCCCCACCGTGCACAGCAAACCGTTCGGCGCCCACGGGCCCACGGACGTCGACATCTGGACGCTCGACTCCGGCACCGGAGTCCGGGCCGAGATCCTCACCTACGGTGGCATCCTGCACCGGCTCACCGTGCCCGACACCGCCGGCACACCGGCCTCCGTCGTCCGCTCGCTGCCCGCCCTCGACGACTACACGGGCAAGAACCCCTTCTTCGGCGCCCTCGTCGGCCGTTACGCCAACCGCATCGCGCACGGCAGGTTCACCCTCGACGGCGCGGAGCACCGGGTCCCCGCCACCGACCGGGGCCACGCCCTGCACGGCGGGCCGGACGGCTTCCACACCCGGGTCTGGCGGGCCGAGGGCGCCGCCACGGACGAGGCGGCCGTCCTGCGGCTCGCGCTGCGCAGCCCCGACGGCGACATGGGCTTCCCCGGGGCGCTGGACGTGACCGTGACGTACACCCTCGACGCCGCCGGCACCCTCGCCCTCGACTACGCGGCCACCACCGACCGCCCCACCGTCGTCAACCTGACCAACCACGCGTACTTCGACCTCACCGACCGGGGCGACATCCTCGGCCACACCCTCCAGGTGGACGCCGGGCACTACCTCCCCGTGGACGAGGAGGGCATCCCCGAGGGCCCCGCCGTGCCCGTCGCCGCCACCCCGTTCGACCTGACCGCGCCGCAGACCCTCGCGCACCGGATCGCCCTGCCGCACGAACAGCTGCGGCGGGCGGGCGGGTTCGACCACTGCTGGGTCCTCGACGGCGCGGACGCACCGGCAGCCCCCCGCCGCGCCGCCCGCCTCACGGCACCCGGCGGCGGGCGGGTGATGGAGGTGTGGACCACCGAACCGGGCATCCAGGTCTACACCGCCAACCAGCTGGACGGCACCCTGGCCGCCCCCGGCGGCGGCCACCACGAGCGCCACAGCGCCGTCTGCCTGGAGACCCAGCACCTCCCCGACTCACCCAACCGCCCCGACCTGCCGGCCACCGTCCTGCGCCCGGGCGAACACTTCCGCAGCCGCACCGAATACCGCTTCCCGCACCTGGCGGCGCGGAGGGCGTGAGCCGTTCCGGCGGGGGCTCCCGTTCCTTGGACCGAATTACGATGAGCCTCGTAGTATGGGAGCCCCGGACGGAGCGACGATGCGGAGAGCGACCGTGACCCCTGCCAGCACCACCGCCCCGGCGGCGGGCGGGCGCACTTTGCCCCACCCCGCCCGCGAGGAGATCCGGCTCGAAGCGGTCCTGCACGCCCTCTCGGACCCCGTGCGGCTGTGTGTCGTACGCGAACTGGCCGCCGCCGAGGACGAGCTCACCTGCTCCTGCTTCGACCTGCCGGTCACCAAGTCCACCTCCACGCACCACTTCCGGGTGCTGCGCGAGAGCGGCATCGTCCGGCAGACCTACCGGGGCACCGCCAAGATGAACGGGCTGCGCCGGGACGACCTGGACGTGCTGTTCCCCGGGCTGCTCGACCGCATCCTCGAAGCGGCGGCCGGCCAGGCGGTGCGCCTCGGCGAGGGCTGAGGGAAGGGGCCCGTCACCGTGCGGGCCCGCGGCGTCGCGGAGCGTAGTACTTCATTGACCGATCAGCCGTGACGGGACATGCTGTACCCCCGCCACGGACCGGTTCCGGCGACGCAGGGGATCGCCGGAGCCGGGACGTCTCAGTGCGCGGGCCTCTCGCCGCCCCCGGTCGCGGCGGCCCACTCGACCAGCAGACGCTGGTACTGCTCCTCGTCCTCCGGGGACAGATGGCCGCCCGAACGCCGCCACAGGTCGCGAATGTCATCATTCACCACTGCTGCGGGGCGTACGGAATCGGACGGGCACGGAGTCGGGGACATGTTCTCCAGGCTAAGGCCACGATGTGACAATCCGACCCATTGCGCGTCAGGGACATCTCTCACATGTGTCTCAGGCAACCTTCCCGGCCAGTCCGAGCTCCCGCAGCCCGTCGGGCCGCTCGTCCACCGGCAGATGGCGGACGAAACGCACCTCGCAGCCCAGTGCCGCGGCCCCGCCGTCGGCGCGCCGGTCGTCGCCGACCATCACCACATCCGCCGGATTCTGTCCCAGAAGTGTGCACGCGGTGTGGAAGAGCCGTGCGTCCGGCTTCTGGACGCCGTGCTCGAAGGAGAGGACGTACGCGTCCACGTAGCGGTCCAGACCGTGCGCGCGGAAGACGGGACGCAGATCCCAGCCGATGTTGCTGACGACCCCGATCCGGACCCCGGCCGCGCGCAGCCCGGCCAGCACCTCCGCCGCGTCCGGGTAAGGGCGCCAGGCGTCCGGGCTCAGATGGCGGTCGTAGAGCGCGTCGTACAGGCCGGGGTCCGGCAGGGCCACCTGGCGGGCCAGACCGGTGTACACCGCGCGGTGCAGCTCCGCGCTCTCGTCGCGGTGCGCCCAGCCGTCCGCCAGCTCCTCGGGCATCCGCCTCGGGGCGGGCCCGCCCGGCAGCGCGCCGAACGCCTCCAGCTCCGCCGCGTACCGCTCGAAGGCCGCCTCGTCCACGCGCACGCCCCGCGCGGCGAGAGTCGAGGTGAGCCAGGAACGGACCGGCTCGATACGGAACAGCGTTCCGGAGAAGTCGAAGAGGGCACCCTTGATCGGCATGGCAGCGATCCTCGCCGAACCGGCGGGCCCCGGGCAAGGGCGCCTGTCCGGCCACCCCGGGGCCCGCCTGCTCAGGGCGCCCGGCGCGCGGGTGCGGCGGCACACCACCGGTCGAAGCCGAGGATCGCGAAGGCGGCCAGCGCGGCCCCCAGGAGCCACCCGCCCAGCACGTCGGACGGCCAGTGCACGCCCAGATACAGCCGGGTGAGTCCGACCCCGAGCACCGAGACGGCCGCCGCGCCCACCGCCGCCCGCCACACCCCGCGCCGCGGACCGGACCGGTGCAGCAGCCACAGCAGGAGCCCGCAGCTCACCGTCGCCGTCATCGCGTGCCCCGAGGGATAGGCCGCGTAGTGGGCGGTGTCCACCGGGTCCGCCCACCGGGGCCGGTCCCGGTCGACGGCGGCCTTGATCCCCTGCTGGACCAGGGCCGAGAGCAGCGTGACCGCCGCCGACCACACCGCGAGCGACCGGGCCCCGCGCCACCACAGCGCCACCACCGCGACGGCGATCAGGGCGCGGAACGTCCACGGGTCCCACAGCCAGTCCGTCAGCAACCGGTTGACGTGGACGAAGCCGGGCTCGGTCACCGCCCGCCGGTGCAGTGCCTCCGCGATCCGTGCGTCCAGGTCCATGAGCGGCCACCAGCGGGCGACGACCAGCGCCGTCACCGCACCGCCGAGCACCGCGCAGACCGCGCCCGCCCGCGAGAGGCGCGAAGCCGCGCGGACCTGGCCGACGGGGGAGAGCAGCGGAATGTGCATGGCACGATCCTCGCCGACCGGCACCCCCTCCGGCCATTCCAGCGCGCCGGAGAACGAAATCGCCGCTCCGCTACTTCAGCGCGCTGAGTCCCGGAACGAACGCCACCAGCAGCGGTACCACGGGCACCAGGGCCGCCGCCGCGGTCAGCCGCAGCCGCCGTCCGGCCGTGAGCCTGCCCGCCGGGGCCAGCAGCCGGTTCACCCGCAGCGGCAGTTCCGCGTCCGCGGCCGAGGACGGGCCGAACACGCCCCGGTCCTCGTTGAGTTCGACCAGGGCGAGGGCGATCGTCAGCCGGCCGAAGCGCCGCGACGCCACATCGTCGGCGGCCAGCTCGACCAGTCGGTGCATCTCGTTGCGGAAGGCCGCGAACACCGGGACCTGGGGGAAGCCGGAGGCCAGCGCCTCCGAGCAGTTGAGCAGCCAGTCGTGCCTGGCCTGCGCGTGGCCCTGCTCATGGGCCAGGACCGCGTCGAGTTGGCGTCCCTTCAGCCGCCCCAGCGCGGCCGTGGTGATGACGAGTTGGGGCGCGGACCCCGGCAGCCACCAGGCGTCGGGGCGGTCGCCCTCCAGCACCACGAGCCGCCCGGCACCGGGCTCCTCGCCGGGCATCAAGGGGGCGCGGACCAGGAGTTCGGTCCGCCGGTGCCTGCGCCGCAGATGCGCCCGGTGGATCTCCCGGGCCAGCATGGCGGCCGTCCACACCCCGCCGAGGGCCAGCAGTACGGCCATCACCGCCGACCACGCCCCGTGGCCGGCGAGCGCGTACGCCTCCACGACGGCGTGCGGCGCGGGCGCGAAGACGTGACCCCGTACCGCCTGCCAGGCGGCGGCCGCGCTGAACGTCATGGAAAGGGCGAACGACAGCAGCACCGCGGCCACCACGCACTGCCACACCCACAGCGCCACCACCGGCTCGCGCTCGGGCCACTCGGCCCGCGCCATCAGGCGCGGGGTCACGACGGCGGCCAGTGCACCGAGCAGCAGCAGCGCTAGGGAGACCCACATGGCGTCAGCCTATGAGGGCGCGCCACACACGGGTATGGCTCCGCGCGCCAAGTGACGCACACCACGAAGGGAGGGCCGCCCCGTCTCACAGGGTGAGCAGCATCGCGAACATGGCTATGCCCATGGTCAGCCGGCACGCCAGAGCCAGCTCCGGGCGCGCCCCCCAGCTCCCGGGCGCGGGCCCGCCCCCGGTGGCCGCAGCGGCCACCGGCACCAGCCGGACGCCCGAGCGCAGGACGTACACCGCGTAGTAGAGGAGGAGCAGTCCCGTGAGCAGGGGTATGCCGCCCGCGCCGGCCATGCCGGGGGAGCCCGTCGCGTGCGAGCCGTGGCCGCCGTGCCCGCCCGCCCCGGCCCGGGCCATCACGACCGCCATGTAGACCATCGCGGAGGAGCCGACCAGGTGGTGCAGATGGTGTCCGCTGAGCCGGGAGAACCACAGCGCCCGCAGGGCCGCGATCCCGAAGAACACCGCGTAGACCCCCCACCCCCACGCGGGCGGGGCGACGGCGGCGGCCGGTATCGCCATCGCGGCCATGCCGAAGCCCATCAGCGCCTCGGCCCGCGCGGCTCGGCGCTCCTCCGCGCTCCCCGTACGGGTGCGCAGCAAGCAGTACGAGCCCGTCACCGCACACAACGCCATCAGCAGCCATCCGGACGTCGCCGGTCCGTGCACAGCGGCCCTCCCCCCGGGCGAACGACATCGCCGTCGACCAGTAGATGCCCGGAGCCGGACACCCGCACGCGGCGCACGGGGGTGCGGCAGCAAGAGCGCACGTTGGGAGTGCTTCCGCGGCGCGCCCCCGCACGCCCCGTGCGCCCCTGCGCGCCCTGCCCGCAGCCCGGGCGCGGCCCCGGAGTTACGCTGCTCCGGCATCGCCCCCGCACAGAATTCGGAGACCACCCCGCCATGGACACCGCCCCGCCCCGGGACACGGGAGAACTGACGTTCCGCGACGCCGTCGAAGCGGACGTCCCCGCGCTCGTCGAGCTGATCGAGTCGGCGTACCGCGGTGACAGCAGCCGCGCCGGCTGGACCACCGAGGCGGACATCCTCCAAGGACAGCGCACCGACCCGCAGGGCGTGCGCGAGGTGGTCGAGAGCCCGGGCAGCCGGCTGCTCGTGGTGGAGCGGGACGGCGCGCCCGTCGCCTGCTGCCAGCTGGAGCACCGCGGGGACGCCGCGTACTTCGGCATGTTCGCGGTCCGTCCCGCGCTTCAGGGCGCCGGCCTCGGCAAGGTGGTCCTCGCCGAGGCCGAGCGTAGCGTCCGGGAGGGCTGGGGCGTACAGGAGATGCACATGACCGTGATCTCCGTCCGTGCCGAGCTCATCGCCTGGTACGAGCGCAGGGGCTACCGCCGCACGGGCAAGCTGTCCCCGTTCCCGTACGGCGAAGAGCGCTTCGGCATCCCGCTCCGCGACGACCTGGTCTTCGAGCTGCTGGTCAAGGAGCTGGACGGCTGACCGCTACGCGGCTGCGCCGCCCCCGCGCCGGATGTCGGGGTGGTCGGTGGTCACGCCGTCGAGCCCCAGCCCGTCGGCCAGGCGCAGCTGCTGCTGGGTGTTGACCGTCCAGCCGAAGACCGTCAGCCCCTCGGCGTGGGCCTTCTCGACCAGCTCCAGCGTGACGCGCCGGACGTTGAGGATCAGCCGGGTGGCGCCCACCGCCTTCGCGCGGTCCACCAGGTCCCCGCCCCAGCGGCTGGCCACCAGCGCCGTCCGCACGCCCGGGACCAGCTGCGCGATCTCGGCGATCGCCTCGTCGTGGAACGAGATCACCTCGACGCGCTCGACCAGGTCGCGCTCGCGCATGACCCGGGCCAGGGTGCGGGCCGCGGCCACGTCCTTGATCTCCGCCTGGAGCGGCGAGCGCACGGCGTCCAGGACCTCCTCGAAGACGGGCACCCGCTCGCCGAGGCCCGCGTCGAGCGCGCGCAGCTCGGCGAGCGTCTTCTCCGCGATCGGGCCCTCGCCGTCGGTCGTACGGTCCACCTCCGCGTCGTGCATGACGGCCAGCGCGCCGTCCTTGCTCAGATGCAGGTCCAGCTCGATGAGGTCCACGCCCTCCTTCTCGGCGCGGACGAACGAGCGCAGAGTGTTCTCCGGCTCGACGCCCGCCGCTCCGCGATGACCGATCGTGAGAAAAGACAAGGCCCGCTCGCTTCCGTCGACGCTCCGTTCCCTCGCAGCCTAGTGGCCTCGGATCGCCGTACGGGGGAGGGGCGAGGCCGGCCGCGCACCGCCCCGCGAAACCCCCGAAGAAACCGCCACAGGGGCATGCCACAGGAAAAACAGCGGTGACCATGGGGGTCGACAGGATAATTTCCACGACCCCACTTGTCCCCGGGACTCGCGCGCGGATACGGTGGTCAGACGCGAGGTTCTCCCGTGGAGGAAGTGTGATGACGGAAATTCTTGTGCACGACGCCGCATCCGGCGACATAGCTGCCGCCCCACGGGTGATCGAGCACCCGGCCTGGCCCGCGCTCAAGAACGCCGTGGAGGAGATCCGCCCCTGGCAGTCGAAGGACGGCTCCATCGACTTCGACGCCGAGGGCGCGCCCGCCCCGGCGCTCGCCGAGGCCGCCGTGGAGCGGGTCATCGACGCCGTCGAGGAGCTGTCCCCGCTGCTGCCGCACGACGCCGCGTACCACCGCGCCCTCGTGAAGGACCTGCGCGGCTGGGTGGGCGGCGGTTTCGACGTGCCCGACTTCCTGGACTCCCTGCTGGCCTTCCAGCCGGCCAAGAGCCGCGCCGACGGCCTCCAGCACCTGGTCGTCTTCGCCATGTACACCCAGAACGGCAACCCCGACCGCAATCTCGAAGCGGTCGTGCTGCGGATGGTCTGGCCCGACTGGCTCGCCGAGCTGGAGGCCACCCGCTACGACAACCCGCTGTTCTGCGGCATCACCTTCGAGGACTTCACCTCCGGCTACGACACCAACTCCGCGGTGCTCTTCCCGGAGACCATCGCCGTCCGGGAGGCCCCCGAGCGCTTCAGCTGGGGCGGGATCTTCTGCGACCGCGAGGCCGCCCGCTTCCGCCGCGTCACCGAGGCGGCCGTCGGCCTCCTCGGCGTCGAACTGCCCGACGACATCCGCGCGATGGTCGGCGACCAGCAGCGCTGCGAGCAGGCGTTCGTGCTCTGGGACATGGTCCACGACCGCACCCACAGCCACGGCGACCTGCCGTTCGACCCCTTCATGATCAAGCAGCGCCAGCCGTTCTGGATGTATGGCCTGGAGGAGCTGCGGTGCGATCTCACCGCGTTCAAGGAGGCCGTGAAGCTGGAGGCCGAGGGCAACCCGCACGGCCGCGACGTGCAGTACGCCGTGCTCTTCGACCGGATGTTCCGCTTCCCGGTCACCGGCGAGCGCGTCCGCAACTACGACGGCCTTGGCGGCCAGCTCCTCTTCGCGTACCTGCACAAGCACGACGTGGTGCGCTGGACCGACAACACGCTGCGGATCGACTGGGAGCGCGCCCCGCGGGTCACCAACCAGCTCTGCGCCGAGATCGAGAAGCTGTACCGGGACGGCATCGACCGGCCCAAGCTGGTCCACTGGTTCGCCGCGTACGACCTCGTCTCCACCTATCTCGCACCGCACCCCGGCTCCCGCTGGGCCAAGGGCCCCGACGCCCTGGACCTCTCCCAGCCGCCCCGGAAGCTCGTGGACGACGTGCTTCCCGACGAGTTTCCTCTGAGCATGTTCTATGAGGCCCTCTCCAAGAAGCTGAAGGGCGTGATCGCCTCGGCCAAGGGCATCACCGGCTCGGACGCGGGGAAGGCTGCCGCGTGAGCACAGGTTCCAAGGAGGCGGAGACCATGAACGGAACAAGCACGGGCGACGCGAGCGGCGCGCTCGAAGGGGCCGTGGTCGCCGTCGCGGGAGCCGCCGGACCGGCCGGCCGGGCCACGCTGCTGCGGCTCGCCGAGGCGGGCGCGGTCGTCGTCGCCTCGGACTCCCACCCCACCCGGCTCGCCGAAGCCGTCGACGCGGCACGGTATGCCCACGGCGGCGCGACCGTCACGGGCGACACCGTCGACCTGCTCGACCTGGCCGCCACCAGGGAATGGGCGGCCAAGACGGAGAAGGAGTTCGGCCGTGTCGACGGCGTCGTCCACCTCGTGGGCGGCTGGCGCGGCAGCGCGACCTTCGCCGAGACCGACCCCGCCGACTGGACGCTGCTGGAGAAGCTGCTGATCCGCACGGTGCAGAACACCTCGCTGGCGTTCCACGACTGCCTGCTGCGCAGCGACCGGGGGCGCTTCCTGCTGACCAGCGCGGCCGGTGCGAGCAAGCCCACCGCGGGCAACGCCGCCTACGCCGCGGCCAAGGCCGCCGCCGAGGCGTGGACCCTCGCGCTCGCCGACTCCTTCCGCAAGGCGGGGGGCGAGGACGGCCCCCGCAGCGCGGCTGCGATCCTGGTCGTGAAGGCACTGGTGCACGACGCGATGCGCGCCGAGCGCCCGAATGCGAAGTTCGCGGGCTTCACCGACGTCGAGGACCTGGCCGATGCCATCGCCGGCGTCTGGGACCGGCCCGCCCCGGAAGTGAACGGAAAGCGCCTGTGGCTGACCCCGCAACCGTAAGGACCGACGCGCGTCGCCATCACGACCCGCAGGTCCGCGGTTTCGCCAGTGACAACTACGCGGGGACGCACCCCGAGATCCTCGCGGCACTCGCCCTCGCCAACGGCGGCCACCAGGTCGCCTACGGCGAGGACGACTACACGGGCCATCTCCAGCGCGTCATGCACAGCCACTTCGGCCCCACCGCCGAGGCGTTCCCCGTCTTCAACGGGACCGGCGCCAACGTGGTGTCGCTCCAGGCCATGACCGATCGCTGGGGCGCGGTCATCTGCGCCGAATCCGCGCACATCAACGTGGACGAGGGCGGGGCGCCCGAGCGGGTCGGCGGCCTCAAGCTGCTCACCGTCCCCACCGAGGACGGCAAGCTCACGCCGGAGCTCATCGACCGGCAGGCGTACGGCTGGGACGACGAGCACCGCGCCATGCCGCAGGTCGTCTCGATCACCCAGAACACCGAGCTGGGCACCGTCTACACACCCGACGAGATCCGCGCCATCTGCGAACACGCCCACGGGCACGGCATGGCGGTCCACCTCGACGGCGCCCGGATAGCCAACGCCTCGGCGTCCCTGGACGTGCCCATGCGCACGTTCACCAACACCGTCGGCGTCGACGTGCTCTCCTTCGGCGGCACGAAGAACGGGGCCATCTTCGGCGAGGCCGTCGTCGTCCTGAACCCCGACGCGGTCCGCGCCATGAAGCACCTGCGCAAGCTGTCGATGCAGCTCGCGTCCAAGATGCGCTTCGTCTCCGTGCAGCTGGAGGCGCTCCTCGCGGGCGATCTGTGGCTGCGCAACGCCCGGCACGCCAACGCCATGGCCCAGCGGCTCGCCGAGGGCGTGCGCGGGATCGACGGCGTGGAGATCCTGTACCCGGTCCAGGCCAACGCCGTCTTCGCGCGGCTGCCGCACGCGGTAACCGAACGGCTCCAGAAGCGCTTCCGCTTCTACTTCTGGGACGAGCAGGCCGGGGACGTGCGCTGGATGTGCGCCTTCGACACCACGGAGGAGGACGTCGACGCGTTCCTCCTCGCGCTCAAGGAGGAGATGGCCGCCGCCTAGCGGCCGGAGAACCGGGCCACGGGGGTGCGGACGGACCGTCCGCACCCCGGTGTGCCGTTTCAGCCGCGCTCGCGGACCTCGGCCGCCGTCGGAGCCGTACCGCCCAGGTGCGCGGGCACCCACCACGTGTCACTCGCGTCCTTCGGCCGGACCGGATAGGCCCGCTGGGCCGCTTCGAGCAGCTCCTGCACCCGCTCGCGCAGCCGCCGCGTGATGGCGCCCGCGTACTGGTCGGTGGGGGCCTCCACGGGCTCCCCGACGCGGATGGTGATCGGGGTGTGGTTCCGCTTGAAGCTGCGCGGACGGCCCTTGGTCCACAGCCGCTGCGTGCCCCACAGCGCCATCGGGATCAGCGGCACCCCGGCCTCCTGCGCCAGGCGCGCGGCACCGGACTTGAAGCTCTTGAGCGTGAACGACTCAGAGATCGTCGCCTCGGGGAACACCCCGACGATCTCGCCGGACCGCAGCGAGGCCAGCGCGTGCGCGTAGGCGTCCTCGCCCTGCTTGCGGTCGACGGGAATGTGCTTCATGCCGCGCATCAGCGGTCCGGAGACCTTGTGCCGGAATACGGATTCCTTGGCCATGAAACGCACCAGCCGCTTCTGCGGGAGCGCGGCCAGGCCACTGAAGATGAAGTCCAGATAACTGATGTGGTTGCTGACCAGAACCGCGCCACCGGTCTTCGGGATGTGCTCCGAACCCTGAGTGTCGATCTTCAGGTCGAGCGCCTTGAAAAACGTGCGAGCGGCGCCGATGACCGGCCGATAGACGAGTTCTGCCATCTGGGGAAGACCCTTTCTTCAGCGCCCGCGGAGGTTCTCCCGGCGGAAGTTACGCAGCCGTAGGTTTTCGGCATTGCGCCGATCGTGCCCCATGCGGCGACGTGGTGGCCAGTCCCGGCGGCGCCGGGCCGCGAGATTCTCGTCACGTGGGGCGTCCGGGAATGCCCGCACCGTCGCGGACGCTGACCCTCTGCGTAGAACTCTGACAGGAGGCCGAAGGTGGACGGGCAGGCAGGGGCCGAGAGGCTGGACGCCGCACAACTCGGTGCGGAGCTGGGGGAGCGGGCCACGCTCGTCCAGTTCTCCACCGCCTTCTGCCAGCCGTGCCGGGCCACGCGCCGCACCCTCGCGGAGGTGGCCGGAATGGTCCAAGGCGTCGCCCATGTGGAGATCGACGCGGAGGCGCGTCTCGCGCTCGTACGCGCCCTCGGCATCAACCGGACCCCGACCGTCCTGGTCCTCGACGCCGGGGGCCGGATCGTCCGCAGGGCCGAGGGGCAGCCCCGCACCGTCGACGTCGTCGCGGCCCTCGGCCGGGCGATGTGACGGACCGTGATGCTTCTCCCACCTGATGGGACGCCCTTGACGGCACGGACCGTGCATCGTCAGTCTGACGTTATGCCGTCAGATCCCCACGACCCCGCTTTCCCGACGCGCAGAAGGGCATCTCGATGACGGCATCACCCGGGCTCGGCACGACGCGCACGGCATCCCCGGACCTCCTGCGCTCCGTGTTCCGCCGGCATGCCGCCGGAGTCGCCGTGATCACCGCCGCCGGGGAGCGCCCGGTCGGCTTCACCGCCACCTCGCTCACCTCCGTGGCCGCGGAGCCGCCCCTCGTCTCCTTCTGCGTCGGCACCGCCTCCTCCAGCTGGCCGGTGCTGGCCGAGGCCGAGCACGTGGGCGTGCACATACTCGGCGAACACCAGCGGGAGCTGGCCGCCACCTTCGCGCGGAGCGGTGCCGACCGGTTCGGCCCGTCCACCTTTTGGCGCAGCGGCCCGGAGGGTGTTCCGCTGCTCGACGACGTGCAGGCCTGGCTGGTCTGCCGCGTCGTGGCCCGGGTTCCGGCGGGCGACCACCACATCGTGATCGCGCAGGTGGTCGAGGGCGATACGGACGGCGGAGGCCGGCCGCTCGTCTATCACCAGGGGCGGTTCACGGCTCTGCGGGACTGACGAGGTCCCCGGAGGCCGCCGGGTGGATCGCGTTGGGCAGATCACAGTGCAAAGCGCTTGCTCATTGGGCCCACGCTGGGTGTACTGGCGAGTAATATGACGGTCGGAGCGTCGGTCGCCCCGACCGGAAAACGCCCCATCAGGCGCCTATGCTGCGTGCAACAAGGCAGCCCCGGAAATGACGATGCAGTAGGAGAGCCGGCGTGAGCTTGAGGATCGTTGTCTGTGTGAAGTACGTGCCCGACGCGACCGGTGACCGGCATTTCGCCGATGACCTGACGTTGGACCGTGAGGATGTCGACGGTCTGCTGTCGGAGCTGGACGAGTACGCGGTCGAGCAGGCGTTGCAGATCGCGGAGGCGGCTGATGACGCGGAGGTCACCGTGTTGACGGTGGGTCCGGAGGATGCCAAGGACGCGTTGCGCAAGGCGTTGTCGATGGGTGCGGACAAGGCGGTTCACGTCGAGGACGACGATCTGCACGGTACGGACGCGCTGGGTACGTCGCTGGTGCTGGCGAAGGCGGTCGAGGAGACCGGGTACGACCTGGTGATCTCGGGGATGGCGTCGACGGACGGCACGATGGGTGTGGTTCCGGCGCTGCTGGCAGAGCGGCTGGGTGTGCCGCAGGTGACGCTGCTGTCGCAGGTGTCGGTCGAGGGCGGTGTGGTGCGCGGCCGTCGTGACGGGGACAGTGCGTCGGAGGAGCTGGAGGCGTCGCTGCCGGCGGTGGTGTCGGTGACCGACCAGTCCGGTGAGGCGCGTTACCCGTCGTTCAAGGGGATCATGGCGGCGAAGAAGAAGCCGGTGAAGTCCCTGGACCTGGACGACCTGGGTATCGACGCCGAGCAGGTGGGTCTGGCGGGTGCGTGGACCGCGGTCGACTCCGCGACCGAGCGTCCGGCCCGTACCGCGGGCACGATCGTGAAGGACGAGGGCGAGGGCGGCAAGCAGCTGGCCGAGTTCCTGGCCGGCCAGAAGTTCATCTGAGCCCCGGCGCCCCCCTCACCACCCCCGCCTACTTCGCACACGCAGGAGATTGAAGTCCCATGGCTGAAGTTCTCGTCTATGTCGACCACGTGGACGGTGCCGTCCGCAAGCCCACCCTGGAGCTGCTGACGCTCGCCCGCCGCATCGGCGAGCCCGTCGCCGTCGCCCTGGGCAACGGCGCCGCGGACACCGCCGGCGTGCTCGCCGAGCACGGCGCGGTCAAGGTGCTGACCGCCGAGGCCCCGGAGTTCGCCGACTACCTGGTCGTACCGAAGGTGGACGCGCTCCAGGCCGCCTTCGACGCCGTGTCCCCGGCCGCCGTGCTGCTGTCCTCCTCCGCCGAGGCCAAGGAGATCGCGGCCCGCCTCGCCGTCCGGATCGGCTCCGGCATCATCACCGACGCCGTCGACCTGGAAGCCGGCGACCAGGGCCCGGTCGCCACGCAGTCCGCGTTCGCCGCCTCGTACACGACCAAGTCCCGTGTGTCCAAGGGCGTTCCGGTCATCACCGTCAAGCCGAACTCGGCCCCGGTCGAGCCGGCCGCGGCCGGCGGTGCCGTCGAGGCCCTCGCGGTCTCCTTCTCGGCGCAGGCCACCGGTACGAAGGTGCTCTCGCGTACGCCGCGTGAGTCGACGGGCCGTCCGGAGCTGACCGAGGCCGCGATCGTGGTCTCCGGTGGCCGCGGCGTGAACGGCGCGGAGAACTTCGCGGTCATCGAGGCGCTCGCGGACTCGCTGGGTGCCGCGGTGGGCGCGTCGCGCGCGGCGGTGGACGCGGGCTGGTACCCGCACACCAACCAGGTCGGCCAGACCGGCAAGTCCGTCTCCCCGCAGCTGTACATCGCCTCCGGCATCTCCGGCGCGATCCAGCACCGGGCCGGGATGCAGACCTCGAAGACGATCGTCGCGGTCAACAAGGACGCCGAGGCCCCGATCTTCGACCTCGTGGACTACGGCGTCGTCGGCGACCTCTTCGACGTCGTCCCCCAGCTCACCGAGGAGATCAACACCCGCAAGGGCTGATCGCCTGACGGTTTCGTACGAGCGACGGCCCGGGGCCGCACGGTGAACGCACCGTGCGGCCCCGCGGCGTATCCGGACACCGTTGACTCGGATGCGCGTGCCTTATAACTTCACTATACGGATTGTTGTTTCCGGGAAGCGGAAACGACCGGAGTGTGGAGGGTGCGGACGATGGGTCAGCAGGAGAAGGTGGCGACGAGCCTCGCCGGTGCGGTCAGCGACGGGATCAGCGCGTCCCTCGCGCCGGTGGACGCCGAACTCGCCCGCCGCTACCCGGGCGACCCCGGCACCCGCCAGCCCGTGCACACCGTCTACGTACCGGGCGACACCTTCACGGCGACCACCCTGCGCACCTGGGGCGACGAGGCGCTGAAGGCGCTCGACGAGCACGCCCCCGACGCGGCGGCCCTCGCCGAGGTGCTCGGCATCCCGGACGAGCTGGCCGGACCGGTCCACGACCGCGTACGCGCCAAGCTGGAGCGCGAGCCGGTCGAAGACCTGAGGATCGACTTCGAGGACGGCTACGGACCCCGCTCCGACGCCGAGGAGGACGAGGCGGCGGCCCGCGCGGCCCGGCTCGTCTCGGAGGCGTACGCCCAGGGCACCGCCGCCCCGTACATGGGCATCCGGATGAAGTGCATGGAAGCCGCCGTCCGGGACCGGGGCATCCGCACCACGGACGTCTTCCTCACCGGCCTCATGCGGGCGGGCGGGCTCCCCGACGGGCTCGTCCTCACCCTGCCGAAGGTGACGTACCCCGAACAGGTCACCGCCTTCGTCCAGCTCCTCGAAGCCTTCGAGCAGGCGCACGGGCTGCCGGACGGGCGGCTCGGCTTCGAGATCCAGATCGAGACCAGCCAGTCCATCCTGGCCGCCGACGGCACCGCCGCCGTGGCCCGCATGATCGACGCGGCCCGGGGACGGGCCACCGGCCTGCACTACGGCACGTTCGACTACAGCGCCTGCGTCGGCGTCAGCGCCGCGTACCAGGCGAGCGACCACCCGGCCGCCGACCACGCCAAGGCCGTCATGCAGGTCGCCGCCGCCGGCACCGGCGTACGCGTCTCCGACGGCTCGACCAACGTCCTGCCCGTCGGCCCCACCCCGCAGGTCCACGAGGCGTGGCGGCTGCACCACGGCCTCACCCGGCGCGCCCTGGCCCGCGCCTACTACCAGGGCTGGGACATGCACCCCGGCCACCTGCCGACCCGGTACGCGGCCGTCTACACGTTCTACCGCGAGGGCCTGGAGCAGGCCGCCGCCCGGCTCGCCGCGTACGTCGCCAAGGCGGGCGGCGACGTGATGGACGAACCGGCCACCGCCAAGGCCCTCAGCGGCTACCTGCTGCGCGGCATCGACTGCGGCGCCCTGGACACCGACGAGGTGGCGGCGCTGACCGGGCTGACCCGCACGGACCTCGACGCCTTCGCCTCGCCCCGGCGCGGCACCCTGACGGTCACGGCGCCGTAGCGGCCGGACAGGGCGTCAGGCGGGGACTCCCTCACCTGCGGGGTTCATCGGCGGCTCGGGGGCGGGCGCCGAAGGACCCCGCTCCGGGACCAGGGACTCCAGGCCGGAGCGCAGGGTGTGCCCCTCGTCCCGGAGCAGACGCGTGCCCCTCTCGCAGAGCCGGGCGTCGCCGAGCGCGCGGGCGCTGAACTCCTCCGGAGTGCCGCCGAACCACTCGCGCAGCAGCGGCGACCGGGCGATCAGCTCCGTGAGCACCTGCCGCTCCCCGGGATGGACCCACGGCGCGCCCGTCCCGTCGGCGAGCACGCCCAGGCGGTGGACGTACGCGTGGACGCCGTTCAGGAGCTCACCGGACGGCATCTCCACGGGGAAGCGGTCGGCCGGCAGGAAGACCCGGTCGTACGCGCCCTCCGGGAGGAAGACGCCCTCGCTGTGATCGACGTGTTCCAGCTGGACCGCGTCCAGCCACGTGACGAACAGGTCACGCGTCCGCCCCGGCGCGTGGAACGGTGACGCCGAGACGTAGCCGAGCGGGCTCACATGGGCGGAGACGCCGGCCTCGATGCCCGTCACGCGCGCCATGACCATCGGGATCACCGCGGAGAGGCCCCGTTCCGCCATTTTGTACCGGAGCTGCCCCGGGCAGGCGTTGGACCCGATCGCGAGCACGGGGGTCCGCTCGTCGACCGGCGGCGCACCCATGCCGGCGAGCACCTCGTCGAGCGGCACCCCGCTCCCGGGCCCGTCGCCCTGCACCGGCCACCGGTCGAGGCCCGTGTCCGGCTCGGGGGACACCCGCAGATAGGTGTCCCCGAGCAGCAGACCCGACTCCGTGGGCCAGGCCCCCGGGTAGGTCAGCGGATGCTCGCGCGGTGCCGCGTCGAGACCGAGAGCCTCCAGTGTGCGTTCCCCCATCCGGATTCCGGACCCTTCCCCGATCGGCCACATGGCGCGTCAGGGTACCCAACCCCGTTCAGGACGGCGGGATTTCCCCGGTGCCGCGGGCGATCAGCCGGGTCGGGAGCTCCACCCGGGCCGGGGGGTGGCCGGCCCCGTCCAGGCGCCGGAAGAGGTGTTCGGCGGCGGTGCGGCCGGCCGCTGCCGGGTCCTGCGAGATGACGGTGATGCCGAGCAGGTCCGCCAGTTCGATGTCGTCGAAGCCCACCAGGGCGACCGGGCGCTCCCGGTCCGCCAGGACGCGCACCACGGTCACCGTCACCCGGTTGTTGCCGGAGAAGAGCGCCGTCACGGGTTCCGGGCCGCCGAGCATCGTCTCGGCGGCGGCGCGGACCCGGTCGGCGTCCGTGGGGCCGAGCGAGACCCAGGAGTCCTCGACGGTTATGCCCGCCTCGGCCATCGCCGCGTGGTAGCCGCGCAGCCGCTCGGTCGCGGTGTGGATGCGCGGCTGGTCGCCGATGAAGCCGATCCGGCGGTGGCCGTGCGCGATCAGATGGGCGACGCCCTCACGGGCCCCGCCGAAGCTGTCCGAGAGGACCATGTCCGCCTCGATGCGCCCGGCCGGGCGGTCCACGAAGACCGTCGCGACCCCGGCCTTGATCTCCGGCTCCAGATAGCGGTGGTCGTCGGCGGCCGGGATCACGATCAGCCCGTCGACCCGGCGCGCGCACAGGGCGAGGACCAGTTCCTGCTCGCGCTCCGGGTCCTCGGCGCTGGACCCGTTGATGAGCAGGGCGCCGTGCGCGCGGGCCACCTCCTCGACCGCGCGGCTCAGCGGCCCGTAGAAGGGGTCGGCCAGGTCCTCCAGGACCAGCCCGATGGAGGCGGTGCGGCCCTTGCGCAGCACCCGCGCGCTGTCGTTGCGGCGGAAGCCCAGCGCCTCGATGGCCTCCTGCACACGGCGCTCGGTGTCCGGGGTGACCCCCGGCTCGCTGTTGACCACGCGCGAGACCGTCTTCAGGCCCACCCCGGCCCGGGCGGCCACGTCCTTCATGGTCGGCCGGTTGCCGTAACGGGGCTCGGGATGACGGGCGGTCTCGGCCACGGTGCGCTGTCCTGTCGTCGGTCGGGCGGTCCCGGCGGGCCACGGCGGCTGCCGTGGGGGCTCCCGGAGGGTGTGGCGTCGAGCATAGGCCCTGGACAACGTTGTCAAGGGAATGGAGACTGGGCAGACTGTGCACCTGAGCCGCAGGTCCCGTCCACACCACCCGGAGCCACACCGATGCAAACCGACCTCGTCGCCGCCCTGGACATCGGGGGCACCAAGATCGCCGGCGCGTTGGTGGACCGGGACGGCACGCTCGTGGTGCGCGCACAGCGGCCGACGCCCGCCCGGGAGAGCGGCGAACGCGTCATGGAGGCGGTCGGCGGTGTCCTGGCCGAACTGGCCGCCTCCCCGTACTGGGGCGACGCGACGGCCGTCGGCATCGGCAGCGCGGGCCCGGTGGACGCCGCCGGCGGGACGGTCAGCCCGGTCAACGTGCCGGGCTGGCGCGGCTTCCCGCTCGTCGAGCGGGTCGCCGACGCGACGGGCGGCCTTCCGGTCACGCTGGTCGGCGACGGCGTCGCGATCACCGCGGCGGAGCACTGGCTCGGCGCGGCGCGCGGTCATGACAACGCGCTGTGCATGGTCGTCTCGACCGGCGTCGGCGGCGGCCTCGTCCTCGGCGGAGCCCTGCACCCCGGACCCAGCGGGAACGCCGGCCACATCGGGCACATCAGCGTGGACCTCGACGGCGACCCCTGCCCGTGCGGGGCGCGCGGCTGCGTCGAGCGCATCGCGAGCGGCCCCAACATCGCGCGCCGCGCGCTGGACGCCGGCTGGCGGCCCGGCCCGGACGGCGACGCGACCGCGGTCGGCGTCGCGGCCGCCGCGCGGGCCGGCGACCCGGTGGCCGTGGCCTCCTTCGAACGCGCCGCGCAGGCCCTGGCGGCGGGGATCGCCGCGACGGCGACCCTGGTCGAGATCGACATCGCGGTGATCGGCGGCGGGGTCGCCGGGGCGGGCGACCTCCTGTTCGCCCCGCTGCGGACGGCCCTGCGCCGGTACGCCACGCTCTCCTTCGTCCAGCACCTGACGGTGGTGCCCGCGGTCATGGGCAACGACGCGGGCCTGGTCGGGGCGGCGGCGGCCGCGCTGGCCACCGCCGCCCGGCCGCTCGCCGATCCGCTCAGCAGGTGATGCGCAGGTCCCCCCAGTCCGCGTGGTCCGAGTCCACACCGTCGCCGGCGTCCGTGACCACCAGCCGGACGACCTGCGCCCCGGTCACGTCCGCCGAGAGCGGCTGCGGGGCCATCGCGTTGGTGAGGACCCCGGTCGAGGCGGCCTTCTCGCCGTCCGCCCGGACCTCGAAGGTCACGCTGCCCTTGGCGCCCTTCTCGTCGTCCACGCCCACCTGCGCCGTCACGGTCTCGCACGCGCCGCCCGTGTAGAACTCGACGCTGCTCGCCGCGTGCACGCCGAGCCCCTTGGCGTACACCTGGCCGCCGATGGACAGCGGATGGCCGTCGCCCGCGGCGCTCTCGCCGTTGCTGGTGTCCGTCTCCACCGGGCCGTAGCCGTTGGAGGCGCTGAGCCGCGGCAGGTCGCTGAGGTAGCCGCCGCCGGCCGGGGGCGGCACCACCACATGGGCCTGGAACGGGACGGTGGACCGGATCGGCTCACCGGCGGGGGAGCGGTACCGGGCGGTGAGCGTCAGGTCGTAGCTCCCGGGGGCCGTTCCGGCGGGGGCCGTCACCTGCCACCGCGTGGTCAGCGCGTGGCCGGTGGGCAGCGTGGACGTCCGCGTCGCCGATGCCGCCCGCACCCGCCAGCCGGCCGGGCCGGCGAGCGCGGCGGACACCGTGCGCGCGGGCGTGCGGCCCAGGTCGGTGACCTCGGTCGTCAGCGCGGCGGTGCGGCCCGCCTCGATCAGCGGGCTGCCCTCCAGGGCGAGTCCGACGGCCGGCGGGTACGCGGCCCACCGGTGGCCGGCGGCGACGCGCAGCAGCACGGTGCCGTGCGCGGGCACGGTCGCCGAGAGGCCGCCCGCCGTGTTGCGTGTGGTGTGCTGCCACAGGTCGCGGACGGTGTACCCGGAGGCGGCCGGCAGGCCCACCGCGGCTGCCGTGGTGGAGATCCGCCGCGCGTCGCCGGTCTCGTTGAACAGCGCCACGGCCCGGGAGCCATCCGCCATCTCCTTGGCGACGACCCAGCGTCCGTCCTCGGAGGAGAGCACCTCTCCCTGCCGGCCCAGCGGGTCCTGGTCGACCGCGATGACCTCCTCGTTGGAGAGGATGTCGAACGTCTCCTGCGAGGCGGTGCGCAGGTCGGAGCCGATGAGCAGCGGCGCCGCCATCACCGACCACATCGAGAAGTGGGTGCGGTACTCGGTGTCCGTCATCCCGCCGTTGCCGACCTCCAGCATGTCGGGGTCGTTCCAGTGCCCCGGGCCGGCCGCGGCGGCGAGCGGGAGGTTCTGCTTCATGATCGACAGCATGCTGCCCCAGCTGTCGTTGATGTCGCCCGTGGTGCGCCAGAGGTTGCCCAGTTCGGCGGCCCATTCCCAGGGCTTGTTCTGGCCCCATTCGCACATGCTGTAGACAATGGGCCGGCCGGTCGCGGCGAGCGCGTCCCGCATCGTCGTATAGCGCTCCACGGCATCCACGCCCTGGTTGTTGCAGTTGTCGTACTTGAGGTAGTCGACGCCCCAGTCGGCGAACTGCCGGGCGTCGCTGAATTCATGGCCGAGCGCGCCGGGGAGACCCACACTGTCGCAGGTCCTGGTGCCGGCGCTGGTGTAGATCCCCAGCTTCAGGCCCTTCGCGTGCACATAGTCCGCGACCGCCTTGATGCCGTGCGGAAAGCGCACCGGGTCGGCTACCAGCTTTCCTTCCGCGTCTCGCTCCGGAAGCGCCCAGCAGTCGTCCAGATTGACGTACTTGTACCCGGCCTCCTTCAGCCCCTTCTCCACGAAGATGTCGGCGATGCCCTTGACCATCGCCTCATTGAACTCGGCGCGGCAATGCGTGGAGTTCCAGTTGTTGAAGCCCATGGGCGGGGTGAGGGCGAGTCCGTTCGCGGCCCGGGCCACGGCGGTCGGTGCCGGTGCCGGTGCCGGGGAGTGCGCGGCGGCGGGAACCGCGGTCCCCGCCGTGCACAGGAGGCCCGCGGCCAGGGCTCCGAGGACTCTGCGGCGGCTCGCTCGGGTGGGACGGCTTGGAAGATGACGCATCGTTACGTTCCTCCGTACTCGTGCCGGATCAGGTGGCGACATGCGCACGCCAAGACGAGCGAATACGTTAGAGCGTGTTGAACTCTGTTGGAAGAGGGCGGCTGTCCGGTCGGCTGCATCTCGTCAAAACCCTTGACTGCGCCCCCTGTTGGGAGTGAGATCCAAGCGCACGTTCGGTTGTGTTCGGTTGCCTTCCGGAGGACGGGGTCATGGCACACTCGTACAACAGATCGGATCTGCCCGGCAGTGTGACGGGGCACCGGATGTCCCGGCGGAGCCTGCTGCGAGGCGCGGCGCTCGGTGCCGGCGCGGTCACACTGCCCGCCCTGCTCGCCGCGTGCGGCGGAGGCCCCGGCGGGGACGGCAAGACCATCACCCTGGGATCGAACGCGTCGGACCCCGTTCCCAAGAAGGCGTTCGCCGACGCGTTCAAGGCGTACGCCGCGCAGTCGGACGGCCGGAAGGTCGAGGTCAACACCGTCGACCACAACACCTTCCAGGAGAACATCAACCGCTATCTCCAGGGCAAGCCCGACGATGTCTTCATGTGGTTCGCCGGGTACCGCATGCAGTTCTTCGCGAAGAAGGGACTGCTGTACGACATCAGCGACAACTGGCAGCACTACACGGGATTCTCCGACGCCCTGAAGGACCAGTCCACCGGCGAGGACGGCAAGCAGTACCTCACCCCGTACTACTACTATCCGTGGGCCGTTTTCCACCGGAAGAGCCTGTTCACCGAGCGCGGATATCAGGCGCCCAAAACGCTTGACGAGTACGTCGCGCTCGCCAAGCAGATGAAGAAGGACAAGCTGGACCCCATCGCGTTCAGCGACAAGGACGGCTGGCCCGCCATGGGCACGTTCGACTACATCAACATGCGCACCAACGGATACGAATTCCACAAGAGCCTCATGGCCGGTGAGGAAGCCTGGACGGACAAGCGCGTCCGGGAGGTCTTCGACACCTGGCGGCGCCTCCTCCCGTACTGCCGGCCCGGCGCCAACGGCCGTACCTGGCAGGAGTCCGCCGCCAGTCTCCAGAAGCGCGAGGCGGGCATGACCGTGCTCGGCCTGCCGCACCCCGGGCAGCAGTTCCCCAAGGACCAACAGGCCGACCTGGACTTCTTCCCGTTCCCCGTGATCAACCCCGAGCACGGCCAGGACGCCGTGGAGGCGCCCATCGACGGGTTCCTGCTCGCCAAGAAGTCCAAGAACCTGAAGAACGAGAAGACGCTGGAGAGCGCCAAGGACCTGCTGAAGTGGCTCGCCACCGGCAAGGCCGAGGACGTCTACCTCAAGGGCGACCCCAACAACATCGCGGTCAGCGACGAGGCGGACACCTCCACGTACACCCCGATCCAGAAGAAGGCCGTCGGACTCGTCTCGGGCGCCAAGCAGATCTCGCAGTTCCTCGACCGCGACACCCGGCCGGACTTCGCGTCCACGGTCATGATCCCCGCGATCCAGAAGTTCATCAGCAGCCCCGACGACGTGGACGGCCTGGTCAACGACATCGAACGGCAGAAGAAGTCCATCTTCGCCTCGGACTGAACCGGGAGTACCCACCGTGCCGTTCATCTCGGGGAGGCGCACCGGACGTCGGGGCACGCGGCGGTACACCCGTCGCGACCTCGTCGTGCTCGGTGTGCTGCTCGGTCTGCCCGTCCTGCTCGACCTCGCCATCGTCTGGGGCCCGACCCTGGCCTCCGTCGTCCTCTCCTTCACCAGCTGGGACGGGATCGGCGACATCGAGTGGGTCGGGACCCGCAACTACGCGAACATCTTCACGAACTACCCGCAGTTCTGGCCTGCCGCGCGGCACAATCTGCTCTGGCTCGCCTTCCTCGGGCTCGTCGCCACCCCGTTCGGGCTGCTCCTGGCCGTGCTGATCGACCGGGGCGTGCGGTTCAGCCGGTTCTACCAGTCCACGCTGTACATGCCCGTCGTGCTCTCGCTCGCGGTGGTCGGCTTCATCGCCCAGCTCGTGTTCTCGCGGGACCAGGGCGCGCTCAACGCGGTCATCGGGGACACGGAGACCCCGACGGACTGGCTCGGCGATCCGGACCTCAACATCTGGATGGTCCTGCTGGCCGCCGCCTGGCGCCACACCGGCTATGTGATGATCCTCTACCTCGCCGGGCTCAAGGCCGTCGACCGGTCGCTCAAGGAGGCGGCGGCGATCGACGGGGCGAGCGAGGCGCAGACCTTCTTCCGCGTCGTCTTCCCCACCCTGCGGCCGGTCAACGTCATCGTCGGCGTGATCACCGTGATCGAGTCGCTGCGCGCCTTCGACATCGTGTACGCGGTCAACCACGGCCGCAACGGCCTCGAACTGCTGTCCGTGCTCGTCACCGACAACATCATCGGCGAGGCCAGCCGCATCGGCTTCGGCTCCGCGATCGCCGTCGTCCTGCTGGCCGTCTCCCTCGGATTCGTGGCGACGTACCTGGTCCAGGAGCTCCGAGGGGAGAAAGACCGATGACCACCACGCAGCCCGCCCGCGCGGTCCCGGCCGCCCCCGCCGGGGCCCGCCGCCGGCTCCGCCCCGGCCGGCTCGGTGTGCACGCCTTCCTGATGGCGGTCTCGCTGGCCTTCCTCGCCCCGCTGCTGCTCGCGGTGTACGCGTCCCTGCGACCGTACGACGAGACCTCCGAGTACGGCTACTTCTCACTGCCGCGCCATCTCTCCCTGGACTACTACCGGCAGGCGTTCACCGACTCCGGCATGACGAAGTACTTCGTCAACACCCTGATCATCGCGGTACCGGGCGTCCTGATCACCCTGTTCCTCGCCTCGTTCGTGGCCTTCGCGCTCGCCCGGCTGAAGATGCGCGGCGGACTGGTCCTGCTGATGCTCTTCACGGCGGGCAACCTGCTCCCGCAGCAGGTGATCGTCACCCCGCTGTACGTCGTCTTCAACCGCATCCCGCTGCCGTACTGGATGTCCGACTCGATGACCATGTTCGACTCCTTCTGGGCGGTCATCCTGGTGCAGATCGGCTTCCAGATCGGCTTCTGCGTGTTCGTCCTGGCCAACTTCATGCGCACCCTCCCGCCGGAGATCCTGGAGGCGGCCGTGGTGGACGGGGCAGGGGTGTGGACGCGGTTCTGGCGGATCACCCTGCCGCTGTGCCGCCCGGCGCTCGCCGCGCTGGGCACGCTCCAGTTCACCTGGATGTACAACGACTTCCTGTGGGCGCTCGTCTTCATCTCCGACGGCGACAAACTGCCCATCACCTCCGCGCTGAACAACCTGCGCGGGCAGTTCTTCACCGACTACAACCTGCTGGCGGCCGGCTCGGTGATCGTCGCGCTGCCGACCCTCGTCGTCTTCCTGCTGCTCCAGCGGCACTTCATCGCCGGACTCACGCTGGGGTCCGGAAAGGGGTGAGAGGGGGGTCCGGGGACGGCCGGGCACCCCGCTCGCCGGCACGGTCTATTCGCAGGCCACGCCGTCCCCGTCGCGGTCGAGGTGCCGGCCGTACCCCGGGTCGCCCCGGTGGATCGGGGCCGCGCCGGCCGCGCGGACGGCGGTGCAGTTGGCGTAGTACGCCGAGCCCCCGCCACCCGAGCCGGAGTCGTCCGGGCCGGAGTCGTCGGAGCCCCCGGCGGGGGCCTCGGGCGCGACGGTGACCCTGACGGTCTTCGTCTTCGTGACGGTCGGCACCGGCTTCGGGCTCGCCGTGACCGTCTCGGTCACGGCGGGCTCCGGCGCGGGCGTGACCGACACCGTGGCGGTGACGGTCGGCGCGGGCGAGGACTTCGCCGCGGCCCCGGTCTCGTCCGCGCCGGAATCCCCGCCCGCGGCGCCCATGCCGACACCGATGAGGAAGAGGACGGCCGCCGCCGGGATGACGATACGTTTCCTCGCCCAGCCGGGCGCGCCGCCCCCGGGGGCGCCCGGACCCCGCGGGCCGAACGGGGACGGCTGCGGCGGCGGCCCCCAAGGAGGCGGCTGCGGCGAAGGGTTGTGCGACATGGGTCCCCCCAGAAGTTGCGTGGAGGGACGACCGTAGCCACGGCGCCGAACGGGTGGGAGGTCAATCCTCCGCAAGTGATGGAGTTGTGACCATCGCGTGAAGCCGGTGGCCCGCCACGGCCCGCGCGGGCCCGCCGTTGTCAGTGGCGGGTGCGATCCTGCGGGCATGGACGAGATCATGCGACGGCGGGTGTACGGCGCCGACCACGAAGACCCCGACCCGGGCCCCCGGCCCGGCCGCGACTACCGCGAACTGGTCGGCGGGCCGCTCGACGGACTGCTCCTGGATGTGACGGGGTGGACGCCGGTGGCCCTCGCGGACGGCTCCGCCCTGGTCACCGAGATCGGCGCCTACGGACCGGGCGGCCGCGCGGAGTACGGGCCGCGCCCGGACGAGCCGGACAAGTGGGACTGGCGGGGCGATACGCCGTAGCCCGCGGACGGCCCCCGCCGTCCCCTGCGCGCAACGCATCCCCTCGGTCGGGTTTTCGCGGCAGGGTGTTGCGGGCAAGCCACAGGGGGCTGCTACGGAAGAGGGGGAACCGTGATCGTCTGGATCAACGGTGCGTTCGGCGCCGGAAAGACCAGCGCCGCGCGTGAACTGATCGATCTGATCCCGAACAGCACCTTGTACGACCCGGAACTCACCGGCACGGGGCTCGGAAGCCTGCTGCCCCAGAAGAAACTGGCCGAGGTGACGGACTTCCAGGACCTGCCGATCTGGCGGCGCCTTGTGGTGGACACCGCCGCCGCGCTCCTCGCCGAGCTGGGCGGGGTTCTCGTCGTGCCGATGACGCTCCTGCGGCAGGAGTACCGCGACGAGATATTCGGCGGCCTCGCCGCCCGGCGCATACCGGTGTGCCATGTGCTGCTCTCACCTGAGGAAACGATCCTGCGCACCCGTATCGCCCACCGGGCGCAGTACCCGGGCGACGCGGAGGGTGTGGACCCGACCGGACGCTGGGCGTACGACCGGATCGAACCGTACCGATCGGCCCTCGGCTGGATCACCGGGGACGCCCACACCGTCGACAACAGCGCGCTCACCCCGCGCGAGACGGCGGAGCGCATCGCGGAGGCCGTACGCACCGGCGCCGCCCCCGCCTGCGAGATCGTCCAGACCCCGGAGCCGACCGCGGAGACCGTCGCCTCCGGGGTGCTCCTCTTCGACGAGCACGACCGGTTCCTGCTCGTCGACCCCACGTACAAGCCCGGCTGGGAGTTCCCCGGCGGCGTCGTGGAGGCGGGTGAGGCCCCGGCCCAGGCCGGGATCAGGGAGGTCGCCGAGGAGATCGGCATCCAGCTCGAACGGGTGCCCAAGCTCCTCGTCATCGACTGGGAGGCGCCCGACCCGCCCGGGTACGGAGGTCTGCGCCTCCTCTTCGACGGCGGACTGCTGCCTCGGGCGGACGCGGAACGGCTGCTGCTCCCCGGCTCCGAGCTCCGCGGCTGGCGGTTCGTCACGGAGGCGGAGGCGGCCACCCTGCTGCCGCCCACCCGCTACGAGCGGCTGTGCTGGGCGCTGCGGGCCCGCGAACGCTCAGCCGTGCTCAACCTGGAGGCCGGCGTCCCCGTCGGCTGAGGCACGCAGGACCGCGGCGGCGTCCTCGGTGAGGGGATCGCCGTGGCCGAAGCAGACCGTGGCCGGTTCCAGCGCGGCCAGCCGCTGGAACGAGGCCACGGCCTGCTCCCGGTCGATGTTGAAGACGCCCAGCATCACCTGCCCCACCCCGGCCACGCAGTCGCCGGTGAACAGCACGCCGTGCCCGGGCAGATGCACACCGATGGAGCCGGGCGTGTGCCCGGGGGAGTGGACCACCCGCGCCCCGCCCCCGAACGGCAGCACCGCCCCGTCGGACAGCTCGGTGTCGACCCGGGTCGCGGGAGCCGGGGGAACGGTCAGCGCGTGCTCGTACAGCGGGCGTTCCCAGTCCAGGAGCACCGGCTCCCCGACCTCGGCCTCACCCCGGATCACCGGCGCGTCCAGCCGGTGGGCCAGGATCTCGGCCCCGTGGCGGTCGGCCAGCTCCTGCGCGGCGCCGTAGTGGTCCCGGTGGCCGTGGGTGATGACGATGCGGGCGATGTCGGCGGGATCGTGGCCGAGGCCGCGCACCGCCTCCTCGATGGCGGACGCCGCGTTCACGTCGCCCGCGTCGATCAGGGTCAGCTCCGTCCCGTCGCGCCAGAGGTACGCCTGGCCGATCGGGAAGCGGAACATGTGCAACCGCGGAAGCACTTCTACGAGATCCATGCGGCGAACGTAAGCGGCGGCGCCCGGCCGCCGCATGGATCTACGCTCTCGGCGAGCTTCGCTCAACGCGTAGCCCGCCCCCGGCGCGGACTCAGACCGCCTTGGAGACCGCGTAGTTGCGAAGGAACAGCGCCTCGGCCACGGACAGCCGCTCCAGCTCGTCGGGCGACACGCTCTCGTTCACCGCGTGGATCTGCGCCTCCGGCTCGCTGAGCCCGATCAGCAGGATCTCCGCCTCCGGGTACAGCCCGGCCAGCGTGTTGCACAGCGGGATCGAGCCGCCCATGCCGGAGGACTGCATCTCCTGACCCGGATACGCCACCCGCATGGCGTCGGCCATCGCGGTGTACGCCGGGCTCGCGATGTCCGCGCGGAACGGCTGCCCCTGGCCGACCTGCTCGACCGAGACCTTCGCGCCCCACGGGGCGTGCGCGAGCAGGTGAGCGGTCAGCAGCTTCGTCGCCTCCTCCGCGTTCTGCCCCGGAGGAACCCGCAGGCTCACCTGGGCCCGGGCGCTCGCCTGCACGGACGGCGTCGAACCGACCACCGGCGGGCAGTCGATGCCGATCACCGTCACCGACGGCCGCGCCCAGATCCGGTCGGCCACCGTGCCCGTCCCGACGAGTTCCACCCCGTCGAGGACCTTGGCGTCCTTGCGGAAGTCCTCCTCCGGGTACTGGAGGCCGTCCCACGCCTCGTCCGCGGTCAGGCCGTCGACCGTGGTCGAGCCGTCCTCGGCGCGCAGCGAGGCGAGCAGCTGGATCATCGCGGCGAGCGCGTCGGGCGCGGCGCCGCCGAACTGCCCGGAGTGCAGGTTGCCCTCCAGGGTGTCGAGCCGGACCCGCAGCAGCGTCATCCCGCGCAGCGTCGACGTGACGGTCGGCAGGCCCGCCCGGAAGTTGCCGGTGTCGCCGATCACGATGGTGTCCGCGGCGAGCAGGCCGGGGTGCGCCTCGGCGTACCGCTCCAGACCGCCGGTGCCCTGCTCCTCCGAACCCTCCACGATCACCTTGACCGAGACGGGGACCCCGCCGTCCGCCTTCAGGGCGCGCAGCGCGAGCAGGTGCATGATGAAGCCGCCCTTGCAGTCGGCCGTCCCCCGGCCGAACCAGCGACCGTCACGCTCCGTCAGCTCGAACGGCGGGGACAGCCAGGCGGCCTCGTCCAGCGGCGGCTGCACGTCGTAGTGCGCGTAGAGCAGCACGGTCGGAGCGCCCGCCGGACCGGGCAGGAAGCCGTAGACGGACTGGGTGCCGTCCGGGGTGTCGAGCAGGGCCACGTCCTGGAAGTCCTCGGTACGCAGCGCGGCGGCGACCCACTCGGCGGCGCCCTCGCACTCGCTCTTGGGATAGACCGCGGGGTCCGCCACCGACTGGAAGGCCACCAGCTCGGTCAGCTCCGCCTTGGCACGGGGCATCAGTGAGGCGACGGTCTCGGAAATCGGATGGCCGGTCATGGGGCACGCTCCTGGTAGGTGCGACGTTATGTGTACGTTTCCGGCCACTCGCCCGCCTGGAGTGCGGCGTCGCGGGTACGTCGGAGACTCGGCCGATCCTCCCACAGCGGTTCTCGGCCAGAACGCGCCGTAGGATGCCGTGAGCAGCTTGGGCCACTGGTCGGATCGGGAGCAGAAGCACATCGTGAGCAGCGAGAACGCAGACGCCGGACATGAGCACGAAGAGTCGTCCGTGTGGGACGTCGTCGTAGTCGGCGCCGGACCGGCGGGAGCCTCCGCGGCATACGCGGCGGCCGTCGCCGGCCGCAAGGTACTGCTCCTGGAGAAGGCGGAGCTGCCCCGTTACAAGACGTGCGGCGGCGGCATCATCGGATACTCGCGCGACGCGTTGCCGCCCGGGTTCGAACTGCCCCTGCGGGACCGGATTCACGCGGTCACCTTCTCGCTCAACGGCAGACTGGCGCGCACCCGCCGCTCCAAGCGGATGCTCTTCGGCCTCATCAACCGCCCCGAGTTCGACGCGGGCCTGGTCGAGCAGGCGCAGAAGGCCGGTGCCGAACTGCGCACCGGGGCGACCGTCTCGCGGGTGGAGCAGCACGGCGCCGCGGTGCCCGACCGGCGCACGGTCGCGGTCGTGCTGTCCGGCGGCGAGACCGTCCTGGCCCGCGCGGTGGTCGGCGCCGACGGCAGCGCCGGGCGCATAGGGGCGCACGTCGGGGTGAAGCTCGACCAGGTCGACCTCGGCCTGGAGTCGGAGATCCCGGTGCCGCCCACCGTCGCGGAGGACTGGGCGGGCCGCGTCCTCATCGACTGGGGTCCGATGCCCGGCAGTTACGGCTGGGTCTTCCCCAAGGGCGACACCCTGACCGTCGGCGTGATCTCCGCGCGCGGCGACGGAGCCGGCACCAAGCGGTATCTGGAGGACTTCGTCGCACGGCTCGGCCTCGCCGGGTTCGAGCCCAGGATCTCCTCCGGCCACCTCACGCGCTGCCGCAGCGAGGACTCGCCGCTCTCGCGCGGCCGGGTGCTGGTGTGCGGTGACGCGGCCGGCCTGCTGGAGCCGTGGACCCGCGAGGGCATCTCCTTCGCGCTGCGCTCGGGCCGGCTCGCCGGTGAGTGGGCGGTGCGCGTCGCCGAGGCGCACGACGCGGTGGACGCCCGCCGCCAGGCGCTCAACTACGCCTTCGCCATCAAGGCCGGGCTCGGCGTCGAGATGAGCGTGGGCCGGCGCATGCTGAAGCTGTTCGAGCGGCGCCCGGGCCTGCTGCACGCCGTTCTGACGGGCTTCCGCCCGGCATGGAACGCGTTCGCGGGCATCACGCGTGGCACGACCTCGCTGGCCGAGCTGGTCCGTTCGCACCCGCTGGCCCAGAGGGCGCTCTCCGCGATGGACCGTTAGGACGCGGGGTTCCGGGGGCTGACGCGCCGTCCGGTGCGTCAGCCCGCGTCGGCGATCCGGAAGACGGGGTGGTCCGGGCAGGCCGCCAGGATCTCGGCGTCCGTGGACTTCGCGGTGACGCCCTGGAAGTACTGGTTGACCTCCCAGCCCCACCGCTTCAGGTAGGCGCGGAGGACGGCCGCCTTGTGCGCGTCGTCCGCGATCTCCACCGCCGAGAAGGCCCGCGTCCTGCGGCCGCGGCGCAGCTCCCCGCCGCCCGCCACCCGCATGTTGCGCACCCACTGCGAATGGCCGCGGGCGGAGACCAGGTACCGCACACCCTCGTAGAGGTGCGGGTTGACCGGGACACGCTGCAGCCTGCCGCTCTTGCGGCCCCGCACCGACAGCTCCTGCGAGCCGAGCAGGCTGATTCCGTGCCGCGCGAGCCAGCCGACGAGGCTGTTGAAGCGGACGTTGAGCGGGCTGCCCTGCAGGTAGTACGGCTGCGTCCGGGACGGAGACATGGTGGGACCCCCACGGTGCGATTGCATTTTCGAGAGCGCTGCTCTCGCTTGAGATCAGTGTGTGCGGAACTCGTGCTCAAAAGCAAGAGCACTGCTCTCGTTATTGGTCGCTGCTCTGCGCACGTGGCAGACTGGGCGCCATGAGCGCTATCCGGGGGGCCAGAGAACGGGCCCGTATCGAGGTCACCGCCGCCATCAAGGACGAGGCGAGGAAACAGCTCGCCGCCGAGGGCGCGGCGAAGCTGTCGCTGCGCGCCGTCGCGCGCGAACTGGGCATGGCCTCCTCGGCCCTCTACCGCTACTTCCCCAGCCGGGACGACCTGCTGACCGCTCTCATCGTCGACGCGTACGACGCGGTCGGGGAAGCCGCAGAGCATGCCCGGCGCGCCGCCAACGGGGAGCCCGGTGCCCCCGCCGCCGGCCTCACCCGCTGGGTCGCCGTCGCCTGCGCCGTACGCGACTGGGCGCTGGCCCACCCCCACGAGTACGCGCTCATCTACGGCTCGCCGGTGCCCGGATACTCGGCTCCGCAGGACACCGTCGGGCCCGCGGCACGCGTCGGCATGGTGCTCATCGCGATCGTGGAGGAGGCCCGCCGCGACGAGGGCCTGGCGCTTCCGCCGCTCCCGGACGAACTGCGCCCGGAGGCCGAACGGCTCGCCGCCGATGTGGCCCCCGGGCTGGCTCCGGCGGTGGCCGCCCCGCTCGTCGCGGCCTGGGCGCAGCTGTTCGGGCTGATCTCCTTCGAGGTGTTCGGTCAGTTCAACCGGGTGGTGGAGGCGCGCGAGGTCTTCTTCCGCCAGGCCGTCACGGAACTGGCCCGCACGGTGGGTCTCCTGGGCCGGCGCGGCTGAGCCGCCACGGCGTCAGGACCAGGTGATCGCGGAGTTGTCGCGCCAGAGCCGGGCCAGGTCCCCGTCGCCGGTCACCGCGAGGGCGGAGAGCGGGAGCCGGTTCCACAGCGCGAGGTAGAGCGTCCCGGCCGGCGCGCTCAGCTCGCAGTCCACGGGGGAGGTCGCGGCCGGGGCCTCCTCGCGCACCGCCGCCGGCGGCTCGGCGGACAGCCGTACGGTCCACACCGTGTCCGTGTCCGTCGCCCGCACCCGAAGCGTGCGCGGGCTCCCGGTGCGCACCCGGCTCTTCGGGCGGGCGTGCATCCCCCGCAGCAGTTCGTCGATGCCGTCCAGCGCGAGGGCGGGCGCGACCGGGGAGAGGCCGCCGCCGCGCGCGGACTCGGCGTCCACCCGGTGGATCGTCGTCTCATGGGCCTGGCGGCGGGCCCAGAAGGCGAGCGGTGAGGGCGCGGGGAGGAACGACCAGCACTCCACGTCCCGCGGTGCGTTCTCCAGCGCCACCACCAGGAGCCGGTGTCCTTCGCCGAAGTGCGCCAGCAGCTCCGGCCCGTCGAGCTCCGTCTCGCCGCCGTCGGGGACGTACGAGGTGTGCCCCTCGCGTACGAAGGCGGCGGCCCAGGCGTGCACCATGGCGGTGTGCCTGAGCAGATCGCGTACCCGCCAGTCGGGACAGGTCGGCACCGGGGCCCCGGTGCCCGCCTCGTCGGCCGCGTCCGCCAGCAGGCGGCCCTCGGCGGCCAGGGCCGCTATGTGTTCCGTGATCTCCATGGCCGGATTGTGCCAGCCGGGCGGGCCCGGAGGGGGCCGGTCAGGCGCTCCGGGGGCGGACCGTGCGATCGCGGCGGGCGCCGCCGCGTACCAGCCGTACGAACCAGCCCAGCGCCAGCGACTGCGCCAGCACGGACACCGTCAGCGCCAGGTACACGAACCAGGCGGGGCCGAAGGACTCCGCTCCGGCCGCCGAACTGCCGAGCAGGAACACGAAGACGGTCGGCGCCGCCAGCAGGAACAGCCAGACACCGGCGAACGAGGCGTCCTCGTGGGCGACGAACAGGGTGTCCACGGCGACCAGGACGGCCGCCGCGACAACCGCCCCCAGGTACAACAGGGACGCGGCGTTGCCGAAGGTGAGCCGGACGAGCGTGCGCGTCGTCCGGCGGCTGATGGCGGGCCTGTTCATGGTGTGCTCCCCGTGGCTGGCTGTTCCTCCATCGTGCGTGCGGGGAATCGTTCCTGCCTGAGTACCGCTACTCATTCGGTCAGGTGAGCGCCGCCTTGCGGGCGCCGTACCCCAGGGCCGCCGCGGCAGCGGCCAGCACCGCCACCGTGGTCAGGGCCACCGGGAGCGAGAACCAGTCGGCCAGGAAGCCGATGGCCGGCGGCCCGAGCAGCATGCCGCCGTAACCGAGCGTCGAGGCCGCCGCGACCCCGCCGGGCCCGGCCAGCTCGCCGGCCCGGCCGACCGCCACCGGGAAGATGTTGGCGAGGCCGACCCCGGTGACGGCGAAGCCGAGCAGTGCCAGCCAGGCCGTCGGGGCGAGCGAGCCCAGGAGCATCCCGGCTGCCGCCATGGCGCCGCCCGCCACCAGGGTGCGGGTCTGCCCGAGCCGTTCGAGGAGGGCGGTGCCGCTGAGCCGGCCCGCCGTCATGGCCAGCGCGAACAGCGAGTATCCGGCGGCGGCCACCCCGGGCCGGGCGTGCAGGTCCTGTTCCAGGTGGAGGGCGCCCCAGTCGGCCAGCGCGCCTTCGCCGTACGCGGTGCAGAGCGCGATCAGGCCGAACAGCAGCACCACCCTGCGCGCCCGCCCGGACAGCCGCTGCGCGGACCGGCCGGCGGGCGGGGCGTCCGCCGGCTCCGGGGGTACGGGCGCCGGGTGCCGCAGGAGGACCGGGCCCGCGAGCGCGGTGACGCCCAGTCCGATTCCGGTCAGGAGGGAGAGGTGCACGGAGGGCGAGAGGCCGCCCGCGACGAGCCCGCCGAGCCCCGCGCCGAGCATCCCGCCGAGGCTGAACGCGGCGTGGAAGCTGGGCATCACGGGGCGGCGCAGAGCGGCGACCAGGTCCACCGCCGCGCTGTTCATCGCCACATTCGCCCCGCCGTACGCGGCGCCGAAGAGCAGGAGCACGAGCCCCAGCGACAGGGCCGAGTGCGTCCGGGCGGGCAGCGCGATGCTGAGGGAGAGGAGTACCGCGCAGACCACGGTCACCGCGTGGCTGCCGAACCGGCGGCAGAGCCGGCCGGTGAGCGTCATGGTGACCACGGCTCCGGCGGAGACGCCGAGGAGTGCGAGGCCGAGGGTGGCGGCCGAGGCGCCGGTCTGGTGCTTGATGGCCGGGATGCGGACCACCCAGCCGGCGAAGAGGAAACCGTCGAGGGCGAAGAACACGGTCAGCGCGGTACGGAGACGGGCCGACGAGAGCGGGGCGGTGTTGCCGCCCAGTCCCCCCGGGAGTGCCGTCCGCAGTTTGTTTAGTTGCGGCACAAACTTAGCATAGGGCTGGCCCGGCGGCCGGTGCAAGACGGTTGCCCCGGTCGGCCCGAAGCGCTCGGCCCCGGAGTGCGCGGCGGTCCGTCACCCGGGGCAAGTCGGCCACCACGGCGTCAAAGGAACCTCCGGATCATGGGAGACTCGCCCCCATGAACGGCAAGGCGACCACCACCCGGACGAAGTTGGAGAGGGGCCGCAGCGCGCTCGGACCCGCCCTGGAACTGGTCCACACCGGACGCGCGCCCACGCGTGCCGTCCTCACCTCCGAGCTGGGGGTCACCCGCGCGACGGCGGGCGCGGTCGCCGCCGAGCTGGAAGCCCTCGGCCTCATCCGGGTCGACTCCAGCCCCGGCTCGGCGGCGGGTTCGCAGGGCCGCCCCTCGCACCGGCTCGCCGTACGGGAGTCCGGTCCGGTGGCCGTCGCCGCCCAGGTGCACGCGGACGGCTTCCGCGCCGCGCTCGTCGGCCTCGGCGGCCGGCTCGTCGCGACCGCCCCCGGCTGCGTCACCATCACCGCCGACCCCGCCCAGGTCATCGGCGAGGTCGTGGACCACTGCGCTCGGCTGCTCCGGGACAGCGGACTGCGGTGCGTCGGGGCCGGGCTCGCGGTGCCGTCGGCGGTCGCCGAGCCGGAGGGCACCGCCCTCAACCCGCTCCACATCGCCTGGCCGGCCGGAGCCCCGGTTCGCGAGATCTTCGCCACCTGCGTACGCGAAGCGGGCATCGGGGGACCGGCGTTCACCGGCAACGACGTCAACCTCGCGGCGCTCGCCGAACACCGGCACGGCGCCGGGCGCGAATCCCAGCACCTGCTGTGCGTCGCCACCGGACACCGGGGTGTGGGCGGGGCGCTCGTGCTCGACGGGCGCCTGCACACCGGGAGTTCGGGGCTCGCCCTGGAGGTCGGCCACCTCACCGTCAACCCCGAGGGGCGGCCCTGCCATTGCGGGGGGCGCGGCTGTCTGGACGTTGAGACGGACCCGCTCGCCTTCCTCACCGCCGCCGGGCGCACCCCGGGCCCCGAGGAGTCGCTGCTCAAGCAGTCCGGGGACCTGCTGCGCAACGAGTACGGGGACCCGGCCGTGCGCACCGCCGCCGAGGAACTGATCGACCGGCTCGGCCTGGGGCTCGCCGGTCTCGTCAACATCCTCAACCCGGACCGGATCATCCTCGGCGGGCTGCACCGCGCCCTGCTCGACGCCGACCCGGAGCGGCTGCGGGCGGTGGTGGCCGACCGCAGCCTCTGGGGCCGCAGCGGGAGCGTGCCGATCCTGCCCTGCACCCTCGACCACAACAGCCTGGTCGGGGCGGCGGAACTGGCCTGGCAGCCGGTCCTGGACGACCCGCTGGGGGCGCTGGCCTGAGAGGTCAGGCGCCTCGCGCCGACCCGCTCTCCACCGGCGGTTCGAACGCGAACGCCCGCGCCGGATTGGCCACCAGCACCGTCTCCATCGCCTCGGCGCCCAGCACCTCCTCCAGACGGGGCCGCAGCCGGCGCAGCAGGAACGGCATGCCGGGGGTCTCCGGGACCGTCGTGTCTCCGCCCAGCAGCAGCTGCCCGGTGAACCCCGCCCCGGCCAGCTCCGCCAGTTCCTCCGGCAGCCGCCAGTCCGTCGCGTGGTTGGCCCGCGACGGCCCGTCGAACGCCAGGAAGGCACCCGCCCGCGCCGCCTCCCGCTGCACCGCCCCGTCCGGGGAGCGGCCGAGGTGGCCGAGGATCACCCGGTGCGGCGGGACGCCCAACTCCCCGCACAGCAGCTCCAGGACGTCGAGCGCGGCCGTGCCCAGCTCCAGGTGGACGGCGATCGGCGCGCCCGTGCGGTGATGGGCGCCGGCCGCGGCGGTCATGGTGAGCCGGGCGTGCGCGTCGAGGGTGTGGAAGGCGCCGGCCACCTTGATCAGGCCCGCCCGCACCCCGGTGTCGCCGATGCCCTCGGTGAGTTCGGCGACGAAGAGTGCGGCGAGGTCGTCCCTGATCCGGTCCAGCAGTTGGGGCGGGTAGTGCGCCGCCCGGTGCAGCCCCGTGGCGGCGACCACGTGCGTGCCCGTCGTCCGGGACAGTCCGGCCAGGGCGTCGGCCCCGCGCCCCATGCCGTGCGGCGTCCACTGCACGACGGCCCGGCCGCCCAGGGCGTGGAAGGCGCGGAGCCGGTCGGCCGCCGACACGGGGTCGTCCAGCTCCTGCCCCGGCAGCACCGGGCTGCGCAGGAAGAGGTGGTCGTGGGCGTCGCAGACCCCCAGCTGTCCGGGCGCGATGTCGCCGAGGACGGTACGGACGGCGGCTACCACTGGCGCCCCTTCGCGATCCGGTCCTGCTCGGGACGGCTGAGGTGGAGCACCCGGTAACGCTCGCCCGGCGCGGCCGGGGCGTCGTGGTCCCAGAGCGTGAAGTGCAGGAGCTCCCAGTGACGCGGATCGGCCGCCAGCGCGGAGGCCACGGCCCCCGGTGCCTTCGCCAGCCGGCGGCTCTCCTCCAGGGCCGCCTCCACCGCGTCGGCCGGGGAGACCGACGCCGGTACGGACGAGCGGTGGCGGGTCGCCGAGCGGGGGAGCGCGGACGACGCGGGCCCCTCCTCGTACGCGAGTCCGGTCCAGTGCTGCACCACGGGGCGGCCGAAGTCCTGGACGATGCCCTGGAATCCGGGGCCCCAGAGGAAGGCGTTCATGCCCTCGGGCCGGGTCCACAGGTAGAACGGCGCGTACTGGTTGACCGGGGAGTCCTCGCCGCGCTCCCGCATCAGGTACGCCTTGAGCCCGAGACCCGGGAAGTCGTCCAGGAGGTGGCCCCTGGCCGCCACCCGGTGGCGGATGACGGCCATGTCGTAATCGGCGGGCAGGGTGATCTCGTACTGCATGGCATGCATCGAGGGCTCCTCAGGACGCCGGGTAGTCGGCGACACCGGAGTCGGTGTGCCAGTGGATGGTGCTGCCGTCCTCGACCACGGCGAGATGGGTCATGAACGTGCGCGGGGACGCCCCGTGCCAGTGCCACTCGTCCGGCTCGATCCACACGGTGTCGCCGGCCCGGATCGTCTCGACCGGGCCGCCCCTGCGCTGCACCAGGCCCTCGCCCTCGGTGACGTGCAGGACCTGGCCGTGCGGGTGGGTGTGCCACGAGGTGTGGCCGCCCGGCGCGAAGTGCACGCTGAACATGCGCAGCCGGGAGGGCGGTTCGGGGGCGGCGATCTCGTCGAGCCACACCGTGCCGTTGAAGTGTGCGGAGGGGCCCGGTTCGGTGTCCGGGCGGTTCCTGGTGATACGCATGTGCGTCTGCTCCTGAAGCGGTCGATGGGTCAGGCGGGCGGGGCGAGCAGCGTCAGCAGCCCTCGTACGCCCGCGTCGAATGCGTCCGTGGAACCCGAGGCGCGGGCCAGCACATAGCCGCCCTGCACCGTCGCGACGATCGAGGCGGCGATGTCGTCGGGCACCACACCGGGGTCGAACTCGCCCCCGTCGACGCCCTCGCGGACGATGCCGGCGAGCCTGCCGCGCAGCCAGGCGATGGTCTCGTCCACCGGCTCCCGCAGCTCGTCGCTCGCGATGATGTCCGGGTCCATGGTCAGCCGCCCCACCGGGCAGCCGCGCAGCACGTCGCGCTCCCGCAGCAGGTAGGCGGAGATCCGCTCGTACGCCGATCCGGGCGTGCCGAGCGCCTGGTCCGCGGCTTCCCGCAGCTCGTCGGCCGTGCGGCGGATGGCGGTGAGGGCCAGGTCCGGCTTGCCGGTGAAGTGGTGGTACATGCTGCCCTGGCCCACCCCGGCGTGCTGCTGGATGGCCTTGGGGCTCATGCCCACGTATCCGCGCTCCCAGAGGAGCTCCCGGGTGGCTTCGATCAGACGGTCCGGAGTGCTCATGCCCGTACTGTACATACTAGTAGGTACAGAAAGGAAGCCGCCGTCGCGCACACGTGAGTGGGGCACCCCGGTCCGGGGTGCCCCACTCCTGTCGTGTCAGCCCACCACGGCCGACCGCGACGCCGAGGGCGGTGAACCGTCCAGATGTCGGAGGACGCCCAGGTCGAACGGCCCGTCGGTGGTCGCCCCGTACACCATGTGCGACGGCGGGGCGGGCGGGGCCGGTGCGGGCAGCGTGAACCACACGACCTTCCCCGCGCCGTCCCGGGGACGCACGCCCCAGCTCTCGCTGACCGCGGCGATCAGTGCCAGCCCGCGCCCCGATGTACTGGAGTCGTCGGCCTCGCGCACGGTCGGCAGCCGTGGATCGTGGTCGTGGACGGACACCGTGAGCCGTTCGAGCAGCAGCTCGATCTCGACGGTGCATGACTTGTCCGGCTGTGCGTGCCGGTGGACGTTGGTGAGGAGCTCGGTGACGCCCAGCGCTGTCTGGTCGATCAGAGAATCCAGATGCCAGTAGCGCAGTTGCGCCGAGATGATTCTGCGGACCTGACCGATCCGCGACGGCAGGGCCTGGAGCTCCACCGTGCAGTGCCTGCTTGGCTCGCTGATCACGGCTGCGACTCCCCGAAATAGGTCCGGAAGAAGACGGAGGAACGGATTCAGCACATGGCTCGCTGCTGAGTCCGGGCCGGCGGCCTGGATCACAGTGTCACCGCCGGTACACCATGAGTGACGTGACTCCAATGTCGCTCAGGGCATACGGCTCCGCAACTCGCGGTGTCCCGGCCCCCACCGGACTCAGGAGCGGCGCCCTCCCGCGCTGTACAGCGCCTCCAGGAAGCGGTGCGAGGGCGCCGTGTCACCGGGTTTGCCGTCCGCCCGCCGCATCGTCAGCCGGTACCGCGTCCCGTTGACCCGCGCCACCGTGGCGTCCGCCCCCGCGAACCACGGTCTGCCCGCGCTCACCGTGCCCACCGGTGCGCTGTCGATCTCCCGCCCGTAACTCGTCAGGAGGGCCACCCGGCCGTCCTTCACGGTCACCTGCCCCGCCCGGGTGACCGAGCGTGCCCACCGGTCGATGCGCACACCGGTCGCACTGAACTCCGCCACACCCGTCGCGCCGAACTCCGTTTCCGACATGGCCCCTTCGCCCCCTTCGTCATGCCTCTGAGACGAAGTGTGCCCATCCCGGGGCGTGCACACCAGAGCGGGACGGTACGCAAACGGCGCATTCGGGCCGTGCGGGGGCGCAGGGCGTCCGGCCGCGACACCAAGGCACTGCTATGGACCATCAAAGTCAATGTTTGCGCAGGTGGGGGGCATATCGTGGGGCCCGCCGAGACCGGTCGTACGAGGGGAAGCGCGCAGATGGACACCACCGAGCACGGGCACCGCGGCGCAGCCGCGCCGACCGTCGACATCGACCGTTCCGATCCGGCCTACCGCGCCTGGCTCAAGGAGGCCGTCCGCAAGGTCCAGGCCGACGCCAACCGCTCCGCCGACACCCATCTGCTGCTCTTCCCGCTCCCGGAGAGCTGGGGCATCGACCTCTACCTCAAGGACGAGTCGACCCACCCCACCGGCAGCCTCAAGCACCGGCTGGCGCGTTCGCTCTTCCTCTACGGCCTCTGCAACGGCTGGATCAGGCCGGGCAAACCGGTCATCGAGGCATCGAGCGGTTCGACCGCCGTCTCGGAGGCGTACTTCGCCAAACTGATCGGCGTCCCGTTCATCGCGGTCATGCCCCGCACCACCAGCCCGGAGAAGTGCCGGCTCATCGAATTCCACGGCGGACGGTGCCACTTCGTGGATGACTCGCGCCGGATGTACGAGGAATCGGCGCGGCTCGCCGCCGAGACCGGCGGCCACTACATGGACCAGTTCACCTACGCCGAGCGGGCCACCGACTGGCGGGGCAACAACAACATCGCGGAGTCCGTCTACCAGCAGCTGCGGCTCGAACGCTATCCCGAGCCCACCTGGATCGTCGCCACCGCCGGCACCGGCGGAACCTCGGCCACCATCGCGCGCTACGTGCACTACATGCAGCACGACACCCGGATCTGCGTGCCCGACCCGGAGAACTCCTGCTTCTTCGACGGCTGGACCCACCACGACCCGCACGCCACCAGCGACTGCGGCTCCCGCATCGAGGGCATCGGCCGGCCCCGCATGGAGCCCAGCTTCGTCCCCGGCGCCATCGACCGGATGATGAAGGTCCCGGACGCGGCGAGCGTCGCCGCCGTGCGCGCCCTGGAACGGGCCATCGGACGCAAGGCCGGCGGCTCCACCGGCACCGGTCTGTGGAGCGCCTTCAAACTGATCGCCGAGATGGTCGCCCGGGGCGAGCGCGGCAGCGTCGTCACACTGATCTGCGACCCCGGCGACCGCTACCTCGACAAGTACTACTCCGACTCCTGGCTGGCCGCACAGGGCCTCGACATCGCCCCGTACACCCGGACCATCGACCGGTTCCTGGCCACCGGCAGCTGGCCGGAGGTGTGACCGCTCAGCCGTACCGGCCCGCCGGGCGGTCCAGCATCGCGTCGAGCACCCGGCCGAAGACCCGCCTCCCGGCACCGGCCAGCACCGGGTCGGCCCAGCGCGGCAGCCACCGTACGGTCAGCTCCTCCACCCACACCACATGGGAGCCGGCCCGGTTCGGATACACATCGATCGACGCGCGGCCCAGCACCACCCGGCCGCGCTTCTCCAGCCGGCACGTCCCCGCCCGGCTCCCGGCCGGCGGGGACCAGCGGACCACTTCCATCGGGTCGTCGAACGCCAGCGGCCCCACCCCGGTGCGCGCCACGAAAACCGTCCCGACCCGGGTCGGGAGCCCCGTCGGCACCGTGATCGTGGTCAGCGGCACCTGCGCGGCATGCCGCTCCCAGTCCGTCACCCGACGCCAGGACTCGGCTGCGGGCAAGGACGTGAAACGCTCGATCCGGAACACGGCCACACCGAGATCCTAGGCCGTGGAAGCCCTGGCGCGAGCGGAGCGGAATCCTCAGCCCTCGCCGGGTTGCTCGCCACCCGCCACCAGCAGCCCGGGCAGACGCTCCTCGATCTCCGCCCGCGCACCCGCGGGCAGCCCCGCGTCCGTGACGAGCGTGCTCACCTCGTCCAGCGAGGCGAACGAGCTGAGGCCCACCGTGCCCCACTTGGTGTGGTCGGCGACCACCACCACCCGGCGCGCCGACTGCACGAACCGGCGGTTCGTCTCCGCCTCCGCGAGATTCGGCGTGGACAGCCCCGCTTCCACCGAGATCCCGTGGACCCCGAGGAACAGCACATCGAAGTGGAGCGCCGCGATCGCCCGGTCCGCGACCGGGCCCACCAGCGAATCGGACGGCGTACGCACCCCGCCGGTGAGGACGACCGTCGCCGCACCCGGCCGGCCGCCCGGAGCACCGGGCCGGTGCGCCGCGTGGAACACGTCCGCCACCCGCACCGAATTCGTCACGACCGTCAGATCCGGCACCTCCAGCAGATGCTGGGCCAGCGCGTACGTCGTGGTGCCCCCGGACAGGGCGATCGCACTGCCGGGCACGGCCATCGCGGCCGCGGCCCGGGCGATGTCCTCCTTGGCGCTGAGCTCCAGCGTCGACTTCGCCTCGAAACCGGGCTCGTGCGTGCTCGCCTCGACCACCGGCACGGCACCGCCGTGCACCTTCTCGACCACACCCTGCCGGGCCAGCGCGTCCAGATCCCGGCGGACGGTCATGTCCGAGACGTTCAGCTTCCGGGTCAGCTCGTTGACCCGGACCCCGCCGCGCCGCCGCACCTCGTCAAGGATCAGCGCGCGCCGCTGCTCCGCGAGCAGGTTCTGATTCTCGCTCAACGCCGGGCCTCGCCCTTCCGTCTGGCCGTACAGGAGTCCGTATCGACGGACTCATCCTGCCACGCGCGGTGTCGCGGACCCCCGCCCGGGGGAGATTCGTCAGTAACGGTGACCGGCCATCAGCCGCCTTCCCCCCTGCGAGAGCGAGACGCACGTGCCCCCTCCCACCCCTGCCCCGCGCAGCCCCGGTCCCGCGCTGGAATTACTGGTCCACGGCGTGGGCGGGACCACCCCCCAGGAGATGCTGGCCGACCCGCGCACGGTCCGGGTCACCGGCGACACCACCGCGGCCATCTACCGGCGCTCCGCCGACGTCGACGCCGAACGGCATCCCGAGCGCTACCGCGAGGAGCCCATCGCCGAGGCGTACTGCTGGTCCAACCTCACCTCCGGCAACGGCTCCCGCGCGCTGTGGCTGCTGCTGCTCCCGTTCATGGTGATCAACCTCGCCCACTGGATGCGCCCCACCGCCCGGCGCCGCCCCCGCGCGATCCGGCTGTACGGCGTTCTCGTGCGGCTCATCGCGCTCAGCCTCACCGTGCTGCTGACCGCGGCCGCCTGCGAGGTCGCCCTCGACCTCACCGCCTGGCAGTGCGCGGGCGTCGCGGCCTGCTCGGAGAAGCGCTCCTGGCTCGGCTTCCTCTCCGCCGAGCAGGGCGGCTGGTGGTCCCAGCCGGGCCGCCGCCTGGCCCTGGCCGCGCTGGTGCCGACCGCGCTGGTCGGGCTGCTCTGGTTCCTGTCCAACCGCACCTGGAGCGCCTACGAGTCCCAGCGCCCGCTGACCGAGGCGGACCCGGACGACGCGGCGGACGACGCTCCCGCGCCCGCCGCCCACCCCGTCCGCCCCGCGCTCGGACGGCCCGGCTTCTGGTACGGGCGCCGGCTCGTCGCCCGGCTGCGCGCCGCCCACACCGCGGCCGGCTTCCTCACCGTCGCCGCTGCCGTCGCCGAGGCCGCCGCCCGCCACGACCGCGCCGTCCCCGGACCGGTCGCCCCGCTCCTCGGCCGGCTCATCGAAGGGGCCCTCGCCGCCGGGCTCGTCGTGGTGCTCTGGGTGGTCTGCCGCCGGGGCCGCAGCGAACGGCGCCTCGACAACCGGCTCGACCGGGCGGTCATCACCTGGCTGCCCGGCGCCGCGCTGGCCCTTCTCGTCCTCGCCGCCGTCCACGCCGCCTGGCCGCGCCCCGGCTGGACCTCGTCCGGGAGGCTTCCCGGCGACACCACGCTGTTCCGGGCGGTCAGCGTCGCCGAGGGCGTCCTGGTGGTCCTCCTCGCCGCGATCTCCCTCTACCTGTACCGCCGCTGCCCGGAGCCGCGCACCGTGCTGCGCGGTCTCGGCGGTCCGGCCGTCGCGATGCTCGCCTGCGCGCTCGGCGGCGTGATGACCGGCGGCGTCGCCCAGCGCGTCGCCGACTGGCTCGACGGACCCGGCAGCCCGGGCATGGGGAGCAGCGCGTTGATAGCGGGACCCCCGGTGCTGCTCAGCTGGCAGGCGTCGGTCATCCCGGTCCTCCTGCTGCTGCTCCTGGTGCCGGGCGCCGTCCTCGGCGTACGGACCTGGCTGGCGGCCCGCGGGCTGGAGCCCGTGGTCGACGCGGAGTACGGGGAGCCCTTCCCCGACCCGGCCCGGACCCAGCGGATCGCCCGCATCCGGGCCACGGCCGCGCTCACCGACTCGGCGCCCGGCATGGTGGGGATCGTCTCCGGGGCCACGCTGCTCCTGGGCGCGGGGGCGGTGGCCGGCTCCTGGGCCACCGGCGAGGTCCCCGGGCGCGCGCTGGACGGCAGCGGCCCGTTCCTCGAATCGGTGGCCGAGGCGGCGCAGTCCACCGGCTCCTGGCTGATCGGCTTCGGCTTCCTCGTCTTCGTCGCCTGCGGGAGACGGGCCTACCGGGACGCGTCCGCCCGGCGCACGATCGGCATCCTCTGGGACGTCGGTACGTTCTGGCCGCGCGCCGCCCACCCCTTCGCCCCGCCCTGCTACGCGGAGCGCGCCGTGCCCGACCTGGCCTCCCGGATGTCCGGCTGGACCGGCCGCACCCGAGGCCGGCTCGTCATCTCCGGCCACTCCCAGGGCAGCGTGCTCGCGGCCTCCGCGGTCTGGCAGCTGCCCGCCCGCACCCGCTCCCGGGTCGCCCTGCTCACCTACGGGTCGCCGATCGAACGGCTCTACGCCCGCTGGTTCCCGGTCTACTTCGGGGCCGGGCAGCTGCACGGGCTCCACCGCTCCGTGCACTGCTGGCGCAATCTGTGGCGGGCCACCGACCCCATCGGCGGCCCGATCCGGCTCGGTGAGGAATCCGGACCCGAGGTCGACCGGGGCCCCCTCAGGGACCCGCTGGTCTACGGACGGACCCCCGAACACCCGCTGCCCGTGCCGGTGCTCGGCCACTCCGACTACCAGGCCGACCCCGTCTTCGCCGAGGAGCGCGCCGCCCTCCTGGCACGGCTCGCCCCCGTGCTGCCCCAGCAGGCGGACCCCGTCGGCGAGGACGTCAGGGCAGTTCCGGGAGGTCCTCCGGATACAGCAGGGTGAGGTCGTCCGTGCTGGGCTCGGCGAGCTGGGCGACCCGGCCGGCGTGCCGTTCGACCATCGACTCGAAGGTCTGGCGAGCGGTGCGCCCGTTGCCGAAGGCCGGCCCCTTGGGCAGCTCCGCGAAGTACTTGAGCAGCGCCTCACCGGTGCCCGACGCCAGGTCGTACTCGTGCTCCCGGGACTGCTGCTCGACGATCCGCAGCAGTTCGGACGGCTCGTAGTCGCTGAACGTGATGGTCCGCGAGAAGCGGGAGGCGACCCCCGGGTTGACGGTCAGGAACCGCTCCATCTCCTGGGTGTACCCGGCGACGATGACCACCACCGCGTCCCGGTGGTCCTCCATCAGCTTCACCAGCGTGTCGATCGCCTCCCGGCCGAAGTCCCGGCCGGAGTCCTCGGGCGACAGCGCGTACGCCTCGTCCACGAACAGCACCCCGCCGCGCGCCCGGTCGAACGCCTCCTGCGTACGGATCGCGGTGGAGCCGATGTGCTCACCGACCAGGTCGACCCGGGACACCTCGACCAGATGGCCCCGCTCCAGCACCCCGAGCGCGGCCAGGATCTCGCCGTACAGCCGGGCCACCGTGGTCTTGCCGGTGCCCGGGGAACCGGTGAAGACGAGATGGCGGCGGACCGACGCGGCCTTGAGGCCCGCCTCCCGGCGCCTGCGCCCCACCTCGATCATGTCCGTGAGCGCCCGCACCTCCCGCTTGACGCTGTCCAGGCCGACCAGCGCGTCGAGCTCGCCCAGGACCTCGCCGGAGGTGCGCGCGGGCTCGGCGGGCGGCGCCGGTTCCACGGGGCGCGGTGCGGGGACCGAACCGAGCAGCCCGGGCGAGGTCTGCGTGGCCGTCAGCACCGGGGCCGGTGGGGGAGTGGTGGCGGTGCGCAGCCCGCTCTCGTCGCTCGTGCAGTCCTCCACGACCGGCCCGCTCCCCGCGCCGCCGTCGAGGCCGGTGCCCTCCGGGAACTCGTAACCGCCGCGGGCGCACCGCTCGGTGCGGCACCGGGTGAGGGTCGTGCGGCAGCCCTCCATCACATGGAAGCCGTACCCCTCGCTGCCCGTGACGCGGCAGCCGTTGAACGTCCCCCGGCCCTCGGCGGACACATAGAACCCCGCCTCGGCGGGAGAGGTCACCGTGCACCGCTCGATCACCGGGTCGGCGCCCTTGGTGACGATCACGCCCGTCTGCGCGGCGTCGACGGTGCAGTTGTTCAGGGTGCCGCCGCTGCCGTGGTCCCGGAACCAGGCGCCGGTCGACGCCTCCCGGATGCGGCAGTCGTCCAGCTGCGCGGTCGCCCCGTCGCTGACCGAGACCGCGGTGTTGCGGACCTGGGAGAGGTCGCTGTCCACGACATCGGCGCGCGAGCCCCGGTCGAGGACGAACAGGGCGTCCGGCACGTCGTGGACCCGGCAGGAATCCAGTATCACCGTCGCCCCGTCGCTGACCCAGACCGCCGGGTAGTCACCCGTACTGTCGTGGATCTCGCACTGGTTGGCGTCGACCCGCGTGCCGGGGTCCCACACCGAGAGCCCGTTGCGGCCGAAGCGGCGCACGGTCGAACGGGTCAGCGTCAGCACCGCCCGGGAACGCAGATCCACCGCGTTCTCCGGGATGTCGTGGATGTCGCAGTCGGCGAGCGTGAGCACCGCGTCGGTGTCCAGGGTGACGCCGTCCGCCGACGTGCGGTGCACCGTGCAGTCGGTGAGATGGGCGGAGGCGCGGGCGGTCACCTGGATGCCGCTGCCCTTGATCTCGTACACCTCGCAGCCCAGCGCCTCCAGGCCGCTGCCCTCGCCGGTCACGGACAGGCCCGCGCCCGAGGCGTGGTGGACCCGGCAGCGCTCCAGCCGGGGATGCCCGCCGTCGCGCACGGCGACCCCGGACTGGCCGGCCGAGACGATCTCGCACTCCTCGAACACCCCGCCCGCGCCGTCGAGCACGGCGATGCCGACGCCGGCCGGATTGTCGACCGTGCACCGGCGCACGGTGGGCCGGGCCGCGCCGCGCACCTCGACGCCGGCCGCCGAGCGGGTCACGATCCGCACGTCCGCTATCTCCGGTGCGCCGTCCTCGACCAGGACGGCCGGGGCCGCGGAGTCCTGCCCCTCCACATGGAGGTCCTGGACGACGGCGGAGGCGCGCAGCGTCAGCGGCACCCCGTCGGCGGGGGCGATGCGCACCGAGCCGACGGAGCCCTCGGAGCCGCGCAGCGTGACCGCGCGGGCGATGACCAGGTTCTCCCGGTAGGTGCCGGGGGCGACGGTGAGCACATCACCGTCCGCCGCCGCTTCGAGCGCCGCGGTGAGGGAGGCGTATTCGCCCGTGCGGCGCCGCCAACGCGATGTGCCGGTGTGCGTCACCTGGACCGTGCCCTGTGCCATGGCGCTGTCGTGCCCCCGCCTCGTGCGTGTGTGATGCCCGTGTCACCGGCCTCGCGGCAGCGACCAGCCGGGGTCCGCCTGCCGGAGAGCGACGGGCGGGCCGGTCCACCGTAGCGCGCGCGGACGCCGGGAGTTGACCCGATGCGCAGGTCCCGGCCCCGGCCACCCGATCGCGGCCGGGGTCTTCGTGCCGCACGTGGATCGGCACCCGGGCCCCGTGCGGCCCGGACCGGCCGCGCCCCGCGAGCCCGGCCCGATCCGAACGACAGGCCCTAGCTGCCGGTCCCCGTCCTGCCCCAGTCCGGGCCGACCGCCGCCCAGGCCCGGTCGATCCGCTCGTACCGACGCCACGTCATCCGCCGGAGGATCAGGCGGCGGACGCCCTCGATCAGCAGGGCGGACAGCAGCGCGGCTCCGAACCCGGCGAGCGCGGCGTGCGTGTGCGCCGTCGCTATGTCCATCGGCCGCAGGGCCGGGTCGCCCGCGCGGTCGGTCCAGATCCGGACCCGGGCTCCCGGCGACGCGTTGCGCGAGGCGGTCGTCACCGTCGCCGTGCGGGCGGCGCCGTCCGGGGTGTGCCACCGGGCCGTCACTTCGGTCCGCTTCATGGCACCGCCGGACATCTCGGGGTCGGCGACATGGCGGGCGCCGGCCACCCGCCGCACCACGACGGCCGTGGTGAGGTGACGGTCCGCCCGCTGCGCGCGCACCGACGCCTGGAGCGCCGCGTCCGTCCGGGCCCCGCACAGCCAGCCGACCGCCGGGGCCGCCAGCATCAGCATCAGGAAGGCGGCCAGGGCCAGCCACGCCTCGCACCGGTCCGTCGCCCGGCGCAGCGGATTGTGCCGCCAGCGCCAGACACCCGCCATCGCTCGCACAGCCCCGCACCCCCTTCCGCACCCGTCCCCACCCGGTACGGTGCCGTCCACGCGCCGAGACCGCGCGGTGTGGGCGGCCCACCGTGCTCAACGCACGGCCCGGCCCCGTGAGTTCCCGGCGCCCCGGGTCGCCCGCGCGGAACGCGGAACGGCGCACGGGCCCGTTTTGCCGGGCACCCCGCCCCGGGCCGTGCGCCGCCTGATCCGGGCGAAGGGTCTAGTAGCCCCGGCCGCCCTGGTAGGGCCGGCCGTACGGGTCCTCGTACGGGGACTGCGCCGGGACGGGCCGGGGCGCGGCGGGGCGCATCGACTCGTAACCGGACGCCGGTGCCGGGCGCTGCTGCTGCGGCGGGGGCGCCTGGTACATCCCGCGGCCACCGGCCGGCTGCTGCGGGATGTACGGGGCCGGCGCGTGCTGGAGCTGCGCGGGCTGCATCGGGGTGTAGCCCTGCTGCGTCGCCGGCTGCGGGTAGCCGTAGGACTGCTGGGGCTGGGCGGGGGCCGCGGGAAGCGCCGGCAGGGCCGACGGGAGCGCCGGCAGGTAGCTGTTGCCGGTGTCGTAGGCGGCGGGCACTCGGATCGGCGCGATCTGAGGGGTGCCCCGCTCCGCGACAAGGGAGTCGTAGATCGGGGTGTCGGCAAACGACGGCGCGGCGTAGTAGCCGCCACCGTAGGTGGAGCGGGGGGAGGTCATGACACCTAAGTTAAGCCCACGATGTGCAGATTGGGGAGTCCCAATTTTGTGGTCATCGGATTTACCCTCGCCCTACCTGCCTGGCCTGCGGAAACATCGTTGTCTTCGCGGGCCGCGACCGAGCGGAATCAGCCCCTTGATTCACCGCTGATCTACGGGGCGCGTCGTCGGTTCGTGAACGCCGCCGATTTCCCGAGCGCAATTCCCGGGCGCGCCCACCGCACGGCAATGGCGCGCCGAGAGAGCCGGGGCCCGGCCCCGAGCCTTACCCGTCGTCGGTGAGGGCGGCAACTCCGCGATCCCGGACCGCACTTACGGAGGACGATCCGGCGAAAGCCGCGTACACGCCGTCCGTTGACACCAGGATGACACCATGGACCAACACGGTGCGCGCCCCGCCGCCCGGCCCGTACCCGCACCTCGGTGGGTCCCGGAGGGGGGCTGGCATTAGGTTGACCCGGAAAGGTCTCGGAAGCGGACTCGTGATGGGGGCGAGCATGACCATGCAAAAGGGAACCAATGTCCCGGTGGCGGCCCAGGCCGTGCGTGTCGAAACGGGGTGGCGCACCGCCCCGGGGACACCCGATGTGGACGCCTCCGCGCTCCTTCTCCTCGGCTCGGGCAAGGTGCGCAACGACGGCGACTTCGTCTTCTACAACCAGCCGGCCCACTCCTCCGGCGCGGTACGCCACGAGGGCAAGCGCAATGCCGGGGGCGCGGCGACCGACACCCTCGCCGTCGACCTGGCACGGGTGGAACCGGCCATCGACCGCGTGGTGCTGGCAGCCTCGGCCGACGGCGGCACGTTCGGCCGGGTGAGCGGACTGTACGTACGCGTCCTGGACGCGGCGAACGGCGCCGAACTCGCCCGCTTCGACAGTTCCGACGCCACCGTGGAGACGGCCTTCATCCTCGGTGAGCTCTACCGGCGGCAGGGCGCCTGGAAGTTCCGGGCGGTCGGCCAGGGCTACGGCTCCGGGCTCGAAGGACTCGCCACGGACTTCGGCATCTCCGTGGACGAACCCCAGCAGCCGCACCCGGCCCCCCAGCCCCACCCGGCCCCCCGGGTCACCGCCACCCCGCCGCCTCCGCAGTACCCGCAGCCGCAGCAGCCGACGCTCGCCGCGCCGATGGCACCCCCGATGGCCCCGCCCGTCCCCCCGGCCCCTCCGGCACCGCCCGCCCCCCAGCCCGTCCGGCTGACCAAGGTGACGCTCACCAAGGAGGCGCCGGCCGTCTCGCTCACCAAACAGGGCGGCACGTCCGGCGCCATGCGCGTCAACCTCAACTGGGAGGTGCGCAAGCAGTTCAAGGGCTGGGGCAGCAAGCTGGGCCGGGCCGTCGCGAACCACTCGGACCTCGACCTCGACCTCTGCGCCCTGTACGAGCTGACCGACGGCCGCAAGGGCGTCGTCCAGGCCCTGGGGAACGCCTTCGGCGCACTCCACCAGCCGCCCTTCATGCAGCTCGACGGCGACGACCGCACCGGCGCCGTCTCCACCGGCGAGAACCTGACGATCAACCTCGACCACAAGGCGCAGCTCCGCCGGGTCCTGATCTTCGTCACCATCTACGAGGGCGCCCGCAGCTTCGCCGACCTGCACGCCACCGTCACCCTCCAGCCCCAGCACGGCGCGGCGATCGACTTCTCGCTCGACGAGTGCACGGTCCCCTCGACGGTCTGCGCGCTCGCGCTCATCACCAACACGGGCAACGACCTCACCGTGCAGCGCGAGGCCCGCTACCTGGTGCCGCAGCGCGGCGTCAGTCCGCAGCGCACCATCGACCACGCCTACGGCTGGGGCATGAACTGGACCCCGGGCCGCAAGTGACCCGGCCCGGGTGCCACTGAGTCACTGATCCGGTGCGGCCTCGGGACGGGCGTACGTACGCCCCTTCCAGGCCGCACCGCGGCCCCGGTAGTGCTGCACCGCCGAGTCGACGGTCATCAGCAGGTACAGCAGCGCGGTGAACGGCAGCAGCGGGGCCAGCCACAGCGACTGCCGGTAGTAGCCCAGCATCGGCATGTACGTCCCCGCCATGACGGCCCACGCGACGCCCCCGGCCCACGCCGCGACCGCGCCCCCGCCCAGCACCCCGGCGACCAGCGTCACCGGCGGCGCGAGGTAGACGAGCGCCAGTCCGAGCACCGTGGCCAGCAGCACCAGCGGATGGTGCCGCAGCTGGGCGTACGCGCTCCGCGAGACCATCCGCCACAGATCGGCCAGGCACGGATACGGACGCACACTGTCCACCCGGTCCGCGAGCCCCAGCCAGATCCGGCCACCCGAACGCCGCACCACCCGGGCCAGCGACACGTCGTCGATCACCGCCTGCCGGATCGAGTCCGGCACCCCCGCGCGCACCGCCGCCTCCGTCCGCAGCAGCACACAGCCCCCCGCCGCGGCGGCCGTCCGCCCCCGCTTCCGGTTGATCCACCGGAACGGGTAGAGCTGCGAGAAGAAGTAGACGAAGGCCGGCACGACGAGCCGCTCCCAGACGCTCGCCACCCGCAGCCGCGCCATCTGCGAGACCAGGTCGAAGCCGCCCGTCTCCGCCGCCGCCACCAGCTCCCGGAGGCTGTCCGGCTCGTGCGCGATGTCGGCGTCCGTGAGCAGCAGGTACTCCGGCTCCCGGGCCCGGGCCAGCGCCATCCCGTGGCGGACCGCCCACAGCTTGCCCGTCCAGCCGGGCTCGGGTTCGCCCGGCGAGACCACGGTCACCGGCAGACCCCCGTGCCGCACGGACAGGGCCCGGGCGACGTCCCCCGTGCCGTCCTCGCTGCAGTCGTCCACGAGGAAGACCTCGGCGCTCCCCGGATAGTCCTGCGCCAGCAGCGACGGCAGGCTCACCGGCAGCATCGCGGCCTCGTCGCGCGCCGGCACGACGACGGCGACCGACGGCCAGCGCTCCGGGTCCGCGCGGCTCGGCAGCCGCTGGTCGGTGCGCCAGAAGAACCCCTGGCCCAGCAGCAGCCACACCCATGCGACAAGCGAACCCACGGCGATCCAGGCAACGGCGCTCATTGGCGGAAGTCTGCACCACTGAGCGGGGACCGCAAGGGCGGTCGACTATGGTGACCGGGTGAAGATCGCGCTCATGGACTCCGGAATCGGACTGCTCGCCGCCGCCGCCGCAGTACGCCGGCTGCGGCCGGACGCCGATCTGGTCCTCTCCTCGGACCCGGACAACATGCCCTGGGGCCGGGCGCCGGAGGGCGTGAAGGCCCACGCGCTCGCGGTGGCCCGGGCCGCCGCCGCGCACCGGCCCGACGCGCTGATCGTCGCCTGCAACACCGCCTCCGTGCACGCGCTGGAGCTGCTGCGCGCCGAACTGGAACCGGGCCTGCCGGTCATCGGCACCGTCCCCGCGATCAAGCCCGCCGCCGCGGCCGGCGGCTCCGTCGCGATCTGGGCGACCCCGGCCACCACCGGCAGCCCGTACCAGCGCGGGCTGATCCGCGAGTTCGCCGGGTCCGCCGCCGTCACCGAGGTGCCCTGCCCGGGCCTCGCCGACGCCGTGCAGCACGCGGACGAGGACGCCGTCGCGAAGGCGATCGCCGCCGCCGCCGCGCTCACCCCGCCCGACGTCCGGGCCGTGGTCCTGGGCTGCACCCACTACGAGCTCGTCGCCGAGCGCATCCGCGAGGCCGTCGGCGGCCCCGGCCGGCGCCCGGTCGCCCTGCACGGCTCCGCCGGGGCCGTCGCCGCCCAGGCGCTGCGCCGGATCGGTGCCGAACCCGCTCCGTCGGCCGAACCCTCCTCGTCCATCGCGGTCATCCTCAGCGGCCGCGTCTCGGAGCTGCCGCAGGCCGCCCTGGCCTACGCGGAAGGGCGCGGACTGGCCGCCGTCGGCTCCGTCCGCTGACCCACGGACGGCCGCACCCGCGCGCCCGGGCCCATCCCCCGGCGCCCGTTCTTCAGTACGCTGCTCGGCATGAGGGAGCACCCCGGAGAACCGAAGCGCACCGGAACCGGCACCCACTCGCAGGTCTGGGTCGGCCGGGCCACCAACCGCACCCAGTGGGTCCTCGCGGCCCTGGGCGCCGCCTGCCTGGCCCTGGGCATCCAGCTCGCCGTCAGCTCCAACTGGACCTCCGGCATCGCCCCGCTGCTGATGTCGGTGATCGGCTGCGTCGCCGCCGGCCTGCTGATGCTGTTCGGCACCCTCGCCTTCGTGAACGTCGCCGTCCGCGTCGACGGAGACGCCCTGGAGGTGCGCTGCGGCCACATGGGACTGCCGCGCCGCCGCATCCTGCTCACCCATGTGGTGGCCGCCGACTTCGCGCCCCAGGTGAACCCCCGGCAGTGGGGCGGCTGGGGCTACCGCTGGCGCCCCGAGAAGGGCACGGCCGTGGTCGTGCGCCGGGGCGAAGGGCTGGTGCTGCGGCTCGGCGACGGCCGCACGTTCACCATCACGGTGGACGACGCCGAGGCGGGCGTACGGTTCATCCGGGCCCGGCTGCACCTGCCGTCCTCGGGCTTCCCGGCCGGGGCCTGAACCCGGCCTCCGCGTCCGCCTCCCCGTCCGGCCCGCGGGGCTCGCCCCCGCCGATCGGCCGCCGGGCCGACGCGAGACCGGCCAGCAGTCCCGTCCCCGCCGTCACCGGGGTGAAGCTCAGCGCGTTGCCCACGCTCGCCAGCACCGCCAGCGCCGTGAGCGTCGCGCCCGCCGCCAGGACCACCGCGGTGGACCGGGGCGAGCGCCACAGCGCGTACAGCAGCCAGCCGAACGCGGCGCCCAGCAGCACCACCCCCACGACCCCCTGCTCGGCGGCCTGCTGCCACGGCGCCGAGTGCGGCTTCCCGTCCGAACCGAGGCTCTGCCGCGCGGTCGGACTCAGCTCGTCGAACCGGCCGGGACCGATACCCAGCACAGGGTGCCGGGCCGTCAGACGGGCGGCGTCCTGCCACAGCTCGACCCGGTTCCGGGTGAGCCGCGCCTCCAGCGAGACCGTGAGCCCCTCGGGCAGGACCTCCTCGGCCATGGCCCACGAGGTTCCGACGACCAGCCCGGCCACCAGCGCGAGGCCGCCGAGCCCGGGCGGCGGCCAGCGAGCACACCAGCACCCCGAGCCCCGCCGCGAACCCGGCCACCGAACCCAGCGCGAGCGAAGCGCCGGCGGTGCCCAGCGCCAGCAGCCGCAGGGCCGCACGCGACGCCCGCCGCCCGGCCCCCGCCGCCGCGCAGCACGCGCACCCGGCGGCGAGGACCAGCAGCGCCGCGGCGGCGCCGGTCTGCCCCGGCGCATGGTCCTCGGTGGCCGTCACACCCGGCATGCCGTGCCGCCAGACAAGGGCCAGCAACAGGGCCGTCAGCGCGGCGCCGGTGGCGGTCGCCACCGGCAGCAGCGTGCCGCAGACGCGCCCGCAGGCGAAGCCCGCCGCAACGGCGAGCAGGGCGAGCAGCACCCCTTCGGGCCGGGTCTCCCGCCCCGCCGCGCTGATCAGCGACCACACCGCGCAGGCGGCGAGGATCAGCGCACCGGCGGCATCGGAGACGTTCCCCCGCTCGGACCCCCGCCGCACCGATTCAGCCATCACGTCCGTCCCCCGGCCTGTGACCGTCCCGTACGCGAGGGCCGGAGCCGGCCCGTCGGCGGGGGACTGGCGCACAGGCTAACGGCCGCATCGGTCATAGGGGCGGAAGATGCGGAGAAATGATGCGGTGGACAGGATTCCGCCATCGGGACAGGGCTCCCGCGCGGCCGGGCGGTCACCGTAGACTCCGCCGGGTGAGCACCACCATCGCCCAGGTCGGCGAACCGCAGAGCCCCGCACCCGCCTTCCGGACGGGCGGGCTGCCGAAGCGCCTCGTGCGGCCCGGGGCCGCCGTCCTCTCCGGCGTGATGCTGTACCTCAGCTTCCCGCCCCGGCCCCTGTGGTGGCTCGTTCTGCCCGGTTTCGCCCTGCTCGGCTGGGTGCTGTTCGAGCGCCGGGCGCGCGCGGCGTTCGGGCTCGGGCTGCTCGCCGGGCTCGGCTTCATGCTGCCCCTGCTGCACTGGACCGGCGAAGAGGTCGGCCCGGTGCCGTGGCTGGCCCTCGCCGCCGCCGAGGCGCTGTTCGTCGCGGTCGGCTGCATCGGCATCTCCGCCGTCTCCCGGCTCCCCGGCGGACCGCTGTGGGCGGCCGCGGTCTGGACGCTGGACGAGGCGGTCCGCGCCCGGGTGCCGTTCGGAGGCTTCCCCTGGGGCAAGATCGCCTTCGGCCAGGCGGACGGCGTCTTCCTGCCGCTCGCCGCGCTCGGCGGCACCCCGTTGCTCTCCTTCGCCGTGGTGCTCTGCGGCTTCGGCCTCTTCGAGGCGGTCCGCCGCTTCGCCCGCTACCGGTCCGCCGGCGAGTTCCGCCGGGGGGCCGCCGCCGTGGCGGCGGCGACCGTCCTCGTCCCCGTGGCGGCGGCCTTCGCGGCGCTGCCGCTCGTGGACGACTCGGCCGAGGACGGCACCGCGACCGTCGCCGCGATCCAGGGCAACGTGCCCCGCCTCGGCCTCGACTTCAACGCCCAGCGCCGCGCGGTCCTGGACAACCACGCGAAGCGTACGGAGCAGCTGGCCCGGGACGTGAAGGCCGGCAAGGTCCCGCAGCCCGACTTCGTCCTGTGGCCGGAGAACTCCTCCGACCTCGATCCCTACCGCAACCCGGACGCGCGGATCGTCATCGACGACGCCGTGAAGGCGATCGGGGCGCCGACCGTCATCGGCGCGGTGATCGAGCCCGACGAGGGCCCCCTGCGCAACACCCTGATCCAGTGGCAGCCGGACAAGGGCCCCGTCGCCACGTACGACAAGCGGCACATCCAGCCGTTCGGCGAGTACATGCCGATGCGCTCGTTCGTCCGCGTCTTCAGCTCGGACGTCGACCGGGTGCAGCGCGACTTCGGCCCCGGCGAGAAGGTCGGCGTCTTCGACCTCGCGGGCACCTTCACCGGCCTCGTCACCTGCTACGAGGCCGCGTTCGACGACGCGGTACGCGACACGGTCGAGCACGGCGCCCAGCTGATCGCCGTCCCCAGCAACAACGCCACCTTCGGCCGCAGCGAGATGACCTACCAGCAGCTGGCGATGTCCCGGGTGCGCGCCGTCGAGCACAGCCGGTCCGTCGTCGTCCCCGTCACCAGCGGCGTCAGCGCGATCATCCGCCCGGACGGCACGGTGGCCGAGAAGACGGAGATGTTCACCCCGGACGCCCTGGTGGACGAGGTGCCGCTGCGCTCCTCACTGACTCCGGCGACCCGGATGGGGCCGCTGCCCGAGGGCGTCCTGGTCCTGCTCGCGCTCGGCGCGCTGGGCTGGGCGGGCGCCCTGGCGGTGCGCGCACGACGGGTCCGCTGAACGGGTGGCACGCCACGTAGGGTCGGCACATGGCCATTCCTGACTTCATCCGCGAGATCCGTGCCACCGCCGGGCAGCAGCTGCTCCTGCTGCCCGGCGTCACCGCCGTCGTCTTCGACGACGAGGGCAGAGTGCTCCTCGGCCGGCGGGCCGACACCGGCGAGTGGTCCGTGATCGGCGGCATCTCCGAGCCGGGAGAACAGCCCGCGACGACGGCGGAGCGCGAGGTGTACGAGGAGACCGCCGTGCGCTGCGTGGCGGAGCGGGTCGTCCTCACGCAGGCGCTGCCGCCCATCCAGTACGACAACGGCGACCGCTGCCAGTTCCTCGACGTCACCTTCCGCTGCCGCGCCACCGGCGGCACCGCCCGGGTCAACGACGACGAGTCGCTGGAGGTGGGCTGGTTCCCCGTGGACGCGCTGCCCGACCTGGCCGAGTTCGCACTGTTCCGGATCAAGCAGGCCCTGACCGACGGGCCCACCTGGTTCGAGGCCACCGAACCGCGGTGACGACGACGCGGGAGCCGGGCCCACCGCCCGGCTCCCGCGCTTCCCGGCCCCCGGGTCAGACCACCCGCGCGGCGTCCCTGGGCGCCTCGGCCGCCGTCCCGGACCCCGGCCCGACCTCGGCGAGGTCCCGGTGGCGGGTCTCGTCGGCGCAGACCAGGGCCAGCACCGTCAGGAGCGCGGCGGCGATCACGTACAGGGCGATGGGCGTCGAGCTGTCGTAGTCCGCGAGCAGGGCCGTGGCGATGAGCGGCGCGGGCGCGCCCGCCGCGACGGACGAGAACTGCGCACCGATCGACGCGCCCGAGTAGCGCATCCGGGTCGCGAACAGCTCCGAGAAGAACGCCGCCTGCGGCGCGTACATGGCCCCGTGGAAGAACAGTCCGACCGTGACGGCCAGCAGCAGGTTCCCGAAGCTCCTGGTGTCGATCAGCGCGAAGAACGGGAACATCCACAGGCCCACGCCGATCGCGCCGGCCAGATAGACGGGCCTGCGCCCCACCCGGTCGGAGAGCGCGCCCCACAGCGGGATCACGGCGAAGTGGAAGGCCGACGCGATGAGCACCGCGTTGAGCGCCGTCTGCTTGCTCAGGTCCGCCGCGGTCGTCGCGTAGACGAGGATGAACGCGGTGATCACGTAATAGCTGATGTTCTCCGCCATCCGCGCCCCCATGGCGACCAGCACGTCGCGCCAGTGGTCCCGCAGCACCGCCACGACCGGCATCTTCTCCGCCGCCCTCGAAGCGGCCTTCCGCTCGTCGGCGCGGGCCAGGGCCTCCTTGAACAGAGGCGATTCGTCGACAGAGAGACGAATCCACAGACCGACGATCACGAGCACCCCGGACAGCAGGAACGGGATGCGCCAGCCCCACGACTCGAACGCGGCGTCCGAGGTCAGCGCGGTCAGCGCCGACAGCACCCCGGTGGCCAGCAACTGACCGGCCGGCGCACCGGTCTGCGGCCACGACGCCCAGAACCCGCGCCGTTGCGCGTCCCCGTGCTCCGACACCAGCAGCACGGCCCCGCCCCACTCACCGCCGAGCGCGAACCCCTGCACCAGCCGGAGCAGGGTGAGCAGCACGGGCGCGGCCACGCCGACGGTCGCATGCGTCGGCAGCAGCCCGATCGCGAAGGTCGCCCCGCCCATCATCAGCAGGCTCAGCACCAGCAGCTTCTTGCGCCCGAGCCGGTCGCCGTAGTGGCCGAACACCAGCGCCCCGATGGGTCGTGCCGCGAAGCCGACCGCGTAGGTCAGGAAGGACAGCAGCGTTCCGACGAGCGGTTCGGAGTCCGGGAAGAACAGCTTGTTGAAGACCAGCGCTGCCGCCGATCCGTACAGGAAGAAGTCGTACCACTCGATGGTCGTGCCGATGAGGCTGGCGGCGACGATGCGCCGGAGGTGCGGGGGAGAGGGGGGAGCGGATGCTGCGTCGGCCATGGGGACCACTTCCGGTCGGCGGGGACGGGGACGTGTCGCACACCGTAGGAAGGGCCAGGTCAGGGGCGTATGTGGCGGGACACCACAGTTCGGCGCGGGGGTGTGCGCGGGGGCACCATGGAGCTGCGGCGCCCGCGGCCGGACGGCACGGCCGAGGGTGTGCGACGATCGCGGCCATGACACCCCCCGCGGCTCCGCTGCCGCCCGGCGCTTCCCCCGAAGGTGTGAACGGGGCCCCGGCCATGGCCGTGTTCGCCGCGCTGCTGGACCGCTCGGTGGTGCAGATCGCCGAGGCCGCGGCGGATGCCCGCCGGTACGACCGGGAAGCGATCCGGGCGGCCTCCGACGCATGGGACAACCACCTCTTCCCGTTCTTCGGGGCCGCGCACTCGGCCCACGCGCACAAGCGTGAACAGCGGGCACTGGCCGCCCTGAAGTGGATGGCGGGGATCAGCGTGCGCCGCCGCCGGTGGATGACGGAGCAGGCCGCCCTCGCCGGGTACGACATCGGCCCGCTGCTCGCGCCGGTCGAGCCGTACGTTCCGGGCCGGGACTATCGCGGACACGTCATGGCGCCGCTGCCCCGGACGGTGACCCGGAAGCGCGTCGGGGAACTGCTCGCCGACTACGACCTGGCGGCGGCCGAGGTCAGCCATCTGCGGGTGGAACGCGCCGGCGCCGAGCTGACCGCCCTGCTCCAGCTGGCCGTTCCCCGCCGGTTCGCCGTGGAGGAGGGCGGGGCCGTGGACCCCGCCCTGCTGAACGTCGCGCTGGACCGCGTCACCGAGGCCGCCTTCGACCGGTCGGACACGCGGGGCGCGGTCCTGGACCCCCGGGCCGACGGGATCGCCGTATCCGTGGGGGCGGGCGGCCGGCTCCGCGCGGAAGCCGCCGAGTACTGGTGCGACGACCGCTCCTGGTACCGCTCCACCGCAGGCCGGCGCGCCGACGCCGTGACGCCGCCGCGCGGCGACCGGCCGGGGCGGCGCGAACCGCCGCCGCTGGACGGGAAGCCGGGGCCCGACGCGCGCGCCGCCGCCGTGCTGCTGCGGCACGTCATGTGGGAGATCCGCACGGTCCGGTATCCCGGCAGAGCCGATCGTGTTCCCGTACGTGACCTGTGCCGGGTATTCGAGGGGGCGGGGACCGCGATCCTCGCCGCCGGCTCCGCACCGCGCCCGGACCGGGAGGCGGCCTTCCGGGACCTGATCCGCGTCTGGGCCGACCGGGGCGGCCCGGAACTCTCCCGCTCGTTCGCGGGGATCCTCAGGTCGAGCGCGGGCCGCGACGACCTCATCGAGGCCGACGAGACCCCCGTACGAGCACGCTCCCCGCTCACCGGAACGACTCGGACCCCGGAGCCGCCACGCCGTGCCGCGCTCGTCATGGCGGCCTGGACGGCCGCCCGCGCCGCGGAGCGTCCCGCCGAGGCCCAGCTCCAACTGGCCCTCCCGGACGGGCCCGGTGCGCCGTGGCGCCTGCGCACCGTCAGCTGCGCCACGCCCCGCGACTTCCGCCTCGCGGACGCCGCGTTCCAGGGCCCCGGCGCGCTCGCCCGTACCGGGAAGGCCACCGGCCCCAGCAGCCTCGATCTGCACCGGGGTGCGCTGTACGTCGCCACGGAAGAGGGCTGGAGCGCGGCGGTCGGCTGACGGCCGGGATCGCCGCCTGCCTCAGAAGCCCGCCGGGGAAGGGCTGTTCACCAGCCCGTCGTTCACCGGCCGCCGCGTGCCCGCGCCGTGCATGAAGACCGAGGTGACGGCGGCGGCGGCGGGCTCCACGCCCAGCTTGGCGTGCAGCGCCTGGCCCAGCGCGCCCTGCAGCAGCGCGCTGTAGAGGTCGAGGAGCGTGTCGGGGCCGAGGTCCGTGCGCCAGGTGCCGTCGGCCGAGCCGCGGACGAACAGCGCGGTCAGCGGAGCCATGAGCTGGCGGGCGGTCTCGTCGGGGACGGCGGGTTTGCCGTGGATGCGCATCAGCGCCTGGTACTTGGCGGCCTGGCTCATCGCGATCCGGCTCACCCGCGCCACGCCCTCGGGGACGGCGACACGGTCCAGGCCGGCGTCCGCCAGCTTGCCGATCAACTCGGCGCACGCTTCCTGGGACAGGGCGTCCAGCAGGGTCTCGCGGCTGGGGAAGTGCCGGTACAGAGTGGTGCGGCCCACGCCGGCTGCCGCCGCGACGTCCGCCATGCTGACGCTCTCGCCCCGCCGGGCGAGCAGCACCGCTGCGGCGTCGAGGATCGCGATCGCAACGCGATCGCGCAGGTGCACGTTTCTTGTCATCAATCCAAAAGATACTGGCCTACCGGCGCTGGTACATTCATGTTCCACAACGGATCGCATGAATCCCGCCCGGTGAGTCGTCCGTCGTGGACCGTGCACCGGTGGAGCTCTGACCGCCCGACGGAAGGGCGGATTCCGTATTCATGCCCGCCGGAGCGCACCGTTGCCACCAGCCGGAGGTCGCGGGGGGTGGACAGATCGAGCGGGCCCGGGTGGCCCGGCAGCTTCCGAAAGGTGAGTCATGACCACGTTGCAAAAAAATGAGTCGAGCCCTCCGGGGGGAGGGGGCGCCTCCGGCGACAAGCTGGACAGCAAGGTCCTCCTCGTGGCCGGGGTGGTCGTGCTCGGCGGGATCATGTCGATCCTGGACATCACCGTGGTCTCGGTCGGACTGCAGACCTTCCAGAAGGAGTTCCAGGCGACCTCGGCCCAGGTCGCCTGGACGATGACCGGTTACACGCTGGCACTGGCGAGTGTCATCCCGCTCACCGGCTGGGCAGCCGACAGGTTCGGGACAAAACGTCTGTATCTGCTCGCGGTCGCGTTGTTCGCGGCCGGTTCGGCGCTGTGCGCCGCCGCCGACTCCTTGGAGATGCTGGTCGCGTTCCGGGTGATCCAGGGCCTGGGCGGCGGCATGCTGATGCCGCTCGGCATGACCATTCTGACGCGTGCGGCCGGCCCCGAGCGGGTCGGCCGGGTGATGGCCGTGCTCGGCATCCCCATGCTCCTCGGCCCGATCTTCGGCCCGATTCTCGGCGGCTGGCTGATCGACATCGCCACCTGGCACTGGATCTTCCTGATCAACCTGCCGATCGGCGCCATCGCCCTCGTGTACGCGTGGGTCGTGCTGCCCAAGGACAACGTGGAGCCGTCCGAGACCTTCGACTGGGTGGGCGTGCTGCTGCTCTCGCCCGGCCTCGCCTCCTTCCTGTACGGCGTCTCCTCCATTCCGGAGACCGGCACCGTCTGGGCCGCGAAGGTCCTCGTCCCCGCGATCATCGGTCTGGTCCTCGTCGCCGCCTTCGTCCCCTGGGCGCTGCGGCCCAGCAACATCCACCCGCTGATCGACCTGCGGCTCTTCCAGAACCGTGACCTGAGCGTCGCCGTGATCGCCATGTCGCTGTTCGCGATGGCGTTCTTCGGTGCCAGCCTGCTGTTCCCGCTCTACTTCCAGCAGGTGCGCGGGGAGTCGGCGCTCGACTCGGGCGTCCTGCTCGCACCGCAGGGCATCGGCGCGATGATCACCATGCCGATAGCCGGCATGCTCGCCGACCGCATCGGCCCCGGCAAGATCGTCATGACCGGCATTGCGGTCATCACCGTCGGCATGGGCATGTTCACGCAGCTCGCCGCCGACACGTCCTACGCGTACATCATCACGGCGCTCTTCATCATGGGCCTCGGCATGGGCGCCTCCATGATGCCGATCATGGCGTCGGCGCTCGCCACCCTGAGGGAGCACACGGTCGCCCGTGGCTCGACCCTGATGAACATCGTCCAGCAGGTCGCCGCCTCGATCGGCACCGCCCTGTTCTCGGTGCTCCTCACCAACGGCCTCAAGGACATGACCGCGAGGACCCCGGACGGCATCAAGGACCAGATGGGCGACGCGTTCGCCTCGGTGTTCCTGGTGGCGGCCGTGCTCATCGCCGTGTGCCTGGTCCCGGCGCTGCTGCTGCCGCGCAAGAAGGTCAAGGCCGCGGACCCGACCGCGATGGTCGGCCACTGAGCGCACGACACAGCCCGGCGGACGCCGCCGGGCCGGAACGGCCTCGCGCCGTCTCCGGCCCGGCGGCGTCCGCGCGTCACCGGGGCGATCCGCCCGAAGCGGTCGCTTGACCGTGCCGGGGCGGGGTAGCGAAAGTGCATGGTCACTGAGAACACACCCGCTGCCGGTCACCCACAGCCCGAGGTCGACGTACCGGGGCTGACCCGGGTGCTCGACGGGGAGTACGCCGGCATCCGCGAGCTCGTCCGGAGCAACCTGGTGGCGTACGCCTCCGTGCTGGAGGAGGCCGAGGAACTCGGCTTCGACGCGTATCGCGAGCGGGTGCGGGAGATCGTGGTGGAGATGGCCGCCACCGGGCAGACGGGGATGGGGTTTCCGCGGGAGTACGGCGGGGGTGGCGACGTCGGGGCGTCCATCGCGGCGTTCGAGACGCTTGCGTTCGGGGACCTGTCCGTGCTCGTGAAGGTGGGGGTGCAGTTCGGGCTCTTCGGCGGCGCGATCCTCCAGCTGGGCACCGAGCGGCACCACCGGGCCTACCTGCCGGACCTGGTCACCGGGCGTCTGATGGGGTGCTTCGCGATGACCGAGACCGGGCACGGCTCCGACGTGCAGTCGCTCGGGACGGTGGCGCGGTACGACCCCGCGTCCCAGGAATTCGTCCTGACCACTCCGGACGACGCGGCGCGCAAGGACTACATCGGCAATGCCGCCCGCCACGCGGAACTCGCCGTCGTCTTCGCCCAGCTGGAGGTCGCGGGGAAGGCGGAGGGCGTGCACGCCTTCGTCGTACGGGTCAGGCGGGACGGGGAGGTCGTGCCCGGCGTCCGGATCGAGGACGACGGACGCAAGATGGGCCTCAACGGCGTCGACAACGGCCGCATCCGGTTCGACGGGGTGCGCGTGGAGCGCGAGGCGCTGCTCAACCGGTTCGCCGACGTCACGGCCGAGGGCGTCTACGAGAGCCCGATCGAGAACCCCGGGCGGCGGTTCTTCACCATGCTCGGCACCCTCGTGCAGGGCCGGGTCAGCGTCGCCGGTGCCGGGGTCGGCGCCGCCAAGGTGGCCCTCGCGATCGCCACCAAGTACGCCGTCCGGCGGCGGCAGTTCGCGGCCGCCCCGGACACGGACGAGCAGCTGCTCCTCGACTACGGACTGCACCAGCGCCGCCTGCTGCCGCTCCTCGCCCGTACGTACGCGCTGCACTTCGCGCAGGACGCCGTACGCACCCAGCTGCACGACGTCTTCTCCGGCATCCGGGACGACGCGCGGGCCCGGCGCCTCCTGGAGTCCCGGGCCGCCGGCACCAAGGCGCTCGCCACCTGGCACGCCACCCGGGTCGTCCAGGAGTGCCGCGAGGCGTGCGGCGGCGCCGGCTACCTCAGCGTCAACCGGTTCGCCGCGCTCAAGGCCGACAGCGACATCTTCACCACCTTCGAGGGCGACAACCACGTCCTGCTCCAGCTGGTCGCCAAGGGCCTGCTCACCCATTACGCGAGCGAGTTCGAGGACCTGGACCAGCTCGGCACGGTCCGGCACGTCGCGGGGCTCGCCGTCGAGACGGTCCTGGAGAAGACCTCGGCCCACAAGCTGCTGGAGCGGGTGCGGGACCTGCTGCCGGGCGGCGACGAGTGGGACCGCGAGGCCGGGCTGCTCGACCCGGAGTACCAGCTCGCCATGGTCCGCTTCCGCGAGGAGCACATGCTCGCCGGGGTGGCCCGCAGGCTCAAGCGCGGGATCGACGAGCACGACGACCCCGGCGCCGTCTTCTCCCGGGTCCAGGACCACGTCATCGCCGTCGCCCGCGCGCACGTCGAACGGCTGGTCCTCGAAGCGTTCACCGACAAGGTGCGGGCGATGCCCGAGGGCGGGAACAAGGAGGCGCTGCGGCTGCTGTGCGACCTGTTCGCCCTCTCGGTCATCGAGGCGGACCGGGCCTGGTTCATGGAGCACGGCCGGCTGACCGTCCAGCGGTCCAAGGCGATCAGCCGCGAGGTGAACGACCTCTGCCGCAGGGTCCGGCCGCTCGCGGTCGACCTCGTGGACGCCTGGGGCATCCCGGACGAGATGCTGCGCGCTCCGGACCTGGTGGGCTGAGGGCTGTCCCGCGATTCCCGGCGGAGCCCTCAGGCGTTCCCGACGCGCACGGCCGTCGTCGCCAGGGTGACGTACCGCATGGTGAACCGGCCGCCCAGCGCGTCGATGGCGTCGCCCACCGCCGTCAGGATCTCCGTCAGCGGCCCGGGTCGGAGCCGGGTGAGGCCCCCGGTGGTGGGGAGCAGGTCCAGCCACTGGTCCCGGGTGTACGGGCGCTCCCAGTCGAAGCGCCACTGCTCCGGCTCGTGGAACTGCCCGGTCGCACGGACCTGCTCGGCGGTCCGCGCGTACCCCGCCCGGTACGCCTCCAGCGGGCGCCGCGCCGGCTGACCGCTGAACGGCGAATCCGGGGCCACCCGCCGGAAGGCCGCCGCGAACGGCTCCGCCACCTCGGCGGGCGGCTCGAAGACGTGCCCGAAGACCGCCAGGCGCCCGCCCGGCCGCAGCACCCGGGCCGCCTTCTCGGCGCCCACCGCCGGGTCCACCCAGTGCCACGACTGGGCGGCGGTCACCGCGTCGAACGTCCGGCCCGCCGGGTCCCACGCCTCGAAGGGCGCCACCTCGACCGGGATGCCGTGCGCGCGTGCCAGGTCCGCCATCCGGGCATCCGGTTCGACGCCGAGCACCGTGCAGCCGGCCGCCCGGAACTGGCGGGCCGCGATGCCGGTACCGCAGCCGACGTCGAGCACGGCGGGGCCGGGGCTCCCGGCGACCACACGGGTCACCAGATCGTCGGGATAGGCCGGACGGGCCTCGTCGTATCGCCGTGCGTCGATGCCGAAGGACTCTGCGGTCCGGCGGGCGTGATGGGGCTGCGGCTGTTCCCGCGGTAGAGTGGGCATGCGTTCACCTTAGTGGGCAAGTGCCCACATGCCAAGGCGTGGCAGGGGCGCGGACGAGAACGAGGAGTGTTACGTGCCGACCGGAGTGCACCTTCGCGATGCCCGGCAGCAGCTGTTCGACGCCGCCGAGCGCGTCCTGCTGCGGGACGGGCCGAACGCTCTGACCAGCAGGGCCGTCACCGAGGAAGCGGGCTGCGCCAAGGGGGTCCTGCACCGGCACTTCGCCGACTTCGACGCCTTCCTCGCCGAGCTCGTGCTCGACCGGGCCGCGGAACTCGACGCGCGGGCGCGGACGCTGGGCGAGAGCGCCGGAACCGGCACCGTGGCGGGCAACCTCACCGACGCGCTGACCGCCCTCTTCGGCCCGGTGCCGGTGGCGATCATCCCTCTCCTCACCTTCCGGGACGAGCTGCGCGCGCGTCTCAGGCAGGCGACACCCGGAGGCGGCATCGCGATCCTCGCCCAGATCACGACCGCCGTCTCCGGCTACCTCGCGGAGGAGCGGGCGCGGGGCCGGGTGTCGGCCGACGCGGACATCGACTCCCTCACCCTCACCCTCGTCGGGGGCGGGCACCTGCTGTTCGCGGACCGCGACCCCGGGCCGCCGGACGCGGCGGCGGTCGGCAAGCTGGTGACCACGGCGATCGCGGACGTCGTACGACGGTGACACACGGTCGGCGGAGCCGTCCGGATACCCAGGGGGGATGAGTACCACCGCTCAGCCGGGCGGCCGTTCGGAGCGGAACGATGGAACTCCTCCCGAGCGAACCGGAGATATCCCATGCTCAGCCGCCTTGCCGGTCAACTGGTGCCCGCCTTCGGGCGATTGACGCTCACCACGGACGCGGACGCCGCCCTGCCCCCGGCCGGCATCATCGCCGCCAACCACACCTCGCTCGCGGACCCCGCGATCGTCCTGGCGGCCCTGCGCCTCCTCGGCGCCCGGCCCGTCGTCATGGCCGCCGCCGGGCTCTGGCGCGTCCCCGTGCTCGGCCGCGCCCTGACGCGTGAGGGACACATCCCCGTCCACCGCGGCGACCCCCGCGCCGGCCGCGCCGTCGGCCTCGCCCAGGAGGCGCTGGAACGGGGCCGGCACATCCTCATCTACGCGGAGGGCGGCCTCCCCGACCGCGAGGACGCCGCCGAAACGGCGCCCGGCGCCTTCCACCGCGGCCTCGCCCGGCTCGCACACCGCACCGGCGCGCCGGTCATCCCGCTGGGCCAGGCGGGGGCCCGCCGGGTCACCTCGGGCTCGGCCGCCAAGCAGCTGGCGGGCCTGGCCACCGCCCCGCTGCGCCGCCCCCGTCTGCACGTCCACGTCGGGTCACCGCTGCGACTCGACGGCGACGGCCCGACGGCCACCGCACAGGCCCGCCTCGCCGTCACCGCCGCCTGGCGGACGGCCGCCGCCAGGCTGGGCGAACCCGCCGCCCTCACCGCGTAGCACAGCGGCTCAGAGCTCGGCGCCCACCGCGCTCAGGAACGTGCGGAACTTCGCGGCCGTCTCGGCGGTCTCGGCCTCGGGTTCGGACGCCGCGACGACGCCCGCGCCGGCGTAGAGGCGCAGCGTGCGCTCCTCCGCCTCGGCGCAGCGGATGGTGACGACCCATTCCCCGTCGCCACGTGCGTCGCCCCAGCCGACCACGCCGGTGAAGAAGCCCCGGTCGAACGGCTCGGTCTCGGTCAGCACCTGCCGGGCCGTCGCCGTCGGCGTGCCGCACACTGCCGGGGTGGGGTGCAGGGCGCAGGCCAGCGTGAGCGCAGAGGTGTCCGGGTCGCTCAGCGTGCCCGTGACCGTGGTGGACAGGTGCCACATGGTCGCGGTGCGGATCAGCGTCGGCCGGGGCGGCACGGTCATCGCCGAGCAGTACGGCGCGAGCGCCTGGTGCACGGCGTCCACGACGACGGCGTGCTCGTGGAGGTCCTTCGCGGACTCCAGGAGCGCGGCGGCGCGGCGGACGTCCTCGGCGAGGTCGTCGCTGCGCGGGGCGGAGCCCGCCAGGGGGTTGGCGACGAGCCGGTGGCCCCGGCGGGAGACGAGGAGCTCGGGGCTGGCGCCGATCAGGGTGCGGCCGGGGCCGGTGGGGAGCGCGAAGGTGTAGCCGGAGGGGTCGCGGCGGGCCAGGCGCTGGAGCATGGCGGGCACGTCCAGCGGGGCGGGTGAGGTGAGCTCCAGGGTGCGCGCGAGGACGACCTTGCTGAACTCGCCGCGCCACATCCGCTCCACGGCCGAGGCCACGCCCTTCGCGTAGACCTCCGGGTCCGGGACCGGCCGGATCTGCCAGCCGGGGGAGTCCGTCCCCGGCGAAGGCAGGGCGATGAGGGGGTCCGAGGTGAGCGGCGGGCCGGTGCGCACCGCGGTGGGCACGCTCAGGGCGGCCGGTTCCGCGGGGTCGAACGGGATCGCGCCCATCACCACCGGCGACCGCTGCCCGGCGTCGGTGGCCGCCGCCAGGGTGTCCGCCACGCGCCGGTCCACCGGCTGTGCGCCGTGCGGCACTTGGAGCGCCGCGCCCTCGGCGAGCAGGGTGCGTCCGGGGGTGGCGAGGAAGCGGGCGCCGGGCGCGTAGGCGTCCAGGAGAGAGGTGGCCGCCCCGGTGGCCGGATGGGCCGTGGGTATGGGCGCGGCGACTCGGGATGCCGTCGACACGGGGACTCCGTTCTCGATGGCCCCGTGGAGGGGGCCAGGGATGAGGATGCGCTGAGGGGCTGCGCCGGTGCGGCGCGGCGGCATGCCTGCGGCGGGTCTTCACCCGGAGCAGCACCTACGGTAGGTTAGGTGAGGGTAACCTAAGTTTCGTGGTTCGCGCAGGAGGGCGGTGTGGTTCGGGCCATGGACGCGACGCCTGAACTGCTCGTCGACGCAGCCTGGTTGGCAGGTGGGGTGCCCGTGTCGCAGGTGTCGATGTTAGGTTAGCCTTGCCTCGGCCTGAGGGGGGACTGTGGCCCATTCCGTAGACCTTCGCCGCGGGCACCGCGCCCCGTCGGCGGGCCGAGCCGCGCCCTCGCGCGCCCTGTGAACGCCCCCGCCCTGAGCGGTGGTTCGCATGCGCATGGTCGCGCCGGGCCCCGTACGCACCGCCATCCCCGCTCCGACCCGCCGTCGGCGCCCACCCACCGAGGAGTACTTGGATGAGTCAGACCTTGTCGCCCGACCGTGTCAGGGCCGACATCGCCGAACTGCTGGGCTGCGAGCCCGGTGAGATCGCGCCCGACGAGAACCTGGTCGACCTCGGTCTCGACTCGATGCGGATCATGGTGCTGGTGGAGCGCTGGCGCGCGGCGGGGGCGACCGCGCTGGAGTTCCCCGACCTCTTCGAGCTGCCCGAACTCGGCCACTGGCAGGCGCTGCTGGCGGGTGAGGCCGCGTGAGCCGCGCCGACCACCGCGACCGCCACCTGGACCGGATCGCCGAGGTGCGCGCCGGGCTGCACGCCGAGAAGGTGGGTTACCCGATCGGCATCCGGGAGGCCGAGGTCGTCCGCACGGCCGCCGTCGGCGCGGGCCTCCTGCGGGTGACGCTGGGCGGCCCCGGTACCGAGGGGTTCGAGGCCCACGCGCCGGACGAGCACGTGAAACTGATCTTCCGGGAGCCGGACGGCACCCTGCGGCTGCCCGAGCGCAACGGGTCGATGCTGCGCTGGCCCAGGCCGGTGCCCACCTCGCGCGAGTACACCGTGCGGCGCTACGACCCGGTCGCCGGCGAGATCGACATCGACATCGCCGTTCACGAGGGCGGGCTGGCCTCCGACTGGGCCGGCCGGGCGCGGCCCGGTGACACCGTCCACGTCGCCGGGCCGCCCGGCGGGCTGATCGTCCCGCACACCTACGACCGCTATCTGCTCGTCGGGGACCTCACCGCCCTGCCCGCCGTCGCGCGTTGGCTGGAGGAGCTGCCGAGGACCGCCAAGGGCTGGGCGTTCGTCGAAGTCGCGGACGCCGCCGAGGAGATCGGGCTCTCCGCGCCCGAGGGCGTCGAGGTCCGCTGGCTGCACCGCGACGGTGCGCCCGCCGGCTCCGGCGACGCGCTGGCCCGGGCCGCGATGTCCGTCGCCGTCCCCGCGGGGGAGCGGGTGTACGTGTGGGTCGCGGGCGAGGCCGGGCAGATCAAGCCGCTGCGCCGCTGGGTCCGGGACGAACTCCGCCTGGACAGGGCCGACTACGACATCACCGGCTACTGGAAGCGGGGCGTCGCGGACTTCGACGAGGACGACCACGACCACGAGCACGGTCACGAGCACTGATCCACCGCAGGGCAGGGGGCGCGCAACCTGCGGGTTGTCCCCCCGAAAGGCCATCAAGTAAGGTGAGCCTTACCTAAGTAGCAAGGAGCTTCGGAATGTCCATACGCAGATCGTCCGGCCTGGTCGGCGCCGTCGCGCTGGCCCTCGTACTGGCCGGATGCGGGTCCTCCTCCGACGGCGGGTCGGACTCCGCCTCGGAGAAGACCGAGACCCGGGTGTTCACCGCGGACAACGGCAAGATCACGATCCCGGCGAACCCGAAGCGTGTGGTGGCCACCGGCTATGCCGTGCCCGCGCTGATCGAGGCCGACGCACCGCTGGTCGGCATCTCGTCGTGGAAGCGCGGCGAGCCGATGATGAACAAGGAAGACCTCGCCACCTACAAGAAGCTGACCAAGGTGGCCGGCGAGCAGGCGGCCGAGACCAACTACGAGGCCATCGCCGAGGCCGAGCCCGACCTGATCGTCATCGGGGTCCCGGCGCCCGTGCTCGGCGACATCGACATGAAGCGGCTGAAGTCGATCGCCCCGGTCGTCGCGATCGGCCCGAGCCTCCCGTCCGCCTGGCGCGACCTCTCCCGCAAGCAGGCCGACGCGGCCGGCGCGCTGGAGCAGTTCGACGCCCAGAAGAAGGCGTACGACACCAAGGCCGCCGAACTGGCCGCCAAGTACAAGGACGTCCTGCCGAAGCTGAAGCTCGGTCACGTCGGCGCGTACGGTGACGCCGCCAAGGGCACCTTCCAGCGCGAGTTCAACGGCTCCTGGGGCACCAACATCGCCGAGGACATCGGTGCCACCTACTACGGCAAGGTCAAGAAGCCCGGTCCGGGTTCCCAGGCCGTCAGCGAGTACCCCTCCATCGAGGAACTGCCCGACGCCTTCCGCCAGGCCGACGTGCTGACCTACTCCGTCAGCGCCGACGGCAGCGTCCCGCCGTCCGTCAAGTACGTCCTGGACTCCAAGCTCTGGAAGAACCTGCCCGCCGTCAAGGCCGGCAAGGTCTACCCGTTCCGCTACACCGAGGCCGCCACCTACGGCGAGGCCCTGCTGACCCTGGACGCGGTCGACCAGTCGCTCGCTCCGCTGCTGAAGCGGTGACCGTCGCGGGCCGCGCGTCCGAGGCGGCGGGACACCGGCGGGCCGTTCCGCAGACCGCCCTGCTCGTCGGCGGACTGGTCCTGCTGGCCGCTCTCGCCGTCCTCAGCATGGGCGTCGGGGCCCGCCACGTCGCCCCCGGCGAAGTCGTGCGCGCACTGTTCGACTACCGGGGCACCGACGACCACGTCGTCGTGCGGGACGTGCGGGCGCCGCGCGCGATGCTCGCCGTCGCCGTCGGCGCCGCACTCGCCGTCGCCGGCGCCCTCATCCAGACGCTCGCCCGCAACCCGCTCGCCGAGCCCGGCATCCTCGGGGTCACCGCGGGCGCCGGGTTCGCCGTCACCATCGGGTCCGCGCTCGGCCTGGCAGCCGGCCAGGCCGGCCAGCTCGGATCCGCCGTCGTCGGCTCGGCGATCGCGGCGGTGCTCGTCGCCGCGGTCGGCCGCCGCTCACCGCTGCGCCTGGTGCTCACCGGGGTGGCGCTGACCGCGGTGCTGAGCGGGGTGTCCCTCGGCCTGCGGCTGATGCTCCCCGACACCTTCGACGTGTACCGCTTCTGGTCCGTCGGCACCCTGGCCGGACGCGAACAGGCCCCGCTCGCCTGGCCGTTGACCGCCATCGCGGTCTCCCTGGCCGGTGCGCTGCTGCTGAGCAGGGCCCTCAACGCCCTCACACTCGGTGAGAGCGTGGCGCACACCCTGGGCGCCCATGTCGGCCGCGTCCGGATCGTCACCCTCGTCCTCATCACCGTGCTCAGCGGGGCGGCGACGGCGGTGGCGGGCCCCATCCTCTTCGTCGGACTGATCGTGCCGCATCTCGCGCGCCGGGCGGCATCCGGCTCCGTACCCTGGCTGATCGGCTACACGATGGTGCTCGGCCCCATCCTGCTGCTCGCGGCCGACATGGCCTCGCGCGTCCTGCTCCCGACCGGTGAGGTGCCGGTGGCCATCGTGACCGCGTTCCTCGGCGGCCCCATGCTGATCTGGGCGGTCCGCCGCTACGGGGCGGGGTCGCTGTGAACGTACGCGGACTGCGCGCCGAACGCCGCACGGTGGTACTCGTCGTCGTGCTCGTCGCCCTGATGCTGGGCCTCGGCCTCCTCGGGCTGTGCTACGGGGCGTCCTGGTCGTCGCCCTCCCGGGTGTTCGCCGTCCTCACCGGCTCGGAGCACTCCGTGGTGATCCGGGACTGGCGGCTGCCGCGCGTGCTCGCCGGCGCCGTCTTCGGCCTGGCGCTCGGTGTCGCGGGCGCCCTCTTCCAGAACCTCACCCGCAACCCCATGGGCAGCCCCGACGTCATCGGGCTCGACGCCGGCGCCTACACCGGCGCGCTCGTCGCCCTCACCGTGCTGTCGGGCACCTCCGCCCAGCTGGCCGTCGGCTCGGTGGCCGGCGGACTGGTCGTCGCCGCCGCCATCTACCTGCTCTCGCTCGAACACGGCTTCTCCGGGCTCCGGCTGGTGGTCATCGGCATCGCCGTGAACGCGATGGTGACCGCGATCAACTCGTGGATCGTGCTGCGCGCCGAACTGGAGGTGGCGATCGCCGCCGTCGGCTGGAGCGCCGGGTCCCTCAACGGCGTCGGCTGGGAGGACCTGGGCATCCCGTTCGCCGTGATCGCGGTGCTGCTGCTCGTGATGACCACCCGGGCCCACGCCATGCACCAGGCGGCGCTCGGCGACCCGGTCGCCGTGACCACCGGCGTCGGACTCGACCGGCTGCGGCTGCTGATGGTCTTGGTCGGCGTCGGCTGCACCGCCACGGTGACCGCCGTGGCCGGACCCATCGCGTTCATCGCGCTGGCCGCGCCGCAGATCGGCCGCCGGCTCGCGGGCGCCGCCGGCATCCCGCTGCTCCCGGCCGCGCTGACCGGGGCGGTCCTGCTCCAGGGCGCGGACCTGGTGGCGCAGATGCTGCTGGCCCCGGTCGCGCTGCCCGTGGGCGTCGTGAGCACCGCGATCGGCGGTTGCTATCTGATCTGGCTGCTGACCAAGGAGGTGAGGCGCGCGTGACCGCACGCCTGACGGCGCGGGAGATCACCCTGCGCTACGGAGACCGCGTCGTGTCCACACGGCTCACCCTCGACCTGCCCGACGGCGCGTTCACCGCCATCGTCGGCCCGAACGCCTGCGGTAAGTCGACCCTGCTGAGCGCGCTCGTGCGGCTGCTCAAACCGCACTCCGGACAGGTGGAGTTCGACGGCCGCGAGGTCGGCGCGTTCGGGACCAAGGCGCTGGCCAAGCAGCTCGGCTTCCTCCCCCAGGACCCCATGGCGCCGGAGGACATCAAGGTCCGCCAACTCGTCGCCCGGGGCCGCTTCCCGCACCAGTCGATGCTGGCCCTGTGGTCGGACGGCGACCAGGCGGCCGTCGACGGGGCGATGGCCGCCGCCGGCGTCGCCGACCTGGCGGACCGGCCCGTACAGGAACTCTCCGGCGGGCAGCGGCAACGCGTCTGGATGGCGATGGTGCTCGCCCAGCAGACGCCCTACCTGCTGCTGGACGAACCCACCTCGTTCCTCGACATCACCCACCAGTACCAACTGCTCGGCCTGCTCGCCAAGCTGCGCAACGAGGGCCGCACCGTCGTCGCGGTCCTGCACGACATCAACCAGGCGTGCCGCTTCGCCGACCACCTGGTGGCCATGAAGGCCGGCGAGGTGGTCGCCGAGGGCGACCCCGCGGACATCGTGGACGCCACCCTGATCAAGGACGTCTTCGACCTGCCCAGCGTCGTCGTCCCGGACCCGGTGACCGGCACTCCGATGGTCGTCCCCACCCTGCAAGGAGAGTAAGTTGACCACCGCGAGCGCGACCCCGGACGGCCTCCTTCCCCTGACCGGCGCCCAACTCGGCATCTGGAACGCCCAGCGCATCGAACCCGACTCGCCGTACTACGTGGTCGGCGACGTGATCGAGATATCCGGCGAGGGAACCGTCGACACGGACGCGCTCGCGCAGGCGGTCCGGGCCACCACCGAGGAGGCCGAGAGCCTGCGGCTCAGGGTGTACGAGACGCCCGAGGGCCCACGCCAGGCCGTCGGCACCGAACCGGTCGCCCTCCCGCCGCTCGTCGACGTCAGCGCCGAGGCCGACCCCGCCGCCGCGGCCCAGGCGCTGGTCGACGCCGAACGTACCCGGCTCGCCGAGGCGTGCCGCGGCATGACGGACCGCCCGCTGTACGCCCGTACCGTCATCAGACTCTCCGACCGCGAGGTCTGGTACACCCAGCTCGGCCACCACCTCGTCTTCGACGGCTACACCGCCGCCCTGCTCGCCCGCCGCACCGCCGCCCACTACACCGCCCTGGTCCGCGGCACCCGGCCGCCCCGCTCCACCTTCGGCGCCTTCGCGACGCTCGTCGCCGAGGACACCGCGTACCGCGGGAGCGACCGGGCCGCCGAGGACCGCGCCTACTGGGTCGAGCGGTTCACGCCGCTGCCCGACGTCGGCGCCCACGACGGGCCCGACACCGGCGGCGCACCCGCCCGCACGCTCACCGCGCGCGCCGTCCTGAGCGCCGAGGAGACCGCGGCGCTGCGCGCCTTCGCGGACGCGGAGGGCGTCGCCTGGGGCGAGGCCCTGATCGCCTGCTACGCCGCCTTCCTGCACCGCATGCTCGGCCGCACCGACGTCGTCTTCGCGCTGCCCCTGATGTGCCGGACCGGCTCCGCCGCGCTGCGCACCCCCGCCATGGCGGTCAACGTGCTGCCGATGCGGGTCACCGTGCGCGGCGACGACCGGCTCGGCGAGCTGAGCCGGCGCGTCGCCACCGCCATGCGCGAGATGCGCGACCACCAGCGCTACCGCGGCGAGGACCTGCCCCGCGACCTCGGCGTGCCCGGCGCCGGGGCACTGCTGCACGGACGCGGCATCAACCTCAAGGCGTTCGACCTGACGCTCGACTTCGCCGGGGCGGCCGGCGTCATGCGCAACGTCGCGGGCGGACCGCCCGAGGACATGGGCCTCAGCGTCCTGCCCACCCGCGACGGCGGGCTCCTCCTCGGCTTCGAGGTGGATGCCCGCGCCAAGGACCAGGCCGCCGTCGACAGCCTGATGACCGGGCTCCGCGCCCTGCTCACCGGGCTCGTCGAGGGCCGGCCCGTCGCCCGGATCGCGCTCACCGCCGACACCGGCGCCCAGCTCGCCGAGTGGAGCCCGCCCGCCCTGCCCGGCACCCCTCTCGACGTGCCCGCCGCCTTCGACGCGATGGCCGCCGCCGGACCCGGGAACACCGCCCTGGTCTGCGGCGCCGAACGGCTGACCGCTGCCCGACTCGCCGACCGCGTCCACCGCGTGGCCCGCGCCCTGCGCGCCCGGGGCGTCGGAGCCGAGGACGTCGTCGCGCTCGCCCTGCCGCGCTCGGCCGACGCCGTCGTCGCCCTGCTCGCCGTGCTGGACGCGGGCGCCGCCTTCCTGCCGCTGGACGCCGCGCACCCTCCCGAGCGGCTGCGCGAACTCGTCGCGGACACCCGCCCGGTCCTCGTCCTCACCGACGGCACGGTCGACGGCCTGCCCTGGAAGACCCTCCTGGACGAGGCCGCGGACCTCTCCGGCGCCCCGCTGACCACCCCCGAGCTGTCCCGGCCCCGCCACCCCGAACACCTGGCCTACGTCATCCACACCTCCGGATCGACCGGCCGCCCCAAGGGGGTGCTCGGCCGCGCCGGCGGGCTCGCCGCGCTGCTGCACCACCAGCGGGCCACGGTCGTCGCGGAGGCCGAACGGACCACCGGGCGCCGACTGCGCGCCGCGCACACCTACTCCTTCGCCTTCGACTCCGCCTTCGAACACCTCGTCTGGCTGCTGTGCGGGCACGAACTCCACGTGTACGACGCCGAGACGGCCCGCGACGCGGACGCCCTGCTCGCCGCGTACGCCCGCGACGGCATCGACATCGTCGACACCACCCCCTCGATGGCCGCCCCGCTCATCGACGCCGGCCTGCTCGATCTGCCTCCGGCGCTGCTGCTCCTGGGCGGCGAGGCGACCCCGCCCGCCCTGTGGCGCCGCGTCGCCGCGTCGGGCGTCGCCGCGCGCAACATGTACGGGCCGACCGAGGCCACCGTGGACGCCACCACCGCCCGCGTCGACGACGGCGACCCGGTCATCGGACACCCGCTCGCCGGCACCCGGGTCCGCGTCCTGGACAGCGCCCTCCAGCCCGTCCCGCCCGGCACGGCCGGCGAACTCTACCTCGCCGGACCGCACCTGGCCCGCGGCTACCTCGGCCGGCCCGGAGCCACCGCCGAACGCTTCGTCGCCGACCCGTTCGGCGCCCCCGGCGACCGGATGTACCGCACCGGCGACCGGGCCCGCTGGCTGCCCGGCCGGGGCCTGGAGTACGGCGGCCGGGGCGACGGACAGGTCAAGATCCGCGGCCACCGGGTGGAGACCGGCGAGGTCGAGGAGGCCCTCGCGGCCCTGCCCGGAGTCACCGCGGCCGCCGCCCGGGTCCTGTCGTCGCGGCTCGTCGGCTACATCGTGTCCGCCTCCGTCACCGGCGACGAGGCACGCGCCCGGCTCGCCGAGCGGCTGCCCGACCACATGGTGCCCGCCGCCGTCGTGGTCCTCGGCTCCCTGCCCGTCACGCCCAACGGCAAGCTCGACCGCGCCGCGCTGCCCGCGCCCGCCCTGCCCGGCGGCGGCCGGGAACCGAGCACCCCACGCGAACGGCTGCTGTGCACCGTCCTCGCCGACGCGCTCGACGTCGAACGCGTCGGCGTGGACGACGACTTCTTCGCCCTCGGCGGGGACAGCATCACCGCGATCACCGTCAGCAGCCGGCTGCGCGCCCTCGGCCTGGGCCTGCGCCCCAAGGACCTGCTGGCCCGCCGCTCCTTCGCCGCGCTCGCCGCCTCCGCCGAGCAGCTGGACGGCGCGGCCGGCCCGGCGGACGAACCGGTCGGCCCGGTGCCCGCCCCGCCCATCGTGCGCGCCCTGCTCGACCCGCACCCGGACCTCGACGCGGTCGCCGGATACGCCCAGTGGACCGCCCTGTACGTGGACGCGCTCACCCGGGACGAGCTGGCCCGGGGTGTGCGGGCCCTCGTCGACCACCACGACGCGCTGCGGCTGCGGGTGGCCGGCGAGCCCGAGATCCTGCCCCGGGGAACGGTCCGGGCCGCCGTCGAGGAGGTCACCGGCGAAGAGGTGACCGCCCTGGCCCGGCGGCTCGCCGGACAGCTCGACCCGCGCACCGGAGACCTGGTCCGCGCCGCCCTGCTGCGTACGGGGGACGACACACCCGACCGGCTGGTCGTCGTCGTGCACCACCTCGCCATGGACGGCGTGTCCTGGCGCGTCCTGCTGCCCGACCTGCACACCGCCTGCGCGGGCGGCGCCCTCGACCCCGTCGGCACCTCCTGGCGCCGCCACGCCCAGCTGCTCGCCGAGCAGGGCAGGACCGGCGCCCGGCGCGGTGAACTCGCCCACTGGCGTACGGCCCTGGGCTCCGCCTCCCGGCTCGGGGCACGCCCCCTGGACCCCGCACGCGACACCGCGGCCACCGCGCACCGCACGGTCACGACCGCCTCGCCCGAGGCCACCGAGGCCCTGCTCACCACCCTGCCCGCCGCCTACCGGGCCGGTGTGGACGAAGTCCTGCTCGCCGCCCTCGTCCTCGCCCTGCGCGGCTGGGGCCTGCGCGACGACTTTGTCACCGTGACCCTGGAGGGCCACGGGCGCGAACACCTCGACCTGGCCCGCACGGTGGGCTGGTTCACCAGCGAGTACCCCGTCCGCGTGCCCGCCTCCGACGACGTCCGCGCCACCCTGCGCGCCGCCAAGGAGGCCCGCCGCGCCGTCCCCGACAACGGCATCGGCTACGGGGTGCTGCGCCACCTCGACCCGGAGGCGGGCCCGGAGCTGGGCGCGACACCTCCGCCGGACGTGCTGCTCAACTACCTGGGCCGGTTCGCCCCGTCGGCCGCCGACGGCTGGCGGCTCCCCGAGCACGACGCGTTCTCCGTGACCGAGCCCGACGCCAAGGCCCTCGAACAGGTGCTGGCCCTCAACTGCTTCGTCCACGAGGGGGACACACCCCGGCTCGCCGTCGAGTGGACCGCCGCGGGCGAGGTCCTGGGCCCCGACGCCCTGGCCGCCCTCCAGGACTGCTGGGCCGCCGCGCTCGACGCGCTGGCCGCGCACGCCCTGCACACCACGGGCGGGCTCACCCCCTCCGACCTGCCCCTGGTGGCGCTCGACCAGGAGGCGATCGACGCCCTGGAGCGCACCGGCCGGGTCAGCGACGTGCTGCCCGCCACCCCCCTCCAGCTCGGTCTCTCCTTCCACACCATGGTCCGCGAGGACACGGACACCGACGTCTACGTCGTGCAGGCCGTCACCACCCTGTCCGGGGAGCTGGACCCGGACCGGATGGCCCGCGCCGCCCGTGAACTCCTGCGCCGCCACCCCGCGCTCCGCGTCCACCTGGGCACCGTCGGGGACGACGTGGTGCAGGTGATCCCGGCCGACGTCGCACTGGAATGGCGGCAGGACGACGACTTCGCCGAAGCGGCCCGCGCCGACCTGGCGCGCCCCTTCGACCCCGCACGGCCGCCGCTCATCCGCTTCCTGCTCTCCCGGGTGGGGCCCGCCGAACACAAACTGGTGATCACCAACCACCACGCCCTGCTCGACGGCTGGTCGATGCCCCTCGTCGGCCGCACCCTCCTCGCGATCTACGCGGAATTCGGCGGCGGCCCCGCCGCACCCGTCTCCCCGCCCCTGTCGGAGTACTTCCACTGGCTGGCGGACCGGGACGAGGCGGCGTCCGTCGCCGCCTGGTGCCAGGCGCTCGCGGGCGTCGAGGACGCGACCCGGCTGGCCCCCGCGAGCACCGGGAACGCCGTGGCGAGGCCGGGCCGGGAGACCGTCGAGCTGGGCCGCGAGTTCAGCGACCGGCTGCGCGCCTTCGCCCGGGAGCGGGGCATCACCCTGACGACGGTCCTCCAGACGGCGTGGGGTCTGCTCCTCGGCCGGATCACCGGCCGCCGCGACGTGGTGTTCGGCTGCCCGGTCTCCGGCCGGCCCGCCGAGGTGGACGGCGTCGAGTCGATGATCGGCCAGCTCGGCACCACCGTCCCGGTCCGCGTCCGGTACACCCCGGACCGCACGGTGACGGACCTGATGGCCCAGGTGCACGCGGAGAGCGTCGCCCTCGCCGAGCACCACCACGTCGGACTGCCCGGCATCCAGCGGGCCGTGGGCATCGGCGAACTCTTCGACACCATGCTCGTCATGGAGAACTTCCCGCTCTCCAGCCGCACCCGCACCCCGCTCGCCCCCGGGCTCGACCTCACCGGCGTCGACATCACGGACGCCACGCACTACGCGCTCACGGTCATCGTGATCCCGGGCGACGAGATCACCGTCGGCCTCGGCTACCAGCCCGGCGCGTTCGACCGGGACACCGTGCGCGACTACGGCCGCTGGCTGCGCAACCTGCTCCACGAGATCACCGAGGACCCGGACAGGGCCGCCGTCGCGCTGCCCGCCCTCGACGCCGGCGAGCGCGCCCGCATGCTGCGCACGGGCACCGCGATCGTCGCCGCGAAGGAACGCGGCCACTGGCTGGACGAGTTCGCCGGCCAGGTCCGGCGCAAGCCCGGCGGCGAGGCGCTGGTCTGCCGCGACCGCAGCCTCTCGTACGAGGAACTCGACCGGTGGGCCAATCGCCTCGCCCACGCGCTCATCGCCCACGGCGTCCGGCCGCAGGACCCCGTCGCGGTCCTCATCGGCCGGGACATCGAGATGACCGTCGCGCTGTTCGGCGTCGCCAAGGCGGGCGCGGTGTACGTACCGATGGACGCGGCCTACCCGCGCGACCGGCTCGCGTACATGTTCGACGACATCGCGCCGGCGGCCGTCGTGACGACCGGCGCCGAACTGCCCGTCGACCGCGAGATCCCCGTCCTGCGCCTGGACGACCCGGCCACCCTCGCCTCCGTGCCGGACACCGACCCGGCCGGGGCCCGCGCCCGGCTCACCGACGACGCACTCGCGTACGTCATCTACACCTCCGGCACCACCGGCCGGCCCAAGGGCGTCGGCGTCACCCACCGGGGCGTGCCCGATCTGATCGCCCTCCAGGAGGAGGTCGTCGGCGTCACCGAGCACGACCGCTACCTGCACTTCGCGTCGACCGGCTTCGACGTGGCGTTCTGGCAGACCATGGTGCCGCTGCTGTCCGGCGGTACGTCGGTCATCGCGCCCGAGGAGGTGCGCGTACCCGGCGACGAACTCCTCGACTACATCGCGGAACACCGGGTCACCGGCGTGAACCTGCTGCCGTCGTTCCTCGCGGCCATGCCCGACGACCGCACCGTCGACCCCGACGTGTTCTTCGTCGTCGGCGCCGAACGGCTCGACCCGGAGCTCGCCCACCGCTGGGGCCGGGGCCGGCGGGCGCTGTTCAACGCCTACGGGCCGACCGAGGTCACCATCAACTCCACCACCTGGCACTACGACCCGGACGACGCCGGACCGCTGCCGATCGGCCGCCCCGACCCGAACGTCCGCGCCTATGTGCTCGACGGCGGACTCCAGCCGGTCGGCGTCGGCGTCACCGGCGAGCTGTACCTCGGCGGCCCGAGCGTGGCCCGCGGCTACCTCGGCCGCCCCGGGCTGACCTCCGGCGCGTTCGTCGCCGACCCCTACGGGCCGCCCGGCACCCGCATGTACCGCACGGGCGATCTGGTCCGGTGGCGGCACGACGGACAGCTGGTCTTCCTCGGCCGCGCCGACCACCAGATCAAGGTGCGCGGCTTCCGCGTCGAGCTCGGGGAGATCGAGACCGCCCTCACCGGACACCCCGACGTCCGCGCCTGCGCCGTCGTGATGCGCGAGGGGCGGCTCGTCGGATACGTCATCCCGACCGACGACGCCGACCTGGACACCGCCGAGGTGCGCGGGTACCTCGCCGAGCGGCTGCCCGACCACATGGTGCCGACCGCGCTGGTCCCGCTCGACCGGCTCCCGCTGAGCCCCAGCGGGAAGCTCGACGCCTCGGCGCTGCCCGCCCCCGCCACCGTCTCCGCCGCCCGGCGCGAACCGGCCACCGAGGCGGAGGCGCTGCTGCTCGCCGTGCTCCGGGACGTCCTGGGCCGCGACGACATCGGCCCCGACGACAACTTCTTCGACGCCGGCGGCGACAGCATCGTCTCCCTCCAGCTGGTCTCCCGGGCCCGCCGCCAGGGGCTCGGGCTGAGCCCGAAGGACGTGTTCGACGGCGAGACCGTCGCGGGCATCGCCGCCCGGGCCCGCGCCCTGGACGGCGAGGCCGCCCCGGCCGTCGGGGACGCCCCGCTGACGCCGGTCATGCGGGACCTGCTGCACCGCGCGGGCGAGGCCGCCGACGGCTTCTGCCAGTGGGTGGAGGTCTGCGTCCCGGCCGGCGGCGACGAGAAGGGCTGGCAGGCCGTGCTCGACGCCCTGCTGATCCGCCACGACGTGCTGCGCGCCCGCCTCGGCGACGACGTGCTGCACATCCCGCCGGCCGGCGAGGTGACCGGCGCCGACGTCCTGACCCGCGTCCCCGCGGACGGCGACCCGCGCGCCGCCGCCGACGCCGCGACCGCCGCCGCCCGCGAGGCGATGGACCCGCGCACCGGACCGATGCTGCGCGCGGTCTGGGTGGACGCCGGGCCCGACCGCCCCGGGCGGCTCGTCCTGATCGCCCACCACCTGGTGGCCGACGGCGTCTCCTGGCGCATCCTCCTGGACGACCTCCGGCACGCCCACGACGGGGGAGAGCTGACCCGGCACGGGCAGTCCTTCCTCGGCTGGGCCCGCACCCTGCGCGAGGCCGACCGCCGCGCCGAACTCCCGCACTGGCGGCGGATGACCGCGACCGAGCCCCTGGCCCGGCCGCTCGACCCCGCCCGGGACACCGTGGACACCGCCGCGCACCACGAGATCCGGCTCGACGCGGACACCACCCGCGCCCTGGTCACCACCCTGCCCGCCGCCCACCGCACCACCCCGGACGCCGTCCTGCTGACGGCGCTCGCCCGGGCGGTACGCGACTGGCGCGGCACACCGGAACTGCTGGTCGCCCTGGAGAGCCACGGCCGGCCGCGCGAGGTCGACCTCTCCCAGACCGTCGGCTGGTTCACCGCGATCCATCCCGTCCGGCTCGATGCCTCCGACGACGTGCGCGCGGTCCGGGACCGGCTGCGCGCCCAGGGCGACGGACTCGGCCACGGCATCCTCACCACGGCGGGCCTGCTCGACCCGGTCCGCCCGGAGGTCGCCTGGAACTACCTCGGCCAGTACCCCGGCGCCCCGGAGAACGAGACGCCGTGGCAGCCCGCCCCGGACGCCGATCCGCTCGGCTCCGACGGCTCCGGTCCGATGCCCCTGCCGTACAGCCTGATGGTCAACGCCCTGGTGCGCGACGACGCGCTCGGCGTGCGGATCACCTGGCCGGACGCGCTGTTCGACGGGACGGAGATCGAGGAGCTGGCGGTCCATCTGAGGGCCGCGCTGCTGCGGGTCGCCGCCGCGCCGGAGACCGTCGCGCTCGGGGACCGGCCGGCCGCCTCCGTACAGCCGCTGAGCCCGTTGCAGGAGGTGATGCTGCGGCACTCGCGCACCGAGCGCCCCGACCCGTACACCGTGCAGTCGGTGTTCTCGCTCGCGGGCCCGCTCGACACCGGGGCGCTGCGCGGCGCCGGTGACGACCTGCTGGCCCGCCACCCCCACCTGGGCGCGGTGTTCCCCGCCTCGTTCGCGGTCGTCCCGCAGGCGCCCCGCCCGGAGTTCCGGGTCACCGACGCCCCGGCCGACGAGGTGCTGGCCGCCGACCTCGCCGAACCCTTCGACCTGGCGCGCGGCCCGCTCTACCGGATCACCGTGATCCGGCTCGGACCCGAGCGCGCCGACCTCGTCCTGACCAGCCATCACGCCCTCTCCGACGGCTGGTCCGCCCCGCGCATCCTCGGCGAGCTCTTCGCCCTGTACACCGCGCGGACCCGGGGGACCGCCCCCGAGCTGCCGGCCCCCGTCCCGTTCGCGGACTACCTCGACTGGTGCGCGGAGCACGAACCGGATCTCGCTGCCTGGGCGGCCGAACTGGAAGGGCTGCCCGAGGGGGACTACCTGGGCGGCGACGGAAGCGGTCCGGCCTGGCAGGAGCCCGAGGTCATCACGTTCGACGCGGCGCTCGTGGCCGGGCTCACCCGGCTCGCCGCGCGGCGCGGGCTGACCCCCAACACCCTGGTGCAGGGCGCCTGGTCGGTGCTGCTGGCCCGGCGCTCCGGGCGGGCGGACGTCTGCTTCGGTGCCATGGTGTCGAGCCGGCCCCCGGCACTGGAGGGCGTGGAGGAGATCATCGGCCTGCTCGCCAACACCGTTCCGGTCCGGGCCCGGCTCACCGGCACCCTGGCCGCCGCGCTCACCGACCTCCAGGCCCGCCAGCGCGACCTGGTCGAGCACCACCACGTGGCCCTGTCGGACCTGGAACGGCTCACCGGGCGGCGCAGGCTCTTCGACAGCATGGTGGTCTTCGAGAACTACCCGGTCGACCCGGACCGCCTGCGCGAACCCGCCCCCGGACTTACCGTGCTCGCCACGCGCTTCCGGGAGTCCACCCACCACCCCGCCACGCTGACCGTCATGCCGGACGGCGACGGCTGGACCGGTGTGCTCGCCCACCGGGCCGGCACCGACACCGACGGGCTCGCGAGCCAACTGGTCGACCTGCTGCGGAACCTGGAGCAGCACCTGGACGCGGATGTGCGCGGCCTCCTGGAGGACCGGTGACCACGGCGCCCGCCCCGCCCGCCGAGCGCGTGGACCGGGAGCTGCTGCGGATCGCGTTCATCCTGGTCCTCGGTACGTTCATGGCCTCGCTCGACGCCACCATCGTCAGCGTCGGACTCGACCGGCTCACCGAGGAGTTCGGGGCGACCGTCGCCGAGATCCAGTGGGTCTCCAGCGCGTACCTGCTCGCGGTCGTCGCCGCCGTCCCCGCGTCCGGCTGGCTGGCCGGCCGGTTCGGCGGCCGGCGGGTCTGGCTCGCGGCGGTCGGCGTGTTCCTGGTCGGCTCCGTGCTGTGCGCCTCGGCCTGGTCGGCGAGCAGCCTCGTCGTGTTCCGCGTGGTCCAGGGGATCGGCGGCGGCCTGCTCCCCGCGACCGGGCAGGCGCTGCTCGCCCGGGTCGCGGGCCCCGGCCGCACCGGCAAGGTGATCAGTGTCGTCGCCGTGGTCCCGCTGCTCTCACCGGTGTTCGGGCCGCTCGCCGGGGGGACCGTGCTCGCCGTCGCGCCGTGGCCCTGGCTGTTCCTGGTCAACCTGCCGATCGGCGCGGCGGCGGTCCTGCTGGCCCGCCGCTACGTGCCCGTGGTGCCCCCCGCCGCACAGCGGACCGCGTTCGACCTGCGGGGGGCGCTGCTGCTCTCCCCGGGCCTCGCGGTGCTGGTGTACGGGCTGACCGAGGTCGCCCACGACCGCGCCGTCCCGGCCACCATCGGGGTGGTGGCCGGGGTGGTGATGCTGACCGCGTTCACCGTGCACGGGCTGCGCACCCGGGGTACTCCGCTGGTCGACCCCCGGCTGTTCGCCCGGCCGCCGTTCGGCGCCGCGGCCCTCGCGCTGGTGGTGCTCGGGGCCTCGGTGTTCGGCACCACCTTCCTGCTGCCGCTGTACTTCCAGTCGGGGCGGGGGATGTCGGCCTGGGAGGCGGGGCTGCTGCTCGCCCCCCAGGGGCTGGGCGCGGCGGCCGGTTCGGTGCTCGTCAACCGGACCATCAGCAAGGTCGCGCCGAGGACCCTGGTGGTGGCCGGCATCGTGCTGGTCCTCGCCGGGACCGCCCCGTTCACCTTGCTGGGGCACGGGGTCCCGGATGCGGTGATCGCCTCGGCGCTGGTGGTGCGGGGCTTCGGGATGTCGATGGTCGGCGCGCCCGTGATGAACATCGTCTACAGCCGGATCGAGCCGGACCAGCTGCCCCGGGCGGCCGGAGCGCTCAACCTGCTGAACACCGTGGGCGGTTCCGTCGGCACGGCGGCGGTCGCGGTGATCCTGGAGAGCCGGCTCGCCGCCACGGGCGCGGACGTCCCGGCGGCCTTCGGCGACACCTTCTGGTGGGTGCTCGGGCTCTGCCTGTTCGCCGCCGCCGCGGCGACGCGGCTGCCCCGGACGCGCCCCCGGGAGGCATGACGGGCGGGCACGGGTGTGCCCCCGGCCTCGGCGGATTCGAGGGTCCGGGGGCACATCCGTGCGGGGTCAGGGGCGGCCGGTCAGATAGCCGCCCATGGAGGTGAAGTACTCGGTCGCGGGCAGTTCGCGGCCGTCCTCGGTGCGGACCCGGGTGACGGCCAGGCCGTGGTTGCGGCCGGTGCGGGCGTCGGCGCCGGCCACGATCACCACGCCCTCGCCCTCGCGGTAGAAGATCCGGCCGGGCGTTCCGCCGTAACGCCCCTCGGAGACCACGGCGGCCAGGATCTCGATCCGCTTGCCCCGGTGGAAGGTGAAGGCGCTGGGGTACGGGGCCGACTGGGCGCGCACCAGGCGTTCCAGGTCCTCGGCCGGCCAGTTCCAGTCGATCCGGATGTCCTCCTCGGCGCGCTTGTGGAAGAAGGTGGCCTGCGAGCGGTCCTGGGGGGTGAACTCGGTCTGCCCGTCCGCGATCAGGGCCAGTGCCTTGGTCGTGACGGGGGCGATGAGGTCCACGGTCTTGTGGAAGAGGTCGGTGGCGGTGTCCCGGGGGCCCACCGGGACGGACTCCTGCCGGACGATGTCGCCGGCGTCCAGCTCGTCGTTCATCATGTGCGCGGTGACGCCCACCTCGCTCTCGCCGTTGATGAGGGCCCAGATGAGCGGCGAGAAGCCCGCGTACTTCGGCAGCAGCGAGTCGTGCACGTTCAGGGTGCCCCGGCGGGGGAGCGCGAAGATGCGCGGCGGAATCCACGTACGCCAGTTGTTGGCCACGATGACGTCGGGGTCGGCCGCCTTCAGGCGCTCGTACAGCTCGTCGTCGTCCGGGCGGTTGCGGATGAGGACCGGGACGCCGTGCTCCTCGGCGAGATCGGCGACGGAATCGCTCCAGATCTTCTCGTAGGCGTGCTCGCTCCTGGGGTGGGTGACGACCAGCACCACGTCGTGCTCGGAGTCCAGGAGGGCTTGCAGGGTGCGGTGCCCCCAGGTCTGGTAACCGAACATGACGACCCGCATGGGGTTCCTCCTCGACGTAGAGACAGAGCCAGGTAAGTAAAGCAAGGCTTACCTTATCTTGCAACGCACCTGCGGGATGCCCCAGTTGGGGCGGCCCGGCGCCGAGGGTGTCCGAATCGCACCTATCGACAAGCGTTGACGGATTAGCTTAGGCTCACCTAAGTTCATTGGGTCGTCGTTTCGGCGTGCCCGTCCTTCGCCCGTTCCCCACATCCGACAGGCGGCTTCCCCGCACGATGGGAGTGACATGTCACAGGCTCGTCCTGGCGACGCAGCACCGGTCCACGACCTCATTGGCATCGGCTTCGGGCCGTCCAATGTGGCCATGGCGATCGCGATCAGCGAGCACAACGCGCGCTCCGGGACGCGGGAAGCGGTGACGGCCCAGTTCTTCGAGCAGCAACCGGCCTTCGGCTGGCACCGGGGCATGCTCATCGACGACGCCACCATGCAGGTCTCGTTCCTCAAGGACCTGGTGACACTGCGCAACCCGGCCAGTGAGTTCAGCTTCCTCTGCTACCTCAAGAGCAAGGGGCGCCTGATCGACTTCATCAACCACAAGAACCTCTTTCCGCTCCGGGTCGAATTCCACGACTACTTCGAGTGGGCCGCCTCCCAGGTGGACGACCTCGTCTCCTACGACCACGAGGTCGTCGGGGTGACCCAGGTGGTCGAGGACGGCGTCGTGGAGTTCCTGGACGTCACCGTCCGGTCGGGGGAGGGGCTCACGGTCCACCGCGCCCGCAACCTGGTCATCGGCACGGGTCTGCGCCCGCTGATGCCCGAGGGTGCCGAGCGTGGTGACCGGGTCTGGCACAACTCCGAACTGCTGAGCCGGGTAGGAGAGTTGGAGGGCACCTCGCCCTCCCGTCTGGTCGTCGTCGGCGCCGGGCAGAGCGCCGCCGAGAACGTCGCGTATCTGCACCGCCGCTTCCCCGACGCCGAGATATGCGCCGTCTTCTCCCGCTACGGGTACAGCCCGGCCGACGACAGCAGCTTCGCCAACAAGATCTTCGACCCGGACGCGGTGGACGAGTTCTACGCGGCGCCCGAGAGCGTCAAGCGCCGGCTGATGGACTACCACGGGAACACCAACTACTCCGTGGTCGACATCGACCTGATCGACGACCTGTACCGGCAGATGTACCAGGAGAAGGTGCTCGGCACCGAGCGGCTGCGCTTCCTCAACGTGTCCCGGCTCACCGAGGCCGTGGAGACCCCGGACAAGGTGCGCGCCACCGTGAAGTCCCTCGTCACCGGCGAGGAGACCGTGCTCGACGCGGACGTCGTGGTGTTCGCCACCGGATACAGCCCGGCCGACCCCCTGGCGCTTCTGGGCGAGGCCGCCGGGTCCTGCCTGCGCGACGAGGAGGGCCGGGTCCGCGTCGAGCGCGACTACCGCATCGCCACCGCCGCCGCGTCGAACTGCGGCATCTACCTCCAGGGCGGTACGGAGCACACCCACGGCATCACCTCGGCGCTGCTCTCCAACACCGCGATCCGGGTCGGCGAGATCCTGGACTCGCTGCTCGACCGGAGCGTGAAGTCCGCGCCCGACGAGGCCCGTTCACTCGCCGAAGGCACCGGCGGCACCCGTTAGGGCCGGACCGACAATTCCCCCACCGAGGAGGCACCACCCGCATGAGCACCAATCCGTTCGACGACCCCGAAGGCCGCTTCCTGGTCCTGGTGAACGACGAGGGTCAGCACTCCCTCTGGCCGTCCTTCGCGGACGTGCCGGCCGGGTGGACCGTCGCGTTCGAGGAGAACACCCGGGACGCGTGCCTGGAGTACGTCGAGACCCACTGGACCGACCTGCGGCCCAAGTCCCTCGCGGCCTCGATGGACGCCTGACCCCGGCCTCCCGCGCGCCCCGGCGGACCAACCCGCCGGGGCGCGTTCCCCTGCCCCGGACATCGAAGAAGGACCGTCTTGACCACGGCCGCGCCGCGCCCCGCCCCGCCCTCTCCGCCCCGCCCGCGCATCCGGACCGCCCTGCCCGGCGACGCCGCCGGACTCGCCGCGCTGTCCAGGCCCTTCGCGCGCTCGGGAGCCCTGCGCGGGCGGCCCGACTCCCTGTATGCGGCCCGTGCCGCAGACTTCCTCGTGGCGCCCGGCGCGGACGGCGGTCTGGAGGGCTGTGTGGGCCTGCGGGTGTACGCGGGGGAGGAGGCGCCCGTGGGCGTGCTGTACAACTTCTGCGTGGCCGCGCACCGGCAGGGCCGCGGGACCGGGGCCGCCCTGCTGCGGACCGCGCTCGCCGTCGCGCACAGCCGGTCGCTCGGCGCGCTGTTCACCGCGACCACGGGGGACGGCCGGCTGTTCCGCAGGTACGGCTTCGCCCCGGTGACGGCCCGTCGGGCGCCGCGCGCGTGGGCCGGATCGCTGGACCCCCGGCGCAACGCGCTGCTCCTCGCCCGTCCGCTGTGAACGGGGCGCCGGCCCGGCCGGCGCCCCCGGGTCACACCGTGCTCGCGGCGTGCTCCGCGTCGGCGTCGAGGACCACCGTCGTGCCCCCGGCGTCCCCGCCGAGGACGCTCCGCAGCACCGCGTGCGGCACCCGGCCGTCCCGTACGACCGCCCGGCCGACGCCGCCCCGCACCGCCCGGAGGCAGCCCTCCATCTTCGGCAGCATCCCGCTCGCCAGGTCCGGCAGCAGCCCCTCCAGGGTGTCGGCCGACAGGCGCCCGATCACCTCGGTGCTGCGCGGCCAGTCCGCGTACAGCCCCGCCACGTCCGTCAGGACCACCAGCCGTTCCGCGCCGAGCGCCACGGCCAGGGCGGAGGCGGCGAGATCCGCGTTGACGTTGTAGACCTGCCCGTCCGCGCCCCGGGCCACCGGGGAGACCACCGGTATGTGGCCCTGCGCCAGGAGTGCCCGCACCATGCCCGGGTTCACCTCCACGACGTCCCCCACGAGGCCGATGTCCACCGGTGCGCCGTCCACCCAGGCGGGCCGCCGCACGGCCGTCATCGTGTGCGCGTCCTCACCGGTCACGCCCACGGCGTACGGCCCGTGGCGGTTGATGTGGCCCACCAGCTCACGTTGCACCCGGCCGGACAGGACCATGCGGACGACGTCCATGGTCTCCGCCGTGGTCACCCGCAGACCCGCCGCGAAGCGGCTCTCCAGCCCCAGGCGGTCGAGCATGGCGCTGATCTGCGGGCCGCCCCCGTGCACGACGACCGGGCGCAGCCCCGTGCGCCGCAGTGTCACCACGTCCTCGGCGAAGGTCTGTTGCAGCTGTGCGTCGACCATGGCGTTGCCGCCGAACTTGATGACGACGACCGGTCCCGAATCCTCTTCCATTTAGCTTAGCCTAACCTTAATTGGCGCGGCGTTGGCCGAGAAGAGGCCCGCCGACGGAGGAGGCTCCCCTCCGTCGGCGGGCGGCCCCGCGCGGGGTCAGCCGATCTCGATGAGCAGGTCGCCCGCCTCCACCTGCTGGACCCGGCCGATGGCCAGGCGGCGCACCGTACCGGCGGACTGGGCGGTGATCGACGCCTCCATCTTCATCGCCTCGATCGTGGCGACCGTCTGCCCGGCCGACACCGACGCGCCCTCCTCCACCTGGAGCGTCACCACCCCGGCGAACGGCGCCGCGACGTGCCCCGCGTTGCCCCGGTCGGCCTTCTCCGCCGCCTTCACCTCGGTCGCCACGGCCTTGTCCCGCACCGAAACGGGCCTCAACTGCCCGTTGAGCGTGGCCAGTACGCTGCGGAAGCCGCGCTCGTCCGCCTCCGAGATGGCCTCCAGTTCGAACAGCAGCGTGACCCCGGGCTCCAGCTCGACCGGGTGCTCCGTCTCCGGCTCCAGCCCGTACAGGAAGTCCGGCGTCGGCAGCACCGAGGTGTCGCCGTACGCCTCCCGGTGCGCGGTGAACTCCTTCGTCGGGCCGGGGAACAGCAGCCGGTTCAGCGTCGCGCGCGGCGACTCGCGCAGCGCCTGCCGGTCGTCGTCCGACAGGTGCGGGGCCTTCGCCTTGTCCGGGCGGCCCTTGAGGGCCCGGGTGCGGAACGGCTCGGGCCAGCCGCCCGGCGGGTCGCCCAGCTCACCCCGCAGGAACCCGATCACCGAGTCCGGCACGTCGAACTTGCCCGGGTCCGACTCGAAGTCCGCGGCGCTCACGCCCGCACCCACCAGATGAAGCGCCAGGTCCCCGACCACCTTCGAGGACGGCGTCACCTTCACCAGCCGGCCCAGCATCCGGTCGGCCGCGGCGTAGCAGTCCTCGATCAGCTCGAAGCGGTCGCCGAGGCCCAGGGCGATGGCCTGCTGCCGCAGGTTGGACAGCTGGCCGCCCGGGATCTCGTGGTGGTAGATCCGGCCCGTCGGCGAGGCCAGCCCCGACTCGAACGGGGCGTACACCTTGCGGGTCGCCTCCCAGTACGGTTCCAGGTCGCCGACCGCCTGGAGCGAGAGGCCCGTCGCCCGCTCGGTGTGGTCCGTGGCCGCCACCAGCGCGGACAGCGGCGGCTGGCTGGTCGTCCCGGCCATCGAGGCGACGGCCGCGTCCACCGCGTCCACCCCGGCGTCGATCGCGGCGATCAGCGTGCCCAGCTGACCGCCCGCCGTGTCATGGGTGTGCAGGTGCACCGGCAGGTCGAACCGCTCGCGCAACGCGGTGACCAGGGTGCGCGCGGCCGGCGGACGCAGCAGCCCCGCCATGTCCTTGATGGCGAGCACATGGGCACCCGCCTCCACGATCTGCTCGGCCAGCCGCAGGTAGTAGTCCAGCGTGTACAGGGTCTCGCCCGGGTCCGACAGGTCGGCGGTGTAGCACAGCGCCACCTCCGCGAGCGAGGTGCCCGTGGCCCGGACCGCGTCGATCGCCGGCCGCATCTGCGACACGTCGTTGAGGGCGTCGAAGATGCGGAAGATGTCCATCCCGGCCGAGGCCGCCTCCGAGACGAACGCCTCGGTGACCTCCGTCGGATACGGCGTGTACCCCACCGTGTTGCGGCCCCGCAGCAGCATCTGCGTACAGATGTTGGGCACCGCTTCACGCAGCTTCACCAGCCGCTCCCACGGGTCCTCCGCCAGGAACCGCAGCGCCACGTCGTAGGTGGCCCCGCCCCAGCACTCCAGGCTCAGCAACTGCGGCACGGTGTGCGCCACGTGCGGCGCGACCGCCAGCAGGTCCCGGGTACGCACCCGGGTGGCGAGCAGCGACTGATGGGCGTCGCGGAAGGTCGTGTCCGTGACCGCCACCGCCGACCGGGCGCGCAGTTCGGCGGCGAACCGCTCCGGACCCAGCTCGGCCAGGCGCTGGCGCGAACCGGGCGGCGGCGTGCCCGGCGGCAGGGCGGGCAGCTTGTCCGCCGGGTCGATGACCGAGGGGCGGGGCCCGTACGGCCGGTTGACCGTGGTCTCCGCCAGATAGCTGAGCATCCGGCTGCCCCGGTCGGCCGACGGGCGGGCCCGGATCAGCTCCGGGTGCTCGTCGATGAAGGAGGTCGTGACCCGCCCCGCCCGGAACTCGGGGTGATCGAGCACCGCACCCAGGAACGGCAGGTTCGTCGCCACCCCGCGGATGCGGAACTCGGCGATCGCCCGGCGCGCCCGGCGGGCCGCGTTGGCGAAGTCGTGGCCGTGACACGTGAGTTTCACGAGCATCGAGTCGAAGTGCGCCGACACCTCCGCACCCGTGTGGACGGTCCCGCCGTCCAGCCGCACACCGGGACCGCCGGGGGACCGGTACGCGGAGATGGTGCCGGTGTCCGGACGGAAGCCGTTGACCGGGTCCTCCGTCGTGATGCGGCACTGCATCGCGGTGCCGTTGAGGGTGATGGTGTCCTGAGTCAGGCGCAGTTCGGACAGCGTCATGCCCGCCGCGATGCGCAGCTGGGCGATGACCAGGTCGCGGCCGGTGACCTGCTCCGTCACGGTGTGCTCGACCTGGATGCGCGGGTTCATCTCGATGAAGACGTGGTTGCCGCGCTCGTCCACCAGGAATTCGACGGTGCCCGCGTTCACGTACCCGATGTGCCGGGCGAAGGCGACCGCGTCGGCGCAGATCTGCGCCCGCAGCTCCGGGTCCAGATTCGGGGCCGGCGCGATCTCGACCACCTTCTGGTGGCGGCGCTGGAGCGAGCAGTCCCGCTCGTAGAGGTGCACCACATCGCCCTCGGCGTCGGCCAGGATCTGCACCTCGATGTGGCGGGGGTTGATCACCGCCTGCTCCAGGAAGACCGTCGCGTCCCCGAACGCGGACCGCGCCTCGCGCATCGCCGCGTCGATCGCCTCGCGCAGCTCCCCGGCCTCGGACACCCGGCGCATGCCGCGCCCGCCGCCTCCGGCGACCGCCTTCACGAAGACCGGGAAGCCGATCTCCGCCGAGGCCGCGACCAGGGCGTCCACGTCCTCGGACGGCTCGGAGGACTTCAGCACCGGCACACCGGCCTCCCGGGCCGCCGCCACCGCCCGCGACTTGTTGCCCGTCAGGTTCAGCACCGCAGCCGGGGGCCCGACGAAGGTGATGCCGGCCTCCGCGCACGCCGCCGCCAGGTCCGGGTTCTCCGAGAGGAAGCCGTAACCGGGGTAGATCGCGTCCGCCCCCGCCTTGCGGGCCGCCTTCACCACCTCGTCCACCGACAGGTACGCCCGCACCGGATGCCCCGGCTCACCGATCCGGTACGCCTCGTCCGCCTTGGCCCGGTGCAGCGAGTTGCGGTCCTCGTGCGGATACACCGCCACCGTGGAGATGCCCAGCTCGAAGGCCGCGCGGAACGCGCGGATGGCGATCTCCCCGCGGTTGGCGACCAATACCTTGTCGAACATCAAACTCCCCAGTCGTGTCGCGGCTGTCTGGCGTCGAGGACGGGCGGTACGGCACGGACACGCCGCTCCGCGTCGGAGACCGTACGGCGTGGCGAGGTGCCCCGTGACCTGCCCGGTGCGGAGCGTTCGACACCGTACCGGAGACTTCCCCCCGGATCGCGAGCGCAAAAGATGGCTTGCGTCACGCCCCAAAACGTCCCCCGGGTGCAGTCCTGCCGCCGGGAGGTTTTGCCGGTTCCCGGCGGCAGGGCCATGCTGGTGGGCATGGCCGACCACGCCGGCCCCGACCCCGTCGCCGCCGTCCGGCGCGCCCTCCGCCTGCTGGAGGCCGCGGGCGCCCACGGGGGCGGAGCCACCGCGCAGCAGCTGGCCCGGGAGGCGGGGCTTCCCCCGGCCACCGTGCACGGGCTGCTCCCCCTGCTGGTCGGCGACGGCTACCTGAGGGAGCTGGAGGACCACACCTACGTCCTCGCCGACGACACCCCGGGCGGCGGCCCCGGCGCGCAGCCGGTGCCCGCGCGGGTGCGGCCCGCCCTCACCGCCCTGCGCAACGACCTGTGGGCCGCCGCCTATCTGACGCTGTACGTGGACGGCGAGATCCGGGTCATGGAGATCGTGGACAGCGTGCGCACCCCGCGCGTGGACCTGTGGGTGGGGCTTGAGGAGGCCGGGCACGCCACGGCGCTCGGCAAGACCGTGCTGAGGGAACTCGACGACGAGGCCCGGGCCGACTACTTCTCCCGGCACGACCTCACCGGCCTCACGCCCCGCACCATCACCCACCGGGAGGACCTGGTGCGGCAGCTCGACGGCTCGCCCACGCCGGTGGTCATGGACCGCGAGGAGTACGTACGCGGCACCACCTGTGTGGCGGTCCCGGTGTACAGCGGCGAACAGGTCGGCTCCCTCGGCATCTCCTTCCGGTCCGACCGGATGTACCGGACCTCCCAGGTCCGTGCGGAGCTGCTGTCGGCCGCCGTCAGCGTGTCCCGCAGGCTCACGCTGCCCGGCTGACCCGTCCGCCCCGCCGTTCAGTCCAGCCGGGTCAGGTCCGGCCGCAGCCGCTGCCACACCGGATGACGCAGCCGCCCCGCCGCCGTCCACTGCGACGCGCTGACCTCCGCCACGAGCCGGGGCTCCACCCAGTGCGCCCCGGCCACGTCCACCGGCCCCGTGAACGGGGACCCCGGACGCGCGATCACCGCCAGGTACTCCCTCAGCTCGCCCAGCTCCCGGTCGGACATCCCCGACCCCACGGAGCCCGCGTACCGCAGACCGTCCGCGTCCTCCGTCCCGACCAGCACCGCCCCGGGGACGCCCGAGGGCGCGCCCTTGCGCTGGGTCCAGCCGCCGATGACCACATCCAGCGTCTCGACCCGCTTGGTCTTGCGCCAGTCGGGTGAACGGAGACCCGGTGTGTACGGCGAGGAGAGCCGCTTGGCGACCACGCCCTCCAGGCCCCCGCGCACGACGGTCTCCCACGCCTTCGCCCCGCTCCCGCGCACGTACGACGGCACCGACCAGTGCGGTCCCGCGGACAGCAGGCCGGCCAGGACCGCGCGGCGCTCCTCGTAGCCCAGCCCCGACAGCGTCCGCCCGTCCAGGTACATCACGTCGAAGACCACCAGGTGCGCGGGGACGTCCAGCGCCAGACGGGCGGCGCGGCGGGCGTTCAGGACACCCATCCGGCGCTGGAGCAGCCCGAAGTCGGACCGCCCCGCCGCGTCCAGGGCCACGATCTCGCCGTCCAGGACCACGCTGCGGCCGCGCAGCACGTCGCCGAGGGCGTGCAGCTCCGGATAGGTCGGGGTGACGTCGTTGCGCGCCCGTGAGGTCAGCCGCAGCGTGCCGTCGCCCGGCGTCGCGACCACGCACCGGGCACCGTCCCACTTGGCCTCGAAGGCCCACTCCGCGTCCGGTACCGGGAGCGGGCCGGGCACGGCCAGCATCGGTGCGATCCACAAGGGCGCCCCGGAGGCGTCGGCGGGGTTGACGGCCATAGCCCCCATGGTCGAACGGCCGGGCGCTCCCCGCAGTCCGAGCTCACGCCGCCCAGGCGGACAAGGTCAGCGTGCCCGCGAGTACCTGCCACAACGCCCAGGCGCCCGCACGGCTCGCCGCGCCGCACAGCACGTTCCCGGTGCACTCCGTCTCCCGGTCCTGCCACGCGGCGACGTCCAGGTAGTGGAAGCCGAGGGAGCGGGTGAACGTGAACCGGATGTGCAGCCCCTCGCCCAGGTCGTGCCCGGGGAGCGTGGCGATCCGGAGGTGGTCGCCGACGGCGGACTCCACGCGCACCGGATTGCCGCCGAGCAGGTCGCACTCGTCTCCCGTCCGGACGCGGCCGGGGCAGCTCCCGCTCACCGGGAACAGCCGGAAGTTGTCCGTGAGCTGCCGGCGCACGGCCTCCGGGGTGGTGAACGGATGTACGCCGAGCCCGTAGCCGTACCAGTACAGCAGGCGCCGGCCGCCGAGGCAGCGCTCGTGGTCCGGGTCGCACGCGGCGGCCCGCCCGGCCCCGGTGTCCGCACGGGCCGCCGGGGCGACGAGTGCCAGCGCGAGGCACGGGGCCACCGCGAGCGCCAGGGCGCGCCGGGCGGCCCGGCGCTCACGGGCCACGGCTCAGCCCGGTGACTCGTCCGGCACCGGATGCTCCGGGTGCACTCCGGCGTTGCGGGCGGCGCCGCGCCCCGACCCGGACTCGTCGGGGTCGGGCAGGTCGTTCCGGCCGTCGTCACCGTCGTGCCCGGCGCGTGGCGGGGCCGGCACGTCCATCGGGTCCTCGCCCTCCTGGACCTGCTGGTCGGGCATGTCCGCGGGCACCGGAGGCGGGCTCGGGGACGCGCCCTCGTGGACAGGGCCCTCTGGTCTGCGGTCGGTCATGGAAGATCCTCCGTCGTCGTCCCCGCGGGCAGGCGGCGGGGCATCGGCAGCCTCGCGGTGCCGGGTACCCGCGGCGGGTCGGCCAACTCATTGTCGGCCGCCCGGGACCGCACGGCATGTCCGGCGGACCCGTGACGACGGCGTACGGCCCCGCTCAGCGCAGCCGGGCGAGCAGGAACACCTGCGGTTCGGGCACGGCCGCCGGGACGGCGGGCACGAACATCGTGCTCTCCCGGGCCAGCACGGTGAACCCGGCGTCCTCCACCAGCGCCGCGAACGCGTCCTCGCCGAAGCTGGTCACCTCGACCGGCTGCCCCATGAACGTGCCGCTGACGCCCTCCACGTCGAAGGGCACCGTCGCCACGGCCAGATGGCCCCCGGGCCGCAGCACCCGGGCGGCCAGCCGCAGCACGTCGGCCTGGTCCCCGCGCTCCATCTGCAACAGTGCGAAATACATGCACACCGCGTCGAAGGAGCCGTCCTCCAGCGGGAGCGTCCGGATGTCGGCGCAGCGGAATTCGGCCTCCGGCACCTGGCGCGAGGCGATGTCCACCATCACCGGCGAGACGTCGACCCCCAGCACCTCGTGCCCGGCGTCCACGAGGGTCCGCGCCGTCGGCCGGCCGGTGCCGCTGCCCACGTCCAGCACGCGCGCGTGCGGCGGCAGCACCTCCAGCAGCTGTTCCAGCGAGGCCCGATGCGTGGGCGAGGCGGCGAACGCCGCCTCGTAATCGATGCCGAGAGCGTCGAACACGGCTGCGGCGGTGCGACCTCGTCCCGCTGACATGGCAGGCCCCTTCCTGTTCCGGTGCACCACCACTTCTACTGCAACGGGCGCACCCCCGCGGCGGAACGGCCGTAATCCGGTGTGCCGCGCCTCAGCGCCCGCCCGCCACCCGGAGCACCGTCCCCGTCGCGTACGAGGCGTCCGGGGAGAGCAGCCAGGCGACGGCGCCCGCGATCTCGTCCGGTTCGCCGGGGCGGCCGAGCGGGACGCCGGGGCCGAGCTTGTCGGGGCGGGCCGGGTCGGCGTGGAAGCCGGTGCGGATGACGCCGGGGGCGACCGCGTTGACGCGGATGCCGGACGGGCCGACCTCCTTCGACAGGCCGACGGTCATCGTGTCGACGGCCCCCTTGGCGGCGGCGTAGTGCACGTACTCGCCGGGGCTGCCCAGCGTGGCGGCGGCCGAGGACACGTTGACGATCGCCCCGCCGCCCGTCCGGGTCATGTCCCGCACCGCGCGGCGCGCGCAGAGCAGGTAGCCGAGGACGTTGACCTCCAGGGCGCGCCGCATGCCCGCCGCGTCGGCGTCGGCCAGCGGGCCGACCGGGCCGCTCATGCCCGCGTTGTTGACCAGCCCGGTGACCGGGCCCAGCTCGGCGGCCGCGGTGTCGAAGAGGCGGTCCACGTCCGTCTCGTCCGCCGTGTCCACCCGGACCGCCACACAGCGCCGGCCCGTCCCGCGTACCGCCTCGGCGACCTGCGCCGCCGCGTCGGCGTCCGAGCGGTAGGCCAGCGCGATGTCATGGCCCTGACCTGCCAGGCGTACGCAGACCGCCGCACCGATGCCGCGGCTGCCTCCGGTGACCACGGTGACCGGTCGACCGTTCATGGCAGGGCCCCACTTTCCTCGTACGAGCGTGCCGAGTCATCGTAGGCGGGGATGATCACCCGTCCCCGTGGGGGGCCGGAACGCGGCGGTGGACTGCCACCCACTCATGGAAGAGTGACAGTCCACCGGTCTGTGCCCCCGCCCTCACACGGGCAGGCCGTCCGGCCGCTCGCTCTGCTCCTGGAGCCTGCGGGCCTTCTCCTGGAGCCGGCGGCGCTGCTCCGGGTCGCGCGTGCGCTCCGCGGCCTCGGTCAGGTGGCGCGCCTTCTCGCGCATCTGCTGGGCGCGGTTCACCTCTCGTGCAACGCTCATCGTCACTCCTCGGGGACGTAGGGGAGAGCGGGCCCCTTCAGGGAAGCAGCGGGCCGTCACCATCGCACGCCGAAGCATCACACACCGTGAAGGCTGCAGGTGGGGAGCGGGGGGACGGAACCGTGTCCCGGCGCTGGCATGATCGGGGGTATGAACGAGCGCATGATCGCCGCGTGTGACGGGGCGTCGAAGGGTAATCCGGGGCCGGCCGCCTGGGCCTATGTGGTGGCCGACGACGAGGGGCGTCCCCAGCGGTGGGAGGCGGGGCCGCTCGGCACCGCCACCAACAACGTCGCCGAGCTCACCGCCCTCCAGGAGCTCCTGGAGTCCGTCGACCCCGCCGTGGCGCTCGAAGTCCGGATGGACTCGCAGTACGCGATGAACGCGGTCACCAAGTGGCTGCCCGGCTGGAAGCGCAACGGCTGGAAGACCTCGGCCGGCAAGCCCGTCGCCAACCGCGACCTGGTGACCCGCATCGACGCACTCCTCACCGGGCGCGCCGTGAGCTTCGTCTACGTACCCGCCCACCAGGTGGACGGCGACCCGCTCAACGCGCTCGCCGACCAGGCCGCCAGCGAGGTCGCCGTCACCCAGAGCGCCGCCGGCACCGCGCACGGCTCGGCCACCCCCGTACCGGCGCCCTCCCGCGCCACCGAGGGCCGCCGCACCGGCGCGACGGCCAAGCGGGCCGCACCACGGAAGACGGGGAGCGGGGCCACCATCCGGGCCAAGTTCGCCGGCCGCTGCCACTGCGGGCGGCCGTACGCGGCCAAGGACATGATCGCGAAGAACGACCACGGCTGGGGCCACCCGGAATGCCGGACCGCCTCCGCCTGAGCGACACCCCCGGGCGGCGCGCTCCCGGTCAACTGCCTCCGTAGGCCCACCAGATGGGGCGATCCGCCCACGCGGCGGAGCTCCCCGTGCCATGATGCGGCTCCGGCGGCGCGCGGGGAGCGCCGCCGGGGGAGCGGTGGCGGCACCGGGACGCTGGGGGGCGGATGGAATCCACGACGACGGTGCTCGGCCGGCTGCGCGGGGCGCAGAAGACGGCCAAGGGGGTGTCGCTCTACTCGCGGTACGTGAACCGCCCGGCCGGCCGGGTCTTCGCCGCGGGCGCCTACCGACTCGGCCTGACGCCCAATCAGGTCACCCTGGCCAGCGCCGCGTTCACCTTCGCCGCGATCGCCTCCGTAGCGCTGGTGCGCCCCGGTCCGTGGCCGGCCGTCCTGGTGTACCTCGGTCTCGCCGTGGGCTTCGCCCTCGACTCGGCCGACGGGCAGCTCGCCCGGCTGACCGGGCGCGGCGGGCCCGACGGCGAATGGCTGGACCATGTGGTCGACTGCGCCAAGATGATCCTCGTCCACACCGCCGTACTGATCGCGTTCCACCGGTACTTCGCCCTGCCGGGCGACGGCTGGCTGCTGCTGCCGCTCGGCTTCCTGTTCGTCGCCGTGCTCACCTTCTGTGCCGGGCTGCTGCGCGAACAGCTCGGCAAGGCGGCGGCGCGCGGCCGGGCCCCGGCGCCCGGGCCCGCCGCGCCGCCGTCGGGACTGCGGGCCGTGGCGCTGCTGCCCGCCGACTACGGGGTGTTCTGCCTGGTCTTCCTGCTGCTGGCCGACGAGACGGCGTTCCGCATCGGGTACGCCGTACTCGCCGCCGTGCACGCGCTGTTCCTCGTCCTGTTCCTGGGCAAGTGGTTCAGGGAGCTGAAAGCGCTCCGGGCACACTGACGAGCGTCTCCAGCACCCGGCGTAACTGGGTGCTGGAGGTGTGCACGGTGTACGGGAAGTACACCACCTCCACACCCACCTCGGCGAAGTCGCGTTCGAGCTTCCGGCCCCTGTCGGTGTTCTGCCAGTCGTCCCCCTTGAAGATGACGTCGAACCTGACCTGCTGCCAGGTCTCGACCTTCTCCGGCACGGTCTCCACGAAGGCGGCGTCCACGTACCGCACGCTCCGCACGATCTCCAGCCGTTCCGGAAGCGGGATCACCGGCCGGTGTCCCTTGGCGAGCGTGGCCATCTCGTCGGAGACCACCCCCGCCACCAGGTAGTCGCACTGGCTGCGCGCATGACGAAGGATATTGAGGTGTCCCACGTGGAACAGGTCGTAGACCCCCGGCGCGTACCCGACTCTGTGCACCATCCGTTCTCTCCCCCCACGGTGAACGCGATGTCCGCGATGGTCCAACGACATTACTGTGAAGACCACTTGCGCATCTCATGAACGGATAAGCTCGCTTTTGGGGCTGTTCCTCGGTGGAACACTGATGGCTCCGGGGGGAAGGCGATCGCCCGATGTCAGACGAAGAGCACCGCAGACCGTTCGAGCACGTCCGCCTGCTGGTGGTCTCCACGAACTACGCGCCGGAGCTGACCGGCATCGGCCCGTACGCCGCCCAGCTCGCCGAGCACTGGGCGGCGTCCGGTGCCGACACCCACGTGCTCGCGGGCATGCCGCACTACCCGGCCTGGCGGACCGACGCCGCGTACCGGGGCGTGTGGCGCGCCGAGGAGCGGCGCGCGGGCGTCACCGTGCACCGCAGGCGCCACTACGTGCCGCCCCGCCAGAGCGCGTTACGCCGAGCCGCCTTCGAGGGCAGTGTCCTGGCGCACGGCCTCCTCGCACCGCCCGGCATCCGGCCCGACGCGGTGGTCTCCCAGATGCCCAGCCTCGCCGGCGGGGTCATCGGCGCCCGCCTCGCCCGCCGTCACCGGGTGCCGTACATACCCGTCGTCCAGGACCTGATGGGCGCCGCCGCGGCCCAGAGCGGCATCCGCGGCGGGGACAGGGCGGCGGCCCTCGCGTCGAAGGCCGAGCGGTTCGCGCTGCGCGCCGCCACCCTCGTCGGCGTCATCCACGAGAGCTTCGTCCCCCGCGTCACCGCCTACGGAGTGGACCCCGCACGCATCCGCACCGTCCCCAACTGGAGCCATGTACGCACCCCTTCGGCCGACCGCGCGGCGACCAGGACCCGGCTCGGCTGGCGCGAGGGCACACCCGTCGTCCTGCACTCCGGCAACATGGGGCTCAAACAGGGCCTGGAGGTCCTGGTCGACGCGGCCCGCCTCGCCCCCGAGATCCGGATCGTCCTGATGGGCGACGGCAATCAGCGCGAGGCGCTGCGCGCCCGGGCCGCCGGGCTGCCCAACCTCGACTTCCTGCCCCCGGCCGGCGCGGAGGAGTTCACCGACATCCTGGCCGCCGCCGACGTCCTCGCCGTCACCCAGCGCGCCTCGGTGCTCGACATGAGCGTGCCGTCCAAACTCACCTCGTACTTCGTGTCGGGGCGCCCCGTCGTCGCCTCCGTGGCCGAGGAGGGCGGCACCGCCGACGAGGTGCGCCGCTCCGGGGCCGGGCTCCTCGTCGCGCCCGAGGACCCGGCCGCCGTGCTCGGCGCCGTCCGCAAACTGGTCGAGTCACCCGCCGAGGCCGACGCCCTCGGCGCCCACGGGCCGCGCTATGTGGCCCGCCATCTGGGCCGGGAAGCGGCGCTGGCCCGTTTCGACGCCCTGCTCACCGAGGCCCTGCGGGACGGCCGAGGAGGGCCACGCCGATGACCGAACCGATCCGCGCCCTGGACGAGCAGGACGAACCCGCCCTGCTCCGGGACCAGTTCCGCCAACTCCTGCGCTACCGCTTCCTACTCGTCGCCGGAGTGGTCCTCGGCCTCCTCGGCAGCGGCTGGCTCGCCCTGAGCGGCGACGACACCTACGCGGCCACCGGCGAGGTGTCCGTACGCTCCGCCACCTCCGACCCCTTCGCCGCCGGCGCCTCCGCCGACAAGGGCATCAACATCGGCTCCGAACGCCAGACCGCCGTCAGTGACGCCGTGGGCACCATCGCGGCCGGCACCCTCGCCAAGCAGGGCGACACCGTCGAGGTCGGCGCCCTGCTCTCCGGGCTCCAGGTCACCAACCCGCCCAACACCCTCGTCCTCAAGTTCGCCTACACCGGCCGCACCCCCGAGCAGGCCAGGGCCAGGGCCGAAGCCCTCGCCGAGGCATACCTGGAGATCCGCCGGGAGCGCACCGAGGACAGCATCGACAACATGATCGACGGCTACCGCGCCCAGCTCAAACCCCTCACCGAACAGCGCGACCGGCTCGCCGAGCAGGAGACCGGCACCGGCGACGACGTCACCAGCGCACGCGCCAACCTCATCGTCGCCATCTCCGGGCTCAACCAGAAGATCTCCGAACTCCGCGCCCTGGACACCACACCCGGCTACCTCAACAAGAAGCCCGTCGCCCCGCAACACCCCACCGGAGCGGGCCTGCCGCTCCTGCTCGGACTCGGCGGCGTCGTCGGACTCGCCCTCGGGCTGCTGATGTCATGGGTGCGCCTGGTCTTCGACCCGGCCGTCCGCTCCACCCGGGAACTCGTCCGCTCCCTGGGCGCCCCCCTGCTCGGCACCCTGCCCAGGGAACGCGCGACCGCCGGCACCCTCCTCGCGATCGGCCGCCCCGGCAGCCGGCTCGCCGAGGAGTACCGGGCGGTCGCCTTCCGGCTCGCCTACGACCCGTCGTTCGCGGAACGCCGCCGCCTCCTGGTCACCGCACCCCGGGGCGACAACGACATGGCCCGGGCCGCCGCCGCCAACCTGGCCGCAGCCTTCGCCGAGATGGGCCGCGACGTCCTGCTGTTCGAGGCCGACCTGCGGACCCCGTCCCTGGCCGGCGACCTCGGCGCCGCCCACCCGGGCCGCGGCCCCCGCTGGGCGACGGGCAGCCAGGACCGGGGCTGGCCCTCCGACAGCCGGGCCAACGTCGACGTGCCCGGGTCGGGTGCCTTCACCCTGGTCGCGGGGCGCCGCACCGACAACGTGCCGCGCGCCCTGACCTCCGCCCCGGTCAGCCGCATCATCGCCGAGGGAGGCAGGCCCGGCGCGGTCGTCATCGTGCTCGCCCCGCCCGTCCTGTCGTACGCGGACGCGGTCGCGCTCGTCGACCGCGTCGAAGGCGTCGTCATCGTCTGCCGGCCGCGCGAAGTGCACCGCAGCGACCTCGAACGCATCCGCGAGATCATCGGCGCGGCGGGCGGCTCGGTCCTCGGCACCCTGCTCCACCCCGGCTACGGCCGGCTGGACCGGCGGGCCCGCGGGAAGTCCGGCGGTGGCCGGCCGCCGGGGCACCGGCCCCCCGGACAGGGGCCCGCGGCCCCGGGCGGCAGGTACGGCGACCCCGATGTGACGGGCCGCACCGGCGACCCCGCGGAGACCCTGGGCCTGCGCACCGTGGACGGCGGCCAGGGACGCGACGGCCGCAGCAGCGCCGGACACCGATGAGAGCCCGTACCGCGATCGTCTGCTCGGTCGCGGACCAGGGGGTGGCGGCCCTCACCAACATCCTGGTGCTGGTGACGGCCGCCCGGCTCTCGACCGTGGCCGGCTTCGCCCGCTTCTCCGCCGTCTACCTCGTCTTCACCGTCCTGCTCGGCGTCTCCGGCGCCTTCACGGGGCAGCCGCTCGTGCTGCGCCGGGGCGGCGGTGAGGACACCCGGGGCGCCTGCCGGTCCGCCGTCCGCTTCACGCTCCTCGCCGCCACCGCCCTCGGCGGCCTGCTCGCCGCCGTCTGCGTCCTGCTGCCCGGCTCCACGGCAACCGCCCTGACGACGCTGGGCCTGGTGCTGCCGGTGGTGCTGGGGCAGGACATCGCGCGGTACGCCTTCGCCACGCTGCACGCCCAGCATCTCGCCCTGACCGCCGACACCCTCCGGCTGGTCTGCGTCGTCGGCGCCCTCGCCGTGCAGCCGCACGGGGCACCGGCCGCCCGGCTGGTCGCCGTCTGGGGGCTGTCCGCGCTTCCCGCGCTGCTGCTGTCGGTGGCCGCCCTGCACCGCAGGACAGCGGGCGCCCCGGTGGCACTGAGGCCGATGCTTGCGAAGGGCCACCTCGGCCGGAGGTTCGTGGTCGAGTTCGGCGTGGGCAACGCCACCTCCCAGCTCTCCGTGCTCGGCCTCGGCGCCGTCGGCAACCCTCTCGTCGTCGGCGCCCTGCGCGGCGCCACCACGCTCTTCGGCCCGCTCAACGTGCTGTTCACCTCCGCCACCGGCTTCGGCCCGCCACTCCTCGGGCGGCTCGCGACCGACCGGCTCCGGGTGCGCGCGACAGCCGCGCTGGCCGTCGTGCTGGCCCTGACGGCGGCCACCTGGGCCACCGTCCTCGCCCTGCTGCCCGGCTCGGTGGGGCGCCATCTGCTCGGCGCGACCTGGCCCACGGCCGCGGCGCTCCTCCCGGCCACCGGCAGCCAGTACGCGGCGATGGCCGTCGGCACCTGCGGACTGCTGGCACTCCGGCTCCTCGACCCGCGCACCACGCTCCCGATCCAGGTGGTGTTCTCGCTCGCCGCGGTCGCCTTCCTCGCCACGGGTTACGCGGTCGGCGGGGTCCCCGGGGCCGCCTGGGGCCTGTGCCTCGGCTCCGGCTGCAAGGCCGTCGCTACCTGGACCCGGGTGGTCCGGCTGACCCGGTCGGGCGCGCCGGCACCGGGGCCGGTCAGCGCGGACGCCGCCCGGACCTGAAACTCGTCACCAGCGCCAGGCACAGGGCCGCGATCGCCAGCTTCCCCGCGGCCTGCAACAACGGACCGCGCAACAGGATGAAGGTGTACCCGGCGATCAGCGGCGCCGCGATCGCCAGCACGCTGCCCGGGCCCGGCCCGTCCCGCGAGACCGCCCGCGCGTAACGCCGGTCGGTGCGCGCGGCCCCGTATCCGGTCAGCGCCAGTCCGCCGATCAGCCCCACCACCCCGAAGTCGACCCACAGCTCGGTCCACAGCGGCGCGGAGAGGTTGGTCATGTTCATCCCCATCCACTGCCCGACGCGCACCCCGGTGTCCTCCGGCTTCCCGCTCCACGCCGCCCTCGGCACGAAGAAGAACGCGGACCCCGCCAGCTGCCGCCCGTAGGTGTGCCCCCGGGTGCCGACCCAGGTGACCGTGTTGGCGAACATCACCGTCTGGTCGTAGTCCTTCGTGGCCAGCGGCTCGAACACCGACGACGACTGGACCGGCCGGTACCCCGCGTCGTCGTACCGGAACCGGTCCGCGTACGGGAACAGCACCAGCGCCCCGATCACCCCGAGCGCCAGCACCGAGCGGTACATCGCGGCACTGCGCGGGAACGCCGTGAACAGCAGCGAGACCAGCACCGTCAGGAACCAGTAACGCGCGTTGGACACCGGATTGTTGACGATCAGGTTGACGACGGCCAGCGCACACCACACCAGCACGGCCGACGGCGAGCGCCTGGCCCGGCGCGAGGTCACCAGCCTGCGCGTGCAGAACAGCAGGGCCAGCAGCGCCGGAACCGTGCCGAAGCCCTTCAGGAACGCCGAGCCCACATTGGACTCGCCCGACGCCACCCCGCTCTCCGCGACCGAGGCACTGATCTCCTGCCTGCTGGAGAAGAAGACCGCGGGCCCGCCCAGCTTCAGCACGTAGTACCCGCTCGCCGCGAACGCCAGCAGCACCAGCAGGCGCAGCCGCACCGGGTGCGCGGTGGCACCGTGCCCGTCCCCGCGCGCCGTGCGGCGACGGCGCAGCGGGCGCCGCGAAGCCAGCAGTGCCCCCAGGTCGAAGGCCGCGCACCCCACGAGCACCAGCGCGACGGCGGTCACCAGATCGGCGCGCGGCCCGACCACAGGCGTCGGAGTCTGGCCGATGACCACCTGCGCGAACGGCGCCACCCCCATCGCGATGTACACGAACATCCAGAAGACGCCCTGGAGGAGCCGCCGCCGGGTGGACAGGATCATCGTCGCGAGCCGCGCCCCCGAGTAACAGGTCAGAACGAGCTGCAACCAGTACGCGGTGTCCCGCACCCCGGTTCCGGGCTGGGCGGCGATCAGGGCGGGCAGGAAGCACACCAGGCCGAGGACGATCGGCACGGCCAGCGCACGCGACAGCATCGCCCAGGACAGCGGGCGGGCGGGCGCGGACCGCACGCCCTCGTGCACGGATGCCATCAACTCCCCGTCCCTGAAGCGCGGTTGTCTGACTACACATTAACGAATCACCACACGTGAGGAGATGTGCCGACTAGTCTGGGCACGGCCGGACGAGGGCGAGGGGGACCCTGGTGAAGATCCTGCACATCGTCACGCTGCACACCCCGGACCATGCCTTCGGCGGTCCGACCCGGGTGGCCCTGAACCTTTCCAAGGTGCAGCGTGCCGGGGGCGACGACGCCCGGATCATGGCGCTCGGCGACGGCTTCGACGGCCCGCTGCCGCGCGAGGTGGAGGGCGTCCCCGTCCACCTCTTCCAGGCCCGCCACCTGCTGCCGATGTTCGAGGTCAGCGGGATCACCTCCGCGGCCCTGCTGAGGACCGCGCGCCGCATGATGCGCGGCGCCGACCTCGTCCACGTCCACCTGATGCGCGACCTGGTCACCCTGCCCGCCGCTCTGCTCGCGCTGGCCTCCGGCACACCGCTGGTCGTGCAGACCCACGGCATGGTGGACCCGACCGAGAAGCGCGTCGCACAGCTCACCGACCTCCTGGGCGTCCGCCGGGTGCTGCGGGGCGCCGACGCGGTGCTCCACCTCACCGAGGCCGAGCGCGTCGACGTCAATGCGGTCGCCGCCCCCGTGCCGCTCACCCGGACCGTGCGCCTGGTCAACGGGGTCCGCCCGCAGCCCTTCAAGCCGGCCCGTGAGCCCGGCCGCCCGCCGACGGTGCTCTTCCTCGCCCGCGTCCAGGAGCGCAAGCGCCCCGAGGACTTCGTCGCCGCGATGCCCGCCGTGCTGGCCGAGCACCCCGACGCCCGCTTCGTCCTCGCCGGCCCGGACACCGGCGCCCTGCGGGGCACCCTCGCACTGGCGGACCGCCTCGGTGTGACGGGCTCACTGGACCACGTGGGCCCGCTCGGCCACGAAGAGGTGCTGGCGGCGGGCCGCGAGGCCGATGTGTACGTCCTGCCGTCCATCGAGGAACCCCTGGGCGTCTCGGTCCTGGAAGCGATGTCCGTCGGCACGCCCGCCGTCATCACCCGCACCTGCGGCCTCGGGCCCGACGTCGCGCGTGCCGGGGCCGGCCGGGTCATCGACAGCCGCGTCGGGGAGGACGCCGCCAACGCGGACAAGGTCGCGCGGGCGGTCCTGGAACTGCTGGAGCCGGACGCCAACGCCGAGGCGGGCAAGGCCGCCTGGGAACTGGTCAACGAGCACTTCACCATCGAGGTGGTCACCCGTACCCTCCGGCGGACCTACGAGGACGTGGTCCGCCGGAAGGGCGGAGGGGTCAAGCAGGCGGGCTCTCCCGTGACTTGAGGGCGATCTGCCATCGGTAGAAGCTCATCGCCAGGGCGAAGTCGAACCCGGCGCGCCCGTCGAGGAAGCCCCGCCGGTAGACGTACATGTAGGCGAAGGACAGGAGCGGCTTGAACGGCGCCCTGTGGAACAGCTGCCCCTGCCGTGACTTGGCACGGCGAACCTGCTCCTTGACCTCCGGATGGTGGTCGAGCCACGCCTCCCAGTCCGAGTAGCGGTTGTGCCGCTCGAACCAGGCGGTCACCGGGTCCAGGTCCTGGTGCTCGATCGGATGGCGCAGCGCCGCCGTGCTCTGTGCGACCGGCTGGTAGTGCCCCTCCACCTCCCCGATCCCCGGCGCGTCCAGATCGCCCACCTCCGGATAGTGGCAGCGGGTCCGGTCGGTCAGGGAGCGTTTGCGGATGGTGTAGCCGTGCCGCAGCCGCTTCCCGGAGAACCAGTAGCCGAGCGGGATGTCGTACGCGGCCGGCTTCGGCGCGTCCGGAGCGGCGAAGATCCCCCGCAGTTCGGCCAGCAGCCCGGGACTCAGCCGCTCGTCCCCGTCGAGGAGCAGAATCCAGTCCAGGTCCGTGCGCACGTGGTCCAGGCACCACTGCTTCTTCCGCGGGTGCCCGCCGTCCCAGGTGTACAGGACCACCTCGGCCCCGCACTCGGCGGCGATCTTCGCCGTGTCGTCGGTGCTGTGCGAGTCCACGACGACCACCGCCTCGAAATGGTCGATGACCGAGCGCACGGCCTCCGCGATGTTGAGCCCCTCGTTCTTCGTGGGGATCGCCACGGCTATCGGCAGCTTGTTCATCCGTCGTCCCCTTCGGGCAGCCAGGCGTAGCAGCCTGTCGAAGTGAAGGCGAGCGCCGCCTCCGGGATCGTGAGGGCGGCCCGTTTCCCGTCGTGCGAGGAGCCGGAGGCCAGGACCTTCCCGCCGGGGCCGGCCACCTCCCAGGTGCAGGTCGAGGTGGGGGAGACGTTCCGGTAGCGGCCGGGCCGCAGCCCGTCACCCCGGTGCACACCGTCGGCGTACCCGTGCGAGGCGCGCTCCAGGAGGTCCCGGTGGCGGGGGCACAGATGGGTGACGGCGGGCTGCGCGCCGGTGACCTCGCCCGTCACGACGGCGCCCACCGCCGTGTCCCGGTCCACCTTGACCAGGTAGTCGAGCCGGTCGCAGGTCTCCTGCCCGGTCTGCAGCACCGCCGCCGGGTCCATCCCCACGGGCACCCGGTCGGTCAGGTACTCCTTCTGCTTCTCGGTGAACGTGCCGGTGGCGGGCGTCAGCCGGTCGGCCGGGATCTTGGGCGGCTCGCTGCTGCGGGCGGGCCGGGGCCCGGCGGACGCGGAGCCGGAGGGCTCCGCGTCCGCCCCGGCCGCAGGGCCGGGGGAGGAGGCGACGGCGGAGGGCGCGCCCGCCGCCCTGGCGCCGCCGTTCCCGTCCCCGTCGCCGGAGGACGAACCGCAGGCGGCCAGCACCGCCGTCGCAAGGACGACGGCGGCACCGGCCAGGAAGGCGTTCCTCATCCGCCGTTCCTCAGCGCGTAGTGGGCGCTGACCTGGGCGGCGGTCAGCGCGGCCGGGTAGACGGCGGTCTCGTCGATCTGACCGGCGAAGAAGTTGCTCGTCGGCCGGTTCGGCCAGGTCGCGAGGTTGTCCCCGCCCACCCGCCAGTAGCCGGTGTAGTTCTGGTTCTTGGTGTACCGCCAGTTCGAGGCGCGCAGCTGCCCGTCCACGTACAGGGCCATGCCGCCCGGGCCCTGGGTGGCGACGACATGGTGCCAGGCACCGTCGTTGTAGGCCCCGGTCGTGCTGACGGTCTGACCGCCGTTGTTGGAGGTGCCGAACGTCAGACGCCCGTTGTTGAGCATGTACACGTGCTTGTCGTACTTGCCGCTCAGCTCCATGGTGTTGCTGCCGAAGCCGATGATCTTCCCTCCCCGGGTGGTCGTGGTCTTGATCCAGGTCTCCACGGAGAAGGCCGTCACCTGGGACCGGCCGCGGTTGCTGTACGCGTACTGGCTGGACCCGTTGAAGCCGATGGCGGTCGAGGGCCCGGCCACGGCCGCCGGGGTCTGCCGGTACGAGGGCGAGCCGCGCAGGAAGCCGTTGTCGAGCCCCGCCCCGGTGTCGGCGGCGAAGGTGGACGTGCCCTCGTCGTAGCGCCAGTACAGGGTCGCCCCGTCGGAGAGCACCCTGGCCGGATAGCTCTCGGCCCCGGCGGCCACGGTCGCGCTCACCGCCGGCGACTTGGCGCTGGTGTTGGTGCCGTCGCTCGCGCTGATCCGGTACGTGTGGGTCTCACCGGGCGCCACGTCGGTGTCCGTCCACCGCAGCTGCGGACGGTCCCAGAACACGGAGTACCCCGTCGTCGTGTGCACGGGGGTGCTCGCCCCGTCCTTGTAGATCCGGTACGTGAGCACCCCGTCGTCGGTGTCGAAGCTGGTCTGCCAGTTCACGTCCACCTTGTCCGGGGCGACCGTGGAGACGCTCACGTTCGGCACCCAGGGCGCCCCCGTGTCCGGGCCGTCGGCGAACCGGGTGAGCCCCTGCTGCGGCTTGCTGTTGACCGTGGTGAACTCGCCGCCCACCCAGAGGTAGTGGTGACCGCCCTTGTCGGTCTGCGCCATCACGCGCGGGCCGACCGGCTCGCCGATCCCGTCGTTGGTGTCCGGGAACCAGGGCAGCAGCTTCGGGTCGTCCACCGACTGGGCCAGCAGATGCTTGCGCGGCTGGTCGGGGAACTCGCCCATGGACGCGCAGTCGTGCGCGTGACTGCCGCTGTAGAGCACCCCGCCGTGCACCAGCAGGGCCTGCGTGGCCCCCAGGCAGGTGTCGCGCCAGACCTGGTTGAAGGTGGTGAGGTCGAGGGCGATCCGGCCGTCGAACACCCCGCCGCCGGTGCCCTCGTTGGCGGTGTAGAACTGCTTGGAATCGCTGGTGAGGTCCTGCACCGTGGACGTGTTCGGGATGAAGCCCGGGTAGCCCTTCTCCAGCGCGCCGGTGGTGGCGTCCACCACCGCCAGCGCGTGCGAGGTGGTGCCGTTCACGGTGAAGAAGTCCCCGCCGAGCACCACGTGCTGCCCGTCCGGGGTGACCTCCACCGCCCGGCCCACCTCGTCCGCCTGCGCCGTCCACGGCTTCAGCGCGGCGTCCGTGGTCACGGCGGCGAAGAAGTTGCGGTTCTGCCCGGCCACCGACTTGAAGTCGCCCCCGAGGTACACCGTGTCGTCGGTGACGGCGAGCGCCCGCACGGTGGCGGAGACGGCGACCTTGAAGTCCTGGCGCGGGGTGCAGGTGGCGGTGTCGATGGCCGCGATGTTGCTGACCCCCTCGCCGTTCACCGCCCCGAACCTGCCGCCGGCGTAGAGGGTTCCACCGTCCGGCGACAGGGCCAGCGCGCGTACGGTCGCGGTCCCCGAGGAGAGGGTGAACGACAGGGAGCAGCCGGTGGGCGCCCCCGTCGCGGTGTCGAACGCGGCGAAGTTCACCGCGGGCTGCTCGGAGGTCCCGGCCGCCGCCCCCGGCGGCCGCAGGGTGGAGAAGGTGCCGCCCGCGTAGACCACACCCTCCTCGGACGCGGCCATCGACCAGACGATGCCGTTGGTCTGCCAGGTGGACAGGTTGTCCGCGGTGATCGACACGGGGGCGGTGAGGGCGGCGGCCGGGGGACTGCCCGCGGCGGCGGCGCTCAGGGCGCCCGCGAGCAGGCCGAGCGCCGCGGCCGCGGCCCGCGTCCGGCCGCGTCGGCGCCCCGTGGTTCCGTTCATCATTCAGCTCCGAAGGTGAGAACGAGCTGCGGCCCGTTGGCCGCGGTCGAGGAGGCGGAGCCGGGGCCCCGCCCGAACCGGCGCATGCGGCCCCACCGCGTCACCGGTGGGGGTGGGGGCGCGCCGGAGCCTGTTACCGGTCCACGCGCACGGCGGCCCCCGCGAGTTCGTCGGAGAGCCGGCGCACATCGGCGTCGACCATGATCCGGGCCAGCTCCCGGGACCGTACGGCCGGTTTCCAGCCGAGCAGCTGACCGGCCTTCGAGGCGTCACCGATCAGCGCGTCGACCTCGCTGGGCCGCTCGTACTTCGCGTCGTAGCGGACGTACTCGCGCCAGTCGAGGCCGGCGTGCTCGAAGGCGTACTCCAGGAACTGCCGGACGCTGACCCCCTCACCGGTGGCCACCACGTAGTCGTCAGGGGTGTCGCACTGGAGCATGCGCCACATCGCGTCCACGTACTCGGGGGCGTAACCCCAGTCACGTACCGCGTCCAGATTCCCCAGGTGCAGCCGGCTCTGGAGGCCCGCCTTGATCCGGGCCACGCCACGGGTGATCTTCCGGGTCACGAAGGTCTCCCCGCGCCGGGGCGACTCATGGTTGAACAGGATGCCGTTCACCGCGAACATGCCGTACGCCTCGCGGTAGTTGACCGTCGCCCAGTACGAGTAGACCTTGGCGACGCTGTACGGGCTGCGCGGGTGGAACGGCGTCAGCTCGTTCTGCGGAGGCGGGCTCGCGCCGAACATCTCGGAGGAGGACGCCTGGTAGATCCGGGTGTCGATACCACTGGCCCGTACCGCCTCGAGGAGCCGGATGGTTCCCAGCCCGGTCACGTCGCCCGTGTACAGCGGTGCGTCGAAGGAGACCCGCACATGCGACTGGGCGCCCAGGTTGTACACCTCGTCGGGCCGGATGTCCCGGAGCAGGTTCACCAGCGCGACCCCGTCGGCCAAGTCCGCGTGGTGCAGCACGAAGGACCGGTGCTCCTGCTCCGGGCCCTGGTAGATGTGGTCGATCCGCTCCGTGTTGAAGCTGGAGGAGCGGCGGATCAGGCCGTGGACCGTGTACCCCTTCTGGAGCAGCAGCTCCGACAGGTACGAACCGTCCTGTCCGGTCACCCCGGTGATGAGCGCGGTCTTGGCCATGTGTCCCCCTTCTGCGGTCGCCCGTAAGGCAGTTGGTCATGGAATATCAAGGTCTGAGTGATTCGGTCCAAAACATCACCGTTTCACCCGACTGCTGGCACAATCCGACAACATGACGACTGATCTCCCCGGCCCTCCCCGGGAACGAGTCCCGTCCCTGCTACGCCCCGGTGCCCGCGTGTTCGTCGCCGGCCACCGGGGCCTGGTGGGATCGGCGGTGGCCCGCCGCCTCACCGCCGACGGCCATGAAGTGATCACCCGCGGCCGCGACCGCCTCGATCTCCGGGACGCCGGGCGGACCGCCGCCTTCCTGCGCGGCACACGCCCGGACGCCGTGGTGCTGGCCGCCGCCCGGGTCGGCGGGATCATGGCCAACAGCACGTATCCCGTGCAGTTCATCGAGGACAACCTGCGTATCCAGCTGAGCGTGATCGCGGGCGCGCACGCGGCCGGCACCGAGCGGCTGCTCTTCCTCGGGTCCTCGTGCATCTACCCCAAGCGCGCCCCGCAGCCGATCCCCGAGAGCGCCCTGCTCACCGGACCCCTGGAGCCCACCAACGAGGCGTACGCGCTGGCGAAGATCGCCGGCATCGTGCAGACGCAGTCCTACCGCCACCAGTACGGCGCCTCCTACATCAGCGCCATGCCGACCAATCTCTACGGGCCCGGCGACAGCTTCGACCTGGAGACCTCGCACGTCCTGCCCGCCCTGATCCGGCGCTTCCACGAGGCCCGCGAGTCCGGCGCACCGGCCGTCACGCTCTGGGGGTCCGGAAACCCCCGGCGCGAGTTCCTGCACGTGGACGACCTCGCCGCCGCCTGCGTACTCCTGCTGGAGCGCTACGACGAGGACGCACCCGTCAACATCGGCTGCGGCGACGACCTCACCATCCGTGAACTCGCCTCGTTGATACGTGAGGTGACCGGGTTTCACGGTGACATCCACTGGGACACCGGCAAGCCCGACGGCACCCCCCGCAAACTCCTGGACGTGACCCGGCTGACCTCCCTCGGCTTCGCACCGCGCATCCCGCTGAAGGAGGGCATCGCGGAGACGTACTCCTGGTGGCTCCGGCAGCAGGCCGCATAGCCGCCCCCGCCCCGCCGGGCGGCCCGCCCCCGTGCCCGGCGGGCGGGCGGCCCGGCCCCTTCCCCTGGTGGTCATCCGCCCCGTCCTCAGTACGCCCCGCGGCCGTCGGTGACGGCGCGCAGCGTCCGGGCCATGAGCCCCATGTCCGTGGCCACCGACCAGTTGTCGACGTACCAGAGGTCGAGCGACACCGTCTCCTGCCACGAGAGGTCGGACCGGCCGCTGACCTGCCACAGACCCGTCAGCCCCGGCTTCACCGCGAGTCTGCGCAACTCCCGCTCGTCGTACCGGGACACCTCGTCCGGCAGCGGAGGACGAGGGCCGACCAGGGACATGTCACCCTTGAGCACATTGATGAGCTGAGGCAGTTCGTCCAGCGACGAGCGGCGCAGCAGGCGGCCCAGACGGGTCACCCGGGGGTCCCGGCGCATCTTGAACATGGGGCCGTCGTTCTCGTTCGCCTCGGCGAGCCGCTCCTTGTGCCGCTCCGCGCCCACCACCATCGTGCGGAACTTCCACATGACGAACGGGTGGTTGTGCTGCCCCTGGCGGATCTGCCGGTGGAAGACCGGGCCCGCCGAGGTGAGCCGGACCGCCACCGCGATCAGCAGCAGCAGCGGGGCCAGGGCGACCAGTCCGCAGGTGGCCCCCGCCCGGTCCACCGCCGCCTTCAGGGCCGGCTGGAGCCCCCGGCGCAGCGGCGGCACGATGTGCAGCAGGGTGAGCCCGGCCGCCGACGACGGCCGTACCCGGTCCGCCGCGGTCTCCGAGAGGTGCGAGAGCACCGACACTTCGAGTCCGCCGTCGTGCAGCCCCCAGGTCAGCCGCCGCAACCGCTCCTCGGCCAGCCCCGGGCCCGGGACCACCAGCGCGAGGTCGGCCTCGTGCGCGAAGGCCGCGCCGAGCACCGTGGAGGCGTCGTCGCCCTCGGGTGCCGGAGCCAGCCGCCCCGGCACCGGGACCTCGCAGCTGAGCGCCGCCGCGCCCACCGGCAGCGCGGCCACCACCCGGTAGCCGTGGTCCTCCCGCGCGCTCAGCAGCCGCGCCGCCCGGTCCACCCCCGCGGCCTCGCCGACCACGAGCACCCGGCGCGCCGTCCGGCGCCGCCCGGACCGGGCCAGCCGCCGCGTCCACGAGGTGCCCGCCGCCGCCAGGAGCCCGGGGATCAGGGCGACGACGGCCGCCGCCGGGTCGATCGGCGCGTCGAGCACGGTCCACAGCACCGCCAGCACACCGATGAGCAGTAACCAGTCCCCGAGCGTGGTCAGCGCCCCGGGCGGGCGGCCCGGTACACGTAACACGTACCGGCCCCGTGCGGCCCGGACCCCGCACCACACCAGGGCGGCCGCGAGTGCCCCGGCCAGGGCCTCGGGCTGCCCGTCGGCACGGAGCACCAGCCAGGCGGGCAACCCCAGGCCGGTGGCTTCGGCGCACACCACCAGGGCCGGCAGGTCCGGGCGCCTGCCGGGCACCGCGGTGCCGTGCTCGCGCCGCACGTCCGGGAGGTGCCGCGGCCGGCCCGTGTCCCGGCCGCGCGGCAGTCCCGAAGAGGTCCGCGGTCGTGGCGCCCCCGCCAGTCCCACGGGCCTCGTTATATCGGATTCGGGTAGCTCGACATGCCCCATGAACCCCCCAGTCACAGTCGCATCGCCACAAACGGGGCGCATCCGCCGATCCAGGGGACTGACGGACGCGCCCTCGCTCGGTGCACGATATCCACACACATGGCATTTCGCTGGAGTTCCGGTGAAGTTCAGACAGGCGCGGTGATCCGGGACTCGTCCCGATCCGTACCGGATCTCAGGTTCTGGGTGTACCTGTCGGTATGTGTGACGTGTGTCAAGCGGTTGGTGTGCGGATATGTACCTCGGTCGCCAACTACCGTACGTGCTCGCTCGGTTGCGTGGGCGGTATTCGGGCCGCTCGGCCCCGGCGGCCGGTGGTCTGGGACAATGCGGTGTCGGGAGCACGTGCCCGGCCATGAGTGGAAGAGGGACGTACGGTGACCCCCGCGGAGAAGAACTGGGCCGGCAACATCACCTTCGGCGCGAAGCGGCTGTGCGTGCCGCGATCCGTCAGCGAACTGCGCGAGACCGTCGCCGCCTCGGATGCCGTCCGCCCCCTGGGCACCCGGCACTCCTTCAACACCGTCGCGGACACCTCCGGCGACCAGGTGTCGCTCGCCGGGCTCCCGCGTGTCGTGGACATCGACGTCCCGGGGCGGTCGGTCTCCCTGAGCGCCGGACTGCGCTTCGGTGAGTTCGCCGCCGAACTGCACGAGCGCGGGCTGGCCCTCGCCAACCTGGGATCGCTCCCGCACATCTCGGTCGCCGGCGCCGTCGCGACCGGCACCCACGGTTCGGGCGTGGGCAACCGCTCACTGGCGGGTGCGGTCCGCGGCCTCACCCTGGTGACGGCCGACGGCGGCATGCGCACGCTGCGGCGCGCCGACGACGACTTCGCCGGCGCGGTCGTCTCCCTCGGCGCGCTCGGTGCGGTGACCTCGCTGGAGCTGGACCTGGTGCCCGCCTTCGACGTGCGGCAGTGGGTGTACGAGGAACTTCCCGAGGCGACCCTGACCGCGCGCTTCGACGAGGTGGTGTCCGCCGCCTACAGCGTCAGCGTCTTCACCGACTGGCGCCCCGGCCCGGTCGGCCAGGTCTGGCTGAAGCAGCGGGTGGGCGACGAGGGCGCCGCGGCGGCGATGCCGGCCGAGTGGCTGGGCGCACGGCTCGCCGACGGTGCCCGGCACCCGATCCCCGGGGTGCCCGCCGAGAACTGCACCCGGCAGCAGGGCGTGCCCGGCCCCTGGTACGCGCGCCTGCCGCACTTCCGGATGGAGTTCACCCCGAGCAACGGCGACGAGCTCCAGTCGGAGTACTTCGTGGCCCGCGCGGACGCCGCCGCGGCGTACGAGGCCGTGGCCCGGCTGCGGGACCGGATCGCCCCGGTGCTCCAGATCTCCGAGCTCCGCACCGTCGCGGCGGACGACCTGTGGCTGAGCCCCGCCCACGGCCGGGACTCGGTGGCCTTCCACTTCACCTGGGTCCCGGACGCGGCGGCCGTCGCCCCGGTGGTCGCGGGGATCGAGGAGGCCCTGGCGCCGTTCGGTGCCCGCCCGCACTGGGGCAAGGTCTTCTCCACGGCCCCCGAGGTGCTGCGCACGCTGTACCCGCGCTACGCGGACTTCGAGGAGCTGGTGACCCGCTACGACCCGGAGGGCACCTTCCGCAACGCCTTCCTGGACCGGTGCTTCCGGCGCTGATCCGCGTGGTCAGCCGCTGCCTCGTTCGTCCTCGGCCCGGGACGGCCAGGCGGCGGCCGAGCGGCCCGGGGCGAGCTGGTCGACCACCTCGGCCAGCTCCTCGCAGGCGTGCTCGATGCGGCGCCGGACGTTCTGCTGCTCGGTGACGACGGCGGCCAGCAGCAGAGCGGTGAGGGCGACGGCGCCGTTCAGGACCGTGAGGCTGATCATCACTTCCACGATGGTGTGACCGCCGAACGGTCCGGCTCCGGCCGTTCCCGCCACGATCGCCAGCACGGACACCAGCAGGGCGCACGGGGCGCTGCCCGGAAGCTGGAAGCGCAGGGCGGCCCAGATGAGGATCGGGAAGACCAGGTACATCATCGACAGCGCGCTCTGGGTGGCGACCACCGCACCGACGACCGCGACGACCAGCAGCGCCCCGGCCTCTCCCCACCGGTCCGTGATCCGGGGCAGCCGGGCCCGGGGCAGGACCAGCAGGACCGGGGTGACCATGAGCACCCCCATGACGTCGCCGGCCCACCAGGCGGCCCAGACGGACCAGAAGTCGTGGAGCGGCAGCTTTCCGTCGACCACCAGCATCCCCGCCCCCGTCGTGCCGCTGATCGTCATGGGGATCATCCCGCCGAGGAACACCAGGACGAGTCCGTCGCGCAGCCGGTCCAGCTCGTTGCGGAAACCGGCCCGGCGCAGCAGCAGGTACGCGCACAGCGGTGCGAGCGTGCTGCCCGCCACGATGGCGGCGGTGGCCGGCCGTGCCGTCCCGGTGAGCGTGGTGACGACGACCAGGGAACCGACCGCGATCCCGGGCCATGCGCGCACCCCCAGGTACAGCAGACAGCCCAGCGCGATCCCGGTCGGTGGCCACAGGGGCGTGACCACCGCCCCGTGGACGGTCACCTGTCGCATCAGCCCCAGGCGGGCCGCCCCGTAATAGGCGGCGGCGACGCCCACGACACACAGGACCGCCGGCAGGTACCGGCGGTTCCTCTCAGTGCGGATCACGCCTCTCATCAGACACCGGCCCCGGAGCGGACGGCGGTGTGACACGCACGGGCGGCCGGTGTCCGCCTCACCCCCCGCCGTCCCCGGGGCACCCGTGACGCAGCACGAGCACCGCCGCGTCGTCCTGGTGCCCGGTGTGCTCGGCGGCGCCCATGATCGCGTCCGCCAGCGCGTCCGCGTCCTCCGTCACCCGGGAACGTACGAGCCGGACCACCTCGTCCAGCCCTTCGTCCAGGGAGTACGAGGGACCCTCGACCACCCCGTCGGTCAGCAGCACGAAGGCTCCCTCGCCGCTGAGCGAGCGGGTGGTGACCGGGTACTCCTCGCCCGACTGCACTCCGAGCGGCAGCCCGCCCCGGTCGTCCGTGGTGCCCGCCCGGCCGTCGGCGCTGGCCCAGACGGCGGCCACGTGCCCGGCCCGGGCGCTGCGCAGTTCCCCGGTGGCCGGGTCGAGACGTGCGAAGGTGCAGGTGGCGAGCAGTCCGGCGTCGGCGGCGAGCAACAGGTCGTTGGTACGGCTGACGACCTCGCCCGGGTCCTCCGCGGTGAGCGCGAACGCGCGCATCGCGATGCGGATCTGGCCCATGAAGGCGGCGGCCTCCACGTCGTGGCCCTGCGCGTCCCCGACGGCGAACGCCAGCGCCCCGTCGGGGAGCGCGAACCCGTCGTACCAGTCGCCGCCGATGTCCAGGCCACTGCGCGCCGGGGCGTACCGGGCGGCGCTCCGGAGGCCCGGCAGCGACGGCAGGGCGGAGGGCAGCATCTCCCGCTGGAGCGCCTCGGCCAGCTCCACCCTGGCCTGGTGCAGTTCCACCTCGCGGCGGGCCCGGGAAGTGAGGTCGTGGAGGGTGGTGAGCAGTTCGTCGGAGCTGGCCGACCGGGAAGGACGACGCCGGGTCATGGGCCGCTCCGCGGGACGGGGGATGGCGGGCCGGGTGTCTGCATCCTATTTCGGCGGGGGACCGGGCGCAGGCCGGGCGGGCGGCACCGGCCGGTTGGGTGGATGCTGGAGGTGGACCCGCGCGGCGGCCCGCGTCCGCCGGCCGGTGCGGGCCGGGAGGTATGCGATGAACCGCACGCTGGAATGGACGGTGCGCGTCGAGCTCTCCGAGGAGGGCGGGACGACCAAGGCGGAAGCGGTGCTGGACACGGGCACCGCGAGGCTCACCGGCCAGGGGATCGCCCGGCTGAGCCCCCAGGACCCCGACGTGCCCACGATCGGCGACGAGGTGGCGGCGAGCCGCGCGATGCACGATGTCGCCGGGCAGCTGATGAGCGTGGCCGACCGCGCCATCGGCGAGTCGGGCGCCGGCCGGGCGGACGGCCCGGTGCCACCGCCCTACGCCTGGTCGGACGCCACGGCCTGAGCGTGCGCCGCGGCCCGCCCCGGGGAGGGGACGGGCCGCAGGCCGGTGCGGTCAGTCCGCGTACGTGATGTCCGAACCGCTGTAGATGCAGTGCGTGCCGTCCGCGCCGGTGCCCGTCTTGGACGGCTCGCCGCTCGTCACCCCCTTGTACTTCGTGCAGATGTCGATGTCGTGGTCGGAGTCGTCGTAGATCGTGACGCCCGAGAAGCGCGCCGTGTCGCCGTAGTTGGTGTTGATGCCGACCAGGCTGTCACCCGGCGCGGTGACCCAGACGTTCTGCACCTGGACGTGCCGGCCGTACTGGGTCGAGCAGTTGCCGCAGGAGCGGTAGAGCTTGCCGAAGTCCTCGACCTGGAAGTTCTTGATGATCAGCGTGCCGCCGCCGTTGTGCTGGAAGACCTTGTCGTCCGCCCGGCGGGCGCCGCCGCCGTCGACCGTGCGGACCAGCGAGGACGAACCGCCGCGGAAGGTCGCGGCGTCCTCGCCCACGTCCTCCCACCAGACGTTCTTCAGAGTGCAGGCGCCCGCGCAGTGCACCCCGTCGGCCGCCGGGGAGCCCAGGATGACGTTCTCCAGGGTGGCTCCGTCGGCCAGTTCGATCAGCGCCGGCTGGTCCTCGTCCTGGCCGTCGCTGCCCAGGTCGCCGCTCCCATAGAAGCGCTTCATGCCGCCGTCGTAGCTGCCCGACACCTGCATCGTCGAGGTCAGGGCCCGGCTGCCGTTGGCCGACGGCCACGCGGGCCGGGTGCCGGGGTCGGTGGGCGGGTCCGTCGGCGGGTCCGTGGGGTCGGTCGGGTCCGTGGGCGTCGAACCCGCCGCGGTGAAGGTCCACCGCTTGCTGGTCACCGAGTCGCACGAGTTCTGCTGCACGAGGGCACCGGCCGCGGTGGAGCTGTCCTTCACGTTGAGGCACTTGCCGCCGTTGGCGTTGACGACGCGATAGGTGTCGCCGCTCACCGGTGTGAGCGTCCACACCTGGCCGGCGCCGCCGGTGCAGCCCTGCTGCTCGACGGCCTTGCCCGCGCTGGTGGAGGCGCCCCGCACTCCGGCGCACTTGCCGCTGTGCGCGGCGGTCAGGGTGTAGCCGCCGCCTGAGGACTTGAGCTGCCACGTCTGGTCGGCGGCTCCGGTGCAGCCGCGCTGGACGAGCTGGATGCCGTCGGAGGTCCCCGAGCCGGGAACCTCCAGACACAGCCCGCTCGCCGCGTTCGACAGGCTGTACGCGCCGGTCGCGGGTGCGGCCTGCGCGGAACCGGTCGCGACCAGCGCCGTGACACCGGCGAGGATCAGTGAGGAGAGGGCGACGAACGAGGCGGCTGTCCGGCCGCCTCGCCGTCTGGCATGCTGATTTCTGGTACGCACTGGGTGTTCCTTTCACCGCCCGCGGCGTCCTCCGCGGGCACCAATGAGTGGTTCGGTGCGGTGGTAAGGCGATCCCTCGACCCCTGCGGAACGGTGCCATGCTCGTCCCGCATGATGAACCGAGTTCTTGTATGCGAACTGCCGCGACCGTACGGCACCGTCATGCACCGGTCAAGAAGTGCTCGGCAACATCCCCGACGCGGCCTGCGCGCGGGGGTTCACCGCACTCGTACGCCCGCCGGGGGACGTACCGATCGTCAGAAGTCCTCTTCCGGGATCTCCTGCTCCGTCCACAGCGCCTTGCCGTTCGTGCTGTAGCGGGTACCCCAGTGGTTGGCGAGCTGCGACACGATGAAGAGCCCGCGCCCGCCCTCGTCGACCGTGCGGGCGTGCCGCAGATGCGGGGCCACCGGGCTGGTGTCGTGCACCTCGCAGGTCAGCGCGCGGTCCAGCAGCAGCCGCAGTTGCAGGGGCGGCGTCCCGTAGCGGACCGCGTTCGTGATCAGCTCGCTGACGATCAGCTCGGTCGCCTCGATCGTCTCCTCGCCGAGGTCCCAGCCCTCCAGCCGGTCCCGCACCAGGGTGCGGGCGACCGCCGGAGTGGTCCGGTCGTGGGCCAGCTCCCAGGTCGCCACCCGGTCCGGCGGCACCACGCCCGTCCGGGCGAGCAGCAGAGCGGCCCCGTCCGGATCGGCCTCGGCCGGCAGGTTGTACACGATCGCGTCGCACAGCTCCCGCAGCCGGCGCTCCGGAAGGGCCAGCGCCTCCCGCACCCGCTCCACCGACCGCTCCTCGGGCAGCAGCGAACCGGTCAGGAACGCCAGCACACTGCCCTCGTCCAGCCGCACCGAACCCGTCGCGAAGGGCGCGCTGTCCTCCGAGAAGAGCGCCGGCCCCTCCGGAACGTCCAGCACGAGCGGGCGCCCGTCCGGCCCGACGGCCACCGGCGCGGGATGTCCGGCGCGCGCCACCGTGCACACCTGCGTGAACGGGTCGTAGACCGCGTACAGGCAGGTGGCCGTCAGCGGCTGGCGGTGCAGTGAGTCCCCCGGCGGCAGCAGCCGGCGCTCCTCCACCAGCCGGTCGGCCGTGTCGTTGAGCCGGGCCAGCACCTCGTCGGGCTCCAGGTCGAGCCCCGCCAGCGCGTGGATGACGGTGCGCAGCTGCCCCATCGTGATGGCCGTCTGCAACCCGTGTCCGGCGACGTTCCCGATGATGAGCGCCGTCCGGGCGCCGGAGAGGCCGATCGTGTCGAACCAGCAGCCGCTGTTGCGCCCCGGCAGCAGGACGTGCGCGGTCTCGATCGCGACCCGCTCCCCCTCGTGCTGGGGGAGCAGCCGGCGCTGGACGGTCGAGGCGATCACGTGCTCACGGGCGTAGCGCAGCGCGTTCTCGATGCTCAGCGCCGTGTGCGCGGCGGCGGTCAGTGCGAGAGCGAGGTCCCGCTCGTCGTACGGATCGCTCCGGTGCCGGTACAGGCTCACCAGGCCGAGCACGGAGCCGTGCAGCTTCAGCGGCGCCACGATCATCGAGTGCGCCCCGATCGCCTCGATCATCCGGCGCGTCGGCGGGTCGGTGTCCAGCCACGGCGTGTCCGGGCCCAGCTCGACCAGCCGGGGCCGCAGATCCGTGACGGCGAGGGCGAACGGGGTCGCCTCGGGCAGCCGGCGCAGCTCACCGACCAGGTTGTCCGGCGCCGTCCCCGTGCCCCGTACCGCCGCACGCCGCAGCGGGACGTCCCGGTCCAGCGGGCTCAGCGGCGGATCGGCGCCGCGCAGTACCTCGTCCACCACTTCCACCACGGCCAGGTCGGCGAACGCGGGCACCAGCGCCGAGACCAGCCCCTCGCAGGTCGCCGCCACGTCCAGGGAGTGGCCCGCCCCCCGCCGCACCGCGGCCAGCACATCGGCCCGGACGTGTGCCTTCTCCCGCTCGTTGACGTCCACCACGGCCGCCAGCACACCGAGCGGGCGGCCGTCCTCGGCGTCCAGCCGGTGCAGGGTGACGTTCAGGCTGCGGGAAGGGCCGGGGGCCAGGGCGAGCCGGCCGCGGACCGGCTGGTTGAGCACCGGAGCGCCCGTCTTCAGCACCTGGTCCAGCAGGCGTTCCGCCTCCTCCGGGTCGTCGAGCCGGTACGCGTCGGTGAAGTGCAGCCCGACGATCCGGCCGGGGTCCACGCCCTCGGTGAGGGCGTTGACGCGGACGACCCGCAGACCGGTGTCCAGGACGTGCAGACCGACCGCGGACTGGCTGAACAGCGTGTCGAGCAGGGCCACCGCCATGTCGTCGCCCGGGTCCGCACCAGGGGCCGTGCTACCGGTATCCGACACGTCGCACCCCCAACGGGCTCCGCCGCCCCTGGCGATCGGCAGCTCTCCGGTCAGCGTGCGCGCCCCTGGGCCGCGCCCGCCACCGCGCGGCGCCGAACGGGTGAGGGCGTACGGGATTTCACGGGGCGGCAACCTTTCCGCGCCCGGCGGCCACTGAGGGGTACCCCACCCACCCCCACTCCGGAAGGCACGAACCGTGGCTCTCGCGCATCCCCGCACCGCACGCAGACGCCGTACCACCCGGACCCGCACCCTGCTCGGCGCCGTCACCGCCGGAATCCTCGCCGCCGCCGGCCTGGTCGTCACCGGCCAGACCTCGCACGCCGCGACCGCACGCCAGGTGGAGGCCCTGGACCGGGGCGTCGTCAGCGTGCACACCGACTCCGGCAACCTCATCAGCTGGCGCTGGCTCGCCACCGACCCGGACTCCGTCGCCTTCAACGTCTACCGCGCCGGCACGAAGGTCAACGCCTCGCCCGTCACCGGCTCGACCGACTACTTCCACGCCGGCGCCCCCGGCCACGCCGACTACACCGTGCGCGCGGTCGTCAACGGCGTCGAACAGGGCGACTCCGTGCACGCGATCCAGTTCCGCGCCGGGTACAAGGACGTGCCCATCAGCCCGCCCCCGGGCGGCACCACCCCCGACGGCGTCTCCTACACCTACGAGGCCAACGACGCCTCCGTCGGCGACCTCGACGGCGACGGCGCGCTCGACTTCGTACTGAAGTGGCAGCCCACCAACGCCAAGGACAACTCCCAGTCCGGCTACACCGGCAACACCATCGTGGACGGCGTCAAGCTCGACGGCACCCGGTTGTGGCGGATCGACCTGGGCCGCAACATCCGCTCCGGCGCGCACTACACGCAGTTCCAGGTGTACGACTACGACGGCGACGGGCGGGCCGAGGTGGCGATGAAGACCGCCGACGGCAGCGTCGACGGCAGGGGCACCGTCATCGGCAGCACGTCGGCCGACCACCGCAACTCCTCCGGATACGTCCTGTCCGGCCCCGAATACCTCACCATGTTCAACGGCCTCACCGGTGCCGCGATGGGCACCGTCGACTACGTCCCGGCGCGCGGCTCCGTCTCCTCCTGGGGCGACGGCTACGGCAACCGCGTCGACCGCTTCCTCGCCGGCACCGCCTACCTGGACGGCGGCAGGCCCTCACTGATCATGGCCCGCGGCTACTACACGCGTACGGTGATCGCCGCCTGGGACTGGCGGGGCGGGGCCTTCACCCGGCGCTGGACCTTCGACACCAACAGTTCGACCAACACCGGCCGGGGCTACGACGGCCAGGGCAACCACCAGTTGTCGGTGGCCGACGTCGACGGCGACGGCAGGGACGAGATCGTCTACGGCGCGATGGCCGTGGACGACGACGGCCGCTCGCTCTGGACGACGAGGAACGGCCACGGCGACGCCATGCACGTCGGCGACCTGGACCCGGCACGTCCGGGCCTGGAGGAGTTCAAGGTGGACGAGGACGGCTCGAAGCCGTCGTCCTGGATGGCCGACGCCAGGACCGGGCAGATCATCTGGTCGACGCCCGCCGGCGGGGACAACGGACGCGGCGTCAGCGACGACATCTGGGCGGGCAGCCCCGGCGCCGAGTCCTGGTCGTCCGCCGCCTCCGGGATACGCGACCCGCACGGCACGGTGGTCGCGAGCCGCAAGCCCTCCAGCACCAACTTCCTGGCCTGGTGGGACGGTGACACCACCCGGGAACTGCTGGACGGCACCCACATCGACAAGTACGGCACCTCCGGCGACACCCGGCTGCTGACCGGCGCCTCGGTGCACTCCAACAACGGCACCAAGGCCACCCCGGTCATCTCCGGCGACCTGTTCGGCGACTGGCGCGAGGAGGTGGTCTGGGCGACCACCGGCAACACCGCGCTGCGGATCTACTCCACGCCGTACGAGACCGGCACCAGGATCACCACCCTGCTGCACGACACCACCTACCGCACCGCCCTGGCCTGGCAGAACACGGCCTACAACCAGCCCCCGCACCCCGGCTTCTTCCTCGGGAACGGCATGGCCACCGCCCCGAGGCCCGCGGTGTGGACCCCGTGAGCTGAGGCCCGCCCTCCCGGTGGCGGTACCGGGAGGGCGGGCACCCCGCCGGGTCAGGCGTCCAGCGCCGCCGACACCACGGCCTTGGCCTCCTCCTGCACCTGGGCCAGGTGCTCGGCGCCCCGGAAGGACTCCGCGTACACCTTGTAGACGTCCTCGGTGCCCGAGGGCCGGGCGGCGAACCAGGCGTTCTCGGTGGTCACCTTGATGCCGCCGATCGCGGCCCCGTTGCCCGGCGCGGTGGTGAGCACGGCGGTCACCGGCTCACCGGCGAGGGTGTCCGCGCCGACCTGCCCGGGGGAGAGGCGCGCCAGCACCGCCTTCTGCTCGCGGTCCGCCGGGGCGTCGATCCGCGCGTAGGCGGGCTCGCCGAACCGGGCGGTCAGCGCGGCGTAGCGCTGGGACGGCGACTCGCCGGTCACCGCCTGGATCTCGGAGGCCAGGAGCGCGAGCAGGATGCCGTCCTTGTCGGTCGTCCACACCGAGCCGTCCCGGCGAAGGAACGACGCCCCGGCCGACTCCTCGCCGCCGAAGCCCAGCGAGCCGTCGGCCAGCCCGGCCACGAACCACTTGAAGCCGACCGGCACCTCGACCAGTTCCCGGCCGAGGTCGGCGGCGACCCGGTCGATCATCCCGGAGGACACCAGCGTCTTGCCGACGCCCGCCCCGGACGGCCAGTCCTTCCGGTGCGCGTACAGGTAGTCGATGGCCACGGCGAGGTAGTGGTTCGGGTTCATCAGCCCGGCGTCCGGGGTGACGATGCCGTGCCGGTCGGCGTCGGCGTCGTTGCCGGTGGCGATCTGGTAGCGGTCGCGCTGAGCGATCAGCGAGGCCATCGCGTGCGGCGACGAGCAGTCCATCCGGATCTTCCCGTCCCAGTCCAGCGTCATGAACCGCCAGGTGGGATCGGTCAGCGGGTTGACCACGGTCAGGTCCAGCCGGTGCTGCTCGGCGATCCGCCCCCAGTACGCCACCGACGCGCCGCCCAGCGGGTCGGCGCCGATGCGCACCCCCGCCCCGCGCACCGCGTCCAGGTCCAGGACGGAGGGCAGGTCCGCCACATAGGTGCCGAGGAAGTCGTACCTGCCGGTGGTGGAGGCGGCCAGCGCCCGCGCGTACGGCACCCGGCGGACCTCCTTGAGCCCGCCCGTGATGATCTCGTTGGCCCGGTCCTGAATCCAGCCGGTCGCCTCCGAGCCGGCCGGCCCGCCGCTCGGCGGGTTGTACTTGAAGCCGCCGTCGCCCGGCGGGTTGTGCGACGGGGTGACCACGACGCCGTCCGCGAGACCGGAGCGGCGGCCTCGGTTGTACGTGAGGATGGCGTGCGAGACCGCGGGCGTCGGGGTGTACCCGTCCTCGGAGTCGATGAGGACGCGCACGTCGTTGGCGGCGAACACCTCGAGGGCGGTGACCCGGGCCGGCTCCGACAGGGCGTGGGTGTCCGCCCCCAGGAACAGCGGTCCGTCGGTGCCGTGGAGGGCCCGGTACTCGCTGATGGCCTGGCTCGTCGCCGCGATGTGGTCCTCGTTGAACGCGGTGGCGGTCGACGAACCGCGGTGCCCGGAGGTGCCGAACGCGACCCGCTGGCCGGGCTCGGCCGGATCGGGGTGCAGCGCGTAGTACGCCGTCACCAGCCGTGCCACATCGGTCAGATCCTCGGGGCGCGCCTGCTGTCCGGCTCGTGCGTGCGGCATCTGCCACTCCTCCGTATCGGTCGGTCGGTGCGATGTGCCCGTGCGGTCATTTTCGCCGGTCGGCGCCCCCGACGGACGAGCGCCCCGCCGTGCCGACGGCCACCGCCGCCGCGTACCCGGCGGGGACGGCGACATCGGTGACGGCCCAGCCCGGCGGACCGAGCGGGCGCGGCCCGGTGCCGACGTGCTCGCGGTGCAGGCCGCCCGCCAGGCCGGTGCCCTCACCCTTGAGGTACGCCTCCTTGCGGGTCCACACCCGGGCGAAGGCGGCGGCCCGCTCCTCCTGCGGCAGCCCGGCCAGCTCGGCCGCCTCGGCGGGATGCAGCTGCCCGGCGACCTCCGTCGCCACCCGTGCCTCGGGGACGCGCTCCACGTCCACCCCGACCGGGACGCCCGCGAACGCCAGCAGGGCGACGCCCCGGGTGTGGGAGAGCGAGAAGTGCGTGCCGCCGCCGGTCGCGGGCCGGCCGTGCGGGCCGTCGCAGGAGGGACAGCGCTCCCGCGTCAGCCGTACCGCCTCCGGGGCAACGCCCTGGCGGGCGCCGAGCAGCAGCCGCAGGGCCAGGTGGGCGGCGGTGTAGCAGGCCCGGTCCGCGGGGAAGGCCAGCCGCTCCACCCGGGCGAGTTCCGAGGCGTCGAGGATCTCGGGAGCCAGCAGCCGGGCGGCCTCGGCCGCGCGCTCCGTGTCCACCAGCCACAGGGAGGGGGCGCCGGAGCTCCAGGAGGGCGCGGGCCCTCGGTAGCCGTCCTCGGTCAGCGTGAACACGTGGGGCTGGTACACCGTTACGTCGTTTCCTCGGCGGGGACGGGAGCCCGGGGCGGGCACCGGCGGGGCAGGGGCGCTCTTATCCTATGGAGCTCCGGGAGGTGTCCGACGTATGTTCGATCACCGTGTGCCCCGCGCTCCTGGCGGCGGCCCCTCGGACAGGAGAGAACCCATGTCGCCGGACAGCCGCCCCGCCGTGCTCCGAGAGGCCCGGGCGGACGACGCCGGGCCCCTCACCCGGCTCTTCCTCGCCTCCCGCGCCGCCGCCATGCCGTATCTGGCACGGGTGCACAGCGACGAGGCGACCCTCGCCTGGATGACCCATGTGGTGCTGCCCGGCACCGACGTCCGGGTGGCCGAGACCCGCGAGGACGGAGAGGTGCGGATCGCCGGCTTCCTCTCGCTGGACGGCTCCGAGCTGGAACACCTCTACATCGACCCCGGCCTGCGCCGCCGGGGCATCGGCTCGCTCCTGCTGGCGGCGGCCAAGGAGGCCGGACCCGACGGGCTCACCCTCTACACCTTCCAGCGCAATACCGGGGCCCGGGCCTTCTACGAGCGCCACGGGTTCACCGCGGTCGCCTTCGACGACGGCAGCCGCAACGAGGAGAAGGAGCCGGACGTCCGATACCGGTGGGCGCCCGGCGGGTGAGCCACCCCGGCTGAGGGACGGGAAGCGAGCGAGGGCGGGGTCCGCGGTGGCGGGCCCCGCCCTCCGTCGTGCCCGGGCGGCCCCTCCGAACTGGCACCTTTCACCGGCTTGCATATTTACGCAAATTCGTTGCGGCCGAGGACGTTCCCACGGGCCTCGACGGTTCCGTAGTCAAATGCCCTTCTTGTCGGGCCAGTTGGTGCGCGCGGGCGGTGTCTGCGAGGTAGCGAACTTCTGCCGGAGTGGTGGACTCCACGTCAATTCTCTGCAACTCTCTGACCGCAAATCGCAAAAGGTCATCCTGCCAGTGCAGGAATTCATGTACTGGCGGGGTCGCAGACTGAGCCGCGCCTCGGCCGCCCCGTGCCGAGGCAGCAGATCGGGGACAGATGAGAACGCGACGCTGGAGATGGCGGATTCTTTCCGCGACCGTCTCCACCAGCCTGATGATGGTCGCCTGGCCGGCGCTGAACGCCTCGGCCGCCGGCGGCCCGAACATCGCCGCCGGCCACCGCGCCGCCGCGAGCAGCGGGAAGTCCGCCGGGAACATCGCCGACGGACAGCAGTCCACCTACTGGGAGGGGTCCGGCAAGTCCCTGCCCCAGTGGGTGCAGAGCGACCTGGGCAAGGTCACCCGCATCGACCAGGTCACGCTGAAGCTCCCCGCCGACTGGTCGGCCCGCCGCCAGACGCTCTCCCTCCAGGGCAGCGTCGACGGCACCAGCTTCTCCACGCTGAAGACCTCGGCCTCCTACTCCTTCGCACCGGGCAGCTCCAACCAGGTCACCATCAGCTTCCCGGCCACCCGGACCCGCTTCGTCCGGGCCGACATCACCGCGAACACCGCGTCCGACAACGGCCAGCTGGCCGAGCTGGAGGTCCGGGCGGCGGCGGAGTCCTCGGTGAACCTGGCCGCCGGGCGCCCGCTCACGGCCAGCAGCAACACCCAGACGTACATCGCGGCCAACGCCAACGACGGCAACCGGGCCAGCTACTGGGAGAGCCGCAACAACGAGTTCCCGCAGTGGCTCCAGGCCGACCTGGGCTCCTCCGTGCGCGTCGACCGCGTGGTGCTGCGGCTGCCCGACGGCTGGGAGGCCCGCAGCCAGACCCTGAAGATCCAGGGCAGCGCCAACGGCTCCGACTTCACGGACCTGACCCAGGCCGAGGCGTACACCTTCAGCCCCGCCTCCGAGACCGCGACGATCACCTTCGACGCCACCACCACCCGGTACGTCCGCGTCCTGGTCACCGCCAACACCGTCCAGCCCGGCGCCCAGGTCTCCGAGCTGGAGATCTACGGCCCCGAGACCGGCGACACCCAGGCGCCGACCGCCCCGACGCAGCTGGCGTACACCGAACCGGCCACCGGGCAGATCCGGCTGACCTGGAAGCCCTCGACCGACGACACCGGCGTCACCGGGTACGACGTCTACGCCGACGACACCCTGCTGACCAGCGTCGCCGGTGACGTCACCGCGTACACCGACACCCGGCCGGCCGGCTCCACCGTCTCGTACTACGTACGGGCCAAGGACGCCGCGGGCAACGTCTCCGGCAACAGCAACACCGTCACCCGCAAGGGGGACACCGGTGACACCCAGGCGCCCACCGCACCGGCGAACCTGAGCTTCACCGAGCCCGCCTCCGGACAGATCAAGCTGGCCTGGACGGCGTCCAGCGACAACAAGGGCGTCACCGGGTACGACATCTACGCCAACAACGTGCTGCGCAAGACCGTGGCCGGCGATGTCACCACGTACACCGACACCCAGCCCGCCGGCACCACCGTGTCGTACGTCGTACGGGCCAAGGACGCGGCGGGCAACGTCTCGGGCGACAGCAACACCGTCACCCGCAACGGCTCCACCGGCACCGCCTCCGACCTCGCCGTCGGCAAGCCCATCACCGCCTCCTCCGTGGTGTACACCTTCGTCGCGGAGAACGCGAACGACAACAAGCTCTCCACCTACTGGGAGGGCGCCGGCGGCAGCTACCCCAACACCCTCACGGTGAAGCTGGGCGCCAACGCCGACACGCGGAGCGTCGTCGTGAAGCTCAACCCGGACAGCGCCTGGGGCGCGAGGACCCAGAACATCCAGGTCCTCGGCCGCGAGCAGAGCGCCTCGTCCTTCACCAGCCTGGTCGCCGCCAAGGACTACGCGTTCAGCCCGGGCAGCGGCAACACGGTGACGATCCCGGTCGACGCCCGGGTCGCCGACGTCCAGCTGAAGTTCACCTCCAACACCGGCGCACCCGCCGGGCAGGTCGCGGAGTTCCAGGTGCTGGGCGCTCCGGCCCCCAACCCGAACCTCCAGGTCGGCGGGGTCACCGCGAGCCCGGCCGCGCCCGTCGAGTCGGACCCGGTGACGCTCACCGCGACGGTGCGCAACACCGGCGCGGTCGCCGCTCCGGCCGGCAAGCTCGAATTCCGGCTCGGCGGCTCCAAGGTCGCGACCGCGAACGTGGGCGCGCTCGCCGCCGGGGCCTCCGCAGAGGTCAGCGCCGACATCGGGGCGCGGGACGCGGGCACGTACACGCTGAGCGCGGTCGCCGACCCGGACAACCAGATCATCGAGCAGAACGAGACCGACAACACCTACACCAGCGCCTCCGCCCTGGTCGTCAAGCCGGTCGCCAGCTCCGACCTGGTGCCCACCGCGGTCACCACCTCGCCGTCCGCCCCGGCCCAGGGGGACGACGTCACCTTCTCCGTCGCCATCAGGAACCAGGGCACGGTGGCCTCCGCGTCGGGCGGCCACGCCGTCACGGTGACCCTGCTCGACGCCAAGGGCGCCACGGTGAAGACCCTCACCGGCAGCTACAACGGCTCGATCGCCGCGGGTGCCACCAGCGCCCCGGTGAACCTGGGCTCCTGGACGGCGGCCAACGGCTCGTACACCGTGCGGACGGTGGTCGCGGACGACGCCGAGGAGCTGCCGGTCAAGCGTGAGAACAACACCGTCAGCAGCTCCTTCTTCGTCGGGCGCGGCGCCAACATGCCGTACGACACCTACGAGGCGGAGGACGGCGTCACGGGCGGCGGCGCGAAGGTCGCCGGGCCGAACAGGACCGTCGGCGACGTCGCGGGCGAGGCGTCGGGCCGCAAGGCGGTCACGCTGAACAGCACCGGCAACTACGTCGAGTTCACCACCCGGGCCAGCACCAACACCCTGGTGACCCGCTACTCCATCCCGGACTCGGCGGGCGGCGGCGGCATCGACTCCAAGCTCAACATCTACGTGGACGGCACCTTCCTGAAGGCGATCGACCTCACCTCGAAGTACGCCTGGCTGTACGGCGCCGAGACCGGCCCCGGCAACTCCCCGGGCTCCGGTTCGCCGCGGCACATCTACGACGAGGCCAACGTGATGCTGGGCAGGACGGTCCCGGCGGGCAGCAAGATCCGGCTCCAGAAGGACGCGGCCAACACCAGCACCTACGCGATCGACTTCATCGGGCTGGAGCAGGCCGCCCAGATCGCCAACCCGGACCCGGCCGCCTACGCCGTACCGGCCGGCTTCACCCACCAGGACGTCCAGAACGCCCTGGACAAGGTGCGGATGGACACCACGGGCAAGCTGGTGGGCGTCTACCTGCCCGCGGGCGACTACCAGACCGCGAGCAAGTTCCAGGTCTACGGCAAGGCCGTCAAGGTCATCGGTGCGGGGCCCTGGTACACCAGGTTCCACGCGCCCTCCACGCAGGAGAACACCGACATCGGCTTCCGGGCCGAGGCGAGCGCCAAGGGCTCGACGTTCGCGAACTTCGCGTACTTCGGGAACTACACCTCGCGCATCGACGGACCGGGCAAGGTGTTCGACTTCTCCAACGTGTCGGACATGGTCATCGACAACATCTGGGACGAGCACACGGTGTGCCTCTACTGGGGCGCCAACACCGACCGCATCACCATCAAGAACTCCCGCATCCGCAACACGTTCGCCGACGGCGTCAACATGACCAACGGCTCGACCGACAACCACGTCGTCAACAACGAGTCGCGGGCCACCGGTGACGACAGCTTCGCGCTGTTCTCGGCGATCGACGCCGGCGGCGCGGACATGAAGAACAACGTCTACGAGAACCTGACCTCGCTCCTGACCTGGCGCGCGGCAGGTGTGGCCGTCTACGGCGGCTACGACAACACCTTCCGCAACATCCGCATCGCGGACACCCTGGTGTACTCGGGGATCACCGTCAGCTCGCTCGACTTCGGCTACCCGATGAACGGCTTCGGGACCGGCCCGACGACGATCGAGAACGTCTCCGTGGTCCGCTCCGGCGGTCATTTCTGGGGCTCGCAGACCTTCCCCGGCATCTGGCTGTTCTCCGCCTCCAAGGTCTTCCAGGGCATCCGGATCAACCACGTCGACATCGTCGACCCGACGTACAGCGGCATCATGTTCCAGACCAACTACGTGGGAGGCCAGCCGCAGTTCCCGATCAAGGACACCATCCTGACCGACATCTCCATCTCCGGCGCCCACAAGAGCGGGGACGCCTTCGACGCCAAGTCCGGCTTCGGGCTGTGGGCCAACGAGATGCCCGAGGCCGGCCAGGGACCCGCCGTCGGTGAGGTCACCTTCAACGGGCTCAGGTTCAGCGACAACGCCCAGGACGTGAAGAACACGACGTCCACCATGAAGATCAACATCAACCCGTAACAGCCACCGCTCCCAGGGGCGCCGTCCGGTCCGCCGGGCGGCGCCCCGTGCTGCGTGCGCGCCGTTTCCCGCATGCGGTGTACTTATCGCTGTCAAACTTTTACGAAAACTGCGCGAGATATTGCGTTCACATGTCGACGCTGGTTGAGTGTGCCTCGCCCCGGCAGTCAGTCGGCCGAGGGCCATCCACGCTCATGCCCGAAGGGGACCATCGATGAGAAGTGCTGGGTTGCGCCGCACACGCCGTATCAGCCGTGCCTCCGCGGCTGCCCTTGTCACCGCACTTGCCCTGACCTCGCTCGCGTCCTGCGGCACGAGCAGCAGCAAGGACGACGACTCGAGCAGTTCGTCCAAGGGTTCGTCCGACCCCTCGGCTCCGCTGGACCCGAAGACCAAGGTGACGATCTCCATCGACTGCATGCCGCCGGCCGCCAAGGCCGCGGAGCTGCGGGAGTGGAAGGAGGACATCAAGACGTTCAACCAGAAGTACCCGAACGTCACGATCAACGGGAAGTCCACCCCGGGCCAGTGCAACGAGCCGCCCCGCTTCACCGCCATGCTGAAGGGCAAGTCGCAGCCCGACGTCTTCTACGCCTACTTCAGCGACCTCCAGCAGGTCCTGGACAACGACGGCGCCGAGGACATCTCCGCGTACGTCAACGACAAGACCGTGCCCGCGCTGAAGGACATCCAGCCGCAGGTCGTCGACGTGGCCCGCAAGGACGGCAAGCTCTACGGCCTGCCGACCAGCAACTACACCATGGGCCTGATGATCAACCGGAAGCTGTTCAAGCAGGCCGGTCTCGACCCGAACACCCCGCCCGCCACCTGGGACGAGGTGCGCGCCGCCGCCAAGAAGATCGCCGGCCTCGGCAAGGGCATCTCCGGCTACGGCGAGTACAGCGCCGGCAACAACGGCGGCTGGCACTTCGCCGCCACGCAGTTCGGCCTCGGCGGGGAGATCGTCGACGCCTCCGGCAAGAAGGCCGCCTTCAACAACGAGACGGGCAAGCAGGTCCTCCAGCAGCTGCACGACATGCGCTGGGAGGACGACAGCATGGGCAAGACCCAGCTGCTCAAGTGGGGCGACCTCCAGAAGCAGATCGCCAGCGACAAGCTGGGCATGTTCCTCGCCGCCCCCGACGACATCGCGTACATGGTGCAGCAGCTCGGCGCCCAGTACGAGACCTTCGGTCTCGGTCCGATCCCCGGCGGCAAGGGCACCCTCTTCGGCGGCAACAACTACCTGATCAAGAAGGGCAGCTCGCCCGACCAGATCAAGGCCGCCATCGCCTGGCTCAACTTCAAGAACCTCACCCCCGGCAAGGGCCAGTTCGACTGGGCCCGCACCAAGGCCGACAAGCTCCCCGTCGGCCTGCCGCAGCCCAACTTCTTCCTCGGTGAGAGCAAGACCAAGGACGACGCCGCACGCGCGCAGAACGCGACGATGCCCGTCGAGAACTTCAAGGCGTTCATGGACAACCCCGTCCCCGGCAAGGCCGAGCCGCCGAAGGCACAGGAGATCTACAAGATCCTCGACAACGCCATGTCCGGTGTGCTGACCAACGAGGACGCCGACATCGACAAGCTGCTCTCCACCGCCGAGCAGCAGGTCAACCAGGTTCTGGCGAACCAGTAACGGACGCGCGGGGCCGGGTCACGCGGACCCGGCCCCGCATCCGGACCCCGTCCGCTACGCGCTCGTCGTACACCGGCACCGAGGAGACACCATGTCGGCCCCAACCCTGTCCCCCCGCAAGGCGACCCGGCCTCGCCCAGGACACCCAGGCCCCGCAGGCCGGGACTCCGCCCGCGAGGAGTTCCTGCGCGCCCTGCGCCGCAACATCTCAGCGCACGGCTTCCTGATCGGAGCGGTGCTCTGCTTCTCGCTCTTCTCCTGGTATCCGATGGTCCGGGAATTCATCCTGGCCTTCCAGAAGAACGAGGACGGCACCACCACCTGGGCCGGCTGGTCCAACCTCACGTACGTCTTCAACGACCCGGCCTTCTGGCAGGCATGGCGCAACACCCTGCTGTTCACCGTCCTCGCCCTGCTCCTCGGCTTCGTCGTCCCGTTCGCCGTCGCTGTCGTGCTCAACGAGCTCCGGCACGGCCAGGGATATCTGCGGCTGCTCGTCTACCTCCCCGTGATGCTGCCGCCGGTCGCCTCCGTACTGCTCTTCAAGTACTTCTACGACCCCGGCTACGGGCTCTTCAACCGCATCCTGGCCATCTTCCACCTGCCCGAACAGCAATGGCTCCAGGACACCAGCACCTCGATGCTCTCCGTCGTCATCGCGGCGACCTGGATGAACATGGGCGGCGCCACCCTCATCTACCTCGCCGCGCTCCAGGGCATCCCCGGCGAGCTGTACGAGGCGGCCGAGCTCGACGGCGCCGGGCTGCTGCGCAAGATCTGGCACGTCACCATCCCGCAGACCCGCCTCATCCTCTCGCTGCTCCTGCTCATGCAGATCATCGCGACGATGCAGGTCTTCACCGAGCCCTTCCTGCTCACCAACGGCGCCGGACCCGAGGGCTCCACCACCACCGTCGTCTACCTCATCTACCAGTACGCCTTCAACTTCAACAACTACGGCAGCGCGGCGGCACTCGGCCTCGTCCTGCTCGTCGTGCTCGCGGGATTCTCCGCGGTGTACGTACGACTGAGCCGCAGCAGCGAAGACTAGGACGGGAGCACGACCATGGCATCGAACACGCTTGTCTCCCGGCGCGGGAGCACGTCGCGCAAGTCCGCACGGCGCACGTCCGAGGGCGGCGCCGAACGGGCCCGCCAGCGCACCCTGATCTCACCGGCCCAGCTCGGCCGGCCGCGCGGCAAGGCCGTCTACTGGATCGTCTTCGGCCTGGTGATGGTCCTGTTCACGGCGGTCTTCCTCGGCCCGCTGTACTGGATGGTCACCGGCGGTCTGAAGACCACCCAGGAAGTGGTGCAGAGCCCGCCCACGGCCTTCCCCAGCTCCATCCACACCGAGAACTACAGCCAGGCCTGGACGGTCATGGACCTGTCCAAGCTGCTGTTCAACACCCTGTACTACGCGTTCGGCGCGCTCGCCTTCCAGCTGATCTTCGACGTGGCCGCCGCCTACTCGCTGTCCAAGCTGCGGCCGGTCTTCGGCAAGGTCATCCTGGGGATGATGCTGGCCACGCTGATGATCCCGGCCACCGTGCTCGTCGTCCCGCAGTACCTCACGGTCCTGGACGTGCCGGTCATCCAGCGCAACCTGGTCAACTCGCCCTGGGCGATCTGGCTGCCGTCGGTCACCAACGCCTTCAACATCTTCCTGCTGAAGCGGTTCTTCGACTCCATCCCGGGCGAGCTCCTCGACGCCGCGGCCATGGACGGCGCCTCACCGCTGCGCACCCTGCGCTCGATCGTCCTGCCCATCTCCCGTCCGATCCTCGGGGTCGTCTCCATCTTCGCCGTCGTCGGCGTGTGGAAGGACTTCCTCTGGCCGATGCTCACGCTGCCCGACCCGAACAAGCAGACCCTCAACGTGGGCATCTACTCACTCGCCAGCGGCGTCCCCGAGAACGTCCTGATCGCCGCGCTCACCATCGCGTCGATCCCGACGCTGCTGATCTTCCTGCTCTTCCAGCGCAACATCATGAGCGGTCTCACCGCGGGCGGCCTCAAGGGCTGAGCCCCGCCCCCGAACCGCCTTCCCCTCAGCGCTCCGCCGCCGGCCCTCCCATCCTGCCCCGCTTGCCGGGCCGGCGGCGGAGCCCCACCTGCCCGAAAGGAACGTCAGTGGCAGCCAACCGTCCGTCCGAGGCCACCGCACAGTGGTGGCGCGACGCCGCCATCTACCAGATCTACGTACGCAGCTTCGCCGATGGCGACGGCGACGGCACCGGCGACCTGGCAGGGGTACGGGCCAGGCTGCCCTACCTCGTCGAACTGGGCGTGGACGCCCTCTGGTTCACCCCCTGGTACCTCTCGCCGCTGGCCGACGGCGGCTACGACGTGGCCGACTACCGGACGATCGACCCCGCGTTCGGCACCCTCGCCGAGGCCGAGAAACTGATCGCCGAGGCCCGCGAGCTGGGCATCCGCACCATCGTGGACATCGTGCCCAACCACGTCTCCGACCAGCACGCCTGGTTCCGTGCCGCCCTCGAAGCCGGCTCCGGCAGCCCCGAGCGCGACCTCTTCCACTTCCGCAAGGGCCGCGGCGCGAACGGCGAGATCCCGCCCAACGACTGGGTCTCCGAATTCGGCGGCACCCCCTGGACCAGGCTGGACGACGGCGAGTGGTACCTCCACCTCTTCGCCACCCAGCAGCCCGACCTCAACTGGGCCCACCCCGCCGTCCGCCGCGAGCACGAGGACGTGCTGCGCTTCTGGTTCGAACGCGGCGTCGCCGGCGTACGCATCGACTCCGCCGCCCTGCTCGCCAAGGACCCCGCGCTCCCCGACTTCGTCCTCGGCAGCGACCCGCACCCCTTCGTCGACCGCGACGAACTCCACGACATCTACCGCTCCTGGCGCGCCATCGCCGACGAGTACGGCGGCGTCTTCGTCGGTGAGGTCTGGCTCCCGGACACCGAGCGCTTCGCCCGCTACCTGCGCCCCGACGAGCTGCACACCGCCTTCAACTTCAACTTCCTGGCCTGCCCGTGGGAGGCGGCGAAACTGCGGGCCGCCATCGACGACACGCTCGCCGAGCACGCCCCCGTCGGCGCCCCCGCCACCTGGGTGCTCTGCAACCACGACATCACCCGGACCGTCACCCGCTACGGCCGCGAGGAGACCGGGTTCGACTTCGCCGCCAAGACCTTCGGCACCCCCACCGACCTCGCCCTCGGCACCCGCAGAGCCCGGGCCGCCGCACTCCTCTCGCTGGCCCTGCCCGGCGCCGCCTACCTCTACCAGGGCGAGGAACTGGGGCTGCCCGAGGCCGACATCCCGCTCGACCGCATCCAGGACCCGATGCACTTCCGCAAGAACGGCACCGACCCGGGCCGGGACGGCTGCCGGGTCCCCATGCCCTGGGCGGCGGGCGAACCGTACGCCGGATTCGGCGCCACCACCGAGCCCTGGCTCCCGCAGCCGGAGGGCTGGTCCGGCTACGCCGCCGACATCCAGAACGGCGACCCGGACTCCATGCTCAACCTCTACCGCGAGGCCCTGCGGCTGCGGCGCGCCGAACCGGGCTTCGGGACCGGGGGAGAGCCCGGCATCCGACGGCTGACCTGGCTCGACGCCGCGCCCGGGGTGCTCGCCTTCGCCAGGACCGAGGGACTGCTCTGCGTCGTCAACCTGGCCGCCGAGGCCGCCGAGCTGCCCGCACACAGCGCGGTGCTGCTCACCAGCGGCCCCCTGGACGGGGCTGGCCGGCTCCCGCAGGACACGGCGGTGTGGCTGCGCGCCTGACGACGCCCCGGCCGGCCGGACCCGCCGCACGGACCGGGACGCGTGGGAGCGCGCCCAGGCCCGGGCGGCAGGTTCGCGGCCGGGCCCGGGCTGCGGCACAGTGGGCGTATGGACGCTCCGAACGATCTGAATGCCCTCGCCGCCGAGCACCTGGCCGCCGCCCGCGACGCACCGCACGGCCGCAGCGCCCACCTCCTGCTCCACCAGGACCCGCTGCGGCAGACCGTCATCGCGCTCACCTCGGGCTCCGCGCTGGACGAGCACAACGCCCCGCCCGCCGCCTCGCTCCAGGTCCTGCGCGGTTCCGTGCGGCTCACCGCTGCCTCCGGTGACGTCGAACTGACACCCGGACGGCTGCACCCGATCCCGCAGGAGCGGCACGGGCTGCTCGCCCTGGAGGACGCGGTCGTCCTCCTCACGGCCGTCAACCCCTGAACCCCCTTGTGGGAGCGCTCTCCCGGTCGGCAGGATGAGCCGGTGACCTCGCTTCCCGGCCTCCGGCCCTACCGCCCCGAAGACAGCGCCGCCCTCTCGGACATCTGCATACGCACCGCCGCGGGCGGCGGCGACGCCCGGCACCTCTACCCGGACCACGAGCTGGTGCCGTCCATCTTCGCCACGCCCTACGCCGAGCTGGAACCGGACCTCGCCTTCGTCGTCGACGACGGCACCGGCCGCGCTGTCGGCTACATCCTCGGCACCGCCGACACCCCTCGCTTCGTGAAGGAGTACCGCGAGAGCTGGCTGCCCCGCGTCGCGGACCGCTTCCCGCCACCCGAGGGCCCGCCGCGCAGCCCCGCCGACGAGATGACCGCCCTCCTGCACCACCCGGAGCGCATGATCCTGCCCGAACTCGCGGGCCACCCCGCCCACCTGCACATCGACCTGCTGCCCGACTGGCAGCGCAGGGGGTACGGGAAGGAGCTGATGAACGCCTTCCTCGCGGCCCTGCACGCCAAGGGCGTCGAGGGCGTCCATCTGTCCATGCTCACCGCCAACACGCCGGCCAGGGCCTTCTACGACCGGTTGGGCTTCACCGAGATCCACGTCCCCGATCCCGGCCCCGTCACCTACCTCGTACGCTCCACGCGGGCGGATCTGTAGGAGCCGCCCCTCCAAAGGGTGCGGCCCGCCCTTGCTGGGCAGGTACTGGTCGACCGCCGTCGCCGGGCGGCGGATTCCGGCTGGGAGGCGTGTGACGTGAACGAGCGGACCGTGTGGCAATTCACCGACGACCGGGGGCAGTTGTCGGAAACCGGCGAACGCCCGCAACGGGTGCTCGCCTACATACAGGCCGGTGCGACCCTGTGGGACCACGGGATACGACCGGCCGGGCTCTTCGGCTCCGGCCACGACGACCCGGCCGCCCCCGACCCCGCGAAGACCGGATCGCTCCCCCTGGACGCCATCGCGTACGCCGGTGCCGGGGCCGCCCTGGACGCGGACGCCTTACTGAGCTGCGCACCGGACCTCGTCGTCGCCGTCAGCTACGGCGGCGGCCAGGTCTACGGCCTCGACCCCGAGACCGCGAAACACCTGGAGGGCCACGTCCCGGTCGTCGTCATCGACGTCGGCCAGGCGCGCACCCTGGCCGAGATCGGCGACCGGTTCGCCGAGCTGGCCCGTTCGCTCGGCGCCGAGGAGCCGGCCTCGGCCACCCGGGAACTCGACGCCGCGCGGGACCGGCTGCGCGCGCTCACCGCCGGCCCGGACCGGGCGAGGGTCCTCGCGCTCTCCCCGCCGGGCCGGGACCGGGCCCATCTGGCCCGTCCCCGCATGTGGCCCGAACTCCGGGTCCTCGCCGACCTCGGCGTCGACCTGATCGAACCCCCCGAGGGCCCCGGGGCCAACTGGTCCACGACCGGCTGGGCCGAGGCCGCCGCCCTGCGCCCCGGCATCGTCCTCGCCGACATCCGGGCCAACGCGACCCCGCTCGCCGAACTGCGCGACAACGCCGAGTGGGCGGCCGTCGCCGCGACGGCCCGCGTGGTCCCGTGGAACCCGGAACCGGTGTGCAGCGCCCACGCCCACGCCCGGTTCCTGGAGCTGCTGGCCGACGCGCTGGACGCGTAGCAGGCGCCAGGACCACCGCTCGGGCAGGCCCGGACCCGGGGCCGTACGGTGGGCCGGACGTCCCGTCACCCCTCCGCCGCACCCCGGGAGAACCCGCGCCCATGCCCGACCGCCCCGACTTCCTGGTCATCGGTGAATGCGTCGCCGACATCGTCCGCGTCCCGGGAGCCCCCGACCGGGTCCACCCCGGGGGCAGCCCGGCCAACCTGGCGTACGGCCTGGCCAGGCTCGGCCACGACGCGACGCTGCTCACCCAGCTGGGCCCGGACGACAACGGGCGGCTGATCCGCGCCCACCTCACCGGGGCGGGGGTGGCGGTGCTGACGGACGGCGCCCCCGGCGCCACCCCGTCGGCCGTCGTCACCCTGGACGGCGAGGGCCGCGCCGCGTACGCGTTCGACATCGCCTGGACGCTCGGCCGGGTCGCCCTCGACCGGCAGCCCCGGCACGTCCACACCGGCTCGATCGCGGCGGTGACCGAACCCGGGGCGGCCACGGTGCTGGCCGCCGTCGAGTCGCTGCGGACGGCCGCCACCGTCAGCTACGACCCCAATGTGCGGCCCGCGCTGATGGGTGACCACGAGGCCGCCGTACGCAGGGTCGAGCGGTGCGTGGGGCTCAGCGACGTCGTCAAGGCCAGCGACGAGGACCTGGACTGGCTGTACCCCGGACAGGACCCGGCCGAGGCCGCCCGGCGCTGGCTGACGTCCGGCCCGGCCCTCGTCCTCGTCACCCGGGGCGGCGACGGCGCCACGGCGATCCTGCCGGGCGGCCAGGTGGACATCGGCGCCTTCCCCGCCGACGTGGCCGACACGGTGGGCGCCGGGGACGCCTTCATGTCCGGCACCCTGCACGCGCTCGCCGCCCACGGCCTGCTCGGCGCGTCCGGCCGGGAGCGGCTGCGCTCGCCGGAGCGGGGCACGGTGAGCGACGTACTGCGCCACGCGGCGGCCTCGGCGGCCGTGACGGTCGCCCGGGCCGGGGCGAACCCGCCGGACGAGCCGGAGCTGCGCGCGGTGCTGGGGCCGTGCTGAGGGCGCCGCGCCGCAGACTTCCGTTCCCGCCCGCACCCTCGACGGCCACCGGCGCGTTTCCCTTCAGAGGGACGGACGACGCAGGGGAGGGCCGCGGCATGGCGCGGGACGCGAGGACGGTGACCGTGGTGACGGGACTGGGGGTGGTCACCCCCGTGGGCGACGACGAGGGGGCCTTCTGGGCCGGACTGTGCGCGGGGCGGTCCCCGGCCCGGCGCTGCGGGGAACTGGCCGGGCTGCCCGCCGACTTCGCCTGCCGGGCCGACCGGACCGACCTGGACGAGGCCATCGGGGGCCGCGCCGCCTGGCGGATGGCGCGGTTCGCGAAGATGGCGCTGCTCGCCGCGCGCGGGGCCGTCGCCGACGCCGGGCTGCGCCCGGACCGCTGGGACGGCGCCCGGGTGGGCGTCGTGCTCGGCGTCGGAGTCGGCGGGGTCTCCGCCCTCGTGGACAACGTCCGCCGGTTCGACGGCGGCGGCGCGCGGGCCGTCTCGCCGCTCCTGGCGCCGATGATGATGCCCAACGCGGCGGCCGGCGAGATCGCCATCGACCTGGGCGCCCACGGCCCCAGCCTGGCCCCGGCCACCGCCTGCGCCTCGGGCGCCACCGCGCTCGCCACCGCGCACGACCTCCTGGCCACCGGCCGGTGCGACGTCGTCGTCGCGGGCGGCGCGGAATCCGTCCTGACGCCCCTCGTGGCCGCGGCCTTCGCCCAGCTGGGCGCGCTGTCCACGCGCACCGGCGACCCGGCCGCCGCGTCCCGCCCCTTCGCGCCCGACCGCGACGGCTTCGTCCTGGGCGAGGGCGCCGGCGTGCTCGTCCTGGAGCGGGGCGCGCACGCGGCGGCCCGGGGCGCCCGCGTACGGGCCGTGCTCGCCGGCACCGGAGCCGCCACGGACGCCCACCACCCCACCGCGCCCGACCCCGGCGGCCACGGGGCCCGGCGCGCGGTCGAGGCCGCCCTGGACGCGGCGGGCTGGGCCGCCCACGAGGTCGGGCACGTCAACGCCCACGGCACGTCCACGCCGTTGAACGACGCGATGGAGGCCGAGCTGATCGCCCGCCTCTTCCCGCACCGGCCCCCGGTCACCGCCCCGAAGGGCGTCCTCGGGCACACGCTCGCCGCCGCCGGCGCGATCGAGGCCGCCGCCACCGTGCTCACCCTCGAACACGGGGTCGTCCCGCCGGTCGCCAACCTGGACGCCCCGCCGGCCGACTGGGACATCGACTGCGTCACCAAGGCGCCGCGCCGGGTGCGCGTCGAGCGGGCCGTCAGCCACTCCTTCGGCTTCGGCGGCCACAACGTCGCCCTCTGCTTCGAACGGGTTCGCCCCTCCGGACGGTGAACATCTGCACGAGCCCGGTGTCCTGACCGTACGCCGGTCGTTCAGCCTTGTATGACCACCACGCTCACCGGCGTCGATCCCCTCGTACGCCCGCTCACCTCCGTACTCCTCGGCGCCGACGCCCGCCGCGAGCACGGCTTCTGGCGGCGGCTCGTCGCCACCGAACCGTTCCGGCTGCCCCCCGGGCCGGGGGCCGGCGGCACCCCGGACGAACGGCTCGACCGCGCGTACGCCCGCCTGCGCACCCTCAACGACGCCCTGGACAGCGCCGCCCGCCCGGCCTCCGACTTCCGGGCGCTGGCCGCCCTGCACGAGTGGCTGGCCCCGGCCGACCCGGCGCTCGCCACCATCGCGGGCATCCACTACAACCTCTTCCTCGGCAGCCTCCTGGACCACATCGCCGAGAGCCCCCGCGACCTGTCGGACTTCCTGACGCTGCGGCGCACCGGCACCTTCCTGTGCACGGAGGTGGCGCACGGCAACGACGCCGCGGCCGTCGAGACGACCGCCGCCTACGACCCCGTACGCGACGGGTTCGTGCTGCACACCCCGCACTGCGGGGCGCAGAAGTTCATGCCCAACACCGGGCGGCCCGGCGGCCCGAAGTCGGGGCTCGTCGCCGCGCGGCTGCTGGCCGGCGGGGCCGACCGGGGGGTGTTCCTGCTGCTGGTCCCGCTCACCGACGCCGACGGACCGCTGCCCGGTGTACGGGTGCGCAGGCTCCCGGCACGCATGGGCAGCCCCGTCGACCACAGCCTGACCTCGTTCGACCACGTCTTCGTCGGGCGCGAGGCCCTGCTGACGGGCCCGCAGGGGCGGATCGACGGCGACGGGGTGTTCCGCAGCGCCATCGAGGGCCGCCGGCGCCGCTTCCTCGCCTCCATCGCCCGCGTCGTCACCGGCAGGATCTCCATGAGCGCCAGCGCCGTCGGCTCGGCGCGCGCCACACTGGCCGTCGCGGTGCGGTACGGCGGCCACCGCCACGTCTCCGCCGGGCGCGGCGCGCGGCTGCCGGTGCTCGCGTACCGCACCCACCACGGGCCGCTCGCCGAGGCCATGGCCACGGTCTTCGCCATGAGCCTGCTGCACCGCCGCGTCCTGGACCGCTGGGAGGCGGCCGAGGCGGGGCCCGAGGCCGGGCGGGAGGCGGCCGAGCGGCTGGTGGACATCGCCAAGGGCTGGATCACCTGGCAGGCCAGGGCCGTGATCGTGGAGTCCCGGGAACGCTGCGGCGCCCAGGGCCTCCTGGAGAACAACGGGATGGCCGCGCTCGTCACCGGCGTCGAGGGAGCCATCACCGCCGAGGGCGACAACCTCGCCGTGCACGCCAGGGCCGCCGCCGCCCTGCTCGCCGACCGCACGCCGTACGAGCCGGCCGCACCGTCCCACGGCGACCTGACCGACCTCCGGTTCCTCGTCCGGCTCCTGGGGCGCGCCGAAGAGCTGTGGTTCGCGCGCGCCGGGGCCCGGGCGGCCCTGGCGGCGCACGGCGACCCGCTGGGCCGGTGGAACGCCGCGGCGGGCCCCGCGCTGCGCGGGGTCGAGGCGCACGCCTGCCGGCAGGCGGCCGAGGCGTACGCGGAGGCGGTCGAGGCACTGCCCCCCGGCGCGGACCGGGACCGGCTCGGTGAACTGGCCCGGCTGTTCGCCCTGGGCCGGGTGGCGCGCGACAGCGGCGACCTCCTCGCGGCCGGATACCTGAGCACCGGTCAGGCGGAGGCGCTGACGGACCACACCGAACGGCTCATCGGCGCGGTGGCCCCGCACCTCCCGGAACTCGCCGACGCCTTCGCCTTCCCCGACGAGATGCTCGCCGACTGGCCGATCACGGGCGCCGGCTACACCGACGCGTACGACGATCCGGAGGCCCACTGGCACGCCGGGGCGGGGCGATGAGGGGCACGCGGGCGCGCCGTGCGGCGCGGGCCGTACAGGGGCTCGGGGCGGGAGCCGTCCTCCTCGCCTACTGGTCGACCGTCGCCCTGTTCGCACGGTGGTCCGCGGCGTCCCGGCCCGGCTCTGGCGAATCGGTTCGCCGCAAGGCGTAACCGGAGCGACGCTGCTCAGTTGTTCCGGCGTCGGGGCCGTGCGCACCGGCGCCGGACGCCCCACCCGGATGGGCATGAGGAAAGGAAGACCATGAGCACGATCCACCCCCGCATCACCGACGTACTCAGCAGTACCTTCAGGGTGCCCGTGGCCGAGATCCTTCCGGACTCCACGATGGACAGCCTGGACATGGACTCCCTCGCGGCCGCCGAGTTCGCCGTCGTCCTGCGGGAGACCACCGGGGTCGAACTGGACACCGGCATCCTGACCCGGGGGACCACCCTCGCCGAGCTCACGGAGCACCTCGACGCGGCGGCGGGCGTCGCCCGATGAGGACACCGGCCATCGCCGTCACCGGTCTCGGCATGATCACCCCGGTCGGCAACGACACCGAGTCCACCTGGGACGGGGTGTGCGCCGCGGTGAGCCCGGCCCGCACCGTCCCCGCGCTCGCCGGGTGCGCGATCGACTTCGCCTGCGTGGTCGACGGCATCGACCTGGACGCCGAGATCGGTCGCCGCACGGCCTTCCGGATGGGCCGGTACGTCAAGTTCGCGGTCCTGGCCGCCCGGGAGGCCGTCGCCGACGCCGGTCTCGATCCGGCCGGGTGGGACGGCAGCCGGGTCGCGGTCGTCGTCGGCACCAGCAGCGGGGGCTCCGCGCACCTCACCGACCAGGCGCTGGTCCTGGAGCGGAAGGGGCCGGAGGCGACCTCGCCGGCCGGGGTCCTGCTGACCATCCCCAACATGCCCGCCGCCGAGATCGCGATCGAGATGCGGGCCACCGGCCCCAGCCTGGCCCCCTGCACCGCCTGTTCGTCCGGCGTCACCGCGCTGTCCGTCGCCCGCGACCTGCTGGTGACCGGGCAGTGCGACGTGGCCGTCGCGGGGGCGACCGAGTCGACCGTCTTCCCGATCGCCATGACCGGCTTCGCCCGGTCCGGGGCCGCCGCCCGCGCGGACGGCGACCTGTCCCGGCTCAGCCGGCCCTTCGCCGCCGACCGCGCCGGACTCGTCATGGGCGAGGGCGCCGCCGTCATGGTGCTGGAACGCGCCGCCGACGCGGAGGCCAGGGGCGCCGAACCCCGGGCCCTGCTCGCCGGCACCGGCGCCACCACGGACGCCCACCACCCCACCAGCCCGCACCCCGACGGGCGGGTCGCCCGGGCCGCCGCGGAGGCCGCGCTGCGCGACGCCGGCTGGCGGGCGGACGAGGTGGAGCACGTCAACGCGCACGGCACCGCGACCGTACGCAACGACGCCGCCGAGGCCGCGCTGATCAGCCGGGTGTACCCGCACCGGCCACCCGTCACCGCCCCGAAGGGCGTGCTCGGGCACTGCATGGGCGCGGCCGGGGCGATCGAGGCGGGGCTGACGATCCTCACCCTCCAGCGCGGGGTCGTCCCGCCGGTCGCGAACCTGGACGCCCCCGCGCCCGGGTTCGACATCGACTGCGTCACCAAGGTGCCGCTGGTGCGGCCCGTCCACCGGGCCGTCAGCCACTCCTTCGGCTTCGGCGGGCACAACGCGGTGGTGGCCCTCCAGCGCCCCTGACCGGACGCGGCGCCGAGCTGCGCGTAAGCCCGTGGTAGCGTGCCGGAGCCAGTCGAACTCCTCGTGGGAGTCAGGGAATCCGGTGCGAATCCGGAACTGACGCGCAGCGGTGAGGGGGACGGGCGGGGCCACGGCCACTGGGAGACCCGGCGTCTCCCGGGAAGGCGTCCCGTCCGAGCGAACCCGAGTCCGAAGACCTGCTGGCGACCGCCGCCCGGGACCGGGCGGCGGACCGTACAGCGGGCCCCGCGCATGGGCCCAGAGACGCCGAGGTATGCCCCGTGCCGCCCATACGTGCCGCCGCTCTGCTCACCGTCGCCCTCCTGCTGCTGACGGCCTGCGGAGGGCCCCCGTCCGGAAAGGCCGACGCCGTCGGCCGGACGGACGGCTACCCGGTCACGCTCAGGAACTGCGGGCGCACCGTCACCGTGGACGCCCCGCCCCGGCGCGCGGTCTCCGTCGACCAGGGCACCACGGAGATCCTGCTCTCGCTCGGCCTCCAGGACCGGATGGCCGCCACCGCCACCTGGACCGACCCGGTGATGAAGGGCCTGGAGAAGGCCAACGCGGGCGTGAAGCGGATCGCCGACAACCGGCCCTCGTCCGAGAAGGTCCTCGACCAGGAGCCCGACTTCGTCGCCGCCGACTTCGAGTCCACCCTCGCCAAGGGCGGTGTCGCCCCGCGCGAGCAGTTCGAGAAGCTGGGCGTCCCCACCTACGTCGCACCCGCCGACTGCACGGCCAAGGACAACACGAAGGACGGCGACGGCGTCCGTACCGGCGCCCTCACCATGGACAGCGTCTACGCCGAGGTGCGCGACCTGGCCCGGGTGTTCGGCGTGCCGGAGCGCGGCGAGAAGCTGACCGAGCGGCTCCGCACCCGCATCCGGAAGGCCGCCGACGACATCGACGGCTCCGGCACCTCCGTCCTCTACTGGTTCGCCAACTCCGAGTCCCCCTACCTGGCGGGGTGCTGCGGGGCGCCGGGCATCATCACCCGGGAGCTCGGCCTGAAGAACGTCTTCGACGACACGCACGACGAATGGCCCCAGGTGAACTGGGAGACCGTCGCCGACCGCAACCCGGACGTGCTGGTCATCGGCGACCTCACCCGCACGTCGCAGACCGCCGAGAGCGCCGCCGGGAAGATCGCCTTCCTGGAGTCCAACCCCGTCACGAAGAAGATGGACGCCGTACGCCACAAGCGTTACGTCCTGCTCAGCGGCCAGGCCATGAACCCGACCATCCGCACGGTCGAGGGCGTGGAGCGGGTGGCCGCCGGGCTGCGCGCGTTCGGGCTCGCGGGATGACGGCCACCGAACGGCTCACCGCCCCGCCCGACAGGACGCCGGCCCCCACCGGCCCTCCGCGCCCCCGCCTGCGCCGTCTGCGTGGCGGCCTCCTGTGGACCGGCGGCCTCCTGCTGCTCGCCCTGTCCGTCGCGGTCGCCGTCACCATCGGACCGGCCCGGATCTCCGTCGTGGACGTCTGGTCCGCCGTCGCCGCCCACCTCGGCATCGGTGAGGCCCGGCTCAGCCCGATCCGCGACGGCATCATCTGGAACCTGCGCATGCCGCGCACCCTGCTCGCCGCCGTCTGCGGGGCGGGCCTCGCGGTCTGCGGGACCGTCATGCAGTCCCTGCTGCGCAACCCGCTCGCCGACCCGTTCGTCCTCGGCGTCTCCTCCGGCGCGTCCACCGGCGCGGTCCTGGTCGTCGTGCTCGGCGTCGGCGGCGGAGCCGTGTCCCTGCCGGCCGGGGCGTTCATCGGGGCGCTCTGCTCGTTCGCGCTGGTGATGCTGCTCAGCCACACCCTGGGCGGCTCCACCGACCGGGTCGTCCTGTCCGGGGTCGCCGCGATGCAGCTGTTCTCGGCCCTGACCTCGTTCGTCGTCATGACCGCCGCCGACGCCGAGCAGACCCGGGGCGTGCTGTTCTGGCTGCTCGGCTCGCTCGGCGGGGTCGGCTGGACCGATGTGTGGATCTGCTCCGCCGTCCTCGCCGTCAGCCTGCTGGTCTGCCTCGGCCACTCCCGTACGCTCGACGCCTTCGCCTTCGGGCAGGACGCCGCCGCCGCCCTCGGGGTGAACGTCGCACGCGTCCGCACCGTCCTGCTCTGCACCACCGCGCTGCTGACCGCCGCGCTCGTCAGCTCGGCCGGGGCCATCGGCTTCGTCGGGCTGGTCCTCCCGCACGCCGCCCGTGCCCTCACCGGCTCCGGCCACCGCAGGCTGCTGCCGGTCACCGCCCTCGCCGGGGCCGTCTTCCTGGTCTGGGTCGACACGCTCGCCCGGACCGTCCTCGACCCGCAGGAGGTCCCGGTGGGCGTCGTCACCGCCCTCATCGGCGTGCCCGCCTTCGTCGCCGTCCTCTACCGCACCAGGCGGCCCGCGTGACCGGGACGGCGGCGGAGGGCCTGCGGGCCGGCGGAGTCAGCCGCGAGGCCGGCGGCCGCCTCCTGCTGGACGGTGTGACGCTGGCCCCGGAACCGGGCACGACGGTGGGCCTGATCGGCCCCAACGGCTCCGGCAAGTCCACCCTGCTGCGCATCCTCGCCGGAGTCCTCGCCCCGCACGCGGGCGTCGTCACGCTGGACGGCGAACCGCTCACGGACGTCGGCCGCCGCGCCGTGGCCCGGCGGGTCGCGGTCGTCGACCAGCACGCCGTCACCCAGGAGGAGCTGAGCGTCCTGGACGTCGTACGCCTGGGCCGCATCCCGCACCGGCGTGCCTGGTCCGCGCCGACGGAGGCGGACGCGGCGGCGGTGGACGAGGCGCTGGAGCGGACCGGGCTCACCGGCCGGCGCGACCAGTCCTGGCACACCCTCTCCGGAGGGGAGCGCCAGCGCGTCCAGATCGCCCGCGCGCTCGCCCAGCGGCCGCGCGAACTCCTGCTGGACGAACCGACCAACCACCTGGACATCCAGCACCAGCTCGAACTGCTCTCCCTGGTCGCCTCGCTCCCGCTGACCGCCGTCGTCGCCCTGCACGACCTCAACCTGGCCGCCATGTTCTGCGACCGGATCGTGGTGCTCAGCGGCGGACGGGCGGTCGCGGGCGGGACCCCCGCGCAGGTCGTCACCGAGCAGCTGATCGAGGACGTCTACCGGGTGCGGTCCGTCGTGACACCGGACGGCCCGCAGGGGCGGCCCTCGGTGCGCTTCCTGCCCTGAGGGGCCCGGGCACACGAGAGGGCGGACCCGCCGGGCGGGTCCGCCCTTCGCCTGTCGTGCGGTACGGCCGGCATGCCGGCGAGCGGTCAGCGGTGGCGTCCCCGGCCGAGGTCGCCGCCGGTGTCCTTGCCTCCCGGCTCCTTGCCGCCCTTGGTGGTGCCGTCCGCGTAGTCGATCTGCTCCTTGCGCAGTTCGGCGGAGACCTCCTTCTGCTCCGTCACCCTCTCGGTTTCCATCCGGACGCGCTCGACCGGGACGGTCTCCTTGCGCATCGTGGCGCGTTCCGCGTGCAGGGTGACCTCCACGTCCTGCTCCGTCAGATCGCCCGCTCGCGCGGTCGTCCTGTCGCCCGGCTGCAGCGGCTCACGGACCACCCGTACCTCCTCGTGCGAGACCGGCACGCTGCGCGTGACGTTCTCGGTGACGACGTACTTGTGGAGGCGGGCCCTGCCGCTCTCGTACTCCTCGGTGCCGATGTGCAGCTGCTCCTCGGAGCGGATCATCTCCTCCTTGCCGCCCAGGTCGGCGCCGGACCGCTGGGCGCCCGCGCCGGCGCCGGCCAGCGGACGGCCCGCGGCGGTGCCCGCGTCGGTGTCCCGGTGCCTGCCGGTGCCGGCCGCCCGGGTCCGGTCCTGGCCGGAGGTGCCTGCCGCACCCATGGCCCCGGCCCCGGCACCCGCTCCGGCCGCCGCGCCGGTGCCGGCCGCGCCCATGGTGCCGGTGCCCGTGGTGGTCGGTGAACCGGTCCCGGAACCGTCGCCCAGGTTGCCCCGGGTGTTCCTGGTGAGGCCGTAGTGCCGGTACAGCTCCTCTTCCTCGGACACGGACAGATGCGCGTCCGCGTCCACCCGGGGGGCTTCCTTGACCTGGTCCTTGCCGTGGGAGATGTGCAGGTCGGAGCCCACTCGACGGGCTCCGGCGAGAGGCACGAAACTCTCCTTCATGCCGAACAGGCCGGTCTTCACCGTGATCCAGTCCGGGCGGCCGGTGTTGTCGTCGACATACACGCGGCCCACGTTGCCGATCTTCTCGCCCTCGGTGTCGTACACCGTCAGGCCGTCGAGCTCTCCGGAATCCGTGAAACCGTCAGCGGCTCCCATATCCGAATCCTCCTCGCCCGGGCGCGTCCTGTGGGTGGGTCCAGCAGAGAAGGCGCGTCCGGATTCCATCGCGCCTCACCCGGATGGACGCTGCAACCGCCCGGCAACCCGGTGCGGCGGGCGGCATCCGCCCCGGACCGGCGCAGCGCCCGTGTCACGCGGGTGCGCGGCTTCCGGGCCCGTTACGCCATCCGGGTGAACGGCCGGGTGATGCGCACGGCTGCCGGGGGAGCGGGGCGGCCCCCGGACGCCCCGGCCCCGGCACATATGATCAACGGGTCCACGCCGACCGACGTCCCGCCGCGCCACCCGGGGGTGCCCATCCGTTCCGTACGCATCCGGCTGCCCCGGCAACGCGCAGAGCTGCTCGCCCGGCGCGAGGACGGCGCGGAGCTCCACCACCTCCTGTGGCGGCTGGGTCCCGGCTGGCGGGTGTGCAGCAGCGCGGTCCTGGGCGGCGGCATCGGCCCGCGCGAGTGGATCGTCAACGCGCAGGTGCCCGGTGGCTACCCCCGCATGGACCCGGACCGCCACCTCGCCGAGATCGCCGCCGCCGCACGCCTCACCGGCCCCGGCGCCGGCCTCATGACCGCCGCCGACGTCACCGCGTACACCACCGCCGACGACGAGGGCGTGCACGCCACCGCCACCTGCGGTCTGGGCGTACGCGGCTGGGCCGCCGCGCCGGAGGAGGGCACCGGCGGGCCGCCGCGCCCCGGTACCGTCAACATCGTGGTGACCTTCCCGGTGCCGCTGTCCGACGCCGCCCTGGTCAACGCCGTGGCCACCGCCACGGAGGCCAAGGTGCAGGCGCTCCTGGACGCCGGGCTCGACTGCTCCGGCACCCCCACGGACGCCGTCTGCCTGGCCGCCCCCGAACCGGGACCCGGGACCGGTGACGCCGAACCGTTCGCCGGGCCGCGCTCCCGCTGGGGCGCGCGACTCGCCCGAGCCGTACACGCCGCCGTGCTGGAAGGCGCGCTGCGGCAGCCCTGAGAAGCCGAAGCCGCCGCGCCCCCGGGGAGCGGCCGACGAAGGGAATCCCATGACCTCAGCAGTCCCCGCCGCACCGCAGCGACCCGTCGTCGCCGTACTCGGCACCGGGATCATGGGCGCGGCCATGGCCCGCAGCCTGCTCCGTGCCGGTCTGGAGGTCCGGGCCTGGAACCGCACCCGGGCCAAGGCCGCCCCGCTCGCCGCCGACGGTGCCACCGTCACCGACACGGCGGAGGAGGCCGTGCGCGGCGCCCACGTCGTGCTCACCGCGCTCACCGACACGACCGCCGTCGCCGCCGCGCTCACCGCCGCCTCCGGGGGACTGCACCGGGGCCAGGTCCTGCTCCAGACCTCCACGGTCGGCCCGGACGGCGCCGTCGAGCTGGCCCAGCGCGCCGCCGACCTCGGGCTGACCCACCTCGACGCCCCGGTCGTCGGCACCCGGCAGCCCGCCGAGCAGGGTGCGCTGACCGTCCTCGTCTCCGGCCCCGAGACCGCCCGCGCGGCGGTCGGGCCGGTGCTGGACGCGATCGGGCAGCGCACGGTGTGGGCCGGGGAGGAACCGGGAGCGGCCTCCCGGCTGAAGCTCGTGGTCAACGCCTGGGTGGTCAACATGGTCGGCGGCGTCGCGGAGTGCCTGAACCTCGCCGAAGGACTGGGCGTCGACCCGCGTGCGTTCCTCGGCCTGGTCGAGGGCGGACCGCTCGACTCGGGCTACCTCCACGCCAAGTCCGCCGCCGTCCTGGACGGGGACCTCACCCCGAGCTTCGCCCTGTCCACCGCCCTCAAGGACACGCGCCTCATCCTCGACGCGGCCGCACAGGCCGGTGTCCGGCTGGACCTGGCCGCCGCGTCGGCCGCCCGCTTCGAGCGCGCGGAGGCCGCCGGACACGGCGACGAGGACATGATCGCCACCTACTACGCGGGCCGGGCCCCCGAGCAGGACCGCGGCTGACCGGACGGGGCACCGGCCCCATGACGACGGAAGGCCGCCCCACCGGTACGGGGGAGCCCGGTGGGACGGCCGCAATCAGCGTGCCACAGGAAGGCGCGCCGCAGGGGCCGTCCGGCCGGTACCGGGCGGTGATTGAGTCGAAATCGACGGTGCGGGAATACCCGCGCGTCACGTGTCCTTGCCGCACCTGTGGCGCCCGTCAGCGAGGCGCCGGTACGGAACTGGGGAGAAGCAGCTCATGCCGAAGGCGTACGTGTCCACCCGCGACGGCGGGCCGGAGGTGGAGGTCCTCACCGGACCGGAAAGGCCGAAACCCGGCCCCGGTGACGAGGTGGAGGACGGCCACGCCCCGGGCAGGACCGTGATCGAGGTGACCGCGTGAGCACGCACCCGGACCCGGGCCACCCCCTGGACGACCCGGTGGGCACCGCGCTGCGCGGTCCGCACGCCCACTTCGCCGAGCGCCGGGGCCGCGTGCTGCGCTACCCCTCCGCGGTCGCCCCCTGGGTCGCGCTCCCACCGGACCCCGGGCCCGCCGACTGGGCCGACGTGGCGGCGCTCACCGGGCCGGGCGGAGGCGTCACGATCACCGCGTTCCGCGAGCCCCCGCCCGCCGGCTGGGAGGTCACCTTCCACGCCGACGGCGTCCAGCTGGTGGACGCGGGCGTGGCCGCGGCGCCCCTCCCCGAAGCGGTCCGGCTGGGCCCCGCCGACGTGCCCGAGATGCTCGACCTGGTCGCCCGCACCCGGCCGGGCCCGTTCGAGCCCCGGACCGTGGAGCTCGGCACCTACCTCGGGGTGCGCCGGGACGGGGTGCTCGTCGCCATGGCCGGCGAGCGCATGCGCCCGCCGGGCTGGAGCGAGATCAGCGCCGTCTGCACCGACGAGTCGGTACGCGGTCAGGGGCTCGGCAGCGGACTGGTGCGCGCCGTCGCCCACGAGATCCGCCTGCGCGGCGAGACCCCGTTCCTGCACGCGGCCGCCGCCAACACGGGTGCCGTCCGGCTCTACGAGGCGCTGGGCTTCGAACTCCGCCGGCGGGTCGAGTTCCTGGCCGCCCTCGTGCCGCCCGGACCGGCCCTCCCGGCGCCCGGCCGCCCCGCCGGTGTGACGGCCGCACGCTGAGCCGCCGGGTGCCTCCGGACCGGGAGGCGCCCGTCCCGGACGCGTTCCGGGACCTTCGGCCGCGCCCGTCAGGCCGTAAGCCTCGTGTGCTCGCTCCCTCCGCCCGGTCGAATGGAAGGGAACGCCGGCGCACGGGGCGCCGGCCGATCCCGGAAGGAGAGGGTCGTGACCTTCGGACTCCTGAGCCGGCCGGCGCCCCGCGTGGCGCTCCCCGGCACCGAGGCGGGAGAGGCGGCGGCGCGCGCTCCACGCATCGGTAACGGGGCGCTGTCCGGTGGCCTGGCCCTGCTGACCGCCGTGATCGTCAGCCTCGACATCCTCGCCGGCGAGGATCTGAGGCTGGTGCCGCTCCTCGTGGTCGCTCCGGCCCTCGTCTCGGTCTTCGGGACGGTCGGCCAGACCGCCGTCGCCGGTGCCTGGGTCACCGGGGCGGCCGTGGTCACGCGCGCGGCGACCGGCGGAACCGCGTGGGACGTGATCAGCAGCATCGTCTTCACCCTCTTCGCCTGTCTGCTCAGCGTCGCCGCCGCCGCCCTGCGCATCCGGCACGCCACCGAGATCGCCAGGCTGCGCTCCGCCGCCGTCGCCCTCCAGCGCCAGATCCTGCGCCCGCTGCCCATCCCCACCGACCAGATCACCGCCCACGGCACCTACACGCCGATCGAGGAGGACCGCCTGGTCGGCGGGGACATCTACGAGGTCGTCCAGTCGCCGTACGGCACCCGGGTGATCATCGGCGACGTCCAGGGCAAGGGGCTTCCCGCGATCGGCGTGGGCTTCGCCGTCCTCGGCGCGTTCCGCGAGGCGGCCATCCGCGAACCCTCGCTCACCGCTGTGGTGGACCGGCTGGAGGACGCCGTCGCCCGGCAGAACGCCTTCGCCGCCCAGACCGGTGACACCGAACGCTTCGTGACCGCGCTCGTCCTCGGCTTCGACGGCGACGGCCGGGTCCGCGCGGTGAACTGCGGCCATCTGCAGCCCCGGCTGCTGCACGACGGGGTCGCCGTCCCCGTGCCCCTGCACCACACCTCCGTACCCTTGGGCATGGCGGAACTCAGCAACGAGGGCCGCACCGAGGAACGGCTCGACTTCCCGCCCGGCGCGACGCTCCTGATGTTCACCGACGGGGTCACCGAGGCCCGTGACGCCGACGGGCGCTTCTACCCGCTCGACACCCGGCTGAGCCGCTGGGCGCGCCGCGATCCCCAGGACGTGCTGGACGCGCTCGAACACGACCTGGAGGAGTTCTCCGGCGGGGTGCGGCGCGACGACATCGCCGTACTCGCCCTGCGCCGCGGCTCCTCCGCCGAGCAGGCCCCGCCCGTTCCGCAGGCGCGCGAGGCGGTGCGGGCCGCCGGGGTGTTCAGCGGGCTCTGACGGGCGTACACCAGCTCTTTCTGTCCCGGCACGACTTCTGTCGCGCCGGGACATTTTCGGGTGTACGGTGGCAAGCATGCAAGCGGAACAGAAGATTCCGGACAGGCGGGGCCGCAAGGCCCGCCGGACCCGGGACGCCCTGGCCGGGGCCGCCTTCGAGCTCGTGCTCGACCGGGGGCTCAGGGAGGTCACGGTCGAGGAGATCGCCGAGCGCGCCGACCTGGACCGCCGCACCTTCAGCCGGTACTTCGCCGGCAAGGAGGACGCCGTTCTGGACTCGGTCCGGGGCGACGGCGACCGGATCAACGACGCCCTGCGCGCCCGTCCGGCCGACGAGCCCCCGCTCACCGCCTACCGCCGGGCCGTCCAGGACTGGCTCCGGGACCCGGTGGCCCCGGCCTGGCACCGCCGCCCGCGCATCTACGAGCTGCTGGTCCTCGCCGAGCGCGAACCGACCCTCTACGCGGCCTTCCACCACATCCGGGTGGACGCGCAGGCGGATTCGGTCGCCATCGTCGCGGACCGGCTCGGCACCGACCCCCTCAACGACCTGCGGCCCGCCGTCACGGTCGCCGCCGGAGCCGGCGCCCTCCTCGCCGCCCAGGCCGCCTGGGTGCGCGGGGACCGCCCCGACGAGCTGCCCCGGCTCGTCGAACGCGCCTTCGACGCCCTGGCCGGCGAACTCTTCACCGGCTCCGCGCCGCACCGCACCACCAGCACCACGGAAGGAAACGGCACCCCATGAGCACCACCACCCCCACCGACCAGGAGTTCGCCGGCCGCACCGCCCTCGTCACCGGCGGGGCCTCCGGCATCGGTCTCGCCCTCGCCCACCGGCTCGCCGGCGCGGGCGCCTCCGTCGTCGTCGCCGACTACAACGAGGTGAGCGCCCGCGAGGCGGCCGCCGCGCTGGAGAGCGCCGGCGGCCGGGCCGCCGCCGTGGCCATGGACGTCACCGACCCCGCGTCCGTCGAGGCGGGCGTGCGGTTCGCCGTCGACACCTTCGGCGCACTGCACCTCGCCGTGAACAACGCGGGCATCGGCGGCCCCCGCAACCCCACCGGTGAGTACCCCGTCGCGGACTGGGACCGGGTCGTCGCGACCAACCTCAGCGGCGTCTTCTACTCGATGCGCCACGAGCTGCCCGCCATCGTCGCCGCGGGCGGCGGCGCGATCGTCAACATGTCCTCGATCCTGGGCACCAACGGCTTCGCCGGCTCGCCGGCCTACGTCGCGGCCAAGCACGGCGTCGTGGGCCTCACCAAGACCGCCGCCCTGGAGTACGCCGCCCAGAACGTCCGGATCAACGCCGTGGGCCCCGGCTTCATCGACACCCCGCTGCTGCGGGACACGGAGGGCCCGGCCCGCGACCACCTGATCTCGCTGCACCCGGCGGGCCGCCTGGGCACGTCCGAGGAGGTCGCGGAGCTCGCCGCGTTCCTGCTCTCGGACCGCGCCTCGTTCATCCACGGCAGCTACCACCTGGTGGACGGCGGCTACTCCGCCTCCTGACCGGCGGACGGGGATCCGGGGGAGCGGGGGACAGGGGGACAGGGGGACAGGGGGGTTCGGGGGTCAACGCAAGAGCCACAGCCACAGAGGTCGAGGAGGACCCCATGAAGGCAGTCCAGTACCGCGAGATAGGCGCCGCACCCGAGGTCGTCACCGTGCCGGACCCGGAGCCGGGCCCCGGGCAGGTGCTGCTGAAGGTCAGGGCGGCGGGCGTCTGCCACTCCGACATCGCCGTGATGAGCTGGACCGCGGACCAGTTCCCTTACCCGCTGCCGCTCACCCTCGGCCACGAGGGCGTCGGCACGATCGCCGCGCTCGGTGACGGCGTCACCGGCCTGGAGACCGGCCAGTCCGTCGCCGTCTACGGCCCCTGGGGCTGCGGCACCTGCGTGAAGTGCGCCGAGGGCAAGGAGAACTACTGCCTGCGCGCCGCCGAGCTCGGCATCAACCCGCCCGGCCTGGGCTCGCCCGGCGCCATGGCCGAGTACATGATCGTGGACGACCCGCGCCACCTCGTGCCCATCGGTGACCTCGACCCGGTCCGGACCGTGCCGCTCACCGACGCCGGCCTCACCCCGTACCACGCCATCAAGCGCTCCCTGCCGAAGCTGGTGCCCGGGGCCACCGCCGTCGTCATCGGCACCGGCGGCCTCGGCCACGTCGCGATCCAGCTGCTGCGCGCCCTCACATCGGCCCGGGTCATCGCCCTGGACGTCACCGAGGACAAGCTGGCCCTCGCCCGCACCGTCGGGGCGCACGAGACCGTCCTGTCCGACGCGCACGCCGCCGCCCGCATCCGTGAACTGACCGGCGGGATCGGCGCGCAGGTCGTCCTGGACTTCGTCGGCGCCCCGCCGACCGTAGCCACGGCGGGCGCGGCCGCCGCCATCGACTCGGACGTCACCATCGTCGGCATCGGCGGGGGAACGCTGCCCGTCGGCTTCGGGGTCCTGCCGTTCAACACGACGGTCACCGCCCCGTACTGGGGATCGCGTTCCGAACTGGCCGAGGTGCTGGACCTGGCCCACGCGGGCGCGGTGGACGTCCACGTCGAGACGTACCCGCTGGACGAGGCACCGCTCGCCTACGAGCGCCTGCACGCCGGAAAGATCAACGGCCGGGCGGTCATCCTCCCGCAGAGCTGACCGGTCCGGCGGCGAGGAGGGCGGGCGCCGGCATCAGGCCCCGCCCTCCGCCAGGTGCTCGCGGAGCCGGTCCACGAAGACCCGCTGCCCCTTCACCAGCCGCTCCGCCGCCTCCTCGGGCGTGCACCAGGCGAACCGGTCCATCTCCGGGAACTCCCGCAACGTCCCCGACTTCCGGGGCCACTCCATCGCGAACGTGCCGGGCACCGCCGTCGCCGGGTCGGCATCGCCCTCCAGCGCCCACACGGTGACCGTCTTCCCGCTCGGCTGACGGGCCTCGCCGAGATCCACCCACGCACCGTCCGGCGCCGGATGCCCGAACTCCTCCTCGAACTCGCGCCGAGCCGCCGCCCTCGGCTCCTCGTCGGAGGCGTACTCACCCTTGGGCACCGACCACGCGGCTTCCTCGCGCCCCGTCCAGAACGGGCCGCCCATGTGGCCGATGAGCACTTCGAGGCCGCGCCCGGCACCGGTACGGAACAGCAGCAGGCCCGCACTGCGGCGGGCGGTCTTCTTGGCCGTCATGCCGTCAAGTGTGCGCGGCGCCCGGTGCCTACGCCTTGCGGTACCCGTACGCCTCCGAGGCCGCCGCCTCCACCGCGTCGAGGCCGCCGCCCGTCGACGCGGTGACCACGGCGGCCACCGCGCCCTCCACGAACGGGGCGTCCACCAGCCGCGTCCCGGCCGGAAGTCCGTCGCCCTCGGCCAGCATCGCCTTGACCGTCAGGACCGCGCTGCCCAGGTCCACCAGGACGGCGACCCCCGCCCCGCCGTCCACCGACCGGGCGGCCTCCGCGATCAGCTCCGCGCTCGTCCCGAGCCCGCCCGCCCCGGTGCCGCCGGCCGCGGCCACCGGAGCCGTCGCCCCGCCCGCCGCCAGCCCCCGGGCCAGCTCCGCCACGGACTCGGCCACCGGCCCGCTGTGCGAGACCAGCACGATGCCCACCTGCGCCTCCGCGCTCACGCCGCGCCCCCCTTCGTGTCCGCCACGTCCGCCGTGTCCGCCAGCGCGGCGAGCAGCAGCGCCGCCGAGGTCGCCCCCGGGTCCTGGTGCCCGACGCTCCGCTCGCCCAGATAGCTCGCCCGGCCCTTGCGCGCCCGGAGCGGCACCGTCGCCTCCGCACCCGCGCGCGCCGCCTCCCGGCCCGCCGCGAACGAGGTCCCCAGCGCCTCCACGGCCGGCAGCAGCGCGTCGAGCATCGTCTTGTCGCCGGCCCGCGCCCCGCCCAGCTGCGCCACCGCCGCGACGCCCTCCCCGAGCGCCCGCGCCAGATCCGCGGGGGACACGGCCGGAGCATCGCCCAGCGCCTTGCCCGTACGCCGCAGCAGCGTCCCGTACAGCGGGCCCGACGCCCCGCCGACCGTCGAGATCAGCCGGCGTCCGGCCAGCGTCAGCACGGCCCCCGGGGTCAGCGGCGGCTCCTTCGCCAGGGCCGCCGAAACGGCGGCGAACCCGCGCTGGAGATTGCTGCCGTGGTCGGCGTCCCCGATCGCGGAGTCCAGCTCCGTGAGGCGCGCCGCCTCGCGGTCGACGAGACTCGCGGTCGCGGTCATCCAGCGGTGGAAGAAATCGGCGTCCAGCACATGCCCTCCTCGGTCCTCGCGTGCGGATCAGCGGCCCCAGCGCAGCGCCGGCGTCTCGACCGGCGCGTCCCACAGCCGCAGCAGCTCCTCGTCCACCTGGCACAGCGTCACCGAGCAGCCCGCCATGTCGAGCGAGGTCACGTAGTTGCCCACGAGCGTACGAGCGACCACCACGCCCCGTTCCCGCAGCACCCGGTGCACCTCGCCGCCGAACCCGTACAACTCCAGCAGCGGGGTCGCGCCCATGCCGTTGACCAGGGCGAGCACCGGGCCGCTGGGGCGCAGGCCGTCCAGGACCGCGTCCACGGCGAAGTCCGCGATCTCCCCGGAGGTCATCATCGCCCGCCGCTCCCGGCCCGGTTCGCCGTGGATGCCGATGCCCAGTTCGAGCTCGCCGGCGGGCAGGTCGAAGGTGGGGGAGCCCTTCGCGGGGGTCGTGACGGAGCTGAGGGCCACACCGAAGCTGCGCGAGGACTCGTTCACCCGGCGGGCGATCGCGGCCACCCGGTCCAGCGGGGCGCCCTCGTCGGCCGCCGCGCCAGCGATCTTCTCCACGAAGAGGGTGGCCCCCGTGCCCCGGCGCCCGGCGGTGTAGAGGCTGTCGGTCACCGCGACGTCGTCGTCCACGAGCACCTGCGCGACGCGCAGCCCCTCCTCCTCGGCGAGCTCGGCCGCCATCTCGAAGTTGAGGACGTCCCCGGTGTAGTTCTTGACGACGAAGAGCACCCCCTCACCGCTGTCCAAGGCGGCCGCCGCCCGCACCATCTGGTCCGGCACCGGCGAGGTGAACACCTCGCCCGGACACGCCGCCGACAGCATCCCGGGGCCGACGAACCCGGCGTGCAGCGGCTCGTGCCCCGATCCGCCGCCGGAGACCAGGGCGACCTTTCCGGCCACCGGCGCGTCCCGGCGTACGACGACCCGGCTCTCCACGTCCACGGTCAGCTCGGGATGGGAGGCGGCCATCCCGCGCAACGCGTCGGCCACCACGGTTTCGGGGACGTTGATCAGCATGCGCAACGGAATCTCCCAGGAGAGCTGTCGGACCCGGACGGCGTGAACCACCCCACCGTAGGCCGAGATCGCGCCGCTGCGAAGACGGCGGCGCTACGCTGTCGGCGTCCGCCGGGCCCCGCGGTCCCTCCCGCATGAACAGGTGATCGGATTTGCTGTACATCGCACTGCTCCGAGGGCTGAACGTGCCGGGCCGCTCCGTGAAGATGGAGCGCCTGCGCGGCCTCTTCACGGAGCTGGGTCTCGCCTCCGTGCGCAGCTACATCCAGAGCGGCAACGTCTTCTTCGAGTCCGACGAGACCGACCGGGCCGCGCTCGCCGCCCGGATCGGCGACCATCTCGCCGGGGCCCTCGGCTACGACGTCGCGGTGTGCCTGCGCACGGTTCCCGAGCTGGAGGCGCTGATCGCGCTCGACCCGTTCGAGGACGTCACGGTCACCGACGACATCCGCTGCTGCGTCGTGTTCACGACCGGGCGCATCCCGTCGGACCTGGACCTGCCGATGCTCTCCCCGAAGAAGGACATGGAGATCATCGGCCACACCGACCACGACGCCTTCGTCGTCTGGCACCTGATCAACGGCAAGGCCCCGGCCGCCAAGGGCTTCCAGGAAGGCGTCCTGGGCCGCGACGCGACCACCCGCTTCTTCCACACCGTCGTGAAGATCCTGGCCGCCGCCCGGAAGGGCACGGACTGACCGGTCAGGCGCGGTCGATGTGCACGCTGGTCGACTTCACCCGGGCGGTGGCCTGCACACCGACCTCCAGGCCCAGTTCCTCGACGGCCTCCCTGGTCAGCAAGGACACCAGCCGGTGCGGCCCCGCCTGGATCTCGACCTGCGCGGCCACATCGCCCAGCTTCACGGCGGTGACGATGCCCGCGAACGCGTTGCGCGCCGAGGTGTACGAGACGTCCTCGTCGCCCGCGCCGTTCTGCGCGACCTCGACCGAGAACGCCGCCAGGTCCCGGCCGTCGATGAGGCGGCGGCCCCCCTCGTCCCGGTGGGTCGCGACACGCCCCGCGTCGGCCCAGCGCCGGGCGGTGTCGGGGCTCACGCCCAGAAGCCGGGCCGCCTGCCCGATCGTGTACGACTGCATGCGCCGTACCCTAACCGGCGCCCCGCCCGGCACGGCCGGGTGGACCAGCCGGGATGAGGAATCCCCGCACCCGTCCTAGGGTGCCAACCATGGCAGACAGCGCGGCGGGCCGGGGTTCCGGCGGGCAGGACGCGGATCCGGGGTCCGGGCCCGACACGCCCGATCCGCGGCGGTGGCAGGCGCTCGCCGTCTGCCTGGTCGCCGGGTTCATGACCCTGCTGGACGTCTCGATCGTCAACGTCGCGCTCCCCTCCATCAAGGCGGGACTGCACACCCCGGAGTCCGACCTGCAATGGGTCCTGTCCGGTTACGCCCTGGCCTTCGGCCTGTTCCTGATCCCGGCCGGACGGCTCGGTGACGCCCGCGGCCGGCGCGCCGTCTTCATGGCGGGGCTCACGCTCTTCACGCTGTCCTCGGCGGCCTGCGGTGCCGCCCAGTCCAGCCTCTGGCTGGTGATCGCCCGCCTGGTCCAGGGGCTGGCCGGCGGCATGGTCTCACCGCAGATCTCGGCCCTCATCCAGCAGATGTTCCAGGGCCGGGAGCGCGGTCGCGCCTTCGGCATGTTCGGCACGGTGGTCGGCATCTCCACCGCCGTCGGCCCGCTGCTCGGCGGCCTGCTGATCCAGGCGGCCGGAGCGGACGAGGGCTGGCGCTGGGTGTTCTACGTCAATCTGCCGCTGGGGCTCGTCTGCCTCCTGCTGGCCCGCCGTCTGCTGCCCGACACCCCGTCCGCCGGCCGGGTCCGGCCGCGGGACCTCGACCCGGTCGGCGTGCTGCTGCTCGGCTCCGGGATTCTGGCCCTGCTGCTGCCCTTCGTCCAGTCCCGCCAGTGGCCCGGCGACGAGAAGTGGCTGCTGCTGATCCTGGCCGTGGCGCTGCTCGTCGTCTTCGTCGGCTGGGAGTCCCGGTGCGGCCGGCGCGGCACCCAGCCGGTCGTGGACCTCCGGCTCTTCCGGGTGCGCTCGTACTGGCTGGGCTGTCTGCTCATCCTGCTCTACTTCGCCGGATTCACCTCGATCTTCTTCATCACCACGCTCTACCTCCAGAGCGGCCTGCACTACACCGCCTTGCAGGCCGGCCTGACGATCACCCCCTTCGCCCTGGGCTCCGCCGTCGCCGCCGGCCCCGGCGGCAAGCTCGTCGGGCGCTTCGGCCGCCCCCTCGTCGTCGCCGGCCTGGCCGCCGTGGCCGTGGGCCTCGGAGCCACCGCGCTCGCCGTCCACCTGGTGCCCGGCCGGGGCGCCGGCTGGGCGATGGCCGCCCCGCTGCTCTTCGCGGGGCTCGGCAGCGGCCTGGTCATCGCGCCGAACCAGACCCTGACCCTCTCCGAAGTGCCCGTGGCCACCGCGGGGAGCGCCGGCGGCACCCTCCAGACCGGGCAGCGCGTCGGCTCCGCCATCGGGATCGCCGCCGTCGGAGCGGTGTTCTTCGCCCAGGTCGGCGACGGCTGGTCCGACGCGTACGACCACGGGCTCATCGTCTCCGTCGCCTTCGTCGTCGCCGCCCTGCTCGTCGCGCTCGCGGACGTGGGCGGCGGCCGACGGGGCAGACGCCGTACACAGCACTCCCCACCTCCCGCAGCCGCCTCCTGAGGAGAACGCGATGAACGACTCCGCCGGCACCGACGGAAACAGCTCGTACGGACACAAGCCCTTCAAGCGCTCCCGCAGCCACTTCGCGGACCGCATCACCGCCGACGGCCGCGACGGCTGGCCCGTCGAGGCGGGCCGCTACCGGCTCGTCGCCAGCCGGGCCTGTCCCTGGGCCAGCCGCGCCCTGGTCTCCCGCAGGCTCCTCGGCCTGGAGGACGCGCTCTCGGTCGCCGTCGTCGACCCGCTCCAGGACGACCGCAGCTGGCGCTTCACGCTCGACCCGGGCGGCCGGGACCCGGTGCTCGGCATCCGCTACCTCAGCGAGGCGTACGACGCCCGCGAGCGCGACTACCCGGGCGGCGTCAGCGTGCCGGCGATCGTGGACGTACCCAGCGGCAAGCTGGTCACCAACGACTACCAGCAGATCACCCTGGACCTCGCCACCGAGTGGACCGACCTGCACCGGTCCGGTGCGCCCGACCTCTACCCCGAGCCGCTGCGCGCGGAGATCGACGCGGTCATGGAGGGCATCTACCGGGACGTCAACAACGGGGTCTACCGGGCAGGGTTCGCGGACGGCCAGGACACTTACGAGGAGGCGTACGGGGCACTGTTCCGCCGCCTGGAGGAGATGTCCGGGCGGCTCGCGGACCGGCGCTACCTCGTCGGCGACACGATCACCGAGGCCGACATCCGGTTCTTCACCACCCTGGTCCGCTTCGACCCGGTCTACCACGGCCACTTCAAGTGCAACCGCCGGAAACTCTCCGAGGACCCGGTGCTGTGGGCGTACGCCAGGGACCTCTACCAGACCCCCGGTTTCGGGGACACGGTCGACTTCCACCACATCAAGCAGCACTACTACCGGGTGCACACCGGCATCAACCCCACCGGCATCGTGCCCGCCGGCCCCGACCTCTCCGGCTGGCTGACCCCGCACCACCGCGAACAGCTCGGCGGCCGCCCCTTCGGCGACGGCACCCCGCCCGGTCCGGTGCCCCGGGGTGAGGGCGTACCGCCCGGCGGCCGTCCGTAGGACGTCTTCCGGCCGACGGGAGGGCAGGGCCCTGTCGAACCCGCGCCGCTCACGAGATATCTTGATGTCAAGCAATGTTGCAGACGTGGAGCGGAGCACAGGGTGACTGACTCGACCATCATCTATACACACACCGACGAGGCCCCGGCCCTGGCGACGTATTCGTTCCTGCCCGTGGTCGAGGCGTACGCCTCCAAGGCCGGTGTCACCGTCGAGAGCCGGGACATCTCCCTGGCGGGCCGGATCATCGCCGGATTCCCCGAGCGGCTCCGGGAGGACCAGCGCATCGACGACGCTCTCGCCGAGCTCGGTGAGCTGGCCACCACTCCGGGCGCCAACATCATCAAGCTGCCGAACATCTCGGCCTCCATCCCGCAGCTGAAGGCCGCGATCGCCGAGCTCCAGGCCCAGGGCTACGCCCTCCCGGACTACCCGGACGACCCGAAGACCGACGAGGACAAGGACGTCCGCGCCCGTTACGACAAGGTCAAGGGCAGCGCCGTCAACCCGGTCCTGCGCGAGGGCAACTCCGACCGCCGCGCCCCCGCGTCGGTCAAGAACTACGCCAAGACCCACCCGCACCGCATGGGCGCCTGGACCGCCGACTCGAAGACCAACGTCGCCACCATGGGCGTCGACGACTTCCGGTCCACCGAGAAGTCCGCGGTCATCGCCGAGCCCGGCACCCTGCGCATCGAGCTCGCCGGCGACGACGGCACCACCACCGTGCTGCGCGAGTCCGTCCCGGTCCTCGCGGGCGAGGTCGTCGACGCCTCCGTCATGCGCGTCGCCGCCCTGCGTGAGTTCATCACCGCCCAGATCGCCCGCGCCAAGGCCGAGGGCGTCCTCTTCTCCGTGCACCTCAAGGCCACGATGATGAAGGTCTCCGACCCGATCATCTTCGGCCACGTCGTGCGCGCCTTCTTCCCGAAGACCTTCGCCGCGTACGGTGACGCGCTCGCCGCGGCCGGCCTGACCCCGAACGACGGTCTGGGCGGCATCCTCAAGGGCCTGGAGGCCCTGCCCGAGGGCGCGAAGATCAAGGAGTCCTTCGAGGCCGAGCTCGCCGAGGGCCCGGCCCTCGCCATGGTCGACTCCGACAAGGGCATCACCAACCTGCACGTCCCCAGCGACGTCATCGTGGACGCCTCCATGCCGGCCATGATCCGCACCTCCGGCCACATGTGGGGCCCGGACGGCAACGAGGCCGACACCATCGCCGTCCTGCCGGACAGCAGCTACGCCGGTGTCTACCAGGTCGTCATCGACGACTGCCGCGCCAACGGCGCCTTCGACCCGGCCACGATGGGCTCCGTGCCCAACGTCGGCCTCATGGCGCAGAAGGCCGAGGAGTACGGCAGCCACGACAAGACCTTCGAGATCCCCGCCACCGGCACCGTCCGCGTCGTGGACGCCGCCGGCAACGCCGTGCTGGAGCAGGCCGTCGGCGCCGGCGACATCTTCCGCATGTGCCAGACCAAGGACCTGCCGATCCAGGACTGGGTCAAGCTGGCCGTCACCCGCGCCCGCGCGACCGGCAGCCCGGCCGTCTTCTGGCTCGACGCGGACCGCGCGCACGACGCCCGGCTCATCGAGAAGGTGAAGACCTACCTCGCCGAGCACGACACCGAGGGTCTGCAGATCGAGATCATGACCCCGCAGGAGGCCACCGCCTTCTCCCTGGAGCGCATCCGCCGCGGCGAGGACACCATCTCCGTCACCGGCAACGTGCTCCGCGACTACCTGACGGACCTCTTCCCGATCCTGGAGCTCGGCACCAGCGCGAAGATGCTCTCCGTCGTCCCGCTGATGAACGGCGGCGGCCTCTTCGAGACGGGCGCCGGCGGCTCCGCGCCCAAGCACGTGCAGCAGCTCGTCAAGGAGGACTACCTGCGCTGGGACAGCCTGGGCGAGTTCCTGGCCCTCGCCGTCAGCTTCGAGCACCTCGCGCAGACCACGGGCAACGCCCGCGCCCAGGTCCTCGCCGACACGCTGGACCGGGCCACGGCCACGTTCCTCAACGAGGACAAGTCGCCCTCCCGCCGCCTCGGCGGCATCGACAACCGCGGCAGCCACTTCTACCTGTCCCTGTACTGGGCCCAGGAGCTGGCGCAGCAGACCGCCGACGCCGAACTGGCCGCCGCGTTCGCCCCGCTCGCCAAGACGCTGTCCGAGCAGGAGCAGACGATCGTGGACGAGCTGATCGCGGTCCAGGGCAAGCCGGCCGACATCGGCGGCTACTACCAGCCCGACCCGGCCAAGGCCGCGGCCGTCATGCGTCCGTCCGCCACGTTCAACCAGGCGATCGCGAGCCTCGCCTGACCCGACGGTCACCGACGCCCCGGCCGGCCTCCGCCGCGCCGGGGCGTCGGCGTGTCAGCACACGAAGGGCGCTGACCCCCCCTGACGGGTGAATGTCGTGCTCCGGCGGGTGCCGGGCCGCGCGACGGGGCCGCTTCGCTGCTTTGCTGCATCCGGTAACACGGATGCACAAGCGAAGGAGCGGCCCCGTGACGACGACGGGCACACCAGGTACGGCCGAGGACGAGGAGTCGTACTCCAACGAGCTGCCGGTGCGCGGCAGACAGCCCGGCAACGTCGTCATCAAGTGGGCGACCACCACCGACCACAAGACGATCGGCACGCTGTACCTGGTCACCTCGTTCGCGTTCTTCCTGGGCGGCGGGCTGCTCGCCCTGTTCATGCGCGCCGAGCTGGCCCGGCCGGGCATGCAGATCATGTCGAACGAGCAGTTCAACCAGGCGTTCACGATGCACGGCACGATCATGCTGCTGATGTTCGCGACGCCGCTGTTCGCCGGGTTCGCGAACTGGATCATGCCGTTGCAGATCGGCGCGCCCGACGTGGCGTTCCCGCGGCTGAACATGCTCGCGTACTGGCTGTACCTCTTCGGCTCGCTGATCGCGGTGGCCGGCTTCCTCACCCCGAACGGCGCCGCCGACTTCGGCTGGTTCGCCTACTCGCCGCTGACCGATGTGGTCCGCTCGCCCGGGGTCGGCGGTGACCTGTGGATCATGGGCCTGGCCTTCTCCGGCTTCGGCACGATCCTCGGTTCGGTCAACTTCATCACCACGATCATCTGCATGCGCGCGCCCGGCATGACGATGTTCCGGATGCCGATCTTCACCTGGAACGTCCTGCTGACCGGTGTGCTGGTGCTGCTCGCCTTCCCGGTGCTCGCCGCCGCGCTCCTGGCGCTGGAGGCGGACCGCAAGTTCGGTGCGCACGTCTTCGACGCGGCCAACGGCGGGGCGCTGCTCTGGCAGCACCTCTTCTGGTTCTTCGGCCATCCGGAGGTGTACATCATCGCCCTGCCGTTCTTCGGCATCGTCTCCGAGATCATCCCGGTCTTCAGCCGCAAGCCGATCTTCGGCTACATCGGTCTGATCGGTGCCACCATCGCCATCGCCGGCCTCTCGATCACGGTGTGGGCGCACCACATGTACGTCACCGGCGGCGTCCTGCTGCCGTTTTTCTCGTTCATGACGTTCCTCATCGCGGTGCCCACCGGGGTGAAGTTCTTCAACTGGATCGGCACCATGTGGAAGGGCTCCCTGTCCTTCGAGACACCGATGCTCTGGTCGGTCGGCTTCCTCGTGACGTTCCTCTTCGGCGGCCTGACCGGGGTGATCCTGGCGTCCCCGCCGCTCGACTTCCACGTCTCCGACTCGTACTTCGTGGTCGCCCACTTCCACTACGTCGTCTTCGGCACCGTAGTCTTCGCGATGTTCGCCGGCTTCCACTTCTGGTGGCCGAAGTTCACCGGGAAGCTGCTGGACGAGCGGCTCGGCAAGATGACCTTCTGGACGCTGTTCGTGGGCTTCCACGGCACGTTCCTGGTGCAGCACTGGCTGGGTGCGGAGGGCATGCCCCGCAGGTACGCGGACTATCTCGCTTCGGACGGCTTCACCGCGCTGAACACCATCTCGACCATCTCCTCGTTCGTACTGGGCCTGTCCATGCTGCCCTTCCTGTACAACGTGTGGAAGACCGCCAAGTACGGCAAGCAGGTCGCGGTGGACGACCCGTGGGGCTACGGCCGTTCGCTGGAGTGGGCGACCTCCTGCCCGCCGCCCCGGCACAACTTCGTCACCCTGCCCCGTATCCGCTCCGAGTCCCCGGCGTTCGACCTGCACCACCCCGCCGTGCGCGAGCTGGAGGAGGCAGCCACCCGGCCGCACACCTCCGCGACGGTGGCGCCGGGGGACAAACAGGCGTGAGCGGCGAGGAGAGGCGGGCGCCGGCCGATCCGGACGCCGAGAGCGCGCGGGGTCTGGCCCAGATGGAGGGCTACCTGCTGTGGAACGCCGAGGTCGAGCGGGCACGCGGGCTCGCCCGCCGCTTCACCGACCAGCTGCCCTGGCTCACCACCGCCCAGCGCGAGGACGTGGAGCGGGTCTACACCGCCGAGCGGACCGCCGAGTCCCGGGTGGTGCTGGCGCGGATCTCCGCGCGCGCCCTGGAACTGCGCGGCGAGTACACCGAGCGCTACCGCAGGCTTCGCGCCCGCTGTGTCGCCGCCGCCGTGGTCTGCGCGGGCGCGGCCGCCGGCGCCTGCGGCGTGGCCGCCTACCTGGCCAGGTGACCCGGCCCGGTCGTCCGTTCTGCCTTCCCAGCAGGCGCACTCGCCTCCCGGTCGTGAAGATGAGAGGTGACGGGCGCGTGTGACGGGGCAGGCGAACGGACGACCGTGCAGACCCCCAGAAGGGACGATCACTGTGGCACGACCCAGGATTCTCGTAGTCGGAGCCGGTTTCGCCGGGGTCGAGTGCGTACGCCGTCTGGAGCGGGGGCTGCGACCCGGTGAAGCGGAGATCGCGCTCGTCGCCCCGTTCTCGTACCAGCTCTACCTGCCCCTGCTGCCCCAGGTGGCGTCCGGGGTGCTGACCCCGCAGTCCGTCGCGCTGTCGCTGCGCCGCAGCCGCCGTCACCGCACCCGCATCATTCCCGGCGGCGCGATCGGCGTGGACCCCGAGGCGAAGGTGTGCGTGATCCGCAAGATCACCGACGAGATCGTCAACGAGCGGTACGACCACCTCGTCCTCAGCCCCGGCAGCGTCACCCGGACCTTCGACATCCCCGGGCTCCTCGACCACGCCCGCGGCATGAAGACGCTGGCCGAGGCCGCCTACGTACGCGACCACGTCATCGCTCAGCTCGACCTGGCGGACGCCAGCGACGACGAGGCCGAGCGGGCCTCCCGGCTCCAGTTCGTCGTGGTCGGCGGCGGGTACGCCGGGACCGAGACCGCGGCCTGCCTCCAGCGCCTCACCACCAGCGCGCTGCGGCACTACCCCCGCCTGGACCCGAAGCTCGTCAAGTGGCACCTGATCGACATCGCCCCGAAGCTCATGCCCGAGCTGGGCGACAAGCTGGGCGCCAGCGCCCTCAAGGTGCTGCGCGACCGGGGCATCGAGGTGTCGCTCGGGGTGTCCGTCGCCGAGGCCGGGCCCGACACCGTGACGTTCACCGACGGCCGGGTGCTGCCCTGCCGGACGCTGATCTGGACCGCCGGGGTCGCCGCCAGCCCGCTGGTCGGCACCTTCGACGCGGAGACCGTCAAGGGCCGGCTCGCCGTCACGCCCGAGATGACGCTGCCCGGCCACGACGGCATCTTCGCCCTCGGCGACGTGGCCGCCGTGCCCGACCTGGCCAAGGGCGACGGCGCGGTCTGCCCGCCCACCGCCCAGCACGCGCTGCGCCAGGGCCGCAAACTCGCCGACAACCTGCTCGCCGAGCTGCGCGGCCGGCCGCTCGAACCCTACGTCCACAAGGACCTCGGGCTCGTCGTGGACCTCGGTGGCAAGGACGCCGTGTCCAAGCCCCTCGGCGTCGAGATGCACGGCATCGCCGCCCAGGCCGTGGCGCGCGGCTACCACTGGTCGGCGCTGCGCACCAACGTGGCCAAGGTCCGCGTCATGGCGGACTGGCTGATCAACGCCGCCGCCGGCGACGACTTCGTGCGCACCGGATTCCAGATGCGCAAACCGGCGACGCTGCGGGACTTCGAATACACCGACAGCTACCTCACCCCGGAACAGGTCCGGAAGCACACCGCCGCCCTCCACACCCGGATGTGACCGGGCGCGGCGGGCGGCGGACGCTCAGACCGCCGGGCCGGACCCGCGGAACGCGGCAAGGATCTCCTCGGCGGCCAGCGTCGCCGGGAGCGTCCCCTCCCGCACCCGGCGCTCCAGGTCCGGCGCCACCGCCCGCACCCCGGCGTGGCCGCGCAGGCTCTCCAGGAGTTCGTCGCGCACCATCGTCCAGGCCCAGTCCACCTGCTGCTCGCTGCGCTTGGCGGCGAGCCGGCCGGACGACTCCAGCAGGGCCCGGTGCTGTTCCAGCCGCTCCCACAGCGCGTCGAGACCGGTCGACTCGCGCGCGCTGCACGTCAGGACGGGCGGCGTCCACGCCGCGTCCGCCGGGTGCATCAGCCGTAGCGCGCCCGCGAGTTCACGGGCCGCGGCCTTCGCGTCGCGCTCGTGCGGGCCGTCCGCCTTGTTGACGGCGATGGCGTCCGCGAGCTCCAGGACACCCTTCTTGATGCCCTGCAACTGGTCCCCGGTACGCGCCAGGGTCAGCAGCAGGAACGCGTCGACCATGTTGGCGACCGCGGTCTCCGACTGGCCGACACCGACGGTCTCCACCAGCACCACGTCGTAACCCGCCGCCTCCATCACCACGATCGACTCGCGGGTCGCCTTCGCCACCCCGCCCAGCGTGCCGGCGGTGGGGGAGGGGCGCACGAAGGCGTCCGGGTCCACCGCCAGCCGTTCCATCCGGGTCTTGTCGCCCAGGATGGAACCGCCCGTCCGGCTGGACGACGGGTCGACCGCCAGCACGGCGACCCGGTGCCCCAGCCCGGTGAGCATGGTGCCGAGCGCGTCGATGAACGTCGACTTGCCAACCCCGGGCACCCCGCTGATGCCGACGCGCCGGGCGTGGCCCGAGTGCGGCAGCAGCCGGCGCAGCAGCTCCTGCGCCAGCGCCCGGTGGTCGGGACGGGTGGACTCGACGAGGGTGATGGCGCGCGCGATGTGCGCGCGCTTCCCGTCGAGCACGCCCTTCACATAACTCTCGAGATCGATCCTCGGTGCCATCGGTCAGCGGCTCACAGCTCGTGGCCGAGCGAAGACCCGAGCCGCGTCACCAGGTCGTGGGCCGCCTCCGGGATCACCGTCCCGGGCGGGAACACGGCCGCGGCGCCCGCGTCGAGCAGCGCGTCCACGTCCTGCGGCGGGATCACCCCGCCCACCACGATCATGATGTCCTCGCGCCCCTCGGCGGCCAGCTCCTCGCGGAGCGCCGGGACGAGCGTGAGGTGGCCGGCGGCCAGCGACGAGACGCCCACGATGTGCACGTCCGCCTCGACCGCCTGCCGGGCGACCTCGCCCGGCGTCTGGAACAGCGGGCCGACGTCCACGTCGAAGCCCAGGTCGGCGAAGGCGGTCGCGATCACCTTCTGGCCGCGGTCGTGCCCGTCCTGGCCCATCTTGGCGACCAGGATGCGCGGACGCCGCCCCTCCGCCCCCTCGAACGCATCGACCAGTGCGCGGGTGCGGTCCACGGACGGCGATTCCCCTGCCTCGTTGCGGTACACACCGGAGATCGTACGGATCTGGCCCGCGTGCCGGCCGTAGACCTTCTCCAGGGCGTCCGAGATCTCGCCCACGGTCGCCATCGCGCGGGCCGCGTCCACGGCCAGCGCCAGCAGGTTGCCGTCCAGGCCGGGGCCGGGGTCCCGCTCTGCGGCGGCGGTCAGCGCGCGCAGGGCGTCCTGGCACGCCTGCTCGTCGCGCTCCTCGCGCAGCCGGCGCAGCTTCTCGATCTGCTGGGCGCGCACCGAGGAGTTGTCGACCTTGAGGACATCGATCTGCTCGTCGGTCTCGACCCGGTACTTGTTGACCCCGATCACCGGCTGGCGGCCGGAGTCGATGCGCGCCTGGGTGCGGGCGGCGGCCTCCTCGATGCGGAGCTTCGGGATGCCCGCGTCGATCGCCTTCGCCATGCCGCCGGCCGCCTCGACCTCCTCGATGTGCTGCCAGGCCCGCCGCGCCAGGTCGTACGTCAGCTTCTCCACGTACGCGCTGCCGCCCCACGGGTCGATGACCCGGCCGGTGCCGGACTCCTGTTGGAGGAGGAGCTGGGTGTTGCGGGCGATGCGCGCGGAGAAGTCGGTGGGCAGGGCCAGCGCCTCGTCGAGCGCGTTGGTGTGCAGCGACTGGGTGTGGCCCTGGGTGGCGGCCATCGCCTCCACACAGGTGCGCGTGACGTTGTTGAACACGTCCTGCGCGGTCAGCGACCAGCCGGACGTCTGGGAGTGGGTGCGCAGCGACAGCGACTTGGCGTTCTTCGGCTCGAACTGCTGCACGAGCTTGGCCCAGAGCAGCCGGGCGGCGCGCAGCTTCGCGATCTCCATGAAGAAGTTCATGCCGATCGCCCAGAAGAAGGACAGCCGGGGCGCGAACGCGTCGACGTCGAGCCCCGCGTCCTGTCCGGCGCGCAGGTACTCCACCCCGTCCGCCAGGGTGTACGCCAGCTCCAGATCGGCCGTCGCCCCGGCCTCCTGGATGTGATAGCCGGAGATGGAGATCGAGTTGTAGCGCGGCATCTTCTGCGAGGTGTACGAGAAGATGTCGGAGATGATCCGCATCGACGGCTTCGGCGGATAGATGTAGGTGTTGCGGACCATGAACTCCTTCAGAATGTCGTTCTGAATGGTCCCGGCCAGCTTCTCCGGCGGTACGCCCTGCTCCTCGGCGGCCACGATGTACAGCGCGAGGACCGGCAGCACCGCGCCGTTCATCGTCATCGACACCGACATCCGGTCCAGCGGGATGCCGTCGAACAGCTGACGCATGTCGTAGATCGAGTCGATCGCCACACCCGCCATGCCGACATCGCCAGTCACCCTCGGGTGGTCGCTGTCGTAACCGCGGTGCGTCGGCAGGTCGAAGGCGACCGACAGGCCCTTCTGACCGGCCGCCAGGTTGCGCCGGTAGAACGCGTTCGACTCCTCGGCCGTCGAGAAACCCGCGTACTGCCGGATCGTCCAGGGCTGGTTCACGTACATCGTCGGGTACGGACCGCGCAGATACGGCGCGATCCCCGGGTACGTACCGAGGAAGTCGAGCCCTTCCAGATCGCGCCCGGTGTACAGCGGCTTGACCGTGATGCCTTCGGGGGTCTCCCACAGCAGGTCGCCGGCCGAGCTGCCGGAGGACTCCTTGACCGCGGCGCGCCACTGGTCCTCGGTGCCCTCGGGGGCGCCGCCCGGCCCGAGCCCGATGTCGGAGAAGTCGGGGATACGCATTACGCCACACCCATCCGGTCGAGAAGGGAAGAGAGCACGGCCACCGCGTCGCAGCCGGCGAAGACGTACTCGTCGACACCGTCGTACGCGCCGGGCCGCCCCGCCAGGTACACGCGTCGCGCACCCGCCGCGACCAGCGCCGCGGCGACCTCCGCCGCCTGTTCGGCGTAGAGCGCGTCGCTGGAGCACAGGCACGCCACGTCCGCCCCCGAGGCGGCGAACTCCCCGGCCACCGTGGACGCGTCCACCCGCACCGGCTCGTGCACCGGCTCGACGCCGCCCGCCTGGAACAGGTTCGCGGCGAAGGAGACCCGCGCGGTGTGGACCGCCGCCGGGCCGAGCGCGGCCAGGAACACCCGGGGCCGCGCGCCGGTCGCCGCGAGATGGGCGTCCGAGCGGACCCGCAGCGCCTCGAACGCCTCGTCGCGCCGGACGACCGGAAGGCCGCCCCGCGCCGGGGCCGTCGGGAACGGCTCGCGCTCCACCGGGCGCTCGGCCAGCAGCGGGAACTCGCTCACCCCGGTCACCGGCTCCTTGCGCCGGGCCAGGTCCTTGCCGCGCTCCGCCCAGGTCGCCGCGATCCGTTCCCCGACGAGGCCCGAGCCCAGCGCGGCCGCCTGGCCGCCCGCCCGCTCGATCTCCTGGAAGAACGACCAGGCCGCTTCCGCGAGTTCGTCGGTCAGCCGCTCCACGTACCAGGAACCGCCCGCCGGGTCGATGACCCGGGCCAGGTGCGACTCCTCCAACAGGATCGTGGAGGTGTTGCGCGCGATGCGCCGGGCGAACGCGTCGGGCAGGCCCAGCGCGTGATCGAACGGCAGCACGGTCACCGCGTCGGCCCCGCCGACGCCCGCCCCGAGGCTCGCGAGGGTGGTCCGCAGCATGTTCACCCACGGATCGCGCCGCGTCATCATCACCGGCGACGTCACCGCGTGCTGCCGCTGCGCCCCGGCGCCCGGGGCCCCGCAGACCTCGGCGACCCGGGCCCACAGCCGGCGCGCGGCCCGCGCCTTCGCGATGGTCAGGAACTGGTCGGCGGTCGCCGCGTACCGGAACTCCAGCTGTCCGAACGCCGCTTCGACGCCGAGCCCGGCCTCGGTCAGCGCCCGGAGATAGGCGACGCCCGTGGCCAGCGACGCGCCCAGCTCCTGGGCCGCCGAACCGCCCGCCTCGTGGTACGGCATCGCGTCCACGACGACCGCGCGCAGCCCGGGGAACTCCTCGGCGCACCGCAGCGCCCAGCGGACGGCCTCCGCCAGGTCGGGCTCGGTGCCCTCGCGCGCGGCCCGCCCCAGCGGATCGGCGCCGAGGCTGCCCCGTACCTGCCCGGCCGGGACACCGCGCTCCGCGTGCAGCCGCAGCAATTCGGCCGCCGCGGCGTCCAGTTCCGCGCCCGCGTCCAGGACGATGGGCGCCAGGTCGAGCAGGACGCCGTCGAGTGCCCGCTCCAGACCGGAGACCGGCACACCGCCGGTGCCGCCGACGGCCAGCCACAGCGAGGTGACGCCGTTCTCCAGGTCCGCGAGCACGGCCTCGTTGAGCCGGGCGGGGTCGGTGAACGCGTGCCGTTGCCGTACGCCCCAGCCGCCCGCCGTACACCCTTCGGGCTTGCTGCCGCGGGTGAACGGGGCGAAGCCCGGGAGACCGGCATCGGGCGCGTCGTCGCGCTGGGTGTAGAGGGGCCGGGTGATGAGCCCGTCCTCCACCGTGGTGGACAGTGCTTCCTCGGCGGCCGGTCCCGACACGTCCTTGCCCGATTTGCGCAGCACGCCTTCGACAAGGCTCTGCCACTGCTCATGGGCGGGGTCGGGGAATCCGGCGGCCAGCGGAAGCCCGTCAGCAGGCTGGACCGTCATGGCCCAGATGCTAGGACAGCTCCCGGGGGAGGAGCAGTGCGTCGGCCTGTGACCTTGCCCTCCCCCAGCGCACTTGATCCTTTACGTACTGTCGCGTAGCTGCTCCTGCCGTTGTGTGCTGTTCTGCCATGGTGCGTCACGGATTGCCCAAAGTTATGCTGCTCACGATCCATTCATGCGGAGAGGACGCGCCCGTGACCGTGGGACCAGTGGAATACCTCGTCGTCGCCTTTCCCGGCAGCCGGTTCACCGGCGCCATCGCGCCGGCGCTGGCCGACGCGGTCGCCTCGAAGGCGGTGCGCATCCTCGATCTGACCTTCGTGCAGAGGGCCGAGGACGGCACCGTCCAGGCCGTCGAGCTGGATGATCTGGACCCCGACGACCTGGTCTCCTTCGAGCCGGTCGAGGGCGAGGTCAGCGGCATGCTGAGCAGTGAGGACATCCGGCTGCTCGGCGAGCGCGTGCCGCCGGGGAGCTCCGCCGCCCTGATCGTGTGGGAGGACCTGTGGGCCGTCCCGTTGACCGAGGCGGTCCGGGCATCGGGCGGACAGGTCATCGCCCACGAACGGATTCCGGCCGCGGTCGCGGAGGCCGCCGCCTCCGCCGCCGGTCACGCCGGCTGACGCCCGCACCGGAAGGGGAACACGCCATGCCGATCTTCCGAGCACCCGGAATGAACCGCCGCGGACCCGGCCTCATCGGGGCCGCCGCGCGTACGGCCGTCGTCGCCGGCACCGCGTCCGCCGTCTCCGGGCGGGTCCAGCAGCGCCAGCAGGCCAGGTTCGCGCAGCAGGAGGCGGAGCAGTACGCCGCCCAGCAGCCGCCTCCGCCCGCTCCGCGGCCCGCCGCGCCCGGCGAGGACCTGATCGGGCAGCTGGAGCGGCTGGCCGCGCTGAAGCAGCAGGGCATCCTGACGGAGGCCGAATTCGAGGCCCAGAAGGCGCGCCTGCTGGCCGGGTGAGACCAGGGGGAGCGGGGCACCCGCCCCGTCACCCCGCTTCCGCCCGCGCGCGAGGTGTCGGCGCCCGCGGGAGACCGCTTCGCGCGGCTCCCGCCTGCCCGCGCGGCCGATCGATGATCCCCGGCGTTTTACTTTGTCGATGTGACGACATCATGCGACTTTTGATCCGGCCAGGCCGAAATCATTTCGGATGCGCGCCGGGAAAAGAGGAAATCCATCGTGCAAACCGTCAGGGCCGTCCCGACCGTCTCCGCCCTCAATCTGCGCGATCTCGGCGGCATCACGCTGGGCCCGGGCCGGCAGGTCCGGCCGGGCGTGGTGCTGCGCTCCGGCCGGCTCGGCGGCCTGGACCCGGTGGACGCCGCGGCCGTGGCCGCGCTCGGCATCCGCACGGTCGTCGACCTGCGCACCGCCGACGAGCGGGGCTCGGCCCCCGACGCGCTGCCGCCGGGCGCCCGGCTCTTCGTCGCCGACGTGCTGGGTGACAACCCGGGTGTGACGCCCGCACGGTTCCGCGCGCTGCTCGCCGACCCCGTCGAGGCCGAGCGGCTGCTGGGCGGCGGCAAGGCCGAGGAAGCGGTCGCGCGGTCTTACCGGCAACTGGTGCTCTCGCCGGGGGCCGCGGCCGCGTACCGCGCCTTCATCGACACGGCCGCCGACCCCGCCGCGCGGCCGGTGCTCTTCCACTGCGCCACCGGCAAGGACCGCGCCGGCTGGGGGGCCGCCCTGCTGCTCCTCATCCTCGGCGCCTCGCGCGACGTGGTGCGGCAGGAGTTCGTCGCCGTGAACCCGGTGCTGCGGATCGTCGGACGCCCGTACGTGCAGGGCTTCCTCGACGCGGGCGGCGACCCGGAGATCGCCTCGGCGATCATCGAGGTCCGCCCCCGCTACCTGGAAACGGCCCTGGCCGCCATGGACGAACGCTGGGGCGGCCTGGACGGCTACGTGCGCGACTGCCTGCGCGTCCCCGGCCCCACGCTGCGACGCCTGCGCAGCGAACTGGTCGTCTACACCGGTCCGTAGGGCGCACGGCACCGTCCCCGCACAGCGCGTCGCCCCGGCACACGCGGTGCCGGGGCGATCCCCGTCTCGGAGCGACCTGCCCCCGGGCGTCGTGTCAGACCTTCAGGAGCCGTTCGGTGAGGTCGCGGTAATGCTGGAGCGTGATCCGCAGCTCCTCGGTCCGGGCTCCGGGCTCGCCGCCGTCCCGTTCGCCGACGTGCAGGGTGCTGCGGCGCTCCTTGAGCGCTTCGGTGAGGCCGGCGACCACCGCGTCGAACGTGGACTCGGCCTCTTCCACCGCCCGGTGCGGGCTCTCCACGAAGTCGGTCACCGCCTGGTGCAGCCGATGGGCCAGCCGGTCCTGGTCGCCGGCCGGGAGCAGGCGGTCGGCCCCGTCGTGCGCGGTGTGCGCGGTGTGCGCCCGGTCCGTACCGCCCGCGTCCTTGTGCCCGAGGTGCTTCTCGGACAGCGGGACGGGCGCGGCGGCCGGGGGAGTGGAGGGCGCGGTCCGGGGCGGACGGGCCGAGGCGTCGTCCGAGAAGTGCGGGGTGCCGGTTCCGGCGGCCGGGTCCCCGAGGACCGGCCGGCTCGTGGGAGCGGCCGTGGGCCGCGCGGTGGGGTCGGTGTCCTTGGTCATGCCGTGCCACTTCCTTCCGCGTGGTGGTGCTCGTCCCGGCGGACCGGGCGGTCCGTGCCGTTCGATACGAGGACGTCGAAGAGGCCCCGGGCCTCGACGAGCGCGGTGCGCAGCTGCTCCGTGTCGCCCTCGCCGCGCTTGGCGGCGTGCACCCGCCGGTAGCCGTGGACGTGCTCGGCGTGGTGGACGGAGAGCGCGTCGCTCTGCTCGTCGAAGTCCTTGCCGTCCGGGAAGCCCATGTCCCGGGCCAGCTCCGCGAGGAGCGTGTCGGCCTCGGCCACCGCCTGCCGCGGCGCGTCGACGAACCGGTCCTGGACCCGCGCCCAGCGGGCGAGGTACCGCTCCCGCTCCTCGGGCGTCAGCGCACGCTCGTCCAGCGAGCCGTGCCGCTTCAGCCGTTCGTTCAGTTCGTGTTCGGCGGCCTTCGTGTCGCCGTCGTGCCGGGCCACGGCACGCTCGTACTCGGGTCCGAAACGCCGCCGCAGCCCGTGGCCGCCGTTCCTCCGGCCGAGGACGAGGAACAGTCCGGCGGCCACCACCACGACGACCGCGAGGATGATCACGAGGGTCGTCATCGTCACCACCCCCGGCGGTAGCCGGTCCGCAGGTCGCTGTGTTCCACTCCCACCATCCCTTTCGGTTCGTCGCCCGGCTCCGTCCCGGCCGGGCGTGACGCTCGTGTACCCCCGCGGACGCGTTCGAGACGCGGTGCGCGCGCCCTCTGCTGTCCGACCGGCGTCGCCGGGCGCCTCGGTAGGGTGGAGCACGCCGCAGCAGGCGTACTCCGAGAGGGGATCACGGTGACCGAGCGCAAACCCGCGGGCGTGAGCTTCGAATCATGGGTGGACCAGCAGATCCGGGAGTCCGAACGGAAGGGCGACGTCTCGAAGCTGCCCGGGTTCGGGAAGCCGATCGAGGCGCTGAGCGCCCCGTACGACGAGGCGTGGTGGATCAAGTCGAAGATGCAGCGCGAAGGGGTCTCGGTGCTTCCGCCGGCGCTGGCGCTCCGCAAGGAGGCCGAGGACGTCGTCGCCCGCCTGCCGGAGATCCGGACGGAGGCGGAGGTGCGCCGGGTGCTGACCGAGGTGAACGACAAGATCCGCGAGGCCGTCCGCAGGCCCCCGCCGGGTCCCCTGCTGAACCTGCGCCCGTTCGACGTGGACGCCCTAGTGGCGGAGTGGCGCACCGGACGCGCCGCCTCCTGAAGGGGCCCCGGCCGCTCCCCGGAGGGGATGCGTAATACTCGCCGCATGAGATCAAGCGTTACGCCGACGGGCCGCCGGGCATCCGGCGGCCCGGTCCGCGTCAGGCGGGCGACCGCGCGGGACGCCAAGCGCCTCACCCGGCTGGTCCGGTCCTCACGCGCCTACGAGGGCCCCTACGCGCCGATGGTCGCCGGGTACCGGGTGGGACCGGACTACATCGAGGCCCATGAGGTCTTCGTGGCCGTGCGGGAGGCGACGGACCGGGTGCTCGGCTTCTACGCGCTCGTCCTGGACCCGCCCGAACTGGACCTGCTGTTCGTCGCGGACGACGCCCAGGGCACCGGCACCGGGCGCCTGCTGATCGGCCACCTGCGGGCGGAGGCGGAGGCGCGGGGGCTGCCCGGCGTCCGCGTCGTCTCGCATCCGCCCGCCGAGGGGTTCTACCTGACCATGGGCGCGGAGCGGACCGGCACCGTACGGGCCGCGCCGCCCGCCGTGATGTGGGACCGGCCCGAGCTGCTGCTGCCGGTCGCCTGAACCGGGCCGGTCAGGCGGCGTCGGCGTCCGACGCCCGGTGGACGTCCGTGACGGTGAAGAGCCCGCCGTCCGGGTCCAGGAGCGTCGCCTCCCGGCCCTCGGGGCGCGTCAGCTCCTCCACCAGAGAGCCCCCGTGCTCGCGGGCCCGCTCCACGGCGCGGGTCACGTCGTCCACCGGGAAGTTGACCTGCCAGTGCGGGCGTACCAGCGGATCGGGGGCGGCCTCCACCGCGCCGGAGCTGATCCGGGCGAGCTGGCGGCCCCCGCACTGGACGATCACCTCGTCCTTCGCGTACGACACCTCGCAGGCCCCCGGCTGCCCGCTCGCCCAGTCCAGCACCTCGCCGTAGAAGATCGCGGCGTCGAAGGCGCTCCGGGTGCGCAGCCGCAGCCAGGCGTGTGCGTGGCCGTCCGGGGCGGGCGGCGACGTCGCCGGCGCGGTCCGCTCCCAGATGCCGAATCCGGCGCCGTCCCGGTCGGCGGCCAGCGCTCCGCGCCCCTTGCCCAGTGTCAGCGGGCCCACCGCGACCGTGCCGCTGCGCTCCCGGATGCGGGAGGCCGCCACATCGGCGTCGCGGACGGCGAAGTAGGGCGTCCAGGCCACCGCGACCCGGAAGGCGGTGGCCACGGCCCCGATGCCGGCGACCGGCACATCGCCGCGGCGGGCCACCGAGAACTCGTCGCCGAGCCTGCCCGGGCGGAAGCTCCAGCCCATCACCGGGCCGTAGAACTGCTGGGCGGCCTTCAGATCGCGGGTCATCAGATTGACCCAGCAGGGAGCGGCGGACCCGGTCAGGGCCGCACGCGCGGGCGCCGTGCCGGAGGTGCTTGGGGTCATGGTGCCACTGCCTTCATGGGGGGTGCGGCAGATGTGCCGACGGGCTTCGGGACCGCCACCCAGCCTGGCCGGGGGCAGCCGCTCCCGCAAACGCGACGCCGCCACCCGCCCCCGGTCCCCCGAGCGGGGACCGGTCAGTCGCGCTTGTCGTCGTCCTCGTGGCGGATCGGCTCGTTGCCGTGCTCACCGAGCTCGTACGGGGACAGGCCGCGGCCGTCCTCCGGGAAGCGGTCGTCGCCGTGGACGTCCGGCTTCTCCTCGTGGCTGCGGTGCTCGGGGCCGACCGGCTGCTCGTCCGGCCGGGGCGGGGGCAGTTCCTGGTCGTGCCGTCGCTTGCCCAGCAGGAAGGCGCCGATCAGCATGATCACCAGGAGCACGCCGATCACGCCCATCACGACGCCCGTCGCACCGCGTCCGTCCGCGAGGGTGACCGCCAGGGAATTCAGGGCTCCATCCGAAACGTCCATGCTTGCCGGATACCCCAGGACACAGGCGTCACTCGGGACGGCGATCGAATTCATGTTTTAAGTGGATATGGGCGCCGAAAATGTTTCGAGCGGTGTGAGCCCCCGCGACACCGGGCACGCGGGGGAGTCCGGGCCGCTCCTGTCGCAGCCGACCGTGCGCGGGGTCAGCCTGGACAGTACGGCAACACCCCTACGGAAGGACCCGCGGTGAACAGCGCACAGGACAAGCGACAGACCACCGACCACCACGACCAGGAGGTGTCGGTCGTCCTCAGCGAGTGCCCCGAGGACGACGCGCGCACCGTCTTCGACGTGCTGAGGGCCGCCTTCACCACCGACCGCTCCTCGGCCGACGTGCCCCAGGAGACCGCGGGCCGGCGGCCCACCGCGTGGGCCGCGACCGTCGACGTGTCCGAGGCCCGGGTGGTCTCGGGGTCCGTGGCGCTCGGTGCCCCCGTCACGCTCGACGTGCAGGGCGGCTACCACGCCGTGGACCGGCTCCGGGGCGGACTGGCCGACGCCTTCGCCGTCCGGGTGGTGGGCACCGTGTCGGGCGACCAGGAGGAGGAGGTCCGGCTGCGCCTGGAGAACAAGTAGGCCGAACGCCCCGTGCGGGGGCGCGAGGGGTCCGAGGCGCCGCCCACATCTGGTAGAAATCGGACAAAAGTGACTTCGTCGAAAGGTGTCGCGCGTGGACCCGACCAGTTCGTGGGAGGGCGGCGCCGCCGAATCGCCGGCGCCCGGCGACCTTCCCTCCGCCACCCTGACCCTGCACATCAACGGCACCGAGCGCACCCTCACCCTCGACCACCGCACCACCCTCCTGGACGCCCTGCGCCACCACCTGGACCTCACCGGGGCGAAGAAGGGCTGCGACCACGGGCAGTGCGGCGCCTGCACCGTCCTCGTGGACGGCCGCCGCGCCAACAGCTGCCTCCTGCTGGCCGTCGCCCACGACGGCTCCCGCATCACCACGGTCGAGGGCCTGGCGGACGGCGACCGGCTGCACCCGCTCCAGGAGGCGTTCCTGGACCGCGACGCCTTCCAGTGCGGCTACTGCACCCCGGGCCAGCTCTGCTCCGCCGCCGGCGTCCTCGCCGAGGCCGGCCAGGGCCACCCCTCCCACGTCACCCCGCACGACGCCCCCGTCGCCACCCCCGCCCGGCTCGGCCCGGACGAGATCCGGGAGCGGATGAGCGGCAACCTCTGCCGGTGCGGCGCCTACCCGCGGATCGTCGAAGCCATCGAGGACGTGGCGTCGTGAAACCCTTCGCCTACCTGCGCGCCGAGACCGTCACCGACGCGGTACGCGCCTGCGCCGCCCACCCGGGCGCCAAGTTCCTCGGCGGCGGCACCAACCTGGTCGACCTGATGAAGCTCGGCGTGGAGACCCCCGGCATGCTGGTCGACGTCAGCCGGCTGCCGCTCGACCAGATCACCGACACCGCCGACGGGGGCCTGCGCATCGGCGCCACGGTACGCAACAGCGACCTGGCCGCCCACCCCGCCGTACGCACCCGCTACCCCGCCCTGTCGCAGGCGCTGCTGGCCGGCGCGTCCGGCCAGCTCCGCAACATCGCGACCACCGGCGGCAACCTCCTCCAGCGCACCCGCTGCCCCTACTTCCAGGACACGTCCAAGCCCTGCAACAAGCGCGAACCCGGCACCGGATGCCCCGCCGTCGAGGGCAACCACCGCGACCTCGCCGTCATCGGGCACTCCGAGGAGTGCGTGGCCACCCACCCCTCCGACATGGCCGTGGCCCTCGCCGCGCTCGACGCGGAGGTCGTGCTGCACGGACCGGAGGGCCGACGGACCGTCGCGGTGACCGACTTCCACCGGCTGCCCGGCGACAACCCCGACGCCGACACCGTCGTCCGGCCCGGCGAGCTCATCACCGAAGTGCTGCTGCCACCCCTGGCCGACGGCACGGTCTGCCTCTACCGCAAGGCCCGCGACCGCGCCTCCTACGCCTTCGCCCTGGCCTCCGTCGCCGCCGTGCTGCGCGTACGCGACGGGCACGTCGAGCACGCCGCCCTCGCGTTCGGCGGACTCGCCCACCGCCCCTGGCGGGCCCGCACCGCCGAGGAGATCCTGCGCGGCGCACCCGCCACCGACGCGACGTACCTGCGGGCCGCCGACGCCGAACTGGCCCGGGCCCGCCCGCTGCGCGACAACGCGTTCAAGGTCCGCCTGGCCCGGCACCTGGCCGTCGACGCCCTCGCCGCACTCACCGCCCGCACCTGAAGAGCCGAGGATTCCGCCATGAGCCATGCCCCCCAGCCGCTCGGCGCGCCCGCCGTCCGCCGCGAGGGCCGCGCCAAGGTGACCGGCGCCGCGCGCTACGCCGCCGAACGCGGCCTGCCCGGCTGCCTGTACGCCTGGCCGGTGCCCGCCACCGTGCCGTCCGGCCGGGTCACGGCCGTCCGCACCGTCGACGCCCTCGCCCACCCCGGCGTCCACTCCGTCCTCACCCACGACAACGCGCCGCGCCTGGCCGAGCCGGACGACCCCATCCTCGCCGTCCTCCAGGACGACCGGGTGCCCCACCGGGGCTGGCCCGTCGCGCTCGTCGTCGCCGACAGCCTCGCGAGCGCCCGGGCCGGAGCCGACGCCCTCCACATCACGTACGAGACCACCCCGCACGACGTCCTGCTCACCGAGGACCACCCCGGCCTCTACACCCCGGAACAGGCCAACGGCGGCTACCCCGCGGTCCGGGAACGCGGCGACTTCGACCGGGCCTTCGAGGCGTCACCCGTACGCGTCGACGTCACGTACACCCTGGAGCCACTGCACAACCACCCCATGGAGCCGCACGCCTCGACCGCCCACTGGTCGCCCGCGGGGCACCTGACCGTGTACGACTCCAGCCAGGGCGCCACCAAGGTGCGCGACAGCCTCGCCGCCGCCTTCGGGATCGCGACCGACCGGGTCACCGCCGTGTCCGAGCACGTCGGCGGCGGCTTCGGCTCCAAGGGCACCCCGCGCCCGCAGGCGGTGCTCGCCGCCATGGCCGCCCTGCACACCGGCCACCCCGTGGAACTCGCGCTGCCCAGGCGGCAGATGCCCGCGCTCGTCGGACACCGCGCGCCCACCGTGCAGCGCGTCAGGCTCGGCGCCGACGCCGGCGGCACGCTCACCTCGGTCGCCCAGGAGATCATCACCCACACCTCCGAGGTCAAGGAGTTCGTGGAGCAGGCCGCCGTACCCGCCCGCGTCATGTACGGCTCACCGCACAGCCGCACCACCCACCGCGTCACCGCCCTGAACGTGCCCAGCCCGTCCTGGATGCGCGCCCCGGGCGAGTGCCCCGGCATGTACGCCCTCGAATCCGCCATGGACGAACTCGCGGCGGAACTCGGCGTCGACCCCGTCGAGCTGCGGCTGCGCAACGACCCGGCCGACGAACCCGACTCCGGCAAGCCCTTCAGCAGCCGCGGCCTGGCCGCCTGCCTGCGCGAGGGCGCCGAACGCTTCGGCTGGTCCCGGCGCGACCCGGCCCCCGGCACCCGCCGCGAGGGCGCCCTGCTGCTCGGCACGGGCGTCGCCTCGGCGACGTACCCCGTCTACGCGAGCGCCAGCCACGCCTCGGCGCACGCCGCCCCCGACGGCACCTACCGCATCGCCGTCAACGCCACGGACATCGGCACCGGCGCCCGCACCGTCCTCGCGCAGATCGCCGCCGAGGCGCTGGGCGCACCGCTGGACGACGTGGCCATCGACATCGGCGACAGCGACCTGCCCGACGCCCCGCTGGCCGGCGGCTCGTCCGGCACCGCCTCCTGGGGCTGGGCCGTGCACAAGGCCGCCGCCACGCTCGCCGAACGGCTCGCCGCACGCGGCGGGCCGCTGCCCGCCGAAGGGGTGACCGTCACCGCCGACACCACCGAGGAGACCGCCGAGAAGTCCCCGTACGCGCGCCACGCCTTCGGCGCGCACTTCGCCGAGGTCGCCGTCGACACCCGTACCGGAGAGGTCCGGGTTCGCCGCATGCTCGGCGTCTTCGCGGCCGGCCGCATCCTCAACTCCCGTACCGCCCGCTCCCAGTTCGTCGGCGGCATGATCATGGGCATCGGGATGGCCCTGACCGAGGGCTCCACCCTGGACCCGGTGTTCGGCGACTTCACCGAGTGCGACCTCGCCTCGTACCACGTCCCCGTCTGCGCCGACGTGGCCGCCGTCGACGCGCACTGGATCGAGGAGGACGACCCGCACCTCAATCCCATGGGCAGCAAGGGCATCGGCGAGATCGGCATCGTCGGCGCCGCCGCGGCCGTCGGGAACGCCTTCCGGCACGCCACCGGAGCCCGCGTGCGCACTCTGCCCCTCACACCCGACCGGGTGCTCACCCACCTGGCCTGATCTCCGGCCGCGCATCCCCCGCCCGCGCGAAAGCGCCGGTCACCCGGGGTGCGCGGCCCGATATGTTGCGCGACCGGCCCAGCCGGGTCACCCTGTGGAGTGACCCAGAAGAGACATCTGCTCACTCTTCGTATTCGGGGGTCGTTGGTTCAACGAGGCGAAGTCGTGGGCCTCGATGTGAGGAGCCTCGACGATGACCGTTCCACTCGACCGGCACTATCTGGTCGAACTCCAGGTTTCCGCAGACCGTGTGGACCAGCTGCGACGCATAGTCGCGGCCCACCTGCGCCACTGGAGTCTCGAACTCCACGTACGGCCCGTGTGCCGTGCCGTGGAGGAGCTGCTGACCAATGTCCACCGGCACGTCGGTGACGACAACCGCTGCGTCGTCGAACTCCGCTGGTCCGGACGGCACCTCACGGTCTCCGTCGCCGACAACGGCTCCGAGATGCCGCGGCTGCTCCACGAGGGCGGCGGCCTGAGCCGGGTCATGGCCCTCAGCGACAGCTGGGGCACCTGCCGGACCGCCGAGGGCAAGGTCGTCTGGTTCACCCGGTACGCCCAGGAGCCGCAGCACATCGAGCTGGTGCCGCTGCCGCCGCTCCCCGGCGTCCGCGAGTTCCGCCGCCCGCCGGCCGTGGTCGCGGAGATCCCCGAGCCGGTTCCGGCCGCCGCCGACGAGACCGTCCCGGTCGCGGCCGGCATCGACGAGGCCGTCCCCGACGCCGCCCCGGCGCTCGTCTGAGACGCACGGCCCCGCCCCCGCACCGCGCGCCCCCGGCCGGCGCGGATCGCATGTCCCGAGCATGCATGATCCGCGCCGGCCGGGTATGCGGTGGCGGGGGCGGTGCCGTGTCACGGCCCGCGTTGCGGGCGGGCCCGCCGCGCGGCACGGTCGAAGTACCGAGGCAAGGAGGCCACAGTCATGCCCATCGCGACGGTCAACCCCGCGAACGGCGAGACGCTCAGGACGTTCGACGCGCTGGCGGACGACGAGATCGAGAGGCGGATCGCCGCGGCCGACGCCGCCTTCCGCGACTACCGCACCACCACATTCACCGAGCGGGCCCGGCTGCTCAACCGGGCCGCCGACCTCCTGGACGAGGACCGGCAGGACATCGCGCGCACCATGACCCTGGAGATGGGCAAGCCCGTCACGGCGGCCCGCGCCGAGGCCGCCAAGTGCGCGAAGGCGATGCGCTGGTACGCCGCGCGCGCCGAGGAACTGCTCGCCGACGAGCACCCCGCCGCCGCCGACGTGGAGGACTCCGGCGCGGTGCGCGCGTACGTCCGCTTCCGGCCGCTCGGCCCGGTCCTCGCCGTGATGCCGTGGAACTTCCCGCTGTGGCAGGTCGTGCGCTTCGCCGCCCCCGCCCTGATGGCCGGCAACACGGGCCTGCTGAAGCACGCGTCCAACGTGCCGCAGACCGCGCTGTACCTCGGCGACCTCTTCCGTCGCGCGGGCTTCCCGGCCGGCTGCTTCCAGACCCTCCTCGTGGGCTCCAAGGCCGTCGAGGGCATCCTGCGCGACCGCCGGGTGGTCGCCGCGACGCTCACCGGCAGCGAACCGGCGGGCCGGTCCGTCGCCGCCGTCGCCGGTGACGAGATCAAGCACACCGTCCTGGAACTCGGCGGCAGCGACCCCTACCTGGTCCTGCCCTCGGCGGACGTCGCCAAGGCCGCCCGCACCGCCGTCACCGCCCGCACCCAGAACAACGGCCAGTCGTGCATCGCCGCCAAGCGGTTCATCGTGCACACCGAGGTGTACGAGGAGTTCGCCGAGCGCTTCACCGTCGGCATGCGGGAGCTGACCGTGGGCGACCCGCTGGACGAGTCCACCGACGTCGGGCCGATCGCCATGGAACAGGGGCGCGCGGACCTGGAGGAACTGGTGGACGACGCGGTGGGCCGGGGCGCCGAGGCGCTGTGCGGCGGCGGACGCCCGGAGGGCCTGGGCGGCGGACTGGAGAACGGCTGGTTCTACGCCCCCACCGTCCTCGCCGGCATCACACCCGAGATGCGCGTCCACCGCGAGGAGACCTTCGGTCCGGTCGCCTCCCTCTACCGCGTGGACAGCCTGGACGAGGCCGTCGAGGTCGCCAACGACACCCCTTTCGGGCTCAGTTCCAACGTCTGGACCCGCGACGCCGCCGAGGCCGACCGCTGCGTCCGGGACCTCCGGGCCGGCGGCGTCTTCTTCAACGGCATGACCGCCTCCCACCCGGCGCTGCCCTTCGGCGGGGTGAAGCGCTCGGGCTACGGGCGCGAGCTCGCCGGGCACGGCATCCGCGAGTTCTGCAACGCCACCACCGTCTGGTACGGCTCCGAGCCCCGGTGACCGTACGCGCGACGCCCCGAACCAGCCCCGCTGAGAGGTCACCATGAGCGACGCCCCACCGCCGCCCGGCCCGTCCGACCGGGAACTCGACGCGCTGGACGCGCACTGGCGGGCCGCCAACTACCTGGCCGTCGGGCAGATCTACCTGATGGACAACCCCCTGCTGACCCGGCCACTCGCCCCCGAGCACATCAAACCCCGGCTGCTCGGCCACTGGGGCACCTCACCCGGGCTCAACCTCGTGTACACCCACCTCAACCGCCTCGTCAGCGCGCGCGGCACACCGGCCCTGTGCGTCTGGGGTCCCGGCCACGGCGGGCCCGCCGTCCTCGCCGGCTCCTGGCTGGAAGGCAGTTACTCGGAGGCGTACCCGGACGTCACCAGAGACGCGGAGGGCATGGGGCGGCTCTTCAAGCAGTTCTCGTTCCCCGGCGGCGTCCCCAGCCACGTCGCCCCCGAGACCCCCGGCTCCATCCACGAGGGCGGCGAACTCGGCTACTCCCTCGCCCACGCCTACGGGGCCGCCCTCGACCACCCCGAGCTGCTGGTCACCTGCGTCATCGGCGACGGCGAGGCGGAGACCGGACCGCTCGCCGGGTCCTGGCACGCCAACAAGTTCCTCGACCCGGTCCACGACGGGGCCGTCCTGCCGGTCCTCCACCTCAACGGCTACAAGATCGCCAACCCGACGGTCCTCGCCCGCCTCCCGCAGACCGAGCTCGACGCCCTGCTGCGCGGCTACGGTCACGACCCGATCTACGTGGAGGGCGACGAGCCCCGCGCCGTGCACCGGGCGATGGCCCTCGCCATGGACCGCGCCGCCGACCGCATCGCGGAGATCCAGGCCGCCGCCCGCGCCGGCGGCGACACCGACCGCCCGCGCTGGCCGATGATCGTGCTGCGCACCCCGAAGGGCTGGACCGGGCCCGCCGAGGTCGACGGGCTGCCCGTCGAAGGCACCTGGCGCGCCCACCAGGTCCCGCTGCCCGGCGTCCGCGACAACCCGGACCACCTGCGACAGCTGGAGGCGTGGCTGCGGTCCTACCGGCCGGACGAGCTCTTCGACGCCGAGGGCCGCCCGACGGAACAGGTCCTCGCCTGCGTCCCCGAGGGCGCCGCCCGCCTCGGCGCCACCCCGTACGCCAACGGCGGCCTCCTCCTGCGCGACCTGCCCGTCCCGGACCTCGACGGGTACGCCGTCCCGGTGGACCGGCCCGGGACCACGCTGCGGGAGCCCACCCGCGTACTGGGCGGTCTCCTCGAAGCGGTCATGGCGGCGACGGCGGACCGCAGGGACTTCCGGCTGGTGGGGCCCGACGAGACGGCCTCCAACCGGCTCGACGCCGTCTACCGGGCCAGCGGCAAGGCATGGCAGGCCCGTACGCTCCCGACCGACGAGCACCTCGCCCGGGACGGCCGGGTCATGGAGGTTCTGTCGGAGCATCTGTGCCAGGGCTGGCTGGAGGGCTATCTGCTGACCGGCCGGCACGGGCTCTTCTCCTGCTACGAGGCGTTCGCGCACATCGTGGACTCGATGGTCAACCAGCACATCAAGTGGCTGCGCACCTCGCGCCGGCTCGCCTGGCGCCGCCCCGTCGCCTCGCTGAACTACCTGCTCACCTCGCACGTCTGGCGCCAGGACCACAACGGCTTCTCGCACCAGGACCCGGGGTTCGTGGACCACATCCTCAACAAGAGCCCCGAAGTCGTACGCGTCTACCTGCCGCCCGACGCCAACACCCTGCTCTCCGTCGCCGACCACGCCCTGCGCAGCCGGGACTACGTCAACGTCATCGTGGCCGGCAAGCAGCCGAGCTTCGACTGGCTCACCCTCGACCAGGCCCGGGTGCACTGCGCGCGCGGCGCCGGCCTCTGGGAGTGGGCGGGCACGGACGACGGCAGCCGCGAGCCCGACGTCGTCCTCGCCTGCGCCGGTGACGTTCCCACGCTGGAGACCCTGGCCGCCGCCCAGCTGCTGCGGCGCCATCTGCCGGAGCTGGCGGTGCGGGTGGTCAACGTGGTCGACATGGCCCGGCTCATGCCGCACTCCGAGCACCCGCACGGCATGCCGGACTCCGAGTACGACGCGCTGTTCACCCGGGGCAAGCCGGTCATCTTCGCCTACCACGGCTACCCGTGGCTGATCCACCGGCTGGCCTACCGCCGCGCCGGGCACGGCGACCTGCATGTGCGGGGCTACAAGGAGGAGGGCACCACCACCACGCCCTTCGACATGGTGGTCCGCAACGACCTCGACCGCTACCGGCTGGTCATGGACGTCATCGACCGGGTCCCCGGCCTGGGCGTGCGCGCCGTGGCGGTGCGTCAGGAGATGGCGGACACCCGCACCCGCCACCACGCCTGGATTCGCGAACACGGCACCGACCTGCCCGAGGTGGCGAACTGGTCCTGGGAGGGCTGAGCCCGGGTACGCGGCGAGGGCCCGGAGGTTCCGTCCGGGCCCTCGCCGTGCGACCGGCCGGCTCAGAAGCGCAGTTCGGCCGCGATCCGGCCGTGCCCCTTGAGCGCGTCGTCCGCGACGAAGAACACCTCCGCGCCGCTGTCCAGCGCCGCCTCCACCAGCTCGTCCACGATGTCCTCGCGGACGCTCGCGTCGGACGGGTCCACCACGTCGTCGGTCACCGGCTTCAGGTGTTCCCGGTCGACCCGTACCGTCTGCTGGAAGTGCTCCTCCACCGCCACCAGGCCGGCGCGGCCCTCGCGCACCGCGGCCCACACCTCGTCGAGACCGCCGGCGAACGCCTTGCGACCGCGCGCCGCGTCCAGCCGCCCGTCGATCTCCTTCGCGAAGTGCGCGCGCCGGGCGTCCAGGGCCGGGCGCAGCTCGGTGAGCAGGTCGCGGGGCGCGTTGTCGGCCGGCGCGCCCTTGGTGACCCGGCCGACCGCGTCCTTCGCGCACTCGCTGACCTCGTCGAACAGGGCGAGCGCCGGGGCGATGCCGACCAGATACAGCGGACGGGGGTCGGTGGCCAGGACGGCACGCAGCTTCTCGTCCACCGTGCGCAGGAAGTTCCGGGTGTCCTCGCTGGCGAAGTTGGACGGCGTGTCACCGGTCCGCTCCATGCGCTGCGGGTTGAACTCCTCGCGCGGGGCGGTCAGCGGGAAGCCGCCGGCGTGGGCCTCCTGGGCGGACTCGGTGGTGCCGCTGAAGAGGGCGGCGTGGTCGGCGGCCACGGTGAGCGCCCAGAAGGGGCGCGCCTGCGCCTTCGCGGCGACCAGGTTGCGGGTGAGGTAGCTGTCGCTCAGCACCACCCGTTCGGGTGCGGTACGCGGCAGCCGCCAGATCTGGTACTCGTCGGCCGTGGCGAGGAGCACGAGCGCGTCCAGGGCCCGGCGCTGGTCGAGTTCGCCCGCCGCGCGGTCGAGCTGCTGCTTGATGGCGGCGCACGCCTCGCGGCCGACCTCCGGATCGGCCTCCAGCCGGTTGTGGGCCTCGGACAGCAGGTTGCGCAGCCGGACGGCGTCCTGGGCGTTGTCCGGGGCGCGCCGGTGGGTCGGCATGGTCAGGGACAGGGCCGGATAGGGCCTGGTACGGCGCAGCTCCTGCAGCAGGCCGGCGGTCAGGGCGTCCGTGTCCATCAGTTCCCTCCCGGGGAATTGCGCACTGCGTGCGGAGCGGGTGAATCAACGAGTCAATTCATACCTTTTGATCCTAATATGGGCGAGTTGGTCATCCCGGGTGCGGGAAGAGCTGCTTTCCCCTGCCCGCTCAGTGGACGGAGCGTTTGTGAACCGGACCGGCCCCGCGCGGCGCCCCTTCCGAGGCCGTGTCATCCGCGGCCTGACCCCTGCCGCACTCGTCGCGGTACTCGTCGCCGGAGCAGCCGCCTGCGGCGACTCCGACACCTCGTCGGCGGGTACGGCCAGAAGCACCCGCACGATCTCCGCCGAACCCACGGCGAGCCCGAGCCCGACCCGGAGCGGGCGCACCCAGGACGAGTTCGCCGCCTCCGTCTCCGCCGACGTCGAGCGCAACCGGCAGAAGGCCGTGGCGACGCTCAAGCGCGTCGACGGCAAGGGCAACGCGATGGACGACGTCTCCGTCAGCAGCATCGCGGTCGCGTCCGGGGAGCAGTTCCGCAGCGCCCTGGTGCGGGTGACGAACAGGAGCGGCGAGGAGGCGTTCTTCGCCGTGCGCGTCGAGTTCGTCGACGTGTCGGGCAAGGTGCTGGACTCCGTGGTGCTCGGCTTCCCGGACGCGCCGACCGACAGGACGGTCAGTCAGCACGCCAACAGCCGCAAGGCCGCCGGTGTCAAGTCGGTCCCCCGGATCGCCCAGGCGGAGCGGAGCTGACGGCCGGCGGCCGGGATCAGAGGTGCCGGGCCGTCACCAGATGGCCTCCACCCACTCCGGGTGGTCCACGAACGGGTTCCGGTTGTGCTGGTAGTCCTCGTATATGACGTCGTTGCGCCGCTTCTCGAAGGTGTCCGGCGGGTCCTGCTCGCTCCAGGCCTTCAGTACCGAGAGCCGGCCCATGTACGGTGCGGAACCGTTGGACACGCTGTCGTTGGGCTCCAGGTCCGCGAACGCGTCGTCGCCCTCGTAGCGCACCGCCATGTAGAGGATCATCCGGGCCACGTCGCCCTTGACGGCGTCGCGCGGCTCGAAGGAGTCGCTGTCGGTGTAGTTGCCCGGCGCGTCGCTCAGTTGCGTACCGCCGTTGTCGAAGTCCTTGTTGCCGCGCGTGGAGTTGACCTGGACGTCGGACGGGCGCAGGTGGTGGATGTCGGTCCCGGGGCCGGTGGCCGTGCCGAAGTCGCCGTGTGACTTGGCCCAGACGTGCTCGCGGTTCCACTGGCCGGGGTTGCCGCCGTTGTCGCTCTTCGGCTCGGAGCGCCCGGTGTACAGCTCGATGACGTTCGAGGGATTGGCCGGGTCCTCGTCGGTGTCCTTCAGGGCGTCCCAGACCTGGCTGTAGGTGAGCTTGCTCTGGTCGCTGATGATCGTGTGCAGGGCGCTCTTCAGCGCGGCGCCGGTCTTGCCGGTCGCGTCCTCGTAGTACGTGTCGTCCAGCGCGCCGGGCGCGGAGGCGGCGGTGGGCGGTGGCGTCGGGGCGGGTGCGGCGGCGGCCGTGCCGGTGAACACCGCGAGCGCGGCGAGCGCGGCGGGCAGTGCGTGGCGCACGGGAAGGTGACGACGGGACATGTGGGGTGTCCTCTCCGGGAATACGCGCACCGCGGCGCCGTCACGGGGTGGGGGACGGCTCCGCGGTGGTCGTGTCCGCTCTGTGTACGCGGGAGCGTCCCATGCGGACCGTCACGATGTGTGAACCCCTCGTAGCTATCATGTGCAGGTCAAGTGAGGGCCCGGAACCCGTTCCGGGACCGAGCCCCGGTCTCGGATGCGGGAGCACCGGCGGCGGGCGAGAATGACGGGAAGGACAAGGAGGCGGCATGAGCGACGAGTCCGATTCCGTATCCCGTACCCGGGGCCTGACTCCGGACGACCTCTTGCACACCGGCGCCACCGACGACCCGTCCGCCGAGGACCTGGTCCTCGCGTCCGGGCGGGACCTGACCCCCGAGAACCTCGCGTGGGCGGAGCGCACCCTGGCCAGGGAGGGCCGGGCGGCCATCGACAAGCGACTGCCGTAGACAGCGGTACGGCGCGGCGGTCACGGCCGTCGCGCCTGCGGCAGGTACGGGCGCCGGGCGCCGCTCGGTTAGCCTGAACGCACAATGAACCGTTTGACGACGTCAGAGGCGGGTTACGACCTCGCCCGCTTCCCCGAGGACCCCCGCGACCCGTTCCGTGCCTGGGACGCGGCCGACGCCTATCTGCTCCAGCACCTGGCGGAGGCGGTCGACGTCTCGGGGAACGTCGTCGTCATCGGGGACCGCTGGGGCGCGCTGAGCACGGTCCTGGCCGCACACCGCCCCGTACAGATCAGCGACTCCTACCTCGGGCAGCGGGCGACCGCCGCGAACCTGGAGCGCAACGGGCTGCCCGCCGACGCGGTGCGCCTGCTGTCCCCGCGCGACACCCCGCCGGACCGCGTGGACGTGCTCCTCGTGCGCGTCCCGAAGAGCCTCGCGTTCCTGGAGGACCAGCTCCACCGCATCGCGCCCGCCGTGCACGCCGGCACCGTCGTCGCCGGCACCGGCATGGTCAAGGAGATCCACACCTCCACGCTCAACCTGTTCGAACGCCTCATCGGTCCGACCCGCACCTCCCTCGCGGTCCGCAAGGCCCGGCTCATCCACTGCGCCCCGGACCCCGCCCTGCCCCGCACCCCCAGCCCCTGGCCGCTGCGCTACGAGCTGCCGCCGGACGCCGGGGCCGCCGCCGGGCGCACCGTCACCAACCACGCCGGGATCTTCTGCGCCGACCGGCTCGACATCGGCACCCGCTTCTTCCTCAAGCACCTCCCGGACCGCACGGGCCCCGACCGCGTCGTGGACCTCGGCTGCGGCAACGGCGTCGTCGGCCTCGCCGCCGCCCTCGCCAACCCCGACGCCACGCTCACCTTCGTCGACGAGTCCCACCAGGCCGTGGCATCGGCCGAGGCGACCTTCCGCGAGAACACCGGGCCGGACGCCCGGGCACGCTTCGTCGTCGGGGACGCCCTGGCCGGCGCCGAACCGGGCAGCGCGGACCTCGTCCTCAACAACCCGCCGTTCCACTCCCACCAGGCCACCACCGACGCGACCGCCCGCAGCATGTTCCGCGGAGCCCGGCGGGCGCTGCGCCCGGGCGGCGAGCTCTGGGTGGTCGCCAACCGCCACCTGGGCCACCACGCCACCCTGCGCCGCGTCTTCGGCAACTGCGAAACGGTGGCGGGCGACCCGAAGTTCGTGGTGCTGCGCGCCGTCAGGCGCTGAGCGCCGCCCACCCGGGCAGCGGTTCGCGGGCCGCGTGCCAGGCCGGGGGAAGGGCGGCGACGCCGGTACGGGCGGCGATCACGCCCCCCGCGACGGCGCACGTGGTGTCGATGTCACCGCGTCCCGCGACCGTGCACCACAGCCCCTCCGCCAGGTCGTCCAGGTGGCCCGCCGCACACCACAGCGCGAACGGGACGGTGTCGGGCCCGGACATCCGGTAGCCGGAACCCAGGACCTCGGCCGCGTGACGGACCGAGGTGTGGTCGGGCATCCGGGCCGCGATGCGGATGCCCGAGCGCACATCGCTGTCGGACAGGTGCGCGGCGACCTCCCGGAGGAACGCGCCGCGCCCGGGCGCCGGGGCGCCCCGGCCGCGCACGGCCAGCGCCGCGGCGACGGCGACCGCCGCCGCCCCGGCGGCCGCCTCCGGGTGGTGGTGCGAGACGGCGCTCTGGCGGGCGGCCTGCTGTCCGATGACCGACGTACCCGCCCCCGCACTCGACTGCCGCCCCGGTTATTCCGCCGCGCCGCGCCGCGCGGCGGCCGCCGCCACGGCCGCGCCGCCGGAGAGCAGTGCGCAGAGCAGCCAGACCGCTACGTACCCGGACTCGCCCGCCGCGTCCTGCGTCTCGGAGACGGTGCTCCCCACTTCGGACGCCGGGGTCGCCAGGATGACGGCGATGACCGCCCCGGCGACCGCACCGCCGAGGGTCTTGACGTTGTTGTACAGGGCCGTGGTGATCCCCGTCCGGGAGGGGGCGCCGGCCTCCGCGATCACCGTGGGCAGCGCGCCGAGCGCCACGCCGATCCCGGCACCGGCGAGCACCTTGGCCGCCACCAGCTGCCAGATCGCCGTGTGGAACGCGGCGGTGGACAGGAAGCTCACGCCGATCAGGGCGAACGAGGCGATCAGCGCGGGGCGGTAGCCGACGCGCCCCGCGACCCGGGCGGTCAGCGAGGAGCCGACGACCGCGGCGACCCCGGCGGGCAGGGCGATCAGCGAGATGGCGAGGGCGGAGAGCCCGAAGCCGTAACCGGTGCGGTCCGGGTCCGCCGCCAGGAACGTGGAGTCGGGGGCCAGGCTGCCGAAGTAGACGACGCCGAAGGCCGCCGCGCACAGGAAGTACGGGGCGACACTGCGGTCGGCCAGCGCCCGCAGGTCCACCAGCGGATCGGGCACTCGCAGCTCGCGCACCGCCCACACCGCGCCCGCCACCAGGGCGAGCGGCACCGGGACCAGCACCGCGCCGGAGAGCAGGGGGCCGGTCTTCGCCGCCGAGATCCCCGCGAGCAGCAGGAGCACCGCCAGGCTCAGCAGGCCCACGCCCGGCCAGTCGAGCCGGGCGCCCGGCGTCCGGGCGGACTCCGGGATCGCGAGGAACGACACCGGGACGCAGAGCAGGGCCAGCACGGCCGGGACGAGCAGCGTGAGCCGGACATCGCCGGTCGCCTTGTGCGCCAGGCCCATGACCACCCCGCCGAGCAGAGTGCCGAGGGTGAGCGCGCCGACCAGGCGCGCGATGGCGGCGCGGGCGCGTTCGACGGAGAGCCGGTCGCGTACGAGGGCGATCTCCAGCGGCAGCAGGGCGGCGAGCGGCCCCATCAGCACCCGCCCGGCCAGCAGCACGGGCAGCGAGGGGGCGAGGGCCACGAGCAGCGAGCCGACGGCCACGCACACCAGCGAGACCCGCAGCATGCGGCGGTGCCCGTACACGTCGCCGAGCCGGCCGAACGCGGGCACCGACACCGCGGCGGCGAGCAGCTGGGCGGCCACCACCCAGTTGAGGTCGGCGTCCGCGATGCCCAGCTCCGTGCCGATGTCCGGCAGCAGCGGGGCGATCCCGCCCTGAAGGAACCCGCTGGTCAGCTCGAAGAGGACGAGGAGACCCACGACCGCGCCGACGGACGCGGTGTCGGTCCGGGCGGGCCCGGCCGACTCCGTCGTGCTCATGACGGCTGCTCCGTGCGGGCGCCGGCCTCCCGGGCGCCGGCCTCCTGGAGGCGGCGTGCCGCGAGGCCGGCCAGGAGGGCCGCGGCGTCCGCCACCGCCCGGTCGTCGTAGACCGCCTGCGCGGAGTGGTTCATCGGGGCGGCCGACGGGTCCTGACCGGCCGGGCACGCGCCGAGGCCCACGTACGCGCCCGGGACCTCGTGCAGCACGTACGAGAAGTCCTCGGAGCCGGCCATCGGGCGCGGCGCCTCGAAGACCTGCGCCGCGCCGAGCACGTCGCGCGCGGTGCGCAGCGCGAACGCGGCCTCGGCGGCGTCGTTGACGGTGACCGGGTAGCCCTCGCGGTAGTCGACCGCGGCGGTCAGACCGTGCGCGGCGGCGATCCCCCGCACGGTCCGTTCCAGGGCCGCCCGGACCCGGGCCCGGGTCGCCTCGGAGAACGTCCTGACGGTGGCCGTGAACTCGGCGGCCCCGGGGATGACGTTGCCGGCCGATCCGGCGTGCAGCGAGCCCACCGTGACCACGGCGGGGTCGAAGATGTCGACGGTGCGCGTGACCAGGGTCTGGAGCGCGGTGACCATCTCGCAGACGGCCGGGACCGGGTCCTTGGCCAGGTGCGGCGAGGACCCGTGGCCCCCGGCGCCCAGGACGCGCACGGTGACCTCGTCGGAGGCGGCGAGCATCGGGCCCGGCCGTACGGCGGCGGTCCCGACGGGCAGCACCGCGGAGGTGACGTGCAGCGCGTACGCGGCGACGACCCGGGTCCCGGCCGCGTCGAGCACGCCCTCCTCGATCATCAGCCGGGCACCGCCCATGCCCTCCTCGCCCGGCTGGAACATGAACACCACGTCGCCCGCCAGCTCCTCGCGCCGCGAGGCCAGCAGCCGGACCGCCCCGACCAGCCCCGCGGTGTGCACGTCGTGGCCGCAGGCGTGCATCCGCCCGGGCACCTCGGAGGCGTACGGCACACCGCTGTCCTCCGGTACCGGCAGCGCGTCCATGTCGCCGCGCAGCAGTACGGCGGGCCCGGGCCGGCCGCCGCGCAGCACGGCGGTCACCGAGGTGAGCTGCCGGCCGGTCGTGATCTCCAGGGGGAGTCCGGACAGGGCGTCCAGGACGGCCCGCTGGGTGCGGGGGAGGTCGAGACCGAGTTCGGGCTGCCGGTGCAGGGCATGGCGGAGCCGGACCAGGGAGTCCTCGACGGCGAGGGCGTCAGTGCGTGTGAACATGCCTGGTATGGTGCCGATCCGGCCGTTCGGGGCGGGCTCCGTGCCAGCATCCTCCGGATCACGCAGATCGTTTGCCGGAAACCACCGGACGACCGGTGCCGCGATCACCCGGAGGGCGCCCCCGTGCTGGACGAAGTCGACCTGCTGCTCGTCACCGCGCTCCAGATCGCGCCGCGCGCGGACTGGCGGACCATCGGGGACGTGCTCGACATCGACGCCTCGACGGTCGCCCGGCGCTGGACCCGGCTGACCCGGGCCGGGCACGCCTGGATCGGCGTGCACCCCTCGGTCGCGGCGAGCGGCCCGGACACCTGGACCCTCGTCGCGTTCATCGAGGTCGACTGCGTCCCCGGGCGGCTGCACGAGGTGGCCGGCCACATCGCCGAGGACCCGCACGTGTTCAACCTGGAGCACGTCAGCGGCAGCCGGGACCTCGTGGTCACCGCGGTCTTCACGGACCACGTGCAGCTGGCCCGGTACGTCGGCTTCCGCCTCGGCGCCCTCGACGGCGTCGCGGCCTCCCGCACCCAGGTCGCCACCACCCTGCACACCGAGGGCAGCCGCTGGCGGCTCGACCGCCTCACCGAGGAGCAGCGCCGCAAGCTGGCCCCGCCGGCCCCGAACCGGCAGCCCACCCGCACCGTCCCCCGGCGCGACCTGGAACTGGTCCGCGTCCTCGGCGAGGACCCGCGCCGGCCCGTCGCCCACATCGCCGAACGCACCGGGCTCAGCCCCACGACCGTCCGCCGACGCCTCGACCGGCTCGACGCCGACCGGGCGCTCGCCTACCGGTGCGAGGTGGCGCGGTCGCTCTCCGGCTGGCCGGTCTCGGTCTCGTACTGGGCGGCGGTGCCGCAGAGCCGGGCGCCCCAGCTCGCGAAGAGCATCAGCCAGATCCGCGAGATCCGGCTCTGCGCCTCGCTGACCGGCCCGCACAACCTGCTCCTGGCCGCCTGGCTGCGCTCGGTGGACGACATCGGCGCCTTCGAGTCCCGGCTCACCGCCCGCCACCCGGAGCTGACCGTGGCCGACCGGGCGGTCACGCTCTGGCCGATGAAGCTCGCCGGACACCTCCTCGACCCCCAGGGCCGCCATCTGCGGGCCGTCCCCCTGGCCGGCTGGGAGGGCACCCACTCCGACACCGCGGAGGCGGCCCTCCTGGACCGCCTCCGGACACCTCCGGCCTGACGACCCCGCCGCGGGGTGCCCACCGGGCGCCGCCCCCGCCACACTGGGGAGGGTCCGGCGACGCGGCGCCGGACCACCCCCGAGCGGGAGGGACACGCACATGACGGAAGCCGACCCCGGGCTCTTCGGACCCGCATCGGTCACCTGGCAGCTGCACGGCGACCCGATGATGTGGATCGCCGGGGTGCGGGCCCTGTACCTCCAGGCGCTCCACCCCCTCGCCGTGCGCGGCGTGACGCAGAACTCCGACTTCCGCGAGGACGCCTGGGGCCGGCTGATGCGCACGGCGGGGTTCGTCGGCACCATCACGTACGGAACCACCGAGGCCGCCGAGAAGGCGGGCGCCCGGGTCCGGAAGATCCACGCCCGCCTGAAGGTCACCGACCCGGCGACCGGGCGCACCCACGGCGTGGACGAGCCCGAGCTGCTGCTGTGGGTGCACTGCGCCGAAGCCGACTCCTACCTCCAGGTCCTGCGCCGCTCCGGCTACCCGCTCACCGCCCGGCAGGCCGACCAGTACCTCGCCGAGCACCGGCACAGCGCCCGGCTCGTCGGCCTCGACCCCGACGACGTACCCGCCACCACCGCCGAGATGGCCGACTACTTCGCCCGCGTGCGGCCCCGGCTCGCCCGGACCCCGGAGGCGCTCGACGTCGACGGCTTCCTCCGCCGCCCGCCCGTGCCCCCGCTCCTCGTCCCCGTACGCGCGCTGCTGTGGCGGCGCGTGGCCACCCTCGCCTACCGGTCGCTGCCGACGTTCGCCCATGAGCTGTACGGGAGGACGGCGCCGCCGCCCGCCGCCGTGGACCGCCGGCTGCGCGCCACCGGGGCGCTCCTGCGGGCCGTACCCGCGCGGCTGCGGTGGCGGCTTCCGCCCGGTCACATCATGAACGCGATGGCACGGCTCGGACCCGGCAGCCGCCCCACCCCGTACACACTGAAGAGGCAGGCAGCCATACTGGACTGACCGGGGCGGGCGCGGCGACAGCGAGCTGAACGACGGGGGCGGCAACAGGGATGGCGGAAACCAGGCTGATCCAGAGCCGGTACCGGCTGCTCGACCTGATCGGTCGCGGCGGCATGGGCGAGGTGTGGCGCGCCCGCGACGAAGCGCTGGGCCGCCAGGTCGCCGTCAAATGCCTCAAGCCCATGAGCGGCCGGCACGACGAGGACCACACCCGCATCGTCCGCGAACGCTTCCGCCGAGAGGCCCGGGTCGCCGCCGCCCTCCAGCACCGGGGCGTCACCGTGGTCCATGACTTCGGCGAGTACGAGGGCGTGCTGTACCTCGTGATGGAGCTGCTGGACGGCCGCAACCTCAGCCAGCTCCTGGAGGACAACGAGCAGCACCCGCTGCCCGTGGACGACATCGTGGACATCGCCGAACAGGTCGCCGACGCGCTCGGCTACACCCACCAGCAGGGCATCGTCCACCGCGACCTCAAGCCCGCCAACATCATGCGGCTGTCCGACGGGACGGTGAAGATCTGCGACTTCGGGATCGCCCGGCCGGGCCACGGCATCCCGGTCACCTCCCGGCTCACCGGCGTCGGCATCGCCATGGGCACCCCGCACTACATGTCGCCGGAGCAGATCAGCGGCGGCCAGGTCGACCACCGCAGCGACCTCTACTCGCTGGGCTGCGTGCTGTACGAGATCGCGACCGGAGCCCCGCCCTTCGACCTGGAGGACTCCTGGGGCATCCTCGTCGGCCACCGCGACACCCCGCCCGAGCCGCCGCGCTCCCACCGCGCCGAACTCCCCGGGTTCTTCGACCGGGTCGTCCTCGACCTGCTCGCCAAGACCCCCGAGGAACGCCCGGCCGACGCCCACGACCTGCGCCGCCGCATCGCCGTCGGCCGCACCGGCGAGCATCCCTTCCCGGGCCCGGCCGGCGAGGCGCCGCCCGTCCCCGTCGTGCTCTCCGGCCGGGCGCCCGCCCCCGCCGCGCCGCTGCCCGCCTGGGCACACACGATGACCGCCGGCCACAAGGCGACGGGCACCGCGCACCCGATGGCACCGCCCGACCACTCGGCGGGCCTCACGCTCGCCTGGACCACCGGAGCCGCCGGGCCCGGCACCCGGGCCGACCGCCAGGTCCTGGGCCCCGCACCCACCCGCAAGGACCGGGCCGAGAACGCGCTGCGCGAGTTCGGCCGCATCGCCGAGGACCGCGCCCGCGCCCTCGGCGCCGAGCACGGCGAAACGCTCGCCGCCCGGCAGCAGATGGCGTACGCGCTGGGCCGCCTCGGCCGCCACACCGAGGCCCACGAACTGCACGCCGCCGTGCTCGCGTCACGGGAGCGCGCGCTCGGCCCCGACCACCCCGACACCCTGCGCTGCCGCCACAACCTGGCTTTCAGCCTCAGCAGGCTGGGGCGGCTGGAGGACGCGTACCGCACGGCCCGCGACGTGGCCGCGGCCCGCGCCCGGGTGCTGGGGGCCGCCCACCCGGACACCCTGGTCACGCTTTACGAGGTCGGCTACACGCTGGGCCGGCTCGGCCGGTGGACGGAGGCCCTGCACACGTACCGCCAGGTCGCCGAGGCACGGACCCGGCTGCTCGGCGCCGAACACGCCGACACCCTCGCCACCCGCTACGAGGTCGGCATCAGCCTCGGCCGCCTCGGCCGCAGCGCCGACGCCCTGGAGCTGTACCGCGCGCTCGTCGCCGACCGCACCCGGGTCAACGGCCCCAACGACCCGGAGACCCTGCGGGCCCGCCACGGACTCGGCGTCAACCTCGGCCGGCTGGCCCGCTGGGACGAGGCACTGGCCGAGGCGCAGGCGGTGTGCACCGCCCGGGAACACGTCCTGGGCCCCGATCACCCCGACACCCTGGTCAGCCGCCGCGAGGTCGCCGTCGCCCTCGGCTGGCTCGGGCGCTGGACCGACGCGCTCACCCTGTACCGGCAGGTCGCCGACGCCCGGACCCGGCTGCTGGGCCCCGCCCACCCCGACACGCTCGCCGGCCGCGACGACGAGGCGCACTGCCTCGAACAGCTGGGTCGCGCCCGCGAGGCCGCCGACGTCTACCGCGAGGCGGCGGCGCTCAGGCGGCGCGGCCACGCGCCGCCCTGACGCGGCCCCCCACGCACCGCGGCGGGGGCGGACGGCCGGGCCCGCCCGCCCCCGCGTTCCAGGGGCCGGTCAGTCGGCCGAGGCGGCCCAGCCCTTCGCGTCGATCCGCCGGGCGTCCGCCGGGCGGCCCTCGTCGAAGACCGTACGGCCGCCGTCCTCGACCTTGATGGCGTCCACGTACACGCCCCGGCCGACGTACAGCTGGTCCGTGGTGTAACGCCACCTGAGCAGGACCTCGGCGCCGCGCATTCCCGCGAGGTCCGCGTCGAGGCGGTGCCAGACCCGGCCCGACCAGCCGGAGAGCGAGCCGTCCGGGTGTGCCTCGGGGCGGGGGCGCCCGCCCCGGCCCGTCGGCGCGGTGGTGAACGGGACCGGCTGCCAGGTGGCGCCCGCGTCCGTCGAAGCCTCCAGGTACAGGAAGTCCGACGCCGGTTCGGTGTCCCACCACAGCGCGCAGCTGAGCCGGGCCCGCGAGGAGACGAGCGGCAGGGCGGGCAGCGCCAGGGTGGCCGTGGACGCACTCGCCATCCCGGAGAACCAGGCGGTACGGCCCCGGGCCGGGCGGACCGCGACGGCCCGGGCCATCTGGTTGGCGGTGGCGACCCGGGGCGCGCTGCCGGACCGCCAGGAGCGCACCGGGTGCACCGAGTTGCCCAGCACGATCAGGAACGAGTCCGTGGTCGGGTCCAGCACCAGACTGGTCCCGGTGAAGCCGGTGTGCCCCGCCGTCCGGGGCGTGGCCATGGCGCCCATGTACCAGTGCTGGTAGAGCTCGAAGCCCAGACCGTGCTCGTCCCCGGGGAACGCCGTGTTGAAGTCGGTGAACAGCAGGTCGACGGAGTCCGCCGAGAGGATGCGGGCCCGCCCGTACACCCCGCCGTTGAGCAGCGTGCGCGCCAGGATCGCGAGGTCCCAGGCGCAGGAGAACACCCCGGCGTGCCCGGCGACCCCGTCCAGGCTGAACGCGTTCTCGTCGTGCACCTCGCCCCAGACCAGGCCGCGGTCGAGCCCGGACCAGGGGAGCCGGGCGTCCTCGGTCGCGGCGATCTTCGGCTTCCAGGAGGCGGGCGGGTTGTAGCGGGTGCGCCGCATCCCGAGCGGACCGGTGATCCGCTCGCGCAGCAGGACGTCCAGGGTCCGCCGGGTCAGCTTCTCCAGGACGAGCTGGAGCGAGATCAGGTTCAGGTCGGAGTAGAGGTAGACCGTGCCGGGCGGGTGGGCCGGGACCTCCTTCCACAGCAGCTCCAGCTTCCCTTCCCGGGTCGGCGCGCTGTAGAGCGGAATCCAGGCGGTGAACCCCGAGGTGTGGGTGAGCAGCTGACGGATGGTGATGTCCTGCTTGCCGCCGCCGGCGAACTCCGGCAGGTAGGACGCGACCGTCGCCTCCAGCTCCAGTGTGCCGCGTTCGATCTGCTGCACGGCCAGGATCGAGGTGAACAGCTTCGAGACCGACGCCAGGTCGAAGACCGTGTCCTCGGCCATCGCGATCTGCTGGTCCTCGGGGAACTCGACCCCGGTGTCGGTCGTCTCGTCGTACGCCGAGTAACGCACCGCCTTGCCGATCGGGTGGTGCAGTGCCACCGTCCCGCCCCGGCCCGCGAGCAGCACCGCGCCCGCGTACCACGGGTGCTTCGGGGATGCGGCCAGATAGCGCTCCGCCTCGGTGACCAGCTGGTCGAGCGGTTCCCGCAACAGCCCGGCACGGGCGGCCGATCCGCGCCGCAGCGTCGGCTTCGCGCCCCTGCCCGCGTGCATCTGTGACGCCCCCGCCCCCGACTCCGTGGCAGACGCCGTGCCCGCGAACGGGATCGGCGCCAGGGCGAGTGCCCCGCCCAGGGCCAGCATCCCACCACCGAGCCTCCGCCGGCTGATGCCCCCGACCGCCGTGTCCTCCGTCATGCACAACCCCTTCTCGCCGCCTGAAAGTAACTTTCGAAATCTCTTCCGAGTGTGAAACTTCCTGCCGAGCAGAGAGTACTGTCAGGCTCCGCCATGCCGTAGGGGTGGGAGCCGGAAAGAATCTGATGTCGCGTCAGGCCCTTGACCCAGGCCTCCCCGCCGCACAGGATCACGCCATGACCGGTGTACGCAGCAGCACAGTCGACGGCGTCCTGACCCGCAGCGCACGGCGCGCCCCCGCACGAACCGCCCTGCGGTACGCCGACCGGGCCTGGACCTACCGCGAGCTGGACGAGGCCGTCGGCACCGCGGCGGCCGTCCTCACCGAGGGCCACGGGCTGCGCCCGGGAGACCGGGTCGCCGCCTACGCCCACAACTCGGACGCGTATCTGATCGCCTTCCTCGCCTGCGCCCGGGCCGGGCTCGTCCATGTGCCGGTGAACCAGAACCTCACCGGTGACGACCTGGCGTACATCCTGCGCCAGTCCACCAGCTCCCTGGTCCTCACCGACCCGGGCCTCGCCGACCGCGTCCCGGAGGACTTCGCCGTACGGGCGCTGCGCGACGACGACGCGTCGCTGCTGGCCGAACTGGGCACCCCGCGTCCGTTCACCCCCGCGCGCGAGCCGGCCGCCGACGACCTCGTCCAGCTGCTGTACACCTCCGGGACGACCGCGCTGCCCAAGGGGGCGATGATGACGCACGGCGCCCTCGTCCACGAGTACGTCAGCGCGATCACCGCGCTCGACCTGCGCGCCGGGGACCGGCCCGTCCACGCGCTGCCGCTCTACCACTCGGCGCAGATGCATGTGTTCCTGCTGCCCTACCTCGCGGTGGGCGCCGAGAACACGGTCCTGGACGCGCCGGACGCGGCCCGGATCTTCGACCTGGTCGAGTCGGGGCGGGCCGACAGCCTCTTCGCCCCGCCCACCGTCTGGATCGGCCTCGCCAACCACCCGGACTTCGCCGCCCGCGACCTCGGCGGCCTGCGGAAGGCGTACTACGGGGCGTCGATCATGCCGGTGCCCGTGCTGGAACGCCTCCGCGACCGGCTGCCCGGTCTCGCCTTCTACAACTGCTTCGGGCAGAGCGAGATCGGCCCCCTCGCCACCGTGCTCGGACCGGACGAGCACGAGGGCCGGATGGACTCGTGCGGCAGGCCCGTCCTCTTCGTGGAGGCGCGGGTCGTGGACGAGCACGGCGAAGAGGTCCCCGACGGCACCGCGGGCGAGGTCGTCTACCGCTCGCCCCAGCTGTGCACCGGCTACTGGGACAAGCCCGAGGAGAGCGCGGAGGCCTTCCGCGACGGCTGGTTCCACTCCGGCGACCTCGCCGTCCGGGACGAGGACGGCTACTTCACGGTGGTCGACCGGGTGAAGGACGTCATCAACTCCGGCGGGGTCCTCGTCGCCTCCCGGCAGGTCGAGGACGCCCTCTACACCCACCCCGCCGTCGCCGAGACCGCCGTCGTCGGGCTGCCCGACGAGCGCTGGATCGAGGCCGTCACCGCCGTCGTCGTCCTGAAGGGCGAGGCGACCGAGGACGAGCTGATCGCGCACGCCCGGGAACGGCTCGCCCACTTCAAGGCGCCGAAACGGGTCGTGTGCGTGGACGCCCTCCCGCGCAACGCCAGCGGCAAGATCCTCAAGCGGGAACTGCGCGACCGCCTGGCCTGACGACGCTCAGGAGGGCACACTCCTATCCGCGGACGCGGCCGACCCCCGCGTAGATGGTGTCGGGGATCTGCCCGTGCTCCGGTGCGGGCACGCCGTGCCAGTGCGGGGCGGCCACCAGACCGGGGGCGACCAGGTCGAGCCCGTCGAAGAAGCGGGCCACCTCCGCACCGCTGCGCGGCTGGAGCGTGATGCCGCTCGACCGGTAGCGGGCCAGGGCCTCCTGGTGCGCGGCGAGGAAGTCCACCGTGAAGTGGGAGAGCACCAGGCAGCTTCCGGCGGGCAGCGCGTCGACCAGTGTGCGGGCGACACCGTACGGATCGTCCTCGTCGGACAGGAAGTGCATCAGGGCGATCATCGAGAGCGCCACGGGCCGCTCGAAGTCCAGCACCGTACGGGCGTGGTCGAGGATCTTCTCCGGCGACCGCACATCGGCCTCCAGATAGTCGGTGACGCCCTCCGGTGTGCTGACGAGCAGCGCCTCCGCGTGCCGCAGGACGATCGGATCGTTGTCGGTGTAGACGATCCGGGCCGCCGGGTTGATCTCCTGGACGATCTGATGGAGATTCGGCCGGGTCGGGATGCCGGTCCCGATGTCGAGGAACTGGTCGATGCCCTCCCGCGCCGCCCAGCCGGCCGCCCGGTGCATGAAGGCACGGTTCTGCGCGACCCCCACCTTCGCCGGCTCCGGCATCTGCTCGCCGAGTTCCTGGTCGACGGGGTAGTGGTCCTTGCCGCCCAGAAGGTAGTCGTAGACACGGGCCGGATGCGGCCTGCTCGTGTCGACCGGGCCTGCCGTCATGAAGTGCTCCCCAACCCTCGGCCGGAGCATGCGGGTCCCCGGCGGACAATGGCTCCCTCGACTTCATCCTGCCACAGCAACCCCGCCGGTCAGCGGGGGAGTTGGCCGGTCACCCGCGCTCGTCCACGATCCGCCGGAACTTGCCGACCGACCGCTCCAGCGTCTCCGGGTCCAGGATCTCGACGCCCACCGACACCCCGATCCCGTCCTTGACCGCCGCCGCGACGGACACGGCGGCCGCCGTCCGCTGCTCCGGCGTCGCCCCCGGCCGGGCCTCCGCCCGCACCGTCAGCACATCGAGCCGGCCCTCCCGGGTCAGCCGCAGCTGGAAGTGCGGCGACACTCCCGGGGTACGGAGCACGATCTCCTCGATCTGGGTCGGGAAGAGGTTCACCCCGCGCAGGATCACCAGGTCGTCGCTGCGGCCGGTGACCTTCTCCATCCGCCGGAACACCCTGGCCGTGCCGGGCAGCAGCCGGGTCAGGTCCCGGGTCCGGTAGCGGACCACCGGCATGGCCTCCTTGGTCAGCGAGGTGAACACCAGCTCGCCCCGCTCCCCGTCGGGCAGCACCTCGCCGGTGAACGGGTCGACCACCTCCGGATAGAAATGGTCCTCCCAGATGTGCAGCCCGTCCTTCGTCTCCACGCACTCCTGGGCCACGCCGGGGCCCATCACCTCGGACAGCCCGTAGATGTCGACCGCGTCGATCGCGAACCGCTCCTCGATCTCCCGCCGCATCTCCTCCGTCCACGGTTCGGCCCCGAAGATCCCCGCCTTCAGCGAGGTCGTACGCGGATCGACGCCCTGCCGTTCGAACTCGTCGAGGATGGTCAGCATGTACGAGGGCGTCACCATGATGATGTCGGGCCGGAAGTCCTGGATCAGCTGGACCTGGCGGGCCGTCATGCCGCCGGACGCGGGAATCACCGTGCAGCCCAGCCGCTCCGCCCCGTAGTGCGCGCCCAGTCCACCGGTGAACAGCCCGTAGCCGTACGCCACATGGATCTTGTGCCCCGGCCGGCCGCCCGCCGCCCGGATGGAGCGGGCGACCACGTCGGCCCACGTCTCCAGGTCCTTCCCGGTGTAGCCGACGACGGTCGGGCGGCCCGTCGTCCCGCTGGAGGCGTGGACCCGGCGCACCCGGTCCTCGGGGACCGCGAACATCCCGAACGGGTAGTTGTCCCGCAGATCCGCCTTGGTGGTGAAGGGGAAGCGGGCCAGATCGGCGAGCGAGCGGCAGTCCTCCGGCTTCAGCTCCGCCCGGTCGAACGCGGCCCGGTAGTGCGCCACGTTCTCGTAGGCGTGGCGCAGGGCGGCCCGCAGCCGTTCGAGCTGAAGCGCCTCCAGCTCGGCGCGGCTCATCCGTTCCGCCGTGTCCAGCAGAGCCGTCATGTCGGGCCTCCCTCGTCCGTGCGCGCGGTGCGGGCGACCGATCATTCGGTCGCTTTCTCCGGGAGCAGTAATTCAGGATCTTGTACCGCCTGGCAAGAGGGGGGACGCATCCGGGCCGGACCGCGAATACGCCCGTACCGAACACGGCTGCGTCACCCGGACGGCCCTGTTTGGATGGGACCATGCCGACCTTCCACACGTACGACGGAACCGAGCTCGCCTATCACCTCGTGGGGGAGGGCGCACCGCTGATCTGCCTGCCCGGCGGTGCCATGCGGGCGAGCGCCTACCTCGGTACCCTCGGCGGACTCGCGGACCGCCGGCAGCTGGTCCTCCTCGATCTCCGGGGCACGGGCGACTCCGCCGTTCCCGAGGACCCCGCCACCTACCGCTGGGACCGGCAGACCGAGGACGTCGAGGCCCTGCGTGCCCACCTCGGCCTCGAACGCGTCGACCTCCTCGCCCACTCCGCGGCCGGCGACCTCGCCGCGCTCTACGCCGCCCGGTATCCGCACCGGCTGCGCAACCTGGTCCTCGTCACCCCCACCACCCGGGCGGCCGGCCTCCCCGCCTCGGTGCGCGAGTCCCGCGAGGCGGCCGCCCTGCGCGCCTCGGAACCGTGGTACGAGGACGCGCTCGCCGCCCTGGAAGAGATCTGGGCGGGCCGGATGGACGACGGACTGCGCGCGAGGACCCGGCCGTTCATGTACGCCCGCTGGGACGCGGCCGCCCAGCGGCACGGCGCGGCCTCGCCTGCGCAGATCAACGCCGGGGCCGCCGCGCGGTACGCCGGGGAGGGCGCCTTCGACCCGGCCGCGACGGTCCCCGCCCTGCGCACCCTGGCGGCCCCGGTCCTCGTGCTGGCCGGGGAGTACGACACCGTCAGCACGCCCGACCGGGCCGCCGGACTGGCCGCGCTCTTTCCGCACGCGGAGTTCGCCGTGCAGCGCGGCGCCGCCCACTTCCCGTGGATCGACGACGCGGGGGCGTTCGCCCGTACCGTCGAGGCGTTCCTGGACCCGGAGGTGCACAGCGTCCGGGCCGGCGGTACGCGGCTCGCGTACCGGGTGTGGGGCGACCCGGCCGCGCCACCGGTCGTCCTGGCCCACGGCCGGTGCGGCGACAGCGCCGACTGGGCCACCGTCGCCGCCCGGCTGGCCGCCACACACCGGGTGTACGCCTTCGATTTCCGAGGCCACGGTCTCAGCGACTGGCCCGGCCGCTACAGCTTCGAACTGTTCCGCGACGACCTGCACGGCTTCCTGGAGGCCCGCAACCTCGCCGGTGCCACCGTCGTCGGACACTCCATGGGCGGGGCCGCCGCCTATCTGCTCGCCGAGCGGCACCCCGGGCTGATCGGCCGCCTGGTCATCGAGGAGGCCCCGCCGCTCGTCCCGCTCGACCCGCCCCGGCCCGTCCCCGAACGGCCCGACGGGGAGCTGGACTTCGACTGGCCCGTGGTGCCGGCCATCGACGCCCAGCTCAACGACCCGGACCCGGCCGGCCGCGCACTCCTCGGCGAGATCACCGCCCCCACCCTCGTCATCGGCGGCGGCCCGAGCAGCCAGATCGCCCAGGAGGACCTGGCCGAGCTGGCTCGCGCCATCCCCGGCGCGGAGTTCGTCACCATCGACGCGGGCCATCTCGTACACACCGAACGACCGGAGGAATTCCTCGCCGCCCTCCGGTCGTTCGGGATCTGATCACTGACTTGACGCCGCGTCAGTCACGGTGCAGCAGCGTCACCAGGACCTCGTACAGCGTCGCCTCGGCGTCCTCGGAGCCCGACTCCGTACGCCAGGCGACGAAGCCGTCGGGGCGCACCAGCACCGCGCCGCCCCGGCCCGTCCCGTGCGCCCCGGCCCAGTCCGCCCCGTCCTCCGGCTCCAGATCGGCGCCGACACCGATGCCGAACGCGTCCAGCCGCACCCCCAGCCGGTCCGCGACCCGGTCCGCGGCCCGCCGCCACACCGTGTCCGCACCGTCCGCCAGCAGCACGAACGAGCGCTCGTACAGATCCAGGGTCGAGATCCGCTCCCCGGCCCGGCGCACCCAGAGGTGGGGCGCCCGGCTGCCCGGTTCACCCGTCAGCCGCATCCCCTCCGGGACCACCGGCGCGTCCGGCGCCACGCCCAGCACCGCGCCCGCCGTGTAGCGGTAACCCAGCGCCACGTTCAGCATCCCGCCCCGCTTGCCCCCGCCCACCGAGGGCGGGGGAGCGTAGCCGGGGTGGCTGTGCTCCCCGGACCGCGCCGACGCCCGCTCACTGGTCGCCCGGGCCACCGGCAGCCGCTCCTGCCCGTACGTCTCCAGCAGTCCCCGGCCCGCCTCGCCGCGCAGCACCGCCGCCAGCTTCCAGGCCAGGTTGTGCGCGTCCTGGATGCCGGTGTTCGAGCCGAACGCCCCGGTCGGGGACATCTCGTGCGCCGAGTCACCGGCCAGGAACACCCGCCCCCGCGCGTAGCGTTCGGCCACCCGCTCCGCCGCGTGCCACGGCGCCTTGCCGGTGATCTCCACGTCGATGTCCGGCGCACCGACGGCGGCACGGATGTGGCGGGCGCACCGCTCGTCCGTGAAGTCCTCCAGCGTCTCGCCCCGCTCCGGCTGCCACGGGGCGTGGAACACCCACTCCCGCTCGTTGTCCACCGGCAGCAGCGCACCCTCCGCCTCCGGGTTCGTCAGGTAGCACACGATGAAGCGCCGGTCGCCCAGCACCTCCGCCAGCCCGCGCGACCGGAAGGTGACGCTCACGTTGTGGAACAGGTCGCCCGCACCCGAACGGCCGATGCCCAACTGCTCACGGACCGGGCTGCGCGGCCCGTCCGCCGCGATCAGATAGTCCGCCCGCACCGTCGTGTGCTCACCGGTCTCCCGGTTCTTCAGGGTCGCCGTGACCCCCGAGGCGTCCGGGTCGAACGACATCATCTCCGTGGCGAAACGCAGATCACCGCCCTGCTCCCGGGCCCGCTCCAGGAGGACCGGCTCCAGGTCGTTCTGGCTGCACAGGCACCAGCCCGTCGGGCTGAACCGGGCGAGCGCCCCGCCCGGGTCGATCTCCTTGAACAGCCACTCCTGGTCCTCGCCGGTCAGCGAGCCGGCCTGGAGGATGCCGTGGTTGTCCGCCAGCACCGAAGCGGCCGCGCGGATCTCCCGCTCGACACCCGCACGGCGGAACACCTCCATCGTGCGGACGTTGTTGCCCCGCCCGCGCGGATGGGTCGAGGTGGCGGAGTGCTTCTCGACCAGCAGGTGCTCGACGCCGAGCCGGCCGAGGAAAAGTGACGCGGACAGACCCACCAGCGAGCCGCCCACGATGAGGACCGGTACGTGGAGGTCGACGTTCTCGTTCATCAGTTGCTCCAGCTCCGACGCCGTACAGATGCTCTGTCCATGCCCCTGCCGGAGCCGCGTCGGAGCCCTTCGGACGCCTGCTCACCTGAACGGTTCATAAATCTCGCGTCGGGCGGACCAGCGTTTCACGATCGGTCACGGAGACGGCCGGGTCTCCCCGCATTCCTGCCTCCCACCGTCGAAGGAGTTCGCCAGATGACCACCACCCTCTCGGAACGGATCTCACAGTCCGCCTTCGACGGATCCCGGCTGCGCGTCGTGCTGCTGCTGGACCTGCACGACGGCGCCCAGAAGCAGTTCCTGGAGGCGTACGAGCACATGCGCAACCAGGTCGCGTCCATCCCCGGCCACATCAGCGACCAGCTGTGCCAGTCCATCGAGAACCCCTCGCAGTGGCTGATCACCAGCGAGTGGGAGAGCGCGCCGCCCTTCCTCGCCTGGGTGAACAGCGAGGAGCACGTCGCCACCGTGCAGCCCCTGCACAGCTGCGTACGCGACACCAGGTCGCTGCGGTTCAGCGTGCTGCGCGAGACCGGCAAGGGCTTCGAGGCCGTCCCCGACCCGGTCAGGGGCAGCCTCCAGACCTCCCCGCGCCTCGGCGACGGCGTCGTACGCCACGCGCTCACCTTCACCGTGAAGCCCGGCACCGAGGACATCGTCGCGGGGCTCCTCGCCGACTACGAGTCGCCCCGCTCCCGCGTGGACGACCACACCCGGCTGCGCCGCACCTCGCTGTTCATGCACGGCAACCGCGTGGTGCGCGCCGTCGAGGTCGAGGGCGACCTGATGGCCGCCCTGCGCCACGTCTCCCGCCAGCCCGAGATCCGGGCCGTCGAGGAGGCCATCAACCCCTACCTCGAACAGGACCGGGACCTCGCCGACCCCGACTCCGCCCGGATGTTCTTCACCCGCGCGGCCCTGCCGACCGTGCACCACGTCTCGGCCGGCCGCCACGCCCCCGAGAGCCTGCACCGGCACGCCGTGTTCTACCAGGCCAAGGAGGGCTGCGGCATGGCCCTGGCCCGCCTCCTGGCCGGCCACGACGAGGAGGCCGCCGACGACACCGGCAGCCCCATCGACAGCAGCACCATCTTCCAGCGCGACGACGTCGTCGTACGCCTCCTGGAAGCGAACGGCCCGCTCGGCGCGCAGCCCGCCCAGGCCCTCGGCATCCACGGCCCCGGCAAGGCGGCCCGCCTGGCCCGCCTCCTCGCCGGCGAGGCGCACACCGTCCCCGCCACGGACGAGGACGCCGCGCGCCTCCTCGCCCGGTCCGAGATGCGGCTGATCACCGACCGGCGCGCCGCCGATTCCTGAACCGCGCTCCGGCACCCGGGGCCCTCGCCCGACCCGTCACCACCACGCGCCCTGCGCCCAGGAGGAAAAGCAGAGATGACCACCCACCGGCCACGCATCGTGGACCTCAGTGAGACCCAGCCCAACACCAGGCGCGGAGGCGACCTGCGCGCCATGCTCACCCCCACCGCGGTGGGCGCCACCAGCGGCTTCATGGGCCTCGCCCTCGTCGACCCCGGCGACCGCATCGGCGAGCACTACCACCCGTACTCCGAGGAGTTCGTGTACGTCGTGCAGGGGCACCTGGAGGTCGACCTGGACGGGGAGACGCACACCATGCGTCCCGACCAGGGCCTGCTGATCCCCCCGCACGTGCGCCACCGCTTCCGCAACGTCGGCGACACCGAGGCCCGCATGGTCTTCCACCTCGGCCCGCTCGCCCCCCGCCCCGAACTCGGCCACGTCGACACCGAGGTGACCGAGACCGCCGAGCGGGGCGCCCCGCCAGAACGAACCGAGGCCGCCTCATGACCCGGCGGGTGGCGGTCACCGGAGTCGGCGTCGTCGCCCCCGGCGGCATCGGGGCCCCGGCCTTCTGGGACCTGCTCTCCAACGGCCGCACCGCGACCCGGGGCATCACCCTCTTCGACCCGGCGGGCTTCCGCTCCCGGATCGCCGCCGAGTGCGACTTCGACCCGGCCGCCCACGGCCTGGACGACGAGGACACCGCACGTGCGGACCGCTACGTGCAGTTCGCGATGGTCGCCGCCCGCGAGGCGCTGGCCGACGCCGGGCTGGACCCCGAGCACACCGACCCCTGGCGGATGGGCGTCTCCCTCGGCACCGCGGTCGGCGGAACCACCCGGCTGGAGCACGACTACGTCGCCGTCAGCGAGAAGGGCGCGCGCTGGGACGTCGACCACCGCCGGGCCGGTCCCCACCTGGAACGCGCCTTCTCGCCCAGCTCACTGGCCTCCGCCGTCGCCGAACAGGTCGGCGCCCACGGCCCCGTGCAGACCGTCTCCACCGGCTGCACCTCGGGCCTGGACGCCATCGGCTACGCCTTCCACTCCATCGAGGAGGGCCGGGTCGACGTCTGCATAGCCGGTGCGTCGGACTCGCCGATCACCCCGATCACCGTGGCCTGCTTCGACGCGATCAAGGCGACCTCCCCCAACAACGACGACGCGGAACACGCCTCCCGCCCCTTCGACGCACGCCGCGACGGCTTCGTCATGGGCGAGGGCGGAGCCGTACTCGTCCTGGAGGAGCTGGAGCACGCCCGGGCCCGCGGGGCGACGGTCTACTGCGAGATCGCCGGCTACGCCACCTTCGGCAACGCGTACCACATGACCGGGCTCACCCCCGAGGGCCTTGAGATGGCCGAGGCCATCAACCGGGCGCTCGGCCACGCCCGGATCTCCCCGCAGGACATCGACTACGTCAACGCGCACGGCTCGGGCACCAAGCAGAACGACCGGCACGAGACCGCCGCCGTCAAACGGGCCCTCGGCGCGCACGCCCACAAGGTGCCGATGAGCTCCATCAAGTCGATGGTGGGCCACTCCCTCGGCGCGATCGGGGCGATCGAGATCGCCGCCTGCGTCCTGGCCCTGGTCAACCAGACGGTCCCGCCGACGGCGAACTACGAGTCCCCGGACCCGGAGTGCGACCTCGACTACGTGCCGCGCACCGCCCGCCCCCTGAAGCTGCGCAGCGTCCTCTCGGTCGGCAGCGGCTTCGGCGGCTTCCAGTCCGCGGTGGCCCTGACCCGAGGGAGGACCTGATGAGCACCCGAAAGGCCCGGCGCACCGTTGTCACCGGCATCGGCGTCGTCGCCCCCAACGGCACCAGCACCGAAGCCTTCTGGAAGCGCACCCAGGAGGGCATGAGCGTTCTGGACCGGGTCACCCGCGAAGGCTGCGAGGACCTGCCGCTGCACGTCGCCGGCGAGGTCCGCGGCTTCGACCCGGTCGCGCTCATCGAGGAGCGCTACCTCGTCCAGACCGACCGGTTCACGCACTTCGCGATGGCCGCCGCCGACATGGCGCTGGACGACGCCCGGCTCGGCCGCGCCGACTACGAGGACCGGCCGTTCGGCGTCGGCGTCGTCACCGCGGCCGGCTCCGGCGGCGGCGAGTTCGGCCAGCGGGAACTGCAACGGCTCTGGGGCCAGGGCTCCACCTACGTCGGCCCCTACCAGTCGATCGCCTGGTTCTACGCGGCGAGCACCGGCCAGATCTCCATCCGCGGCGGCTTCAAGGGCCCCTGCGCGGTGGTGGCCAGCGACGAGGCGGGCGGCCTGGACGCCCTCGCGCACGCCGACCGCTCCGTGCGGCGCGGCACCGACGCGGTCGTGGTCGGCGCCGCGGAGGCCCCGCTCGCGCCGTACTCCGTGGTCTGCCAGCTCGGCTACCGCGACCTGAGCGCCGCCGAGGACCCGACCCGCGCCTACCGTCCCTTCACCTCGGACGCCTGCGGCTTCGTCCCCGCCGAGGGCGGCGCGATGTTCGTGGTCGAGGAGGAGGAGACGGCCCGCGAGCGCGGCGCCCGGGCGCGGGCGGAGATCGCGGGCCACGCCGCCACCTTCACCACGGCCGCCCACTGGGAGGAGTCCCGCGAGGGCCTCGCCCACGCCATCGAGGGCGCGCTGCGGGAAGCCGGCTGCGCGCCCGACGAGATCGACGTCGTCTTCGCGGACGCGCTCGGCTCCCCGGCCGCCGACCGGGCCGAGGCGCTGGCGCTGGCCGACGCGCTCGGCCCGCACAGCCGGCGCGTCCCGGTGACCGCCCCCAAGACCGGCATCGGCCGGGCCTACTGCGGGGGACCGGTGCTGGACGCGGCCGCGGCCGTCCTGGCCATGGAGAACGGCCTCGTCCCGCCCACGCCCAACGTGTTCGACGTCTGCCACGACCTGGACGTCGTCACCGAGCGGGCCCGCCCCGCCGAACTGCGCACCGCGCTCGTGCTCAGCCGCGGCCTCATGGGCTCGAACGCGGCCCTGGTGCTCCGGCGCCCCGCGTGAGCCCGTCCACCCCTCGTGAGAAGGAGCAGCCCCCCATGACCGAACGACTGACGTACGAAGAACTCGCCGCCCTCATGAAGAAGGGCGCCGGCCTCTCCGTCGACCCCAAGGAGATGGAGAACCGCTCCGACGCCGCCTTCGACGAGTACGGCCTGGACTCCCTCGGCCTGCTCGGCATCGTCGGCGTACTCGAGAACCGGCACGGGCAGCCGCTGCCGGCCGACGCGGACCGGTGCAAGACGCCCCGCGAGTTCCTCGACCTCGTCAACAACAGCCTCATGACAGGAGCCTGACGTGTCCGGACACACCGAGAACGAGATCGTCATCGCCGCGCCCCTGGACCTCGTCTGGGACATGACGAATGACCTGGAGAACTGGCCGCAGCTCTTCAGCGAGTACGCGGCCGTCGAGGTCCTGGAACGGGACGGCGAGCGCACCGCCTTCCGCCTGACCATGCACCCCGACGAGAACGGCAAGGTGTGGAGCTGGGTCTCCGAGCGCACCACCGACCGCCCGGGCCGCACCGTCCGGGCCCGCCGTGTCGAGCCCGGACCGTTCCAGCACATGGACATCCGGTGGGAGTACACCGAGGTCCCCGGCGGCACCCGCATGCGCTGGCAGCAGGACTTCGCGATGCGCCCCGACGCTCCGGTGGACGACGCCTGGATGACCGACAACATCAACCGGAACTCCAAGGTCCAGATGGCGCTGATCCGGGACAAGATCGAGCAGCGCGACCGCGAGGGCCGCTCCGCCGCCGTCCCGGCCAACTGACCGGCAGAAGGGCACCACCCATGCACCACGCTCTGATCGTCGCCCGGATGGCGCCGGGATCGGCCCCGGACATCGCGGAACTGTTCGCCGCGTCCGACAACAGCGAACTGCCGCACCTGGTCGGCGTCACCCGCCGCAAGCTGTTCCAGTTCGGTGACGTCTACCTGCACATGATCGAGTCCGAGCGCCCGCCGGGCCCGGAGATCGCCAAGGTGACCGAGCACCCGGAGTTCCGGGCCATCAGCGAACGGCTCACCGCCTTCGTCAGCCCGTACGACCCCGAGACCTGGCGCGGGCCCAAGGACGCGATGGCCCAGGAGTTCTACCGCTGGGAGCGCGACGCCACCGCGTGAGCGACATGTGACCGCCCCGGTCCCCGCCGACGAGCGGGGACCGGGGCGGTTTCACGTACGCCCGGAGGTCAGTCCGGCACCACGCACTCGAAGGCGTGCAGATACGCGTTGACCGGCCGCACACCGTCGATCCGCAGGCCGGCCTCGGAGAGCCGGTCCAGCAGGCTCTGCCGGGTGTGCTTGGCGCCGCCCACGTTCAGGAGCAGCAGCAGGTCCATGGCGGTCGTGAACCGCATCGACGGGGTGTCGTCCACCAGGTTCTCGATGACGACGACCCGGGCGCCGGGGCGGGCCGCCCGGACCACGGCGGCGAGCGCCCGGCGGGTGCTCGCGTCGTCCCACTCCAGGATGTTCTTGATGATGTAGAGGTCGGCGGCGACCGGGATGCCCTCCCGGCAGTCCCCGGCCACGATGGACGCCCGCCCGGCCAGCGCGCCGCCGTCCCGCAGCCGCTCGTCGGCCCGGGCGACGACCCCCGGCAGGTCCATCAGGGTGCCGCTCACCGACGGGTGCTTCTCCAGCAGGCTCGCCAGCACGTGCCCCTGGCCCCCGCCGATGTCGGCCACCGACACGACACCGCCGAGATCGAGCAGGGCGGCGACGTCCAGCGCCGACTGCACGCTGGAGGTGGTCATGGCCGCGTTGAACACCTGCGCCGACTCGTGGGCGTCCTGGTGGAGGTAGTCGAAGAACTCCTTGCCGAACACGTCCTCGAAGACGTTGCCGCCGGAGCGCACCGCGTCTTCGAGGCGGGGCCACACCTCCCAGGTCCAGGGCTCGGTGCACCACAGGGAGATCGCCCGCAGGCTGTCCGGGGCGTCCTCCCGCAGCAGCCGGGACATGTCGGTGTGCGCGAAGGTGCCGTCGGCGTTCTCCGCGAAGACGCCGTAGCAGGCCAGCGCCCGCAGCAGCCGCCGCAGCGGCCCGGGCTCGGTCCCCACCGCCGCCGCGAGCCGCTCCGCGGACTCCGGGGTGTCGCCGAGCGCGTCGGCGACACCCAGCCGGACGGCGGCGCGCACGGCGGCGGAACGGGCCGCGCCGAACACGAGCTCGCGCAGCCGCATGGCCGGCTGCGGGGTGGGAAGGGGCTGGACGGGAGTGGTGCCGGGGGTGGTGCTCACGGTGGTCATGCCGTCTCGCTTCTCCTCGTGCGGGGGGTCACCGGTCAGCACATCCCGGCCGGTGCGGAGGTCGTGCAGACATTGCCGGTGAACCGGTTGCCCGTCCCGGTGTCCCGGTTCGCCAGGTCCGCCGGGCGGTTGCCGAGGACGACGTTCCCGCTGACGGTGTTGTCGGTGTTCTTCGCGCCCACGAAGCTCTTGAACAGCACGACGCCGCCCGACAGCGGGGTCGCGCCCACGTTGTCGCGGATCACGTTGTCCCGCACCTCGGTGGACTCGGTGCCGGTCAGCACGATCCCGGAACCCTGGATCGCGGGCAGCCGGTCGGTGGCGGCGCAGAACTTGTTGTTCCCGGTGATCCGGTTCGAGCGGACCGACAGGGCACCGGCCTGCGGGGTGCCCTCGTCGCCCACGACGAACACCCCGCTGCAGTTGGCGGTGAAGGTGTTGTCGCGCACCGACAGGTTGCGCACCCGCCGCGCGGTGAACCCGATCCGGTTGTCGGTCAGCGTGTTGCCCCGGACCCGGGTGCCGCCGGTGTCGGTGGCGCCGCCCTCCTCGTCGACGCTGTTGGCGACGAAGATGCCCGCGTCCCCGTTGGAGCGGGCGGTGCTGTCCCGGATGTCGGAGCGGGTGGACCGCTGCTGCGCGATACCCCAGACACCGTTGGCGTCGGCGGTCACCGAGCGGACCGAGAGGCGGTCCGTCCAGGACGCCCACAGGCCGCTGCGGGCGAACCCGGTGACGCGCAGGGCCCTGACGGTCACCCCGTCCACGGTGTCGTCCGCCGTCCCCAGGACGCAGATCCCGTTGCCCGCACCCGCGCAGTCGTCGCCGGCGGCGGCCCGGCCGGCCGCGGGCATGATGACCGTGTCGTCCCCGGAGCCGCGCAGGGTGAGGCCCGGCGTGCTGATCCGGACGCTCTCGCGGTAGGTCCCGGGCCGGACGACGATGGTGTCCCCGGGCCGTGCGGCGTCCACCGCCGCCTGGATGGACTGCCCCGGTGACACCACGCGCGCGCCGGCCGCGGCGGCGGGTACGGACGGCACCGCCGCGACCAGTCCGGCGGCCGAAGCGGCTGCGATGCTCACAAGGCGAGTGATGTGTCGTTTCCTCATGAGCCGAAGCTATGGGCGATCCCGGCCCGGTGCCACGCACGGTGACCGGTTGGACGCGGGGCGTGCCCGAATGGCTCACGCCCGCGCCCTCTCGGTAGCGTGGTGGCCGTGACAGCCGAACGCGATCTCCGAGTCCTGCTGAGCGACCTGAGCCCCGAGCCGCACCCCGGCCGGTACGTCTACGCCACCGCGGCCGACGGCGCCCTGCCCGGCGGTGTCGCACCCGTCGTCACGGTCCGCGAGAGCGAGGGGCTCACCCTGGTGCTTCCCGAGGCCGAGGCCGCGGCGGCCGGGCTGCCGTACACCTACGTCGCCGGCTGGATCACCCTGCGGGTGCACTCGGCGCTGGAGGCGGTGGGGCTGACCGCCGCCGTCTCGCTCGCCCTGACCGACGCGGGGATCAGCTGCAACGTGGTGGCGGGTTTCCACCACGACCACCTCTTCGTGCCGTACGAGCGGGTGGACGACGCCGTCGCCGTACTGGAACGGCTGGCCGCGGAGTCGCGCACCGGGTGAGAGGTGTGCACGCGAGGGACGTGTGCGGTGTGCGGAGGTGTGCCTCGGGCCTGTGCATATGCCGGTCCGGGCCCGGCTCGGCGAGGTGAGCCAGGACACGTAACATATGTGCATGTCCTTCCTCCGCCGCCGCAGCGCCGCCACACCCGCGGGCCCCGACTTCGACGTCCTGGCCATGGACCCCGGTGACTGGCCCGGCAACCTCGGCGCCGGTCTGCTCCCCGCGCCCGACGGCAGCTGCCAGGGTGTGTTCCTCCGGTACGACCTGTTCGGCGGGCGCGGCCCCGCGATGATCATCGGCAACCTGCCGGAGGGCTCGCCCGCGCGCGAGACCGAGGAGGGGCAGGTCCCCTTCGAGGTGGCCCAGTTGCTGCTGGCCCTGGAGAACGACGAGCCGGTCGAGGTCACCGGTGGCGAGGACGTGCCCGTCATGCAGGGCGACAACCTCATGATCGTGCGCCGGGTGAAGCTCTCCGAGAGCCGCATCTCCTGTGTGCAGTTCGACCGCAGCGACGGTGTGCTCGTCACCATCGCCAGCTGGGACCGGCCCATCACCGACGACCTGTACGCCCTCCTCAAGCCGCTGCCCGCCGAACTCTTCCAGCAGGGCTGAACGCACGGCGGGTGCGGGCCCGCCGGGTGGCGGCCCCGCACCCGGTGGCACTACCCGCCCACCCCCGACAGCCGGCCGAACAGCGCCGCCACCTTCGCCGCCGAAGTGCCCAGCCCCGTGGGCCCGTTGAGGTGCCACGGGGCGCCGGTGCCCCGCCGCAGGTCCTCCTCGCGGTAGCGCCGGCAGCCCCGGTGCCAGATCAGAATCCCCGCGAGCCAGTGCTTCAGCTCCTGCACATAGCCCGCAAGCGTCTCCCTCGCCTCCGCGTCCAGACCGAAGTCGTCGTACAGCACCGGTAGTTCGTTCTCGGCGACGTGCAGGAACTGCCGCAGCCGCGACTTCATCAGGTCGTACAGGATCGCCATCCCCGTCGGGTAGTCCACCCCGAAAAAGTTCTGCACGACCAGGACGCCGTTGTGCACCTCACCCTCGTACTCGATCTCCTTCTGGTACGAGAACAGGTCGTTGAGCAGCGCCGCGTAGTCGGCGGCCGCGTTCTCCAGGGAACGCAGCGGGCCGCTCTCGTAGATCTCCGGCGGCACCTTACGGCCGTGCCCGATCCGGCACAGGCTCATCGTCAGGTCCGAACCGAACGTCATGCGCCGCATCTCGACGTAGTCCACCGGATCGGGAATCCGGTGCTGCGCCTGGTTCGCCAGCTCCCACAGCCAGCTCTCCGTCATGTCCTCGACGGACTTGCGGAACGCGCGCCGCCCGGCGTCGTCCATCGGCCCCGCCGTGCGCTCCCAGAGGTCGCCGAGCCCCCGCTCCAGCGCGTTGACCGGCTCCGGCACCGGGCTCCCGTCCAGCGGCATGAACAGCGACAGGCGCTCATTGGCCAGCCGCGCCCCCGCCAGATCCCGCGACCGGCCGTGCACCACCGGGAACCAGTCGTCGCCGTACGTCCCCCAGGCCAGCCACCCCGAGGACAGGTCGAGCCCGTCCGGCGTCGCGTCCGGGTGGATACCGGCCGCGCACAACGGCAGGTCGATCGCCCGCAGCCGCTCCTCGTCCCAGATGTGCGAACCCGGCACCCCGGGCTGCGGCCCCAGGATGCCCATCCGGTCGGCCCAGACCACCAGGCGCTCCCGGGCGCCCTCCAGATGCGGGCTCAGCGTGGTGTCGAACGGCATGTCGAAGTCGGGCAGCAGGGACGGGCCCACGTGCTGGAAGAGCGCATGGCTGTGGCTGCGCAACCGGGCCGACTCGGAGCGCCGGGTGAACCGGATCGACGCGGCGGACATCCCGAAGCCCGGTTCGGCCTCGCCGGCACCGCCGTCGTTCATGTAGCGGCTGGAGCGCATGTGCCACTCGTGACCGCCCGACTGCCAGTCCTGCAACCCCTTCACGTACGCCCCGACCGCGGCCGTCTGCGCCGCGTCCAGCCCCTTGGCCGCGCAGAGCGGGCCCACCTCGGTCAGCGCGGTGTTCTCGAACTGCTGGAGCCTGGAGGTCAGCAGATCGTTCACCGCCTCGGCCGCCTCCTGCGTCGAGCAGCCGAGGAAGCGTTCGAGGACCAGCACCCCGTTGCTGTTCTCGCCCTCGTCCTCCACCTCGCGCTGGTACGAGAAGAGGTCGTTGCGCAGATGGACCCCGTCCGAGAACGCGTCGCGGAGCACCCGCAGCGCCCGTTCACCGGCGACCGCCTCCGGTACCTCGGCCCCCGCCGCGTACTCCACGAGACCGGCCGACCAGGGGGCCCCGCCCACCTTGCGGCGCATCTCGATGTACTCGACGGGGTTCGCGATGCGGCCCTCGTTGATGTTGGCGAGCTCCCACAGCGACTCGTTGAGCAGGTTCCTGGTCGACTCCGCGAACCGGACCCGCCACGCGTCGGACATCGCGGGCACCGTACGCGCCCACAGATCCGCGAGCCCCGCCTCCACCGGGTTCTCCGGCTCGGGCACCGGCGCGCCGCGCTCCATCGGCATGAACGCGGGCAGCCGGTCCAGATACCGTTTGCCGCCCTCGCGGTCCGGGGTCCGTTTGAACAGCTCCAGGAAGTGGTCGTCGAAGAAGAAGACCCACACGTACCAGTCGGTGACCAGCGAGAGCGCCTCCGCCGAGCAGTCGGGATGGGTGTACGCGCACAGCAGCGCGTAGTCGTGCGCGTCGAGGTCCTTCTCCTCCCAGATCCCGGACCCCTCCAGCATCCCCATGGCCCGCGCCCACGTCTTCGTGTGCTGCCGGGCCTCCTCCACATGGGGGTTGAGACGCGCCGGATACGGAACATAGAAGTCCGGCAGGGTGAACGGCTGAGCCATGTGCGTCCGGCCTTTCCGAGAGCCATCACGTGGGAACCACGCGCATCGGTCCTGTCGGCGCCAGCACTACCCTTGGTCCGTTCGGGGCACGCACAGCCGCGATTAGTCACACCGCAGAGCGCCCGTTCGAGGGACACCCGTGCCGGTCCGGACGCGTAAAACCCTGGTAACGCTCCGGCGCCACCCCCTCGCCGTTTCCCGCCCTTCGCAGGTCACGGGCCCTGTCAGTGGTCTGGTCCAGTGGCTCAACGCGCGGCCCTCCCAGCACCCTTGACGCCCCTTCACCTCAGGTCACAGAGTGTGCGCGCACGTCCGCAACGGCTCCACCCGGCTCTACGAAGGGTTGTCATGACGTCCAAGCAGAGGACCAGGCTCGCACTCGCCTTCACCACCGCCGGGGCACTGAGCCTCGCGCTGCTCAGCCCGGCCGCCCAGGCCGGCGCCGACGGGGTCCGGCCCGAGTGCCCGCGCCCTCTCGCCTGCGACTGGGTCCCCGCCGCCTACCAGCAGACCGGCGACCCGGCCGACAAGGAGACGTACGGCAACTACGACACCGCCGACCGGCCGCACACCAACAAGATCAAGTTCATCGTGCTGCACGACACCGAGGAGGACTTCGACACCACGCTGAAGATCTTCCAGAACCCGCTCAAGCAGACCTCGGCCCACTACGTCGTCCGCTCCGCCGACGGCCACGTCACCCAGATGGTCAAGAACAAGGACGTCGCCTGGCAGGCCGGCAACTGGTACGTCAACAGCCACTCCATCGGCATCGAGCAGGAAGGCGTCGCCGTCGACGGCGCCCAGTGGTACACCCCCGAGATGTACCGCTCGACCGCCACCCTCGTGCGCTACCTGGCCGCCAAGTACGACATCCCCCTCGACCGCCAGCACATCATCGGCCACGACGGCGTCCCGCCCACCAGCGCCGCCGGCACCAAGAACATGCACTGGGACCCGGGCACCTACTGGGACTGGAACCGTTTCATGGCACTGCTCGGCAAGCCCACCGTGCCGACCGCCCGCCCCGGCAGCCAACTGGTCACCGTCAGCCCGGACTTCAAGAAGAACAAGCAGGCGTTCCGCGACTGCGAGAAGAAGGTGGACCTGCCCGTCCAGGGCTCCAGCGCCGTCCCGCTGCACACCGCGCCCTCCGACGACGCGCCCCTCTTCTCCGACCCCGGCATCCACCCGGACGGCTCGCCCGGCACCAACTGCGCCGCCGACTGGGGCAGCAAGATCAGCGCCACCCAGCAGGCCGTCGTCGCCGGCCACGCCCCCGGCTGGACGGCCATCTGGTGGTACGGCGAGAAGGCGTGGTTCCGCACCCCCGCCCACACCCGCACCACCGTCCCCACCTCCGGCTACGTCGTCCGCCCGAAGGCAGGCAGGACCGAGGTGCCGGTGTACGGGGTCGCCTACCCGGAGAAGTCGGAGTACCCGGCGGACTTCGCGGACCGGCGGGTCGGCACGCCCCTCCAGTACACGATCAAGGCCGGGCAGTCCTACCCCGGCGGCGGCGAGGCGCCCACCGGCTTCTTCTACGCACCGACGATCGACGCCTCCTACCCGCTGGACCACTCGTACTTCAAGGGCGGGGAGAAGTACGTGACGGTCCAGATCGGCCACCGTGTCGCCTTCGTCAAGGCGTCCGACGTGGACGTCGTGCGCGCCCGCTGAAGCCAGGAGCCCGGCACGCGCACAACAGCGCGCCGCGGGCCCGGTGTGTCGGCACCGGACCCGCGGCGCGCCCCGTGGGGCCGGCCGGTCAGCGCGTGCCGACCGCCGCCCGCACGGCGTTCCGGGCCATCGCGCAGTCGTCGTGCAGCCGACGCAGCAGCAGCCTCTGCTCCTCGCCCGGGGCGAGCGCCCCCGGCCGCTCCGGCACGGCCCGGGCGGGCCCGGCCTCCCGCATGGCCCGCTGCACGGCCGTCTCGTACCGGCGGATCTCCCGCGTGAGTACGAGCATCAGGTTGACCAGGAACGCGTCGCGCGCCGCCGGACCGGCGACCTGCGCCAGCTTGCTGATCTCGCGCCGGGCCACCGGGGCGTCACCCAGGACCGTCCACAGCGTCGCCAGGTCGTACCCCGGCAGGTACCAGCCCGCGTGCTCCCAGTCCACCAGCACCGGCCCGGTGGGCGACAGCAGGATGTTGGAGAGCAGCGCGTCCCCGTGGCAGAACTGCCCCATCCCGTGGCGACCGCCGGAGTGGGCGATCCCGTGCAGCAGCTTCTGCAGGTCACCCAGGTCACGGTCGGTGAAGAGCCCCAGCTCGTGGTAGCGGGCGATCCGCGCCGCGTAGTCGAGCGGCGCCTCGAACAGCCCCGCGGGCGGACGCCAGGCGTTCACCCGGGCCACCGCTCCCAGCACGGCCCGCAGGTCCGCGCGCGGCGGCGCCTCGGCCGGGTGGCGCGTCAGGGCGGCCACCCGGCCCGGCATCCGCTCGATGACCAGCGTGCAGTTCTCCGGGTCGGCGGCGATGAGCCGGGGCACCCGTACCGGCGGGCGGTGCCGGACGAAAGCCCGGTACGCCCCTATCTCGTGCCGGAACCGTTCCGACCACGCGGGGGAGTGGTCCAGTAAACACTTCGCCACCGCCGTCGCGCGCCCCGTGGAGCCGACCAGCAGCACCGAACGCCCGCTGCGCCGCAGCACCTGCACCGGATTGAACTCCGGGCAGATCCGGTGCACGGACGCGATCACCATCCTCAGCTGGGCGCCCTGCGGACCCGACAGGTCCAGCCGGCCGCCGAGGGAGGGGACGCCGGGCCCTCCCGGCCGCCGGGGCCGCCCGATACCGGGAGCCGGGACGGTGGCGCGCGGGTCGAGATACGGTCCGCCGCCCGCCTGGAGGGGACGAAGCGGCCGGGGCGGGGCGGACACGGAGGACGATGCTGTGTACATGGGCGATACAGATCCCTTCGTGCGCCGACAAGTTGCGTGCGCCACCCCGGCCGGCGGCCGTTCGGCACCCTGGGGAGTACCTAGGGCTGCCGGGCGGGGTTGCGCTTTCCTACCTGACACCGGCGCGCGGGTGTCTCTCGACATAGCGCACCCTGGCGAACCCTGGCGAATAGTCGCAAGGCATCTGACACGGGGTTACTGTCAACACAGCCGAGAACCTGGGGGCTTGACGTGACCGGAGAACCCAACACCCGCCTGTCGGACCTGTTCGGCCTTGCCGGCTGGTCCAAGGGCGAACTCGCGAGAATGGTGAACCGGAAGGCGGCGGCCATGGGCCACCCCCAACTGGCCACCGACACCTCGCGCGTGAGGCGCTGGATCGACATGGGGGAGTCCCCCCGCGATCCCGTGCCGAAGGTGCTGGCGGCTCTGTTCACCGAGCGGCTCGGCCGTGTCGTGACCATCGAGGACCTCGGGTTCGGCCGGCGCGGGCGTGTGGGGAAGCGGCGAGAGGCCGGGACGCAGGACAATCCCGAGCAACTCCCGTGGGCGCCCGAACGGACGGCAGCGGTCCTCACCGAATTCACGGGAATGGACCTCATGCTCAACCGACGCGGCTTGATGAGCGCGGGCGCCGCGCTCGCCGCCGGCTCCGCCATCGCCGGCCCCATGCACGACTGGCTGCACACCGACCCCGTACTGGCGGCCGACGCCCCGCGCGCCGGCAACCCGGTACACGCGGACACCGCCGGCTTCGACCTGTACGAGGCCGCTCCCATCGGCTCCGAGGAGATCGAGGCGCTGGAGCGGTCCGTCGAGGTGTTCCGCGCCTGGGACGCCTCCCGCGGCGGCGGGCTCCAGCGCAAGGCCGTGGTGGGCCAGCTCAACGAGGTGGGCGGGATGCTCTCGTACCACCACCCCGCCCACCTCCAGAAGCGGTTGTGGGGCGTCGCCGCCAACCTCGCCGTCCTGGCGGGGTGGATGTCGCACGACGTGGGCCTGGAACCCACCGCGCAGAAGTACTTCGTGATCGCCGCGCACGCGGCCCGGGAGGGCGGCGACCGCCCGCGCGCGGGCGAGGCGCTGTCCCGCGCGGCTCGCCAGATGGTCCACCTGGGCCGCCCCGACGACGCGCTGGACCTGATGAAGCTCGCGAAGTCGGGCTCGGGCGACAGCGTCCTGCCGCGCACCCAGGCGATGCTCTGCACCATCGAGGCGTGGGCGCAGGCGTCCATGGGCCGGGGGCAGGCCATGCGGCGCACGCTGGGCCGGGCCGAGGAGCTCTTCGTCTCGGACAAGGCCGACGTGCCCCCGCCGAGCTGGATGCAGATGTTCGACGAGGCCGACATGCACGGCATGCAGGCCCTGGCCTTCCGTACGCTCGCGGAACACGAACCCTCCGCGGCGGTCATCGCCCAGCGGCACGCGAAGCAGGCCCTGGAGCTGCGGCTCAACGGCCGCGAGCGGTCCAAGATCTTCGACTACATCTCGCTGGCCTCGGCGTGCTTCATCGCCGACGACCCGGAACAGGCCGACCGCTACGCCCGGCTGGCCCTGGTCACGATGGGGGAGACCTCCTCCCACCGGACCTGGGACCGGCTGCGCGAGATGTACCGGCTGACCGGGCAGTTCTCCGGCTACGCGAAGATCGAGGACCTGCGCGAGCAGATCGAGCTCGCCGTGCCGCCGAGCCAGCGCAAGAAGTCGAGGAGCGCCGAGATCTGACGAGCCCCGGGATGCGCTGAGCAGCGGACTTGGCCGAGGGCGGCTGCCGCTTCCCTACGCCCCGACGCGGGCGATCAGCACGCACGCGTCGCCCAGCCGCTCGGTCCCGCCGAACGCCTCGACGGCGATCCGTACGCACTCCTGCGCCGAGCCGGCCTCGGCGAAGCGCGGGGCCAGCCCCAGCAGCGTCTCCGTGCCGGGGCGCGCACCACCGTGCCCGGAGGTGTCGTCGCGGGCCAGCCCGTCGGTGTGCAGCACCAGCACGTCGCCGGGGAGCAGACGCGCCTCGTCCTGCTCGTAGGCGGCCCCGGAGGCCGCACCCAGCAGCACCCCGTCCGGCAGGGGCAGCGGGCGGCCGGTGCCGTCGCGGAGCAGCAGGGGTGCGGGGTGTCCGGCCTGCGCCCATTCCAGGGTGCGCGTGGCCGGGTCGAACCTGCCGCACACGGCGCTGCCCAGGGCCGGCTGAATGGAGGTCTCCAGCAACTGGTTGAGGTGCCCCAGGAGGGCGCCGGGCTCGATGCCGGCCATCGCCATGCCGCGCACCGCGCCCATCACCACCGCCATGGCGGAGGTGGCCTGGACGCCGTGGCCGGTGAGATCGCCGACGGTGAGCATCGTCCTGCCGTCGGGCAGCTCCATGGCGTCGTACCAGCCGCCGCCGACCAGGGCGCTCGTCTCGGACGGCAGGTAGTGCGCGGCGATGTCCAGGGCGCCGGGACCGTGGTCGGGGAGCCGGAGCGAGGTCTGCCACGGCGGGAGGACCGCTGCCTCCGGCTCCGCCGCCGCGGCCCGGTGCCCGGTCGCGGCGGGCCGCCCGCCGCGCAGGGAGTCGTGGGTGCGGCGCACCACCTGCTGGCTGCGCCGCAGCGCGCTGACGTCGCGCAGGACGGCCCACATGGAGGCGGTGCAGCCGTCCGTGTCGAGGACGGGCTCGCCCGTCATGTGCAGGGTCCGGACGCGCCCGTCGGTGTGCCGGATGCGGAACTCGCCGTCTATCGGCTTGCCGTCCACCAGGCAGTCCGTGACGAGCGCGGTGAGTAACGGCTGGTCCTCGGGGAGCAGCCGGGAAGGCAGGGCGTCGAGCGAGAGCCCGCCCGCCTCCGGGTCCCGGCCGAAGATCCGGAACAGCTCGTCGGACCAGCTGACCTCGTCGGTGAGCAGATTCCACTCGGCGCTGCCGACCCGGCCGATCAGGGAGCCGGCGGCCTCGTCGGTCCCTTCCGCGGCCGGTCCGGAGGGCTCGGCGGGCAAGCCGTCCCGGAGCTGTCCCAGATGTGCGCCCAGGTCGTCCAGGTGGTGCACCGCCAGCTCGCACAGGGCCCGCTGCCAGCGCGTCCGCGGGTCGTCCTCGTCGACGCGCACGGCGTCGCGCCGCACCGCGTCCACGTCGCCGCGCAGCCGGCGCGTGCGGTGGATCAGCGCGTCGACGGCTTCGCGCTCGGGCGGTTGCGGGGCGGAGCGGTCCGCGGAGAGGGGGGACGGCATGTCGTACTCCGATACAGGGCGGCACAACCAGTGACGAAGGGTGGACCGCATACGACTTTCGCACAGCCGGAAGAGGCCCGTAAGTGGTTTGGCAACACTCGATGCGTTCTTGCACGAGGCATATGCCAGCGGCTGACTGTAGCCCATTTCTTTTCGAACAGCCTTGCTGCTGGCGGTGGTTGGTGCAAGTCGCGAGGTGAGCGACGGGCGGGAATGCGGGACGGGGGTGCCGTGTTGTAGGGGGCAGAACGAAAACGAATCCCGTTCCCAGCAGGGTGCGGGGGCCGTGATCGTCACCGCGTACGACCGTCCGCGTCCAGGAAGGAACGCCTCATGAAGTCCCGTATCCACCCCGTCTCCCGTCCGGTGGTCTTCCGCGACCGCGCCGCCGGGACCGCCTTCCTCACCCGTTCCACCGCCGACTCCGACCGGCGCGTGACGTGGGAGGACGGCCACAGCTACCCCGTCATCGACGTGGAGACCTCGTCGGCGAGCCACCCGTTCTACACGGGCGCCTCGCAGGTGCTGGACACGGCGGGCCGGGTCGAGCGGTTCCGTCGCCGTTACGGCACCGGGGCGCCCGCCGCCCGGTGAGCGAAGCGCCGTCCGCGACCGGGCCGCCCGTGCCCTGGATCACAGTCCGGGGTGGCGGGTGCGGGGAACACGGAGCGATGGTTTATCGTTCACCTATATGTGGTTGACGCCCCGAGCGCCCACCTTCAAGCGGCCCCGGCTGGATTCCCCCGATCCGGCCGGGGCTTCCCCTTTCCCGGACCGGCCGCCGCCCGCCCCGGCCCCGCCGAAGCCTCCACCAGCAGCGCCGCCACCGCCAGCGCGGCGGCCACCCCGGCCCCGGCCGCCGGCCACCAGCGCAAGGCCAGCGCCGCGAGCGCGGCCCCCGCCACCACGGCGGCCAGCCGCCCGGCGGTCCAGCCGTCGTCGCCCCGCCACGCCCCCACCGCGAGGCGCCCGACGAGCGACGTCAGCGTCCCGGTGAAGTAATTCGTGGGCGTCGCCCGCACCCGGCCCTGGATGCCCATGGCGAGTCCCATGAGCACCAGCAGACCCAGCCGGTCCGCGTCCGTGGCCACCGGCCGCGCCGCCCACAGCCCCGCCCCCGCCGCGAGCAGCACGACCTCGGCCAGCAGCATCAGCGGGACCCGCCGCCACATCCGCTCACCCGCCAGCGTGGCCCCGGCCACCCCGCAGCCGTACGAGACCAGCGCGGCGACCACCCGCGGCGCGACGCCCGCCTCACCCGCCCCGGCCGCCGAGGCGCCCAGCAGCACCAGATTCCCGGTCATCACCCCGGCGAAGACCTGGCCGACGCCGAGGAAGACGAACGCGTCCGCCGCCCCGGACGCCGCCGACAGCAGCAACAGCGCGCCGCGCTCCCGCGCCCTCACTCCAGGCCACGCGCCTGCCGGAACCGCGCCAGCCCCTCGGCCAGTTCCACCACGGGCTCCGGATAGTCCAGGCGCTCCCGCTCCCCGTCCGGAAGCCTCCACGGCTCGTGCACGGCGGACCCCGAGACCGGCGACAGCTCCGGCACCCAGCGCCGGACGTACTCCCCGTCCGGGTCGAGCCGCTTGCCCTGCACCACGGGGTTGAGCACCCGGTTGGGGCGGCTGTCGGTGCCGGTGCCCGCCATCCACTGCCAGTTCATCTGGTTGTTGGGGATGTCGCCGTCCACCAGGAGATCCAGGAAGTGGCGTGCCCCGACCCGCCAGTCCACGTACAGCGTCTTGGTCAGGAAGGAGGCGGTGAGCAGCCGGCCCCGGTTGTGCATCCAGCCCTCGTGGCGCAGCTGGCGCATCGCGGCGTCGACCATCGGATAGCCGGTGCGCCCCTGCCGCCACGCCTCGACCTCGTCGGCCGCGTCCGCCTCGGACCGCCACCGGTCGTGCTTGTCGCGGTAGTTCTCCCGGGACGAGGCGGGCCGGGCCGCCAGGACCTGGTAGTGGAACTCCCGCCAGCACAGCTGCCGTACGAACGCCTCCGCTCCCGCGCCGCCCGCGTCCCGGCACCGGTGCACCAGTTCGACGGGGGACAGGGTGCCGAAGTGCAGGTGCGGCGAGAGGCGCGAGGTGCCGTCCGCCGCCAGATCGTCGTGCCGGTCCTCGTACGCGCCGAGCCCGTGCCGCCGCCAAGCCGTGAACGCCTTGCGCCCCGCCCGCTCACCGCCCTCCGCGAGCCCTTCCGACACGCCGGAGACGTCGCGCCGGGAAGGCACCTTCTCGGAGCGCGGCCCCTTCGGCACCCGGACCGTGCGCGGCGCACCGAACACATCGCGCAGCCGCTCCCGCGCCCAGCGCCTGGAATACGGGGTGAACACGGCGAAGTGGTCCGAAGAGGCGGGCGTCACCGCACCGGGCGCCACCGCGGTGACCACCCCGTCGTGGACGCGCAGCCGGCGCCCGGCCGCCCCCAGCGCCTCGCGCAGCCGCTCCTCGCGGCGGCGGGCGTACCCGCTCACACCGGCCGCCATGTGCACCTCGTCGGCGCCGGTCTCCGAGGCGACCGAGCACACCTCGTCGGCCACGTCCCCGGACCGGAGGACCAGCCGGCCGCCCCGGTCACGCAGTCCGGCGTCGAGGTCGCGCAGACAGTCCGCCAGGAACGCGCGCCGGTTCGGGGCATCGAAACCGGCCGCCCCGATGGCGCCGTCCCGGACGAACAGGGGCACGATCTCGTCGGCCGACGCGAGCGCGGCGCGCAGCGGCGGATGGTCGTGCAGACGGAGGTCGGCGGTGAACAGGACGACCGCAACGGTCATGGCGCAACTCCAGATGGGGCGGGGACAGCCATGCTGCCGTCACTCCGCCGCCTCGGGGCGCACCGCTCAGGGCGACACCGCCGGTACCGCCCGTCCGGGTGACGTCCGGGTCTCCGCCGCCCGCGCGATGTTGCGCGCCATCCCGCCGAACACGACGGCGTGGAACGGCGAGACGCTCCACCAGTACGCGTGCCCGAGCAGTCCGCGCGGATGGAACAGGGCCCGCTGCCGGTAGCGCGACCGGCCCTCCCCGTCCCGCTCGACGTACATCTCCAGCCAGGCCGGGCCCGGCAGCCGCATCTCCGCGCGCAACCGCAGCAGGTGCCCCGGCTCGATCTCCTCGACCCGCCAGAAGTCCAGCGAGTCCCCCACGCGCAGCCGGTCCGTGTCGCGCCGTCCGCGCCTCAGCCCGACGCCGCCCACCAGCCGGTCGAGCCAGCCGCGCACCGCCCAGGCCAGCGGGAACGAGTACCAGCCGTGTTCCCCGCCGATGCCCTCCACCACCCGCCACAGGGCCTCCGGCGAGGCGTTCACCTCGCGCTCCCGCTCGTCCGTGTACAGGCTGCCGCCCGCCCAGTCGGGGTCCGTGGGCAGCGGGTCGCTGGGCACGCCCGGCACCGAGGCGGAGGACCACCGGGTGGTGACCCGCGCCTCCCGGACCCGTTGCAGCGCCAGGCGCAGCGCGGTGTCGAAACCGAACGGCTGCCCGGCGCCGTCGGGGACGTAGCCCGCGATGTCGTGCTCCCGGCACACCACCTCGTACCGCAGGGACTCGGCGAGCGGCCGGGCGATCGACGCGGGCACGGGCGTGATGAGCCCGACCCAGTGGCTGGAAAGACCCGGTGACAGCATCGGCACGGGCAGGATCAGCCGGTGCGGCAGCTCCGCCACCTCCGCGTAACGCTGCATCATGTCCCGGTAGGTGAGGACGTCGGGGCCGCCGATGTCGAACGTGCGGTTCACGTCCCGGGGCATGCGGGCACTGCCCACCAGGCAGCGCAGCACATCGCGCACCGCGATCGGCTGGATGCGGGTCGACACCCAGCTCGGCGTCACCATCACCGGCAGCCGCTCCGTGAGGTAGCGCAGCATCTCGAAGGAGGCGGAACCCGAGCCGATGATGACGGCGGCGCGCAGCACGGTCGTCGGCACGCCGGAGTCCAGCAGGATGCGCCCGACCTCGGCCCGGGAGCGCAGGTGCGGCGACAGCTCCCGCTCGGGCACGCCCTCCGGGGTGAGGCCGCCCAGATAGACGATGCGGCCGACCCCGGCGGCCCGCGCCTGCTCCGCGAAGGCCCTGGCGGCCCGCCGGTCGGTCTCCTCGAAGCCGGCCCCGGTCGTCAGCGCGTGCACCAGGTAGTACGCCACGTCGATGCCGTCCATCGCCGGGGCGAGCGAGGCCGCGTCCGTGACATCGCCCCGGACGGTCTCCACCTCGCCCGCCCAGGGGTGGTCGCGCAGCTTCGCCGGGGTGCGGGCCAGGCACCGCACCCGGTGCCCGGCCGCCAGCAGCTCCGGGACCAGGCGGCCACCGATGTAGCCGCTGGCACCGGTGACCAGGCAGTTCAGGGGAGCGTTGGCATGGTCGCCCGTCATGAGACCTCCGCGTCGGGTCCGGATGCGCCGGGCCCCGCTCGGCCGGCCCGCCGCGACCAGTCTGACGCCGGGAGGCCCGCCCCGCACGGCACGCGGGTGTGGTCCGGCGCTCCCGGGGCATCCGTGGCCCATGGACGCAGCGGCGGCAGGACCCCAGCGCGGCACGGCCCGGCGGAAGGGATGGGGGCGGCTCCTGCTGCGCGTCGCCATCCTCGCCCTGGCCTTCGTGGCCATGGTCGGATTCTCGGTGGTGCTGGCGAAGGTGACGCTCACCCCGTCGCCCGCCTCCGAGGAACTCGTGAAGTCGAACCTGCACCCGGGCCGCTCCCTGCGGCAGTACGCCGAGGACTACACGTTCGTCGCGGCGTGCAAGCAGGCCGGGGGCAACCTGGTGCTCGGCATGCCCTTCGGCATCCTGCTGCCCATCCTCGTCCCGCGACGGCTCCGGATGCTCCGCATGTTCCTGCTGACCGTGGCGGTCATCGTCCTCGTGGAGCTCGTGCAGGGCGCGGTGGTACCGGGCCGCGCCTTCGACGTGGACGACGTCATCCTCAACACGGCGGGGGCCCTCCTGGCCTATCTCCTGGTCGGGCGGCGCCTGAGCCACCGGTACCACGTCCTCGCCGAAGGCGCTGAGCGGGCGCCGGCGGACCGGCCCGGGACCGCGCCGCGCACGGAACCGAAGCCTCGCCCGAAGCCCGCGTCCCGCCGCGCCGGACGGCCCGCCCCGGTCTGGTCCCGGCTGCGCCACGGCGTCCGGCGCAGGGCCGCGCGGGGCCGGTCACGGAAGCGCTGACCTGCGGCGGTGCGGCTACCCGATCGGCCCGTGGCCGATTGCGCACCGTGTCCGGCGGCCCGACGGTGGAAGGCCACCGGGGGTGCCGCGCACCCGGCGCCCGGTGGCCAGGACCGCGGGCCCGGCGCGCGGTCACCGCCGAAGAGGAGCGACATGACCGACGCCCAGTGGAGCCCGGGGCCGCGCGCCGGGGACGCCGACGAGTTCCGGCCCGTGCTGGACATCGTGGAACCCGCCCGTCAACGGCGGCTCACCGTCTTCTTCCGGCTGCTCCTGCTGATCCCGCACTTCGTCGTGCTGTTCTTCCTGGAGATCGGGGCCTTCTTCGCCGTCGTCCTCGGCTGGTTCGCCGCCCTGGCGCTCGGCCGGCTGCCCGGACCCGTCTACCGCTACCTTGCCCAGGTCCTGGCCTACCGGACCCGGGTCGGCGCGAGCGCCATGCTCCTGGTGGACCGCTACCCGCCCTTCAGCCTGTCCCAGCCGCCGGACCACCCCGTGCGCATCGACGTCCGCCCGACGCGGCTGAACCGGCTCGCCGTGTTCTTCCGGCTGATCCTGGTCATCCCCGCCGCCATCGTGCAGGGCCTCGCGACGTCCGGCTGGTCGGTCCTGGCCGTCCTGTGGTGGCTCATCACCCTGATCCTGGGTCGCATGCCCCGCCCGCTGTTCGAGGCCACGGCGGCCACCCTGCGCTACGAGATGCGGGTCTCCGCCTACTTCTCCCTGCTCAGCCCCGCCTACCCCAAGGGACTCTTCGGCGACGACGAGCTCTCCGTACCGCAGGGGCAGCCGCGTTCCGCCACCCGTCCGCTGGTCATGACCTCCGGGGGCAAGGCGCTGGTGGTCCTCTTCCTGGTCCTCGGGCTCGTCGGTGGTGCGACGACCTCCGTGACCCGCTCCGGCCCGGACGGCGGCGACTACGGCATGGGCGCGTAAAACCACTCGTACGAACAGCCGTTCAGGGTGCATGATCGCCGGATGACCTGGACCGCACCCGCAGCCACCCGTACGCCCGGCTCGCTCGTCGCCGCCGAACGGGAGATGCTCACCGGCTATCTCGGCTGGTTCCGTTCGACCCTCCTCCAGAAGTGCGCCGGACTCACCGGTGAACAGCTCGCCGAACGGACGGTGGAGCCGTCGAACCTGTCCCTGCTGGGGCTCGTACGCCACATGGCCAAGGTCGAACGCACCTGGTTCCGGCAGCGGTTCGCCGGGCAGGACCTGGAGCCGATGTACGACCCGGCCAAGGGCAAGGACGCGGATTTCGAGGACCTGGACCCCGCCACGGCCGCCGAGGACTACGCCCGGCTGGTCGAGGAGTGCCGGCTCGCCGACGAGATCGTCGCCGGCGCCTCGCTGGACGACACCTTCACCCACAACGGGGAGGTGTACTCGCTGCGCCTCGTCCACGTCCACATGATCGGGGAGTACGCGCGCCACATCGGCCACGCCGACCTGGTGCGCGAGCGGCTGGACGGGGTCACCGGGGCCTGAGGGGCCTCGGCGGGCGCCGGGGAGGGCTCCGGCGCGGTCCGTCCTGCGTGAACCCGGTGGGCCGGGTCATACGGACCGTATGACCTCCACCGACCCGGCGACCGAACCGTCCACGAAGCCCGGCCCGGCCGACGACGGCCGGCGCCGCCGTCGCAACCGCCGCTGGGGGCGCGCCGCCGCCTTATGCGCGGCCGCGCTCGCCCTGCTGCTCCTCGGCACCCGCCTCAGCCTGCTGCCCGGCCTGGGCGACGTCTTCGGCGAGGAGACCCACGACCGGTCGGGGCCCGCGGTGCTCAAGTCGATCCAGGACATGAGCAGGTACGAGGCGGCGGCCGGCAACTTCCAGGTCGTGGTCGACCTGGAGAAGGACACCAAGTACGTCCCCGACGTGATCCGGGGCAGCCGCACGCTCTACGTCGGCGCCGGCACCGTGTCCGCGTACGTCGACCTCGGGCGGGTGACGAGCGGGGGAGTGGTCGTGAACGAGGACCGCACCGCCGCCGAACTCCGGCTGCCGCACGCGGTCCTGGGCAAGCCGGCGCTCGACCCCGACCGCTCCTACGCGGTGTCCAAGCAGCGTGGCCTCCTCGACCGGCTCGGCGACTTCTTCTCCGACAACCCGGGCAGCGAGCAGGCCGTCAACAAGCTGGCCGCACGCCACATCGGTGAGGCGGCCGAGGAGAGCGGCCTGGCGGGACGCGCCGAGAGGAACACCACCGCGATGCTCAAGGGCCTGCTCGACTCCCTGGGCTTCGAGAAGGTCACGGTCCGCTACGGCACCGGAGCCACCGGCCGGTCCTGACCGCGACACGACGGCACGGGCGGATGAGCCCGGCGGCAGAAGTCGTTGAAGCCATGATGAGGTGCCGCGGCCGACAACGCGCCACGGCCGGACAGACCGACGACGGGAAAGAACGCATGCCTCTCCAGGGCGAGTACGAGCCGAGCCCCTCCCAGTGGGTTCGCGACCAGGTCGAGCAGTACGAGAGCTCCGGCGGCACGGAGGGGACGACGATGCGCGGCATGCCCGTCGTCGTCCTGACGACCGTGGGCGCCAGGTCCGGGAAGATCCGCAAGACGCCCCTCATGCGCGTCGAGCACGACGGCCGGTATGCGGTGGTCGCCTCCCAGGGCGGCGCCCCGACCCACCCCGTCTGGTACCACAACCTCAAGGCCGACCCGCGAGCCGAGCTCCAGGACGGCCCGGAGCGCCGGGACATGACGGCACGTGAGGTCACCGGCGCGGAGAAGGAGCAGTGGTGGGAGCGCGCGGTCGAGGCGTTCCCCGACTACGCCGACTACCAGAAGAAGACGGACCGGCAGATCCCGGTGTTCGTCCTGGAGCCGGTGGACGGGAGCCACTGAGGCGCCTCGGGATAGTGTCCAGCTCGGCCCCCAGGGGGTGGGGCCGAGCGGAAGGATGCGAAACCAGATGACGACAGACAACTCCGACCTCGTCGCCTTCGTCAGGGCGCGCCTCGACGAGGAAGAGGATCTCGCGCGGGCCGCCGGCGGCGAGGCCTGGCGGTGCCCGGCCGAGTCGCCCGGTGAGATCCACGACCGGGGCGGCGCGATCGCCTTCACCCTGCGCACGCACGGCCACGCCTACGACCGGCACATCGTCCGCCAGGACCCGGCCCGGACGCTTCAGCGCATCGAGACCAACCGGGTCCTCCTGGACGAGTACGCCGAGGTCGCCGCGCTCGACGTGGACCGCCCGCAGCGCGACTTCGCCTCCGGCCGGGCCTTCGGCCTGGGCTTCGTGGTCCGGCAGCTGGCCGCCGAGAACGCGGGCCACCCCGACTACCTGGTGAAGTGGCTGCCCCGGTTCACCCAGTAGTACCCGGGTCCGCCGGCTCCGGGCGGGTCAGAGCGCGTTCGTCCCGTGGTCGCCCTTGGTGGTCACCTGGTCGCTCCGCTCCTGGAGCCGGCGGGCCTTGTCCTGGAGGCGCTGCCGCTCCCGGGGGTCCGATGTGCGTTCGGCGGTCTCCCGCATCTCCTCGGCCTTCGCCCGGATGCGCTCGGCCCGGCCGCCGGTCTCGTCCGCAACGCTCATGATCACTCCAGGTTCTCGGTGGAGAGCCGTCCATCCCAGCGAACCAGCGTGTCCGCGCGCCCGCATCTCGGACACCGGGGCGGTCGGCCCCCGCGTGCGCGTGGCGGAACCCGTTCTGACAGGATCGGACGCTCGAACGCACAGCCCGGCCGGGAGAGTTGGCTCGTACGGCCGGACGGAACGAGCATGTGGAACGGGGAACAACAGAGATGCGTACGTGGACGCGCGCCGTACCCGCGGCGATGGGCGCCCTGGTGCTGGCCGTGGTACTGACCGGCTGCAACGGCTCCGAGGACGGCAAGGAGGGCTCCGGGGCCTCGGAGGACAAGACGACCTACCGGCTCGGCGAGGCCAGCCCGCCGCAGGAAAGCACCATGGAGAAGACCAAGGGCAGCACCTTCACCGTCACCCCGACCAAGGTGGTGACGGGCACGAAGGCGGACATGGACAACTCCGGTCTCGACAAGGACGACGACGTGGAGCCCAAGATCCCCGTCTACGTGTGGGCGACCGTCACCCACAAGAGCGGCAAGGCGATGGAGGTCGGCGACATGGACGACGACCTCATCGTCGAGACCGACAAGGGCGAACGCACCAAGGCGCTCATCGTCATCATGGGCGAGGCGAAGTGGCCCGACTGCCCCGCCCCGGACACCGGGAAGAAGCTGAGCGCCGGCCAGTCGGAGAAGATCTGCAAGGCGTTCCTCATCCCGGAGGGCCAGAAGGCCGCTGCCGTTCAGCTCGGCCGGGGCTTCGTCAAGGAGCCGCTGGAGTGGCCCGTCGCCGGCTGACCCCGCGGCCGGGCCGCAATCGGTGTCCGAATGTGACAGAGAACGTCATTGCGGCCACCCGCGCGGTTGACGACGATGGACCCATGTCCACCGCACACCGCGTCGTCATCGCGGTCTTCCCCGGCGTCGATCTGCTCGACGTCTCAGGCCCCGCCGAGGTCTTCGCCCTGGCCAACAGGGTGTCCGAGGGCCGTGACCGCTACGAGGTCCGGCTCGCCGGGCCCGAGGCGGGCGAGGTCCGGACCTCGGCGGGGGTGCGGCTGCTGACCGACCTCACCTTCGGCGAGGTGGGCCGGGAGGTCGACACCCTGCTGGTGCCCGGCGCCGTCGACGTCACCGACGAGGGGCCCGTCGCCCGGATCGACGCGGACATCGTGGCCTGGGTGAAGGAGACCGCCCCGCACGCCCGCCGGGTCGCGTCCGTGTGCGTCGGCGCGCATCTGCTCGCCGCCGCCGGGCTCCTGGACGGCCTGACGGCGACCACCCACTGGTCGACCGCCGCCCAGCTCGCCGCCGCGCACCCCGAGGTCACGGTCGACGCGGACCCGATCTTCGTCCGCGCCGACCGGGGCCGGGTGTGGACCGGCGCCGGCATCAGCGCCTGCCTGGACCTCGCGCTCGCCCTGGTGGCCGAGGACCTGGGGGAGGACGCCGCGCTCGCCGTGGCACGCCAGCTGGTGATGTACCTCAAGCGGCAGGGCGGCCAGAGCCAGTTCTCCGTGCCCCTGAGCAGACCGGCCGCCTCCCGGCGCGAGATCGACGCGCTGCGGCTGTGGATCGCGGACCACCTCGACCAGGACCTGTCCGCACCGGTGCTCGCGGCGCGGATGTGCCTGAGCGAGCGCCACTTCGCCCGGGTCTTCAAACAGGAGACCGGAGTCTCCCCGGCCGCCTATGTGGAGTCCGCCCGCGTCGAGGCGGCCCGCCGGCTCCTGGAGACGACCGACGACCCGCTCGACCGGGTGGCGTCCGCTGCCGGACTCGGGTCGACGGAGACCCTGCACCGCGTGTTCCGGCGGCAGATCGCCACCACACCGGCCGCCTACCGCCGCCGCTTCCGCACCCACGCGGCCTGACCGCCCCGGACACACCCGACACCACGACGACCCCCCGTACCGAGCGGGGCGGACGGCTCCGCCCTGCCCACAACGCCGAGAAAGGCACCCATCATGACCACCACCCAGCCCTCCGCCACCCTCCGCGAGGTTTCCGGCCTGGACGCCCGGCTGCCCCGGCTGAGCGAATCCGTCCTGGTCCTCATCGACGTCCAGAACACCTACCGCACCGGCGTCATGGCCCTGGAAGGCGCCGAGGAGGCCGTCGCGGCCTGCGCCCGGCTGCTGGACCGGGCCAGGGCCGCCGGCACCCCGGTGATCCATGTCATCCACGACGGCGGCGAGGGCTCCCCGTACGACATCCGGGAGCACATCGGCGCCCTCAGCGACGAAGTGGCGCCCCGGGAGGGCGAGGCGGTGGTCGTCAAGCAGTTCCCCAACTCCTTCCACCGCACGGAGCTGGAGAAGACCCTCACCGCCCTGGGCGCGGAGCCCGGCAGCGGCAAGGACCTGGTGCTCGCCGGCTTCATGGCGCACATGTGCGTCACCCACACCGCCCAGGGCGCGTTCAACCTCGGCTACCGGCCCGCCGTCGTCGCCGAGGCCACGGCCACCCGCAGCCTGCCCGCGCCGGACGGTTCGGTCGTCCCGGCCGCTGCCCTCAAGACCGCCGCCCTCACCGCCATAGGGGACCTGTTCGCCCCCGTCGCCGCCACCGTGGACGACATCCCCGCCTGACGGGCGCCCGCTTCCGGCGGAGGCGTCAGCGCTCGACCGACGTGGTCGTGAAGCGGTCGCCGCAGACCCGGATCTGCGGGTCCCGCAGGGTCAGCGCCTCCTTGGAGCCCGGCGGGTACACCCGCAGGTAGTCGCCCTGCTTCCAGCAGCCGCCGTCCGCGATGCCCTGGTTCAGCGTGTGCAGCACGACGTGCGCCGTCCCGCCGGGAGCCAGCACCGCAGCCCCGTGCGAGGCGCCGTCCCGCTCGGCCGGGGCGCCGATGACGGCGCCGTCGCGCTGGATCAGGGACACGCCGGGGAAGCCGTTCAGGGCGCAGGGGTGCCCGGACTTGTTCACGAACGTGAGCTCGTAGTACACCTGCCCGGCGCCCCCGTCGCCGCGCTTCACGCTCATGCCCAGGCCCTCCGCGGCGCACCGGCCGGGAGCGGAGGCGCCGGCCCTCGACGACGCGCCGGAACCGCTGGGCGCCGCGGGGGAGGCCGGTGTCGTCGCGGGGGGCGCCGAGGCGGAGTCGGACGGCTGCGGCGAGGTCCGCGCGGGGCCCGTCGTGCCGGCGTGGGCCGCGGGCGAGGCCGCGCCTTCCGATGCGGAGCCGTCGTCGTTGCAACCCGCCGCGACGAGGGCGAACGACATCATCGCGACAGGCACGAGGAGGCGACGGCGGAGGGTATGTGGGGTGGTGCTGCGAGAAAGAGTGCCCATAACGGACGCCTGCTCGATTTTCTGTGATCCCAACCTGATGAACCGGCAAAGAAATCCCGTGGCCGGCCGGTCACTCCGCGTCCGGCCGCACCACCGGCAGCCCCGCAGTCTCCGCGGCCTCCGCCAGCACCTCCCGGAGCATCGCCGGGGTGAGCCGGCCGGTGAAGACGTTGCGCTGGCTGACGTGGTAGCAGCCGAACAGCGTCAGCGGGCCGCCCGCCCCGTCGGCCGGTTCCAGCGTCGTACGGGCGCCGTGGCCGAACACCGGCCTGGGCCGGGTCACCCGCCACCCGGCCCCTTCCAGGGCGGCCAGGGTCGCCTGCCAGCCGAAGCCGCCGAGCACGACGACCGACCGCACCGTGGGCCGCAGCAGCTGGAGCTCCCGGGCCAGCCACGGCCGGCAGGTGTCCCGCTCGCCCGGCGTGGGGCGGTTGGCCGGCGGCGCGCAGTGCACGGGGGACGTCACCCTGACCCCGTACAGTTCGAGCCCGTCGGCCACGTCCGTCACCGTGGCCCGGGAGGCCAGCCCCAGTTCGTACAGCGTGGCGTACAGCAGGTCGCCGGCCCGGTCGCCGGTGAACATCCTGCCGGTCCGGTTCCCGCCGTGCGCGGCGGGCGCGAGGCCCGTGACGGCCAAGGAGGCGTCAGAGGGCCCGAAGCCGGGTACGGGGCGGGCCCAGTACTCCCAGTCGCGGAACGCGGGGCGCTTGACCCGCGCGGTCTCCTCCCGCCACTCCACGAGGCGGGGACAGGCCCGGCACGCGACCAGCCGCCTGTCGAGCTCGGCCGGCGTACGGGAGCGTGCGGCGGCCCGTACGGGGTAGTCCTCGGCGGTGCACATGATCGACCCGCTTCCACGTTCCTGATTCCCGCCCGGTGGCGTGCTCACCGAAATGAGCGTACCCAGGGCGAAAGGGACCATGGCCGTGAAACGGCCCCCGCCCACGACGAGAAACGGAAGGAAACCGGGCCATGAAGGATTTCGCCGTCGGAGACCACGTGCGATGGAACTCCGAAGCCGGTCACGTCGAAGGCGTCATCACCGGGAAACACACCAGTGACGTCGAATTCAAGGGCCGCACCCGGCGCTGCAGCAAGGAGGAACCGCAGTACGAGATCAAGAGCGACAAGACCGGCCACCTCGCCATGCACAAGGGCAGTGCGCTGAAGAAGACCTGACGGGCGGCACGGTGAACAGGATCTGCACGGTCGGCCACTCGACCAGGGAGTTCGGCGAACTGGTGGAGCTGCTGCGCCGGAACGACGTCACCCTCTTGGCCGACGTGCGCTCCTACCCGTCCTCCCGGAAACTCCCGCAGTGGAACCAGCGGAACATCATGGACGCGTTGCCCTCGGGCATCGGATACCGGTGGCTCCCGAAGCTGGGCGGCCGCCGCCACACCCCGAAGGGCGTCCCGACGGAGAACGGCGCCTGGCGGGTCAAGGCGTTCCGCGACTACGCCGACTACATGGCGACGGACGCCTTCCGGGAAGGGCTGGACGAACTGCTGGAACTCGCCGAGGACACCCGGCCGGCGATCATGTGCAGCGAGGCCGTGCCGTGGCGCTGCCACCGCCGGCTCATCACCGACGCGCTGATCGTCGCCGGGGCGGAGGTCGTGGACATCCTGTCGCCCACCTCGACGCGGCCCGCCGTCCTCAACCAGGACGCGCGGGTCCGCGACGGCGGGCTGACCTACCCGCCCCACGACTGAGACGCCGCCCCGGACCCGCCGTGCCCGGGCCACGGCCGCAGCTTCTCCGGGTTGCGCACCGCCCAGATGCGGTGCACACGGCCCCCGGCGAGACCGAACGCGGCCACGGTCACGGTGACCCCGGCGTGCTGGGCGACCAGCCCGGGCCGCCCGTTCACCGTGCGTTCCAGCAGGAGCAGCTCGGGCACCCTGTCCGCGAAGTGGACCAGGTACTGGGCGACCCGCTCGGCGCCCTCCACCGGCCGCAGGGCAGCCCCGGCCATCCCGCCGCCGTCGGTGACCATCGCCGCCTCGGGGTCGAGGAGACCGATGAGCGCCCCGATGTCCTTGGCCTCCCACGCCTCCTTGAACCCCCGCACCAGGACCGCCTGCCCGGCCGCGGGAGCCGCCTCGGCACGGGCGTCCCGGAGGCGCCGGCGGGCCGATGCGGCCAGCTGCCGGCACGCCGGGGCGCTCCGGCCGACGATGTCCGCCACCTCCGCGAAGGGGTACCGGAACACGTCGTGCAGGATGAACGTCACCCGCTCGGCCGGGGTCATGGACTCCAGCACCACCAGGAAGGCCATGTTCACCGACTCGTCCAGGGTGACCCGGTCCGCGGGGTCCGCCGGCTCGTCGCGGCCCCCGCCGGCGCGCCCGCCGGCCCACTCGGAGCGGTCCGGCAGCGGCTCCGGTATCCACTCGCCGACGTAGCGCTCCCGCCGGACCCGCGCCGAGCCCAGCACATCGAGGCAGACCCGGCTGGCCACCGTCGTCAGCCATGCCCCGGGCGACGCGATGGCGTCCCGCTGCCCCGGCGACATGGCGTACCAGCGGGCGTACGTCTCCTGTACGGCATCCTCCGCCTCGGCGACCGAACCGAGCATCCGGTATGCGAGGTTCGTCAACTGGCGGCGCTCGCCGATGACGGCGCCGAGGTCCGGCTCGGAAGGTGTGCTCATGTACGTGACCGCCCCTGGGTGTCGTCGTCCGTGTCCGCTGCTGACGTTCCGACGGAGCAGCGCGCCGGAATGTGAGGCGGACAGCGGCCTCCCGGTGCGCGGACCCACGTCGTCGGACCGTTGAGACAGTACCGATCCACCGCCGCGAGCCGCTCGCGCCCTTGATCCCGCCGGTGGCGGGTACGCGCCGGGGACCCCACGAAAGGACGACGCGTGTCCCCACAGCCCAAGAACATCTTCGTACTCGGTCTGGACGAGGCGAACCTGCGGACCCTGAACGCCGTCCCCGACGCCGGCGGCTACCGGTTCCGCCCCCTGCTGACCATCGAGGAGCTGCAGGGGGGCGAGGTGTCGGTCGCCGCCCTGATGGACCGGGCCCGCGCGGTGCTCGACGCGCACGAGGGCTCCATCGACGCCATCGTCGGCTACTGGGACTTCCCCGTCAGCACGCTCGTGCCGATGCTCGGTCGCGAGTACGGCACCCGTACCACCAGCCTCGCGTCCGTCGTCAAGTGCGAGCACAAGTACTGGAGCCGGCTCGAACAGCAGCAGGCCACCGACGCCCTGCCCGGCTTCGGCCGGGTCGACCTGGACAGCGACGACCCCCGGCCGCCCGAGGGCATCGGATTCCCCATGTGGCTCAAGCCGGCCCTCGCCTACTCCTCCGAACTCGCCTACCGCGTCGACGACATGGCGGAGTTCCGGGCCGCCGTGGAGACCATACGCGCGGGCATCGGCCGGGTCGGCAAACCCTTCGACGAGGTGCTGGAACTCCTCGAACTGCCGCCGGAGATGGAGGGGATCGGCGGACAGGTCTGCCTCGCCGAGGAAGCCATGACGGGCATCCAGGTCGCCGTCGAGGGCTACGCGAACGACGGCGAGGTCACCGTCTACGGGGTGCTTGACTCCATCAACTACCCCGGCTCCCCGTGCTTCCTGCGCCACCAGTACCCGAGCACCCTGCCCCCGGCGGTGATCCACCAGCTCCACGAGGTCAGCGAGCGGACCATCCGCCGGATCGGCATGGACGCCGCGACGTTCAGCATCGAGTACTTCTACGACCCGAAGACCGGCCGGGTCAGCCTGCTGGAGATCAACCCGCGCCACTCCCAGTCCCACGCGGAGCTGTTCCACTACGTCGACGGCGTCCCCAACCACCACCGGATGATCCGCCTCGCCCTCGGCCAGGACCCCGTGGTGCCCGGCGGAGACGGCCCGTACCGGATGGCCGCCAAGTGGTACTACCGCTGGTTCGGCGAGGGAACGGTGCGCGAGGTCCCCACCCCGGACCGGATCGCGGCCATCGAGCGCGAGATACCGGGCGTACGCATCGACATGGTGCCGTCCGAGGGCCAGAAGCTCTCCACCGTGCCCCAGCAGGACAGCTACAGCTACGAGATCGCCCACATCTTCACCGGAGCGGACGACGAGGAGGGCCTGCGGCGCAAGTTCGACCAGTGCGTGGCCGCGCTCGGCCTCACCTTCGAGGACACCGCACCGGGCGGCCGCGACGTCAAGGCGTCGTGAACCGGGCCGCGCAGAGGAAGGAGCAGAACACAGGCATGCGACACGTCGACCGACTGCCGTACGAAGTGCGCCAACAGGACCACGTCACCATCACCATGCCGGACGGGGTCCGGCTGTCGGCGAGGATCTGGCGCCCCACCACCTCCGACCGCCGACCGGTGCCGGCGATCCTGGAGGCCGTCCCGTACCGCAAGAACGACCTCACCTCCACCCGCGACGCGATCCACCACCCCTACATCGCGGGCCACGGCTACGCCTGCGTACGCGTGGACCTGCGGGGCACCGGCGAGTCCGAGGGCGTCCTGCGGGACGAATACCTGGAACGCGAACAGCGCGACGCCGAGGAGGTCCTCGCCTGGCTGGCGGACCAGCCCTGGTGCGACGGCAGGACCGGCATGATGGGCATCTCCTGGGGCGGCTTCGCCGCGCTCCAGGTCGCCGCCCGCCGCCCGCCGAGCCTCGGCGCCATCGTCATCGCGTCCTTCACGGACGACCGGTACGCGGACGACATGCATTACGTCGGCGGCGCGATGCTCTCCGACAACCTGGCCGAGGCGGGCACCATGTTCGCCTACTCCACCTGCCCGCCCGACCCGGCCGCCGTCGGCGACCGGTGGCGGGACATGTGGCACGAACGGCTGGACGCCGCCCGCCCCTGGGTCCTGGAATGGCTGCGCCACCAGGAACGCGACGACTACTGGCGGCACGCCTCCCTCAGCGAGGACTACCAGGCGCTGCGCTGCCCCGTCCTCGCGTCCAGCGGCTGGGCCGACGGCTACTCCAACGCCGTCACCCGGCTCCTGAGCCGCGTCGACGTCCCGCGCAAGGGCCTCATCGGGCCCTGGTCGCACAAGCTGCCCCACCTCGGGGAGCCCGGACCGGCCATCGGCTACCTCCAGGAGGTCGTGCGGTGGTGGGACCACTGGCTCAAGGGCGTCGAGAACGGCGTCATGGACGGGCCCATGATCCGCGCCTGGATGCAGGAGAGCGTGCCCCCCTCCACCTCCTACCAGGAGCGGCCCGGCCGCTGGGTGGGGGAGCCGAGCTGGCCGTCCCCGCACATCGAGGAGGTGTCCCACCCCCTCCGGGACCATCGCATCGTCCGCGGCGACGAGGAACCGGCGGCCGGGGCGGAGGAGCGCGTCCACACCGTGCAGTCACCGCTGTCCGTGGGCCAGTTCGCCGGCAAATGGGCCTCCTACAACGCCCCGCCGGACCTGCCCTACGACCAGCGCGAGGAGGACGGCGGCTCACTGGTCTTCGAGACCGCGCCGCTGCCCGAGCGCGTCGAGATCCTGGGCGCGCCCTCGGTGGACCTGCTCGTCGCCTCGTCCCGGGAGACCGGGCAGGTGGCGGTGCGCCTCTCCGACGTGGCCCCCGACGGGCGGGCGACCCGGGTCACCTACGGCGTGCTGAACCTCGCCCACCGCTCCGGCGGGGACCGGCCCGAACCGCTGGAGCCCGGTGAGCCCTGCGCCGTACGGGTCCCGCTCAACGGGGTCGCCCAGGTCTTCCCGGCGGGCCACCGCATCCGCCTCTCGCTCTCCACCTCGTACTGGCCGCTGGTCTGGCCCGCCGCCGCCCCCGCCTGCCTGAGCGTGTACGAGAGCGGCAGCCGCCTCACGCTGCCCGTGCGCCCGGCCGAGGCGCCGGACGGGCTGCCCGAGGCGCCCTTCGGCGAGCCGGAGGGGTGCGCGCCGCCCGAAGTCACCCAGCTCACCGAGCCGGAACAGGCGTGGACCGTGTCCAGGAACCTGGTCGACTACCACTCCGCGCTGGACATCGTGAAGGACCGGGGGCTCCAGCGGTTCGAGGAGAACGGCATCGAGGTGGGGCTGCGGGCCTGCGAGAGGTACACCTCCGTCGCGGACGACTTCGGCTCGGTGAGCGGCGAATCCGCCTGGACCATGCGGTTCCGGCGTACCGGCTGGGACGTACGCGTGGAGACCCGCACCATGCTGACCTCGGACGACACCGCCTTCCACGTGGACGCCACCCTCGACGGCTACGAGGACGGCCGGCGGGTCTTCTCGCGCACCTGGAACGAGAGCGTGCCGAGGTCCAGCCTCTGAACCGGTACCATGCCTAGACCTCCCGGGGGTTCGGGCGCCACTCCAGCATCATGATCGTGGCGTCGTCGCTCAGCCGGTCGTGCTGGTATGCGCGGATGGAGTGGATGAGCTGCCGCAGGGCCTCCGACGCGGGCTCCCCGGCGGCCGTGGCGCGGATGATCGAGGCCGTGAAGCGGTTCAGGCCGAACTGGGTGCCGTCCGCCATGCGGGCCTCGGTCACCCCGTCCGTGTACAGCAGAATCCGGTCGCCGGGGAGCAGGGGCACCTCGTGGACCACCCGTTCCGCCCCGGAGATCACGGCCGGGGTGCCCAGGGGCGGTTCGCTGGAGCGGTCCAGGGCGTTGTCCAGGACGCGGTTCTCGCGGATCAGCAGCGGCGGCGGGTGGCCGCAGTTGATCCAGCTCAGGATGCCGCTGGACATGTCCAGTTGCAGGGCGACGCCGGTGCTGAACTGGTCGGGGAGCCATTCGGCCAGGACGGTGTCCACCGTCCTGACGAGCTCCCGCAGCCCCGACCCCCTGCGCCGGGCGCTGCGACAGCCGGCCATCGCGATCGCGCTGGTCAGCCCGGACGCCAGGTTGTGCCCCATGGCGTCGAGGATGACCGCGTGCAGCGTCGACTCCGTCAACGAGTGGTCGAAGGCGTCGCCGCCCAGTTCGTACGCCGGTTCCAGCACCGCCGTGGACAGGGCCCGGTCCTCGCCGACCGCGCGCGGCGGCAGCAGGTTCCGCACCATCTCGGCGGGCACCGTCATCGTCTCCGTACGGGTGCGCTGCACGAACCGGTCGCTGAACGCCCGTTTCGACGTGATCGCCATGGCCAGGATCGAGGCCAGACTCGCGCAGCGCTCCAGCAGCGTCCTGTCGAGCGCGTCCACCTCGACACCGATCACCCCCAGCCGCTCCACCCCGTCCACCAGAGGCAGCCACGCGATCAGCGTCTCGGTGTCCGTCGTCTCGACGCGCAGCGCGAGCGAGCGGAAGGCCGAACCGGCCAGGGACGCGTCGACATGGAGTTGCGGCTCGCCCGAGAGCGGGGAGAGACGCTGCTGCTGGAGGTCGACGATGTAGACCTCCACCCGGCGCAGCCCCAGCAGACCCGCGTACCGGTTGACCAGAGCCGGCAGATCGGTCGGCGCGGTGGCGTGCACCTCCGCCAGAAACCCGTGCAGCAGCCGCTCGCCGTCACTGGTGGGGCAGTGTGTCATGGGAGTATCACCCGTCCGGCAGATGTGCGCGCACCGAAGAAAAGCCATACGAAAAAGTGAGGGTCGGCCGGGAAATCCCGGCCGACCCTCACTTTATGTGCCGCTGCGACGTACCGCCCGGTCAGATCTACCAGCGATACCAGCGGCCCCGCTTCCCGCCGCCGCCCGCCGGGCGGACGACGAACCCGAGCAGCCAGACCACCAGTACGGCGATGGCTATCCACCACAGGGCCTTCAGGGCGAAACCCGCCCCGAAGAGAATGAGCGCAAGCAGAAGAACCAGAATCACGGGAACCATGGGTATCAACCTCCGAAGCATCAGATGCCCCGGCCCTCCCGCGGTATTCCTGAAAAGTGCCTGACTTTCCCGGGAAAGAGCGGGAAGGAGATTCCAGGCCCCTGGTGCCGGGCGCACTCCGTGTGGACCTCCCATAGTGGGAAGGGCGCCGGAACACCCGGACCGAGCGACCCCCATCCGAGGAGCCTTCCGATGACCCGAGCACTCGCGCTCGTCTGCACCCTCTCCCCGTCGCCCAAGCCGTCCAGCAGTCAGCTGCTGGCCGACCAGATCATGGCCGAACTCGCCGGTCTGGGGGTGAAGGGCGAGACGGTGCGGATCGCCGACCACGACGTGCGGCCGGGGATCGCCCAGGACATGGGCGACGGGGACGAGTGGCCCCGGCTGCGCGAGAAGGTGCTGGCGGCCGACATCCTGCTGGTGGCCACCCCGATCTGGCTCGGGCACCCGGCGAGCCTCTGCCAGCGTGTACTGGAACGGCTGAACGCCGACATCTCCGAGACCGACGACGAGGGACGGCAGTTGCCCTACGGCAAGGTGGGCATGGTGGCCGTCGTCGGCAACGAGGACGGCGCCCACAAGGTGAGTGCCGATGTCTTCCAGGGGCTCAACGACCTGGGCTTCACCCTCGCACCCGGCGCGGTGAGCTACTGGGTCGGCGAGGCCATGCACGGCACCGACTACCGGGACCTGGAGGAGACCCCCGACGCCGTCAGGTCCACCACCCACCAGATGGCCCTCAACGCCGCCCATCTCGCCCGGGTCCTCGCCGACTCGCCCTACCCGCCGCGCTGACCCCTCCGTCCCGGGCCGCGTCGCCGTCGCCGCGCCGGATGAAGAATCCGCCGGGACTTCTGTCGCACGAGTGTGTGGAACGCATGGCTCCGGGTAGTCGCAGCTTCGCGTATGCGTAAGCAGTCGCTGTCCGACGGAAGGGAATGATCGCCATGCCGACATCCGTATCTGCGCAGGTGCCGGGGACCACGACAGGTGCGCCGGCCGAACTCCCGGAGATCGCCGATCCGCTGAAGGTCGCACCCAAGGATGCCCGGGCGCTCAGCAAGCTGTTCTTCGATCGGTTGCAAACCCTCGAAGAGGGCACGGCGGAGTACCAGTACGCCCGCAATACGCTCATCGAGATGAACCTCACCCTGGTGCACTTCGCCGCGGCCCGGTACCGCAATCGCGGCAACGGCCAGATGGAGGACATCATCCAGGTGGGCACCATCGGCCTCATCAAGGCCATCGACCGCTTCGAACTCAGCAGGGAAGTCGAATTCACCTCGTTCGCCATTCCCTACATCGTCGGTGAGATCAAGCGGTTCTTCCGGGACACCACCTGGTCCGTCCACGTGCCCCGGCGCCTCCAGGAACTCCGGGTCACCCTCGCCAAGGCCAAGGAGGAACTGGCCACCTCGTTCGGCCGGGAGGCCACCGTCGCCGAACTCGCCGAACGCCTCGGCGTCAGCGAGGAAGAGGTCGTCGAGGGCCTGGTCGCCTCGAACGGCTACACCGCCCACTCGCTGGACGTACCCCTCGACGGGGCGGAGTCCGACAGCCCGAGCGGTGTGAGCCGCACCCACGCGGACATCACCGGCGAATGCGACCCGGGGATCGAGCTGGTCGAGAACCTGCACGCCCTCGCGCCGCTGCTGGAGACGCTGGACGAACGGGAACGCGCCATCGTCCAGATGCGCTTCGGCCAGGAGATGACCCAGTCCCAGATAGGTGAACGCCTCGGTCTCTCCCAGATGCACGTCTCACGGCTGATCGCCCGCATACTGCGTAGGCTCCGCGAAGGCATCCTCACCGAGGACTGAGGCCCCCCGGACGCGTCACGACACCGGGGCCACCTCACCGGACGCGCGAGGTACGCGTGGACGTCTCGTCCTCGTCCTCGTCGTCGTCCGCGCCCGGCACATGGACGTCGGTGACGTTGATGTTGATCTCGACCACTTCGAGACCGGTCATCGTCTCGACGGCGTCCGTGACGTTGGTACGGAGAGCGCGTGCGGTGTCCAGGATGGCGGCGCCGTACTCCACGACGATGTCGACGTCGATGGCGGTCTGCTTCTCGCCGACCTCCACCTTGACGCCCCGCCCCGGGTCACTGGAGCGGGAGACCTTGTCCTTGACGGCTCCGAGCGCGCGGGAAGGGCCCTTGCCGACGGAATGCACCCCGTCGGTCTCCCGTACCGCGATACCGGCGATGGCCGAGACCACGTTGTCCGCGATGGTCGTCGTCCCTCGCGTGCCGCCGGCCGCGCCGCCTTCCAGCCTGGTGCCGCCGACGCTTTCGTTGGTCGCCATGAGTTCCTCACACGGAAAGAGGTGGGGTGGGATGAGGGGCTGCCCGGCGTAAGCCGTTCCGCCCCTCATCCCACTCTCCTCCGGCTCCCGCGCCCCCGCCATTCGGGTGATCGCCGCCCGGGGAGACCCGGCCGGCTCAGTCGCGCGGCAGCAGCGTCCCCAGCGGCCCGAGGTCGAGGTTCAGGTCCTCGGGCCGCACCCCGTGCTGCTCGCACAGTTCCGTCATCCGCTGCTCCAGGAGCATCAGCGTCGTGCCGATCTCCTCGGTCTGCTCCTCGGTGAGGTCGCCCTCGTCGATCCTCCGGATCGCCTGGCGCTCCATCAGCTGGCGCAGCAGCTCCACCACGGTGAGCACCAGCGTGACGAGGTCCTGGCCGACCTTGCCGGAGTCCAGATCGACCCGCGCGTCCGTCACAGCGGCCCCCCGTCCGCCCAGGGCGCCAGCACCCGCTCGCTGACCGACGACAGCAGCGCGTGCAGCGACAGGCGTACGAGAGGCACATCGGCGATCGCGATGACCAGGTCCCCGCTGATGACCACCCCGGTCGCCAGCACCCGGTCGAGCAGATCGACGAGGGGCACTCCGATCGGCCCGCTCAGCGGCTCCGGTTCGTCCCACGGCACGACGGCGCGCTCCACCGTCACACCTCGCCGACGAAGGAGTACGGGACCCAGGGCCCCGACAGTTCGACGTGCGCCCCGGTCCGCTCGCGGAGACTCCGCACCAGCCGCGCCAGTTCCGCCGCCCGGTCCTCGGCCACCAGATACGTGGCGTTGAGCACCTGGGTGCGCCGCTCGTCCGGCACCCGGGGCCCGTGGAAGGGCAGCCGGCGCGCGGCGGCGGCCAGCCCGCTCACGTCGGCGTCCACCACCTCGGCGATCCGCAGCCCGTCCGTCCGGTGCCGTTCGCGCCGGTCCCGCAGGCTCCGCTTCCGGTCGAGATAGGCCCGGCCGGCCCCGGGCGCGGGCCGCTGCGGGCCGGCCCCGACCGCCTCCCGGGCCGGTGCGTCGGCCACGTACACCTTGACGCCCCACTCGGAGTGGTGTGCCGTACGCTCCAGCGCGGCGTGGAAGCGCCGCGCCTCCTTGTGCAGCGCCGCCCGGGCCCGCTCCTCGTCGTGGTAGAGCGTGGCCAGGGGAAGGGGCACCGTCGGATACCGGGCCGCCATCGCGCACACGACCTCGTGGTGGGCCCGTGCGTACCGTTCGAGTTCGGGCTCGTCGGCGAGCCGGGCCTGCCATGCGTCGTCGGTGAAGTCCGCCGCCCGCACGGTCTGGACGACCGCGGTGAGCGCCGGGCCCAGGGGCAGGGCGCGCAGGGGGCTTTCGCCGGTGACGCCCGCCGGGCCGGTGGGGTCCGGGTGCTCCTCGGTGCGGCACACGGCGTAGACGTACACGGCCCGGGCATCCCCGGACGAGCGGGTGTCCGCGGTCATGACTCGGACCCCTGCGACTCAAGGGCGTCCAGGCGGGCCCGCAGCTCCCGGTTCTCGTCCTGCAGCGCGTTGCGCGCCGCGTGGGAGCTGAGCGCGGGGTCGGTCTCCCACCAGTCGATCCCGGCCTTCTTCGCCGTGTCGACGGAGGCGACGAAGAGGCGGAGCCGGATCGTGAGCAGCTCGATGTCCAGCAGGTCGATCTTGATGTCACCGGCGATGACGATGCCCTTGTCCAGGACGCGTTCGAGGATGTCGGCGAGGTTGGTCGTGTGCGGGCCGGCGGGCGCGTAGGCATCGTCCTGCCGGAAGTCGAGATCAGTCACGACGGGACCTCCGCCGGCGCCGCCTGCTCGGGGCGGGCTCCTCCTCGTCGTCCTCGTCGTCCTCTTCCTCTTCTTCCTCTTCTTCCTCCGGTTCGTCTTCCGGTTCCTCGTCGTCCTCCCACTCGTCCTCGTCGTCGTCGCCCTCGTCCTGGTCTTCGTCCTCGCCTTCGTCCTCGTCCTCGTAGTCCTCGTCCTCCGGCTGCTCCTCGTCGCCCTCGGACTCCTCCTCGGCCACGGCATCCTCGTGCGAGACGACGACCTCGCCGTCGCGGATCTCGCCGCGCCAGCCGTCCGGCTCCTCGTCGGTCAGGGTGACGTAGCGCTGGAAGTGCTTGAAGTCCAGTCGGATGCGGCGCCCCTGGGCCCGCCAGAGGTTGCCCGTCTTCTCGAAGAAGCCGGACGGGTAGTACTCGACCACCAGCACGATGCGGGTCAGGTTCGGCGTCAGTTCATGGAAGCTGACGGCGCCGCGCGTCGTGCCCTTGGAGCCCTCCGACGTCCAGACGATGCGTTCGTCGGGGATCTGCTCCTGGACGGTCGCCTTGAAACTGCGCGACGACGGGCCGATCTTGACCTTCCAGTCGCTCGTGGCCTCGTCCTCCGTCGAGACGTCCTGGACGCCCTTCGCGAAGCTGCTGAAGCGGTCGTACTGGGTCCAGTAGTCGTACGCCGTACGCAGGGGCACGCCGACGTCCAGGACCTCCACGATGTTCATCGACTTGCCGCCACCGCTGGACTTGCTCTTGCCCTTGCCGCCGCCGAACGCCTCCTTGGCCTTCTCCGTGACGTTGTCCTTCACGCCCTTGGCCTTCTCCGAGACGAACGACTTCAGCGGTGATTCGCCCTGGAGGACCCGGGAGGCCACGGCCGGCAGGGAGCCGCCCTCCTCCGCGGAGTCGGTGAGCTGCTGCGCGACGTCCGTCAGCTTGCCGCTCGCCTTGCCCGCGAGATCCTCCATCTTCGCGCTGAGGAAGCCCGACAGCTCCTCGCGGAGCCGGTCGAGGCCCGATTCCGGCGCCCCGGACTCGTCCTGTTCTGTCCTGGCCATGACTCGCTACCTCCGACGGTCGGTGCGCTTGGAAGCGGTCCGCTTGGACGCCGACTTGGACGACGTCTTCTTCGCGGCGGACTTCTTCGCCGGGGCGGTCTTCTTGGCCGCGGCCTTCTTCGCGGGCGCCGGCTTCTTCGACGCCGTCTTCGCGGCCCGGGCCGCCTTCTTCGCGGGTGCCGCCTTCTTCGCCGCGGGCTTCCGGTCCGCGCTCTTCTTCGCCGCCGTCTTCTTGGCGGGCGCCGTCTTCTTGGCCGGGGCGGACTTCTCGGCGGCCTGCTTCCTCGCCGGGGCCTTCTTGGCGGCCGACTTCTTCGCCGGGGCCTTCTTGGACGGCGCCTTCTTCGGTGACGTCTTCTTCGCGGGTGGCTCGGGGGCCTCGCGGTCCTCCTCGTCCTCGTCCGCGTAGTCCTCGTCCTCATCCTCGTCCGTGCCGTCGTCCGAGCCCTCGTCCTCGTCCTCGTCCCCGGGCCCGTCCTCGTACGGCTCCTCTTCGTCCTCCGGTTCGTCTTCGTACGTGTCGTCGTACTCGTCCTCGTACGGTTCGTCGTCGTACTCGTCCCGGTCCTCGTCCTCCTCGGGCCGGCTCTCGGTGAGCCGCGCGGTGCGGTCGCCGATCGCGTCCGCGAGCGAGGACATGCCGCGGTTCGCCGCCGCCGTCACCGCCTTGCGGCCCGCGTCCATGACCTCGCCCCGCAGCTGTTCCTGGAGCTCCGCGACCTGGGGGACGCCGCCGAGGCGGCGCATGCCCTCGGCGGCGAGCTGGCGGGGTTCGAGCCCGAACCTCCGGCCCGCCAGGTACGTCGCGACGGTCAGGGCCATCCGGCCCTTCTTGGTCCGGCCCAGCACGTAGCCGCCGACCACCGCGGCTGCCAGCGCTACCTTGGCTTCGTCATCCATGAGCACGTCACCTTCGATCGCTCGGCACTCGGTCCGCCCGAGCGGCGTGCAGCCGGTCGAGCAGCCTTTCCTCTTCCCGTTCGAATTCCTCGATCGTGATGTCTCCGGCCTCCAACTCCTGGTTGAGCACGGTCAGTTGCGCGCGCAGTACGGCGGGGTCGCGCAGCTCCCGCTCGGCGGCGTCGTTGAGCTTCTCCGCCACCCACACCACCCCCCGCACGGGTGCGACGGGCAGCGTCAGCAGACCGGTGATGAGGCCCATCTCAGCCACCGCCCACGGGGACCGGCCGGGCCTCGGCGGAGACGAAGCTGTAGCAGGGCAGCGGCCCGGCGAGGCGGAGCTCCACATGGCCGCGGTTGTCGGCCGCGAACCGGCGCGCCTCGGCCAGGAACGCGTCACCGGCCGCGCGCTCCACGAGGAACGACACATTGAGCGCGCACCCCTGGACCTCCGGACCGGCCGCCACCGCCCTGGCCCTCGGCGTCAGCTCCCGCAGCACCCGCCGCCCCGCATCGGCGGCCCGCCGCGCGAGGGAGGCGGCCACCGCCTCGCCCAGCCGCAGACTCGCCTCGTAGCCCGGACGCCGGCGCGCGGCCTCCCGCAGCTTGCGCACGGTGCCGTCCTCCGCGACCACGTCGGCGAGCGCGTCCTCGGCCGCCAGCGCCTTCACATTGATCTCGTGGCATCCGGCGAGCCGCTTCAGGGCCGCCAGATGGCCGTCTGCACCGGCGGCCAACTGCCGTTCCACGGTGGCCTGGTCGGGGGCCACCATGCCGAACCGCATGGGCAGCACGGGCCCCTCGTCCATCAGGCGCAGCAGCAGGTCCTGATGGGCGAGCAGATCGCGGCGGCGCGCCCGGAGGTCCGGGGGAGCGTCGCTGACGACCGCGGCGAGCCGGCCCCGCCGGACGGTCCGCAGGCGGGCGGGCGGGCCGCCCACACCGCCCTGCCCGGCCGGCAGAGCGGTCCCCGCCCGGGTGATCGCGTACACGTAGACACCGTCGGCCGTCACCGCTCACGCCTCCGCACGGCGGCGCCGGCTCTCGCTGTTGCGCGCCGGGGCGCGCCGCTTCCTCGGCCGCTCCTCCGGCTCCTCCTCGTCGTCACCGCCGACCGCCTTGCGCACGGTGTCGCCCACCGACTCGGCGGCCCTGCGTACCTTCCGCTTGCCGATGGACTTGACGGCGCCGCCGCCGATCAGCTCCGGCACCGTGGTGCTGCCGGAATCCCGTTCGAGGTCCAGCCGGTTGCACGCCTCGGCGAACCGCAGATACGTGTCCACGCTCGCGACGACGATGCGCGCGTCTATCTTCAGGATCTCGATGCCGACCAGGGAGACCCTGATGAAGACATCGATCACCATGCCCCGGTCGAGGATCAGTTCCAGGACGTCGTACAGGGTGCCGGCGCGCGGCGGGCAGGCGACGACTTCGTCGGAGTAGGTGGTCGCGGTCATGGAATGTCCTTCCGGCGGGGGAGTGGACGCCGCTCACTCGTCGGCGGCGCCCCGGCGGTACCGGCGGACCCTGCTGTACTCCAGGAGCTCGCCGGACCGGTCGAGCTGCACCTCGTAGGAGGCGAGGAGGCTCGTGGTGTCCGGAATCCGGGGCACTTCGAGAACGTCCACCACGACGCACCAGCCGTCGTTGGTGCGCCGGACTGCGGACACGCCCTCCGCGTGGTGGTCGATGAGACCCTCCAGGCTCTGGATGGCAGCGCGGGCCGCGTGTTCGGGGCCCCGTGCGGACGGGGCGCGCCGCGTGGTCGCCGTCTTCGTGGTTCCGGCCTGGGAGCGCCGCTGATCTGCCATGGCACCCAGTCTGCTCACTCCCGCCACGCCCGCATCTTGGGCGACGGCATCGGGGTGTGCGGCTCGCGGTGACCTGGCGGCAATAAGAGTAGACAGTGTCTACGGCGACCTGGTAGACACGGTCCATGGATGAAGCGAACCAAGTGGACCGAGCACATCCCTTGCGGGAACGCCTGATCGACGCGGGTGTCGACCTCGTCATGGCCGAGGGCTCCGCCTCGCTCGGCCTCCGCGAGATCGCCCGCCGCGCCGGTGTCTCGCACGGCGCCCCGCGCCGCTACTTCCCCACCCACCACGCCCTGCTCTCGGCCATCGCCGGGCGCGGCTTCACCGAGCTCGCCGCCCGGTTCCAGGCGGCGACCGGAGCGGCCGGGACACCGCGCGACCGGCTACGGGACCTCGCCGACGCGTTCCTGGACTACGCGGGTGAGCACGGCGGCATGTTCGAGCTGATGTTCCGCCACGATCTGCTCGACAGCGAGGTCCACGCGAGTGACGCGGACGCGCCGGACCGGCCCCGCCTGCGCGAGTCGACCCTCCCGCTGTTCGCGCGGCTCGTCGAGCTCGTCACCCTGGACCGCGCCCACCGCGCGGAAGGCGGCGACGGCCCCCCGCACGACGCCCCGCCGCCGGCCCTGACCGCGGCCGCCCTCTGGACCAACCTGCACGGCATCGCCGTACTCCGGGCGAGTGGCAGCCTCCGACTGGCGCTCCCCGGCGCCGGAGAGGGAACGGCCCCGCTCGTCGCGGCGGTGCTCGACGCCCACCTCGGCCGGGCGGACGCGTGACCCCCACCGCCGTACGGCCCCGCGCCGCGCTCCTCGCCTCGGTGGCGGGCGCCATGATCGTCGCCCTGGACGGCACCGTGCTGCTCGTCGCCCAGCCGGACCTGCGCAGCGACCTCGGGGCGACCGTCACCGAGGTCCAGTGGACGAGCACCGCCTACCTCCTCGCGGTCGCCGCCCTCCTGGTGATCGCCGGACGGCTCGGGGACCGGTACGGGCACCGGCGGCTGCTGTGCGTCGGGGTGCTCGGCTTCGGCGCCGCGTCGGCCGGCATCGCGCTCGCCCAGAGCATCGGTCCCGTGATCGCACTGCGCGCCGTACAGGGGGTCTTCGGCGCGCTCCTGCAACCGGCGACGCTCGCCCTGCTCAGGCTCGTCCACCCCGCCGACCGCCTCGGCCGGGCCGTCGCCGTCCGCACCAGCGCCATCGGAGTCGCCGCGGCGGCCGGTCCGGTGCTCGGGGGAGCCCTCGTCACGCACTGGGGCTGGCGTGCCGTCTTCCTGATCAACATCCCGGCCGCCCTGGTGATCGCCGCGCTCACCCTCGCCGTCCGGACCCCCGAAGTGCCGCGCGCCGCGCACCGGCGGTTCGACCTCACCGCCGGCGCCCTGCTCGCCGCCGCGCTCGCCGCCCTCGTCCACACGCTGGCCGGCATCCCCGACGAGGGGTGGACCGGCACCCGGACAGGGCTCGGGCTGCTGCTGAGCGTGCTCCTCGGGGCGGCGCTCGTCGGGTACGAACGCCGCAGCGCCCAGCCGGTCGTGCCGCCGGCGGTGACGCGCTCGGTGCCCGTGACGGCGTCGATGGCGCTGCTCCTCACCACCTCCGGCGGCCTGTTCGGCGCGCTGTTCGTCGTCACCTTCCACCTCCAGCAGGGGCTCGGTCTCGATCCCCTCACCACCGGGCTGCGCTGCCTGCCGCTGACCCTGCTGATGATCGCCGGGGCACCCATGGCCTCGGCCGCGCTCGGGCGCTTCGGGCCGCGCCGCACCGCGCTCGCCGGCCAGCTGTGCGTCGCCCTCGCCGTCCTGGGCCTCTCCCGCCCCGGTCCCGCATGGCAGACCGGTGTCGTCCTCGCGGTCCTCGGGGCGGGCTTCACCGCGGTCATGGTCACCGCCACCGGCACCGTCGTCGGCGACGCGCCACCCGGGTACGCCGGGGTGGTCGGCGGCCTCAAACAGACCGCCATGAACGTGGGCCCCACCCTGGGGATCGCCGTGGCCGCCGGACTGATGCCGCTCACCCCGTCGGCCGTCACCACCCCGGCCCACCAGGCCCTCCCGTCGCCGGACCTCCTCACAGGCCACGCCCTGCCCGCCGTCGCGGCTCTCGCCGCGCTCGGCCTGATCCCGGCTTCGTTGCTGCCGGGGGCGGGCCCTCGCCCGAACGCCCGCCCCCGGACCGCTCGCGTCGTGGGCCGCGACGACCGCCAGTAGGCTGCCGAAGGATCACGACCCGTGGACGAGGAGCAGAGCGATGGACCTCCGCCTGAGGACGATCAGCCGGGACGAGCACCTGGCGTACGTGGACGGCCTGCCCTCCGCGAGCCACATGCAGGTCCCGTCCTGGGGCGAGGTGAAGCCCGACTGGCGGGCGGAGAGCCTCGGCTGGTTCGACGCGGCCGGCCGGATCACCGGCACCGCCCTGGTCCTGTACCGGCCGCTGCCGAAGACCAGGCGCCACCTCGCCTACCTCCCCGAAGGCCCCGTCATCGACTGGTACGACGAGGACCTCGGCCGGTGGCTGAACCCCCTCCTGGACCACCTCAAGGGGCAGGGCGCGTTCACCGTGAAGATGGGCCCGCCCGTCGTCGCCCGCCGCTGGGACGCGGCCACCGTCAAGGAGGCCGTCGCCGACCCGGAGGCCCACCGCCTCGGCGAGGTCGCACCCACCGAACAGGACCCCCGCGCCTTCGCGCTGACCGACCGTCTGCGGGCCATGGGCTGGCAGCCGTCCGGAGGCGGCGGCGAGGAGGGGTTCGCCGCCGGGCAGCCGCGTCACGTCTTCCAGCTCCCCCTGGCCGGCCGCTCGACCGACGACCTCCTGGCCGGGTTCAACCAGCTGTGGCGCCGCAACATCAAGAAGGCGGACAAGGCCGGCGTCAAGGTCGTCCGGGGCGACTACGCCGACCTGGACACCTTCTACACGCTCTACGCCGAGACCGCCGAGCGCGACCGGTTCACCCCCCGCCCCCTGCCGTACTTCCAGCGGATGTGGAAGGCCCTCACCGCCGAGCACCCCGACCGGATGCGGCTCTACCTCGCCGCGCACGACGGCGAGGTGCTGGCCGCCGCCACCATGCTCACCGTCGGCGGGCACGTCTGGTACTCGTACGGTGCGTCCACCAGCCGCAGGCGCGAGGTCCAGCCCAACAACGCCATCCAGTGGCAGATGATCCGCGACGCCCACGCCATGGGCGCGCACGTCTACGACTTCCGGGGCACCACCGACACCCTGGACGAGAGCAACCACCTGCTCGGCCTGCTCCGCTTCAAGGTCGGCACCGGCGGACAGGCCGCCGAGTACGTCGGAGAGTGGGACTACCCGCTCAACAAGGTGCTGCACAAGGCGTTCAGCCTGTACATGGCCCGGCGGTAGCTCACTCCTCGTCGCCCGGGTCCAGCGCCTCCAGCGGCCGCACGGCGGGCCCCTGGAGCACCGAACCGTCGACGCCGAAGCGCGACCCGTGGCACGGGCACTCCCAGGCCGTCTCCGCCTCGTTGAACGCCACCAGGCACCCCAGATGCGTGCACCGCGCGGAGACCGCCCGCACGGTGCCGTCCGGCTCCCGGTACACGGCGCAGCGACGCCCCTTCACCCGGACCACCGCCCCCGTGCCCGGCGGCACCTGGCTCACCGAGTCCAGGTGGCTGACGCGCAGCCGGTCGCCGACGAAGTGCTTCGCCACCTCCGCCTGCGCCCCCAGCAGCGACCCGGCCTCGCGCACCGCGCTGCCCAGCCGCCGGGGGTCGTACAACCCGGCCCACGGCAGCGGCGGGACGCCCTCCGCGATCAGCGAGGTCAGCAGCCGGCCGGCGAGCACCCCGCCGGTCATCCCCCAGCCGCCGAACCCGGTCGCCACATAGGTGTGCCGGGCCCCGATGTGGAACGGCCCGATCAACGGGACCGTATCGCTCGGATCGTTGTCCTGCGCCGCCCACCGGTACGCGGTCGGACCGGCCGCCGGGAACCGCTCGTGCAGCCAGGCGTCCAGCCGCCGGAACCGCTCACCGGGGTCCCCGGTGCCCGGAGTGAAGCTCTCCCCGGTCACGATCAGCAGGCGCCGGCCGTCGTCGAGCGGGGTGGAGCGCACCGAGCGCTTCCCCTCGTCCTCGGTGATGTACATGCCCTTCGGAGCCGCCTCCGCCGGGATGGGGGCGGCGACCACCAGTTCCCGCCGGGGCGAGAGCCGGGCGAACAGCATCGCGCGGTCGAAGACCGGGTAATGCGTGGCCACGACCACGTCCCGGGCCGTCACACTCCGCCCCGACTCGACGGTCACCCGGCACGGCGTCCCCTCGGACAGCCCGGTCACCCGGCTGCGCTCGAAGATGCGGCCGCCCCGCGCGACCAGGTCCCGGGCCAGCGCCAGCAGGTACTTGCGCGGGTGGAACTGGGCCTGGCCGTCCGCCCGGACCGCCCCGCCGATCGCGAACGGCAGTTCCGTTTCGGAGACGTACCCGACGTCCAGACCGGCGTCCGCCGCGGCCCGCGCCTCCGCCTCGACCAGGTGCCGGGACTCCGGCCCGGCCGCGTAGCTGTACGCGCTCACCCGTTCCAGGTCGCACGCGATCCCCAGCTCCTCCACGATCCCGGCCACCCGGTCCACCGCGTCCAGCTGCGACGCCGCGAACAACCGGGTGGCATCCACGCCCCGGGTCCGCCGCAGCCGGTCGTACACCAGCGACTGGAGGGCGGACACCTTGGCCGTCGTGTAGCCGGTCACCCCGGACGCGATGCGGTCCGCCTCCAGGACCACCACGTTCCGGCCCGCCCGGCTGAGCTCCCACGCCGTGCTCAGGCCCGCGATGCCGCCGCCGATCACGACGACGTCCGCATCGGTGTCCGACGCCAGGGGCGGGTGCTCGGGTGCGTCGGTGCTGTCCATCCAGAAGGACTCGTCCAGCCCCGGAAGAGGGCGGGGGTGGTTCATCGTGTGCTCTCCCAATCGTTCAGGGCCCGGGATGTGGTGCCGGTCATGGCGCACACCACGGCCGGAAGGTGCTCTGCGTCATACGGGGGCCGGGGAAGGGCGCAGTACGCTGCACGGCGATCCAGCACCCGAGGGGACGCCCCGATGCCCGCAGACCTTGCCCCGCTCATCGCCGCCACCACCCGGTGGCTGACGCGCGCGTTCCCGGCCGGCGGGGGCCCGCTCACCGCCGCCCTGGCCGAGGCTCAGGCCCGCCAGGCCGTCACGGTCGCCACCTGGCTCCGCTACCCGACCGACCTGGACGCCGCGCTCGTGGTCCTGACCGGCCCCGGCGGCTCCGCCCGCCTGGACGAGATCACCGGCGGCCACGGCCCGGCGGCCGGCCCGGCGGATTCCGCCTGGCGCAGCTGGGTGGACGAGGTCGTGGCCAGCTGGGCCGCCCATCTGCTCACCGCGCCCGAAGCGGCGAGGGAAGCGGTCAAGGCGCTCGATGAAACCGAGCACGGGGTGACCGGACCGGCCGAGTTCCGCCGCCTGACGGAGCCCAGCGCGCACGACCTGGCCGCCACCGCACTGCTGCGCCACCCCGACCTGCTGGAGCCGATAGCCCGCCTCCACCACGCGGACCTGCTCGACCGCCTGCGCCTCGGTCCGGCCCGCGCCTGCTGAGAGCCCGGGGCGCACGGGGCGGCTTCAGCTCTTGCCGCGACCGCTCAGCAGATCGCGGGCCCGGTCGACCAGACCGGCGCCGGGGCCGAGGATCTTGTTGCCGGGCGGGGTGTCGGGGGCGGAGGGGTGCGGACGCGTCGGGGCGGTCTTCTTCGCCGTGCGCACCTTCTCGCCCAGCTCGTCCAGGGCCTCCGGGGAGACCGCCGCCGCCAGGAGCGGGAACAGCCGGTTCTCCTCGTCGCGCACGTGCTCGCTCACCTCCAGCTTCAGCTTCGCCACCAGGTGGTCGAACTGCGGGTCGTCGGCCGGCAGCCCCTCCAGCTCCTTGAGGTGCTGCTCCACCTTCGCGTGGTCCTCCAGCTCCTTGTCGGCCATGTCGTCGCCGTCGTCCACGAACCGCCGCACCGCCGGGTAGAGGTGCATCTCCTCCGCCACGGAGTGCCGGACCAGCTCGATCGTCAGCTCGTCGGCGAGCTTCCTGCGCTGCTCGTCGCCGACCGGCTGGGCCTCGATCTTCGCGAACAGTTCATCGACCTCGCGGTGGTCCGTGGTGAGCTCCGCGATCACATTTCCGCCGTGTCCCATCAGTGCAACCCTCTCCGCTGTGTGTGGTGCGAGCCGAAGTCAGCTCACCGTTCCACAGGGGTACCCCCGAACCTCACCAACACACGGAGCCACGCCCCACTCCGGTCAGGCTGGCGTAACGGCCCGGGCGAGCGCGTCTCAGGGACGTGCGGGCGGCGCGGCGACACCGGTGGCCGTGCCGAGCGGCCATGCCTCGATGTCGCGGTAGCGGATCTGCCCGGTGCCCCGGCCCGGGTTGCCGCCGACCAGATGCAGGCGCTCGGCGGGCCACGGGCTGCCCCGGAACTCCGTGAGCCGCGCGGCGATCTCTCCGGCCGACGTGTGGTCGCCCCGGCGCACCCGGGCGAGGGTCAGATGGGGGCGCAGCGGCCGGTCCTCCAGGGCGATCCCGCAGTCACGGACCACGGCCCGGACGCCGTCGGCCAGCCGGTGCAGTCCCTCGAGGTCGCCGGCGACCCCGCTCCACGCCACCCGCTCGTCGAACGTACCGCTGCCGTGCAGCGCCAGGCGGGGAGCGGGGTGGGACGCGGCGAGAGAGGCGAGCGGCGGACGCAGCAGCGGAACGATGTCCACCGGAAGCGCGCCCAGGAACGCCAGGGTGATGTGCCAGTCCTCCACCCGGTTCCACCGCACCTGCGGGTGCGTCCCGTAGACGGGGCGCAGCTCCCGGGTCAGCTCCTCCTTCGCCGGGTCGGGCGGAGCGAGGGCGATGAACACGCGCACGGTCGCGGGCGGGGTCTCTTCGGTCACCCGGCATTCGTACCGCATACGGCACCGGCGGCCACCGGCGGGTGGCCTCCGCCGCCCCGGCCCGCGATATGACACAGGGTGACGGGAATGGCCATTGATTTCGAATGGGGCGCGTACCCGGCGCACGGGAGCGCGTCGAGTTCGGCGCGTGCCCGTGAACGAGGGGGTGTACGCCGGCGGATATCCGAATGTGCGCGGGTCGTATTTAGTGAAATGCGCACAATCAGGACATCGGGTGGCTGAAATTTTCCGGGAAAGCGGGCCTGGCATATGTCCCCGGCCGGCCTTCTCGCGCGCGGCGGCCGCATCGGCCGATAAGGAATGGTCCGAATGCGACTCTTGGCCTGTCGGAGGTCCTCTATGGTGATTGGCGTGAACGGGCGGAGCCGGATGACCGGCCGGCCATCGGCATCACGCCGGTATCCCGAGGCGTAACGTATCTCCGTCCCGCGCGGCCGGGTGCGCACGGCAGGGGTGGGCGTTCCGGTGGCGGGGGACGGTGAATCCGTGCGGCAGGCCCGCATATATCTGAAGAACATGCGATGGCATGTGGGAAAACAAGTGGGGGGACGGTCGTGACCAATCCTTTCGATGACGAGTCGGGTCGGTTCGTGACGCTGGTGAACGGCGAGGGCCAGTATTCGCTGTGGCCGGCGCACATCGAGGTTCCCGGCGGCTGGAGCGTCGGCGGCCCGGAGGGCTCGCGGCAGGAGTGTCTCGACGCCATCGAGGCCGCGTGGACGGACATGCGGCCCGCCAGCCTGGTGCGGGCTATGGAGTCCGACGCCGGCTAGGGCGGCGCGCGTGCCCCGGACCGACCCGGTCCGCGGGCGCGCGCTCCTGACGCATTCGATCGGCGCCGTTCCCGTTCGGGCACATTCGATCAGACCAGAGCGGTGATCGATCGCGCTTCGGCGGGAAATGTTCATGCCGCTGTCACGCGGCTCTCTTTCCATCCTTGATGGACTGCATACCGGCCCGTCCTCGATAAACGGGGAAAACCGATCCCGCCCCCGGTTCTCATGTCGGGAAGCCGCTCCGCGGTGCCCGATGTCCCGGGTGCGGTGACGTTCTCCTCGCTTTTACCCGCCCGTCGCCGTCCATGGACGCCGCACCGGCACCGCCGGCTTCGTCCTGCCCTCTTCGTCCCCCGCAAGCTCTCCCCGAAGGTGTGTCCCGGCATGCGCGAAAACGGCTCCGCATCCCCGCAATCCGCTCCCGAAGAGTTCTTCGGGACGACCGCAGCCCAGCAGGGCGTCTGGTACGGGCAACTCGTCGACCCGGACAGCCCGAAATACAACGTCGGTGAATGCTTCGAGATCCGGGGCGAACTGGACGAGGCGCTATTCGCCGCGGCCGTCGACCGGGCCTGCGAGCTGTGCGACAGCCTCAACGTCGAGTTCGTCACGGAGGGCGACGTCCTCCTCCAGCGCGTCGTCCGCGAACCCGGCGCCCGCCGGCTCCGGATCGTGGACGTGTCCCGGGCCGCCGACCCCGCCGCCGAGGTCGAACGCTACCTGGCGACGGACATGGCCACGCCCGACACCCTGAGCCGCCCCCGCCACCACCTGGCCCTGCTCCGCGCCGGCGCCGGGCTGTCCTACTGGTACGTCCGCTTCCACCACATAGCCGTCGACGGTCTCGGCGGCGCCGTCTTCACCCGCGTCGTGGCCGACCTCTACGGACGCGCCGTACGGGGCGAGGACCTCGCCCAGGTCACACTGCCCGCCGCACCCCTGCGCGAACTCGTCGCCGACGAGGAGGCCTACCGGGCATCCGGCCGCCACGAGGCCGACCGCGCCTACTGGACCGCCAGGTTCGCCGACCCGGCCCCCGACGCGGACGACGACACGCACAGCGGCAGGACGCTCATCCGCCGCCGCACCGATCTCCCCGCTCCGGCCGGCCCCGACGCACCGGCCGCCCCCGGCATCCGCCTGCACACCGGCGAGTCCCTGTCCGCCGGAGTCTTCGAGGACCTGCGCCGGCTCGCCGCCGCCCACCGCACCACCTGGAGCGCCGTCCTGGTCGCCGCGGTCGCCGCGTACACCGCCCGGGTCACCGGCGCCCGCGAGGTCACCGTGGGCCTCGCCTCCAACGGCCGGCACGGCGGGCTGCGGCACATCGTCGGCATGACCGCCAACATCCTGCCGCTGCGCCTGACGCCCGACGCCGCCATGTCCGTCGGCGGCCTCGTCCGCGAGGCCGCGGCCGAGATGCGCGGCGCCCTGCGTCACCGCCGCTTCTCGCGCGAACAGCTCGCGCGCGAACTCAACACGGGCGACGCCGCCGCCCGCCTCACCGGCATCGTCGTCAACATCATGGGCTACGACTACGACCGGGACTTCGCCGGAATCCCCGCCCCCTCCCGGGTGCTGTCGGTCGGCCCGGTGGACGACGTGTCGCTCTTCGTCTCCGAACGGGCCGAGGGCAAGGGGCCGTTGATCGGCTTCGACGCCCGGTCCGACCTCTACCGCCCCGAGGACGTGCGGCTGCACGAGCAGGCCGTCGTGTCCTTCGTCGCCGCCCTGGCGGCCGCCGACCCCGGCCTGCTGCTGGGCGACCTGCCGCTCGTGGACGAGGCCACCGCCCCCGCCCTGCGCACCCAGGGGCTCGGCACCGCCCTCCCCGGACAGGCCGTCGCGCGGACCCTGCCGGAAGCGTTCCGGGACCAGGCGCGCCGGACCCCGGACGCCCCGGCCGTCGTGGACGGGCCGCACACCCTCTCGTACCGGCTACTGGACCGGACGGCCGACGACCTCGCGCGCGCGCTCACCGGCTGGGGCATCGGTGCCGAGGACGGCGTCGGGGTGCTCCTGGGGCGCTCGGCCGCCGTGCCGGCCGCCGCCCTCGCCACCGTCGCCGCGGGCGCCGCCTACGTGCCCCTGGACGCGGCCTGGCCGGCCGAACGGCTCGACCGCGTCGCCGAGTCCGCCCACGTCCGCGCCCTGATCGCCGACGAGACAACCGCCCGCGAACCCTGGGTCCGCGAGGCCGCCGCCCGGCTGCCGCTCCTCGTCGTGGACCCCTGCGGCCGAGTGCTCGACGGTGCGCCGGAACAACCCGGACCGCTGCCCCGGATCAGCAGACCCGACCGGCTCGCGTACGTCATGTTCACCTCCGGCTCCACCGGACTGCCCAAGGGCGTCGGCGTCACCCACGCCGACGTCCTGGCGCTCGCCGCCGACAGCGCCTGGACCGACGGGGTGTCCGACGCGGTCCTCATGCACTCGGCGTACGTCTTCGACGCCTCCACCTTCGAGCTCTGGGTGCCGCTCCTCAACGGCGGCCGGGTGGTCGTCGCCCCCGGTGGCGTCCTGGAGGCGCGCGTCGTCCGCGAGGCGGTGGAACGGCACGGTGTCACCGCGCTGTTCGTGACGACGGCCCTGTTCAACGTGATGGCCGAGGCGGACCCGGCGGTCTTCGCCGGGCTGCGCACGGTCGCCGCCGGCGGTGAGGCGGCCACCCCCGGCCTCATGCAACGGGTGGCCGCCGCCTCGCCCGGCACGGTCGTCCTGCACGTGTACGGCCCCACCGAGACCACCACCTTCGCCACCCGCCACCCCGTCACCGCCGGCACCTCCGGCGCGCCGCCCATCGGCCGCCCGCTGGACGGCATGGGCCTGTACGTCCTCGACGGCACCCTCGCCCTGGTGCCTCCCGGCGTGGTGGGGGAGCTGTACGTGAGCGGGCACGGCGTCGCCCGCGGCTACCAGGGCCGCGCCGCGCTCACCGCCGCCCGCTTCGTCGCCGACCCGTACGGGGCGCCCGGCAGCCGGATGTACCGCACCGGCGACCTGGTGCGCTGGACCGCGGCGGGCGACATCGAGTACGTCGGGCGCGCCGACGAACAGGTCAAGCTGCGCGGCTTCCGCATCGAACCGGCCGAGACCGAGCACGCCCTGCTCGCCGACCCGGACGTGCGCGGTGCCTGCGTCGTCGTCCGCGAGGACACCCCCGGCGACCGCAGACTCGTCGCCTACGTCGTGCCCGCCCCCGGACTCCGCGCGGACACCACCGCGCTCGCCCGCCGCGTCGGGCGCACGCTGCCCGCGTACATGGTGCCGTCCGCCTTCGTCGTCCTCGACGCCCTGCCCCTCAACCCCAACGGCAAGGTCGACCGCCGCGCCCTGCCCGCGCCCCGGACCGCCACCGGCACCGGCCGGGCGCCGCGCACCGCGTACGAGGAAGTGCTCGCCGGGCTGTTCGCCGATGTCCTGGGCGTGGAGGCGGTCGGGGTGGACGACGGCTTCTTCGCCCTGGGCGGCCACTCGCTGCTCGCCACCCGCCTCACCGGCCGGGTCAGGGCCGCCCTCGGCGTCGAACTCGCCCTGGCCACGCTCTTCGACCACCCCACGGTGGCCTCCCTGGCCGCAGTCCTGGACACGGCAGCCGCCGCCCGGCCCGCCCTCGTCCCGCAGACCCGGCCCGACACGCTGCCCTTGTCCTTCGCGCAGCAGCGCCTCTGGTTCCTCAACCGGTCCGAGGCGCCCGGCGACAGCTACAACGTGCCGCTCGTCCTGGAACTCGACGGCCCCCTGGACACCGAGGCGCTGCGCGGCGCCCTGGCCGACGTGGCCGTCCGGCACGAGAGCCTGCGCACCGTCTTCGCCGAGCACGACGGCGTCCCCCGCCAGCGCGTCGTCGACGCGGACCGAGCCGCGACGCTCGTCCCCCTCACCCTCGAACACCCTCCGGCGGACGGGGACGCGGACGCCTGGGAGACGGCGACGGTACGCCGGCTGAGCACCGCCCCCTTCGACCTGAGCCGTGACCCCGCCGTGCGCGCCCACCTGCTCCGGCGCGGCCCGGCCCGGCACGTCCTGGTCCTCGCACTGCACCACATCGTCGCCGACGGCTGGTCCCTCGCCCCGCTCTGCCGCGACCTCTCCGCCGCCTACCTGGCGCGTACACAGGGCACAGGCACCCCGGACTGGGCGCCGCTGCGCGTGCAGTACGCCGACTACACCCTCTGGCAGCACCGGCTGCTCGGCGACGCCGGCGATCCGGACAGCCTCGCCGCCCGGCAGACCGCCTTCTGGCGGGAGACGCTGCGCGGCGCCCCCGGCCTGCTCGACCTGCCCCTCGACCGGCCGCGCCCCGCCGAGCCCAGCCACCGGGGCGCGTCCGTCCCCTTCGACCTGCCCGCCCCGGCGCACGCCGCGCTCGTCCGGCTCGCCCGCACCGCGGGCTGTACGCCGTTCATGGTGCTCCAGGCGGCCCTCGCCGTGACGCTCGGCGCCCACGGCGCGGGCAGCGACATCCCGTTGGGCACGGCGGTGGCCGGGCGCACCGACGAGGTGCTGGACGATCTGGTGGGCTTCTTCGTCAACACCGTCGTCCTGCGGACCGACCTCTCCGGCGAGCCCACGTTCCGCGAACTCCTCGACCGGGTCAAGCGGTCCGACATCGCGGCCTTCGGCCACAGCGACCTGCCCTTCGAACGGATCGTGGAGGCCGTCAACCCGGAGCGGTCCGGCGACCACCACCCCCTCTTCCAGACGATGCTGGTGCTCCAGAACCAGGACCGGGCCGAACCGGAGCTCCCGGGCATCACCGTCCGCGACCGGTCCCGGCACCACGGGGGCAGCAAGTTCGACCTCACGTTCTCCCTGACCGAAACCACCGGGACCGCGGAGGCCGAGGAGGCCGCCGGGGGCATCGGCGGCTACCTGGAGTACGCGACCGACCTCTTCGACGCCGCCACCGCCCGCGCCCTCTGCGCCCGCTTCGCCCACGTCCTCACCCAGGCCGTCACCCACCCCGGCCGCCCCGTCGGCGACCTGGACCCCCTCACCCCCGCCGAGCGGGCCGGCCTCCTCGCCCGGGGACACGGCGCCCCCCGGCCCCGGCCGGCGCTCACCGCCCCCGAAGCGGTCCGGGAACAGGCCCTGCGCACGCCCGGAGCCGTCGCCGTGCGCGACGCGCACACCCACCTCACCTACGCCGAGTTCGACGCCCGGGCCGACGCCCTCGCCCAGGTACTGCGCGAGCGCGGTGCGGGCCGGGAGACCAGAGTCGCCGTCGCCGCGCAGCCCTCCGTGCACACCGTCGTCGCGATGCTGGCCGTGCTGCGGTCCGGCGCCGCGTACCTGCCGGTCGACCCGGCCTACCCGCCCGCCCGCATCCGCCACATGCTGGACGACGCCCGGCCCGTCCTGGTCCTCACCACACAGGACGTGCCCACCGGCGACATTCCACGGCTCGCCCTCGACGCCCCGCTCCCGGCGCCCGCGGCCCCCGCCACCCGGGCCCCGTCCACCCCTCACCCGGAAGATCCGGCCTACGTCATCCACACCTCCGGGTCCACCGGCCGCCCCAAGGGCGTGGTCGTCACCCACGGCGCCCTGGCCAACCACATGGCCTGGATGGCGGGACACCTGGCGCTCACCGCGCGGGACCGGGTCCTCGCACGGACGTCCACGAGCTTCGACGCCTCCGTGTGGGAGGTGTGGCTCCCGCTGATGTACGGCGCCGAGGTGTGCGTGCTGCCGCCCGGAGCCAACACGGAACCGCACACGCTGGTGTCCTGGATGAGCCGATACGACGTCACCGTCGCCCAGTTCGTGCCCTCGCACCTCGCCCTCGTCCTGTCCGAGGCCGCCGACGCCGCGCCCCTGCCCGGCCTGCGCGCCGTCCTGTGCGGCGGGGAGCCGCTGCCGCGCGCCCTCGCCGGGGAGACGGCCGCGCGGTGGCGTACGCAGGTGCACAACCTGTACGGCCCGACCGAGGCCACCATCGACGCGACCGTCCACCGCGTGCCCGCCACGCCGGACACCCCCTTCGAGACGGTGCCGATCGGCCGGCCCGTCGACACCATGCGCGCCTACGTCCTGGACGACCGGCTGCGGCCCGTCCCGCCCGGGGTCACCGGTGAGCTGTACCTCTCCGGCCCCAACCTCGCCCGGGGCTACCTGGACCGGCCCGGGCTCACCGCCACCCGGTTCGTCGCCGACCCCTTCGACGCGGCCGGCGCCCGCATGTACCGGACCGGCGACCGCGTCCGGTGGAACGCGGCCGGGCTGCTCGACCACGTGTCCCGCGCCGACGACCAGGTCAAGCTGCGCGGCTTCCGCATCGAACCCGGCGAGATCGAAGCCGCCCTGCTCGCCCGCCCCGGGGTCACCGCCGCCTGCGCGGTGATCCGGGAGGACACGCCGGGGGACCGACGGCTCGTCGCCTACGCCGTCACCACGGACGAGGGGCCGTCCCCGGCCGCCCTGCGCGACGCCCTCGCGGAGGCGCTACCGCACTACCTGGTCCCGGCCGTGGTCGTCGTCCTGGACGCACTGCCGCTCCTGCCCAACGGCAAGACGGACCGGCGCGCCCTGCCCCGGCCGGACGACGGCGCCGCGGCCAACGCCGGGAGCCCCGGCGCGCTCGGCCCGCGCGAGGACCTGCTCGCCGGGATCTTCGCCGAGGTGCTGGGCCGCCCCGCCGTCGGCCCGCACGACGGCTTCTTCGAGCTGGGCGGTCACTCGCTCCTCGCGATGCGCGTCGTCAGCCGGGTCCGCACGGTCCTCGGTGCCGACCTCGCCGTGCGCACCCTGTTCGAGCACCCGACCGTCGCCGGGCTGGCCCGGGCCCTGGACACCCGGGGGCGCTCCCGCCCGCCGGTCCTGCCCGTGGCCGACCGGCCCGAACCGCTGCCGCTGTCGTACGCCCAGCAGCGGCTCTGGTTCCTGAACCGGCTCGAAGGCCCCAGCTCCTCGTACAACATCCCGCTGGTGCTCGACCTCGACGGACCGCTGGACACCGACGCCCTGCGCGCCGCGCTGCGGGACGTCGTGGAACGGCACGAGGCGCTGCGCACCGTCTTCCCGGAACAGGACGGCATACCACACCAGTTGGTGCTGTCCGCCGACATCGTCGCGCCCCGGCTGCCTGTTGAGAGCACCGCACCGGCCTGGTTGGAGGCCGCCGTCATGAACGCGGTGGACGAGCCGTTCGACGTGGCAGCCGACCCACCGCTGCGCGCCAGGCTGCTGCGGACCGCCCCCGGCCACCACGTCCTCGTGCTGGTCCTGCACCACATCGCGGGCGACGGCTGGTCCCTGGCCCCGCTCGCCCGCCACCTGGGCGACGCCTACCGGGCCCGCCTCGCGGGCCGGGAGCCCGAGCCCGGCGCCGGGCTCCAGTACGCGGACTACACCCTGTGGCAGCACACCGTCCTGGGAGACCCGGACGCCCCCGGCAGTGTGCTGCGCGAGCAGCTGGACCACTGGCACACCGCGCTCGCCGGCCTGCCCGGCCTCATCGACCTGCCGCTCGACCGCCCGCGCCCGGTCACCACCGACCCCTCGGGGGCCGTCCACGCCTTCGACGTCCCGGCGGCGCTCCACACGGGACTCCGGCGCCTCGCACGGGAGTCCGGCACCACCCTGTTCATGGTGCTCCAGGCGGCCGTGGCCACGCTGCTGCACCGGCACGGCGCGGGGGACGACATCCCGCTCGGCACGCCCGTCGCGGGCCGCACGGACGAGGCGCTGGAAGACCTGGTCGGGTTCTTCGTCAACACCCTCGTCCTGCGCACCGACCTCTCCGGCACCCCCACCTTCGGAGAACTCCTCCAGCGGGTGCGGGAGTTCGACCTCGGCGCCTACGCGCACCAGGACGTGCCGTTCGAGCGGCTGGTCGAGAGCGTCAACCCGGTCCGGGCCCGCAACCACCACCCCCTCTTCCAGACCATGCTGGTCCTTCAGAACCAGGACGCCGTACGCCCCGAGCTGCCGGGGCTCGACGTCGAGGACCGGCTCGTCCACAACGGCCTGAGCAAATTCGACCTCACCTTCGCCTTCGGCGAGGAGCAGGACGGGGGCGGCCTCACCGCGGGAATCGAGTACGCCACCGCCCTCTTCGACCGTGCCACCGCCGAAGCCCTGGCGGCGCGCCTGCTGCGGCTCCTGGAACAGGTGGCGGCCGACCCCGCCCGGCCCCTCGCGGACTACGACCTGCTGACCCCGGACGAGCGGACCCGCGCCGCCCACCGGGGCACCGGCCGCGAACTGCCCGCCCCCGCACCGGACACCACCCTGCCCGCGCTCTTCGCCGCACAGGTCCACCGCACCCCGGACGCCGTGGCCGTGACCGGCGACGGCACCACCCTCACGTACACCGCGCTCGACGCCCTCACCGCCGACCTCGCCGGGGCCCTCGCCGGCCTCGGAGCGGGCCCGGAGACCGGCGTCGGCGTGCTGCTCTCCCGGTCACCGGCCGTCGTCACGGCGTCGCTCGGCACCGTGCGCGCCGCCGCCGCGTACGTGCCGATGGACGCGCGCTGGCCCCGGGAACGGCTCGACCAGGTCGCCGACGTGGCGGACGTGCGGGTCCTCGTCGTGGACGAGCCGGCCGCCGGGTCCGCCTGGGTCACCGAGGCCGCCCGCCGCATCCCGGTCCTCGTCGTGGACCGGGCCGGCCGCGTCCTGCGCGGCACGCCCCGGGCACCCGGCGGGCCCGCCGCCGTACCGGGCCCGGACTCGCTCGCGTACGTCATGTTCACCTCCGGCTCCACCGGCCTGCCCAAGGGCGTCGGGGTCACCCACGCCGACGTGGCGGCGCTGGCCGAGGACTCCGCCTGGGAGGACGGCGCGACCGACGCGGTCCTGATGCACTCGGCGTACGTCTTCGACGCGTCCACCTTCGAGATGTGGGCACCGCTCCTGCGCGGCGGCACGGTCGTCGTCGCACCGGAAGGCGTCCTGGAGGCCGGCACCCTCCGCGAAGCCGTACGTGAAAGGGGCGTCACCGCCGTCTTCCTGACGACCGCTCTGCTCAACGTGATCGCGGACACCGATCCCGGCGCCTTCGCCGGACTCCGCCTCGTCTGCGCGGGCGGCGAACTCGCCTCGCCCGACGCCATGCAGCGGGTCGCGGGTGCCGCGCCCGGTGTCCGCGTCCTGCACGTGTACGGCCCCACCGAGACGACCACCTTCGCCACCCGCTACGACGTGGCCGCCGACCTGCCGGCGGGCCCGCCGCCCATCGGCCGGCCCCTGGACGGCATGCGCCTGTACGTGCTCGACGGCTCGCTGGGCCGGGTCCCGGCGGGCGTCACGGGCGAGCTGTACCTCGCCGGGCGCGGCGTCGCCCGGGGCTACACCGGCCTGCCCGCCCTCACCGCCACCCGGTTCGTCGCCGACCCCTTCGACGCGGCCGGCGGGCGCATGTACCGCACCGGCGACCTCGTGAAGTGGACCCCGGACGGGCAGATCGCCTACGTCTCCCGCGCCGACAGCCAGGTCAAGCTGCGCGGCTACCGCATCGAACCCGGCGAGATCGAGTCCGTGCTCGCCTGCTGCGAGGGGGTCGCCGACTCCTTCACCGTCGTACGCGAGGACGTCCCCGGCGACCGGCGGCTCGTCGCGTACGTGGTGCCCGCCGGGACCGTCCGCCCCGACCCCGCCGATCTCGCCGAGGCCGTCGGCCGGTCCCTGCCCGCCTACATGGTGCCGTCCGCGTTCGTCCTGCTGGACGCGCTGCCGCTGACCGTCAACGGCAAGGTGGACCGGCGCGCCCTGCCCGCGCCCGGACAGCACACCGCGCCACGCGGACGCGCCGCCCGCACCGCGCGCGAGGAGATCGTCTGCGGGCTCGTCGCCGATGTCCTCGGTCTCCCGGCCGTGGGCGCCGACGACGACTTCTTCGCCCTGGGCGGCCACTCCCTGCTCGCCACCCGGCTGGTCGCCCGCATCCGCACCGCGCTCTCCGCCGAGGTCCAGGTCAAGGCGGTCTTCGAGCACCCCACGCCCGCCGCGCTCGCCGCCGCCCTCGACGGCGCCGAAGCCGCCGCCCCGCCGCTGCTGCGCGCGCCGCGCCGGCCGGACCCGCTGCCGCTGTCCTTCGCGCAGCAGCGCCTGTGGTTCCTCAACCGCTTCGAGGGCCCCAGCCCCACCTACAACGTGCCGATGGTGCTCCGCCTGGACGGCCCGCTCGACGCCCCGGCCCTGGAACGCGCCCTCAGGGACGCCGTGGAGCGGCACGAGAGCCTGCGCACCGTGTTCCCCGAGACCGGCGGGGTGCCGCGTCAGCTCGTCCTCGCCGCCGACCTCGCCGACCTGGACCTGACCCCCCGGGCCGTCCGCCCGGACGGCCTGGACGAGGCGCTGGCCGCCGAGGTGGCGCACGCCTTCGACGTCACCGCGGACCTGCCGGTACGGGCCCGGCTGCTCCGCCTGGACGCCGAGTCCCACGTGCTCGTCCTCCTCGTCCACCACATCGCCGGCGACGGCTGGTCCCTGGCCCCGCTGGCCCGGGACCTCGGCGACGCCTACCGCCACCGCAGCCGGGGCGAGGCACCCGACCGGCCCGGACTCCGCGTCCAGTACGCCGACTACACCCTCTGGCAGCGCGCTCTCCTCGGCGACGAGGACGACGCGGACAGCAGGGCCGCCCGCCAGCTGGACTTCTGGCGCACCGCGCTGGCCGGCAGCCCCGGTCTGCTCGCCCTGCCCCTGGACCGGCCGCGCCCCGCCGTCCTCACGTACCGGGGCGACGCCTTCGCCTTCCCCGTGGAGGCGGACACGCACCGGGCGCTCGCCGAGCTGGCGCGGGCCCGGGGATGCAGCCTCTTCATGGTGCTCCAGGCGGCCGTGGCGGTCCTGCTCTCCCGGCACGGCGCCGGCGAGGACATCCCCCTCGGCACCGCCGTCGCCGGACGCACCGATGAAGCCCTGGACGACCTGGTGGGCTTCTTCGTCAACACGCTCGTCCTGCGCACCGACCTGACCGGCGACCCCACCTTCGCCGAAGTCCTCGACCGGGTGCGGGCGTTCGACCTGGCCGCCTACGCCCACCAGGACCTGCCGTTCGAACGCCTGGTGGACGCCCTCGCCCCGGACCGGGCACAGGACCACCACCCGCTCTTCCAGACCATGATCGTCCTCCAGAACCAGGCGGACACCGCGCTCGGCCTCGACGGTCTCACCGTGACCGAGCAGCCCGTGCGGACCGGGATCAGCAAGTTCGACCTCACCTTCACCTTCACGGAGACCCGCGACGACGCCGGCCGGCCCACCGGGCTCGACGGACACCTGGAGTTCTCCACCGACCTCTTCGACCCCGCCACCGCCCACGCCCTGGCCGCGCGCCTGACCCGCCTGCTCGCCTCCCTCGCCGCCGACCCCGACGGACGCGTCCGCACCGCCGCGTTCCTGGACGCGGCCGAGCTCGCCGGACTGGACCGGGCCGCCCCGGGCCCCGTCCGCCCGGTCCGAGCCCGGACCGCCCCCGAGGCGTTCCGCGCCCAGGCCGCCCGGACGCCCGGGCGGATCGCGGTCCGGGCCGGCTCCCGGCAGCTCACCTTCGCCGAGCTGGACGCCCGCTCCGACGACCTGGCCCACCACCTCCACGACCGGGGCATCGGCCGCGGCGACCTCGTCGCCCTCGCCGCCGACGGCACCGCCGACCGGGTCGTCGCGATGCTGGCGGTCGCCAAGGCCGGGGCCGCCTGCCTCCCCGTCGACCTGGACTACCCCGAAGCCCGCGTCGCCCATATGCTCGACGACGCCCGCCCGGCCCTGTTCCTGGTCCACGACGCACCGCGGGCCGCCCGGTTCACGGCCGTCCCACGCCTCGCGCTCGGCGACCCCGCCGCCCGGACCGCCGGACGGGGGGCACCACCGGCCGCCGCCGCGCCCGGCCCGGACGACGCCGCGTACGTCATCTACACCTCGGGCTCCACCGGCCGGCCCAAGGGCGTCGTCGTCACCCACGGCGCGCTCACCAACCACATGGCCTGGATGGCCGGCCACTTCGGCCTCACCGACGACGACCGCGTCCTCGCCCGCACCTCGCCCAGCTTCGACGCCTCCGTGTGGGAGACCTGGCTGCCCCTGCTGCACGGCGGCGCCACCTGCCCCGTACCGGCCGCGCTCAACCACGACCCGGCCGGGCTGCTGGCCCGGATGCGCGACGAGGGCGTCACCCTCGCCCAGTTCGTGCCCTCCCACCTCGCGCTCCTGCTCACCGAGACCGGACCCGAAGCGGCGCCCCCGGCGCTGCGGGCCGTCGCCTGCGGCGGCGAGCCCCTGACCCGCGCCCTGGCGGCCCGGGCCCGGCGGGCGTGGGCGGCCGAGGTGCACAACCTCTACGGCCCGACCGAGACCACCATCGACGCCACCGCCCACCACGTCCGCCCCGAGGGCGCGGGGGAGGAGGGCGGGGTCCCGCTCGGCCGCCCCGTCGACAACACCCGCGCCTACGTCCTGGACGCCGCGCTCCAGCCCGTGCCGGCCGGAGTCACCGGCGAACTCCACCTCGCCGGCGACGGCCTCGCCCGCGGCTACCTCGGCCGCCCCGGGCTCACCGCCGCCCGGTTCGTCGCCGACCCCTTCGGCCCGGCCGGCAGCCGCATGTACCGCACGGGCGACCTCGTCCGCCGGGACACCGACGGCCTCCTCCACTACGTCTCCCGCGCCGACGACCAGGTCAAGCTGAACGGCTTCCGCGTCGAACTCGGCGAGATCGAGGCCGCCCTCACCGCCGTCGACGGCATCACCGCCGCCTGCGTCCTGCTCCGCGAGGACCGGCCAGGCGAACGGCGCCTGACCGCGTACACCGCGGGCGACCGCCTCACCGACGGCGCACTGCGCACCCGGCTCACCGCCGCCCTGCCGCCGTACATGGTGCCCGCCGCCTTCGTGGCCCTGGACGCACTGCCCACCCTGCCGAACGGCAAGACGGACCGGGCCGCCCTGCCCGCACCGGCGCGCCCGGACGCCGCCCGGCCGGGCCGGGAGCCCCGCACCGGGCCGGAACGCGTCCTCTGCGAGGCGTTCGCCTCCGTCCTGCGCGCGCCCGCCGTCCGCAGCGACGACGACTTCTTCGCGCTCGGCGGCGACAGCATCCTCTCCATCCAGCTCGTCAGCCGCGTCCGGGAAGCCGGGCTCGCCGTCCACCCCCGGGACGTCTTCGTCCACCGCACACCCGAGGCCATCGCGGCCGTCGCCGCACCGCTGGACGACGCCACCGAGGAACCGGACGGCCACGGCACCGGCACGATGGAACCGACCCCCATCGCCGCCTGGTTCCTGGAACGCCCCGGCACCACCGACGGCTACAACCAGTCCGGTGTGCTCAGCACCCCCGCCGGGGCCCGCGAGGACACCCTCGTCGCCGCGCTCCAGCTCCTCGCCGACCACCACGACATGCTCCGCCTGCGCGTCACCCGCACCGCCGGGGTCGACCCCGTACTCGAAACGCTGCCGCCCGGCGCCGTCACCGCCCGGCGCCGCTTCACCCGCATCGACATCGCCGGGCTCGACGCGGAGGCCGCCCGGGCCGCGCTCACCGAAGCGGGCGAACGGGCCCGCAGACGGCTGCGGCCCTCCGCCGGCGCGGTCTTCGAGGCCGTCTGGGGCGACGCGGGACCCGGCGCGCGGGGGCGGCTGCTCCTCGTCGTGCACCACCTGTCCGTCGACGCGGTCTCCTGGCGCATCCTCGCCGACGACCTCGCCCACGCCTGGCGGACCGCCACCGGGGCCGGCGGCTCCGCATCCGCGCTGCCCGCCGCCACCACCTCGTACCGGCGCTGGTCCCAGCTCCTCGCCGAACAGGCCCGCACACCGGCCCGCACCGGCGAACTGCCCCTGTGGGAGGAGGCACTGAGGACACCGGACCCCCAGCTCGGATACCGGCCGCTCGACCCCTTCCTGGACACCGCGGACGGCACCCGCACCCTCACCACCCACCTGCCCGCCACCTGGACGAAGCCCCTCCTCACCACCGTCCCCGGAGCCTTCCACGCCGGAGTCGACGACATCCTGCTCACCGCGCTCGCCCTCGCCGTCAACACCTGGCGGGGCCGCCCGGACACCGCCGTGCTGCTCGATCTGGAGAGCCACGGCCGGGAACAGATCGCCGACCACGTCGACCTGTCCCGCACGGTCGGCTGGTTCACCAGCCTGTACCCCGTACGGGTCGATCCCGGGCCCCTGGACGTCCGTGACCCGGCACGCTTCGACGGCTCGCTCGTTGAACGTGCAGTGAAGCGCGTCAAGGAACAGCTGCGCGCCGTCCCCGACCACGGCCTGGGCCACGGCATGCTGCGCCGGCTCAACCCGGCGACCGCCCCCCGCCTGTCCGCCCCCGCCCCCCAGATCGGCTTCAACTACCTGGGACGGTACGCGGCGCCCGGCCGGGCGGCGGGCGGCGACTGGGAGGTCCTGCTCGACGCCGGCGGACCCCGCGCCCAGGACCCCGACATGCCCGTGCACCACGTCCTCGACATCAACGCGCACACCGAGGACCTGCCGGAGGGCCCGCGCCTGGTCGCCCGCTGGACCTGGCCCAGCGACCTGCTGAAGGAGGAGGACGTGGGCGCACTCGCCGAGGCGTTCAACCGCGCCCTGCGCGCCGTCGCGGAACACGCCGAACAGCCCGGAGCAGGCGGCTACACGCCGTCCGACCTTCCCCTGGTCTCGCTCAACCAGGCCCAGATCGACCGACTGCAGAACAAGTGGGGTGGACGCAAGTGAACGGGTTCCGACTGGAGGACGTACTCCCACTGACGCCGCTGCAGGCCGGGATGTACTTCCACGCCCTGTACGACTCGCACGCCGTGGACGTCTACACCGCGCAGTTCGTCTTCGACCTCGACGGCCCCGTCGACGTCGCGACGCTGCGCGCCGCCGTCGCCGGCCTGCTCCGCCGCCACGCCAACCTGCGCGTCGGCTTCCTCCACGAGGACCTGGACGAACCCGTGCAGGCGGTGGCGGCCGAGGTCCCCGTACCCCTGGACGAACTGGACCTGTCCGGCGACGACGCGGACACCGTCCCGGACCGCCTCACCGCCTTCCTCGCCGCCGACCGCACCCGCCGCTTCGACCTGGCGACGCCGCCCCTGATGCGGTTCACCCTGGTGCGGACCGCGCCGGACCGGCACCGCCTGGTCATGACGAGCCACCACATCCTGTTCGACGGATGGTCCCTGCCCCTCCTCGTGCGGGAGCTCTTCGAGCTGTACGCGGCCGGCGGCGACGACAGCGCGCTGCCGCGCGTCACCCCGTACCGCACCTACCTCGTCTGGCTCTCCCAGCAGGACCGCGCCGCCGCCCTCGACACCTGGTCGGCCGCCCTCGCCGGCATCGAGGCGCCGACCCTCCTCGCGGAACGCGACGGCCCGGACGGGGCCGCCGAACTGCCCGAGACGCTCGTCCTCGACCTGGACGCGGCCGTCACGCACCGGCTCCGCGAGACGGCCCGCGCCCACCGCCTCACCCTCAATACCCTGGTCCAGGGCGCCTGGGGCCTGCTGCTCGGCCACCTCACCGGCCGCGACGACGTGGTCTTCGGCACCACCGTGTCCGGGCGCCCCCCGGAGCTCCCCGGCGTCGAGTCCATGGTCGGCCTGTTCATCAACACCGTGCCCGTGCGGACCGGCCCCGCGCCCGGCGAGACCTTGGCGGAGTTCCTGACCCGGCTCCAGGCCGAGCAGGGCCGGCTCCTCGGCAGCCAGCACGTCGGCCTCAGCGACATCCGGGGAGTCACCGGCCTGGACGAACTCTTCGACACCCTCGTCGTGTTCGAGAACTACCCGATGGACGCCGAGGCCCTGCGCACCGCCCAGCGCGGACTGCCCGGCCTCTCCGTCACCGGTTTCAGCGGCACCGACGCGGCCCACTACCCGCTCACCCTCACCGTCGCCCCCGGCGACACCCTGCGGATCACCTTCGGCTACCGGGCCGCTGTGCTCGACCGCCAGGAGGTGGCCGAGACCGTCTCGCGCATGCGGCAACTGCTGACGGCGATGGCCGAGGACCTCGGCCGGCGCGCCGACACCGCGCCCCTCCTGCTCGACGGCGAACGCGACCGGCTCATTGCCCGGGGGACCGGCGCCCCCCTGCCCGGCGGCACCACGGCCCTGAGCATCCCGGAGGCCGTCGCCGACCGGGCCGCCCGCCGCCCGGACGCGGTGGCCGTATCGGGCTCCGGCGAGCAGCTGACGTACGCTCAGCTCACCGGCCTCGCGGACCGGCTCGCCGCCGCCCTGACCGGTCTGGGGACCGGGGCCGAGGACGGCGTCGGCATCCTCGTCGCCCGCTCGGCCGCCACCGTCACCGCCTCACTGGCCACCCTGCGCGCGGGCGGAGCGTATGTGCCGCTCGATCCCCGCTGGCCCACCGAACGGCTCAACCGGGTCACCGAGGTCGTCCCCCTGCGCGTCCTCGTCGTGGACAGGACGACCGCCTCGCTGCCGTGGGTCCGCCAACTCGGCCCGGAAACCGCCCTGCTGACCGTCGACAGCACCGGCCGCGTCCTCACCGGCGGCCCCACCGCCCCCGGCCCGCTCCCCGCCTCACCGGGCGGCGACCGGCTCGCCTACGTCATGTTCACCTCCGGGTCCACCGGGCTGCCCAAGGGCGTCGGCGTCAGCCACGGCGACATCGCGGCCCTGGCCGCCCACCGCGGCTGGGACGGCGCCGCCGACGCCGTCCTGCTGCACTCCGCCTACGTCTTCGACGCCTCGACCTTCGAGCTGTGGGTCCCGCTCCTGCGCGGCGGGCGCGTCGTCGTCGCCCCGGAGGGCCCGCTCCAGCCCGACACCCTGCGGGAGCTAGTGACCCGGCACGGCGTCACGGCCGCCTTCCTGACGACCGCCCTCTTCAACGTGCTGGCCGAGACCGACCCCGGCGCCCTCGGCGGCCTGCGCCTGGTCGCCGCCGGCGGTGAGGCCGCCGCGCCCGGGGTCATGCAGCGCGTCGCCGCCGCCCACCCCGGGACGACCGTCCTGCACGTGTACGGCCCCACCGAGACCACCACCTTCGCCACCGCCCACCACGTCGGCCCCGACCACACCCCCGGCGGCGCCCCGCCCATCGGCCACCCGCTCGACGGCATGCGCGCCTACGTCCTCGACGCCGCCCTGAACCCCGTCCCGCCCGGCGCCGAGGGCGAGCTGTACCTCGCGGGCCCCGGCGTCGCCCGCGGCTACCTCGGCCGGGCCGCCCTCAGCGCGACCCGCTTCGTCGCCGACCCCTTCGCGGGCGACGGGGCACGCATGTACCGCACCGGCGACCTGGTGCGCCAGGACGCCGACGGCACCGTGCGCTACGTGGCCCGGGCCGACCAGCAGATCAAACTGCGCGGCCACCGCATCGAACCCGCCGAGATCGAAACGGTCCTGCGCGACCACCCGGCGGTACGCGCCGCCTGCGTCCTCGTACGCGAGGACCTGCCCGGCGACCGCACCCTCACCGCGTACGTCGTCCTCGCCCCCGGCGAGACCCCCGACCCCGGACTGCTCGCCGCGCACGTCGGCCGGCTGCTGCCCGCGTACATGGTCCCGGCCGTCGTCCAGCCGCTGGACGTTCTGCCCCTGACCCCCAACGGCAAGATCGACCGGGCCGCCCTGCCCGCGCCCACCGCGCCCCGCACGGCGGCCGGGCGGGCACCGCGCAGCGCCATGGAGGAGATCCTGGCCGGGCTGTTCGCCGATGTGCTCGGCGTCGACCGGGTCGGCACCGACGACAGCTTCTTCGCCCTGGGCGGCCACTCGCTGCTCGCCACCCGCCTCGTCGGCCGCATCCGCACCGCCCTGCACACCGAGACCGACATCCGCACGCTGTTCGAGCACCCCACCGTCGCCGCGCTCGCCACCGCCCTGGAGGGCGCGGAGGGCGGTACGCGCCCCGCCCTGGTCCCGCAGCCACGCCCCGCCGAACTCCCGCTGTCGTACGCCCAGCAGCGGCTGTGGTTCCTGCACCGGCTCGACGGCCCGTCCGCCACGTACAACATCCCCCTCGCCGTACGCATCGACGGACCGCTCGACGCCGACGCCCTGTGCACCGCCGTGGCCGACGTCATCGCACGGCACACCGCCCTGCGCACCGTCTTCCCGGAGGGCGAGGACGGCCCCTGCCAGCACATCACCGCACCCGGCGACGTCGTCATCCCGTTCGCCATGGAGAGCGTCGAGGAGGCGAAGCTGCGCCACCGCGTCGCCGCCGCCACCGCCGAGGCCATCGACATCGAGCGCAGCCTGCCGCTGCGGGCGACCCTGCTCCGCCTGGCCCCCGACGCCCACGTCCTGGTGCTCGTCGTCCACCACATCGCGGCCGACGGCACCTCACTGCCGCCCCTCGCCCACGACCTCGGCCTCGCCTACCGCGCCCGCGCCCGGGGCGAGGCGCCCAACTGGGCACCGCTCCCCGTCGACTACGCGGACCACACCCTCTGGCAGCGCGACCTGCTCGGCGACGAGAAGGACCCCGACAGCCTCGTCTGCCGGCAGCTCTCCCACTGGCGGCACGCGCTGGACGGGCTGCCCGAGGCCATCGAACTGCCCTGGGACCGGCCGCGCCCCGCCACCTCCCGGCACACCGGCGCCACCCTCGGCTTCTCCGTGGACCGCGCCACCGCCCGCCACGTGACGGAGCTCGCCCGCAGCTGCGGTTCCAGCGCCTTCATGGTCCTCCAGGCCGCCCTGGCGACCGTCCTGTCCCGGCACGGCGGCGGTGAGGACATCCCCCTGGGCACCGCCGTCGCCGGACGGACCGACGAGGCGGCGAACGGTCTCGTCGGCTTCTTCGTCAACACCCTCGTCCTGCGCACCGACCTGAGCGGCGACCCCACCTTCCGTGAACTCCTCTGCCGCGTGCGGGAATTCGACCTGGCCGCCTACGCCCACCAGGACGTGCCCTTCGAGCGGCTGGTCGAACTCCTCAACCCCGCGCGCGCCCAGAGCCATCACCCGCTCTTCCAGACCATGCTGGTCCTCCAGAACCAGGCACCCGCCGCCATCGACCTGCCCGGCCTCACCGTCACCGGGGTGCCCGCCGAGGCGGAAGTCAGCAAGTTCGACCTGTCGTTCGCGCTCACCGAGACCTACGACGACACCGGCGCACTCGACGGCATGCGGGGCACCGTCGACTACGCCACCGAACTCTTCGACGCGCCCACCGTCCAGGGTCTCGCCGACCGGCTCGTCCTCCTCCTCGGTGCCGTCACCGCGGACCCCGACCGCCCCCTGCACACGTACGACCTGCTCACCCCCGCCGAGCACGACCGCCTCACCGCCCTCGGCACCGGGCCCGCCGACGACCTGCCCGCCACGACGGTCCCCGCGCTCTTCGAGGAGCGGGCCCGGCGCAGCCCCGCCGCCCCGGCCGTCCGGGACGCGCACACCACCCTCACTTACGGCGAACTCGACGCCCGGGCCGACGCCCTGGCCCGGCACCTCACCGAGCGGGGCGTGGGCCCCGAGGACCGGGTGGCCGTCGCGCTGCCCCGGACGTCCGAGCTCGTCGTGGCGCTCCTCGGCGTCCTCAAGGCGGGCGCCGCCTACCTGCCGCTGGACCCCGACTACCCGGCCCGGCGCCTGTCCTACATGCTGGACGACGCCCGCCCCCGCCTGCTCCTCACCACCCCGGAGCTCCACCGCCGCCTGCCCGAGCACCCGGTGCCGCACCTGTACACCGACGCCCTCGGCGCGAGCGGCGCTCCACCCCGGCCGGTCCGCGTCGACCCGGCCAACCCGGCGTACGTCATCTACACCTCCGGCTCCACGGGCCGCCCCAAGGGCGTCGTCGTCACGCACCGGGGCGTGCGGGCGATGGCCCGGACCCAGAGCGAACGGCTGCGCGTCGGACCGGGCAGCCGGGTGCTGCACATGGCGTCGGTCAGCTTCGACGCCGCGTTCTGGGAGCTGTGCATGGGGCTGCTCACCGGCGCATGCCTGGAGATCGACACCCGCGACGCCCTGCTGCCGGGACCGGCCCTCGCCGGCCTGGTCCGCGACCGGGGCGTCACCCACCTCACCATCCCGCCCGCCGCCCTCGCCGTGATGCCCCCGGACTCCCTCCCCACCGGCCTCACCATGGTCCTCGCCGGCGAGGCGTGCCCGCCCGCCCTCGTCCACGCCTGGGCGCGGGACCGCTTCCTCGTCAACGCCTACGGCCCGACGGAGACCACCGTCTGCGCCACCATGAGCGCCTTCCAGCAGGCGGACGGGCCCCTCGCCCCGGACCGCGCCGTCCCCATCGGCGCCCCCGTCGACGGCACCCGCGTGTACGTCCTGGACGACCGGCTGACGCCCGTACCGCCAGGTGTCACCGGCGAGCTGTACGTGGCCGGCGAGGGCGTCGCACGCGGCTACCACGGCCGGGCCGGGCTCACCGCCAGCCGCTTCGTCGCCGACCCCTTCGACCGCGCGGGCGGCCGGATGTACCGCACCGGGGACCTGGTGCGGTGGACGCCCGGCGGGCGCCTCCTCTACGTCTCCCGCGTGGACGACCAGGTCAAGCTCCGCGGCTTCCGCATCGAACTCGGCGAGATCGAGGCCGCCCTCTGCTCGCACCCCGGGGTCGCCGCCGCCTGCGTCACCGTCCGCGAGGACCGCCCCGGCGACCGGCGCCTCGTCGCCTACACCGTGGCCGCCGCGGGCCGGCCCGCCCCCCGCTGGGCCGAACTGCGCGCCCACCTCGCCGCCACCCTGCCGGAACACATGGTGCCCACCGCCCACGTCCGGCTCGGCGCCTTCCCCGTGACGCCCAACGGCAAGACCGACCGGCGCGCGCTGCCCGCCCCGGAGAGCCCGGCGGCGGCCGGCGGACGGGCCCCGCGCACCGCCCGCGAACGCGCACTCTGCGAGGTGTTCGCGCAGACCCTCGGCGTGCCCGAAGTCGGCGTCACCGACGACTTCTTCGCGCTCGGCGGCCACTCCCTGCTCGCCGTGACCCTGGCCCGCCGGATCGGGGAGCGCTGCGGAGTACGGCCGTCCCTGCGCGCCCTGTTCGCGACACCCACCGTCGAGGGCGTCGACCGCCTGCTCGGCGGGGCGCCCGGGGAGGAGGAGCGGGCGGAGCCGGCCGCGCCGGACTTCGCCGCCGAGGTCCGGCTCGCGCCCGACATCACCGCCGAGCGCCGGGGCCCCGGGGAGCGCCGTCCCGCGCGACCCTCCGCGCGGCCTCTGCTCACGGGCGCCTCGGGCTTCCTCGGCGCGTTCCTCCTGAGGGACCTGATCGAGGCCACGGACGGCCCCGTCGACTGTCTCGTCAGGGCCGCGAGCCCCGCCGTCGCGGCCCAGCGGCTCCGGGCCAACCTGGAGCACTACGGCCTGTGGCAGTCCCGGTACGCAGACCTGATCCACGCCGTCCCCGGCGACCTCGCGGCCCCCGGCCTCGGCCTCGACCCCGACGAACGGACCGCCCTCGCCCGGCGCCTGGGACCGGTGCTCCACAACGGGGCGCGCGTCAACTTCGCCGCCCCGTACGGGGATCTGCGCGCCCCCAACGTGGCCGGCACCGAGGAACTGCTGCGCCTCCTCGCGGACTCCGGCTCGCCCGGCCTGCACTACGTCTCCACCACCGGTGTGTACGCCCCGTCGCGCGGGACGGACCCCGCGCCGCTCACCGAGTCGTCCCCGACCGGCCCGGCGGCCGACCTGCCCGACGGGTACGCGCAGAGCAAATGGGTCGCCGAGCAACTGGTGGGCCTCGCCCGCGAGCGCGGCCTCCCGGTGACCGTGCACCGTCCGGGCCGCATCAGCGGCGACACCGCGACCGGTGCCTGCCAGGACCGCGACCTGCTCTGGCAGCTCATCAAGGGCTGCCTCCAGGCCGGAGCGGTGCCCGATCTGGCGCACGGCACGACCGACTGGGTGCCCGTGGACTACGTCAGCGCCGCCGTCGCGGCCCTCAGCACCTCCGACCGGCCGGGGGCGCGGGCCTACCACTACACCAACCCGGACGCGCCCGGCCTCGACCGGGTCTTCGAGGTGGCCGCCCGCCTGGGATACGCCCTGCGCCCCGTGACGCCGGGGGAGTGGCGGGCGTGCGTGGCCGAACACCCGGACAACGCCGCACAGTTGTTCCTCGGCGACGACGGACAGGCCGGTCACGACGAGGCGGACCACCGCCGCTTCGACTCCGGCCGCACCGCCCGGGCGGCGGCGGAGGCGGGCGTGCGCCAACAGCCGCTCACCGACGAGGTGCTGACGCGCTACCTGACGTACTTCCAGGTCACCGGCTTCCTGCCGGCCCCCGGAACGCTCCCGGAGGCGTGAAAGATCACCAAACGGCAGGTCCCCGGCAATTCGCATACAACCATCCGTGCCCCTCGGAGGTCACAACAAGTGGGAGCAAATCGCTCCCGGAGCTACAAGGGGGAAATATGCGAAACATCCGTATGCTCGCCACCGCCGGGGCCCTGACCACCCTGATGGTGGGTGCGACGGCCGTCTTCGGCCCGACCGCGTCCGCCGCACCCAACACCACCCCGCAGAAGGTCTGCGGCAGCTCGTACAAGACCGTGAACTCCGCCGCCATCGGCTCCCTCGGCACGGTCTACCTGACGTACAACGCGTCCAACGGGAAGAACTGCGTGGTGACCATCCGGTCCACCCCCGGCGTCGCGAAGGACATGTCGACGTACATCTACGTCGCCGACACCGACGAGTCGGCGGGGGACTACGGGAACTACACGTCGTACGCCGGTCCGGCCTACGTCTACGGCAAGGGCCACTGCGTCAGCTGGGGCGGTCACATCGCCAACGTGTACGTGTCCGTGGAGAACTCCAACTGCGCCTCGTTCAAGGAGCAGCGGACCCTCGAAGTCCGCTGAGCCACCGCTCACCGGGCCCGCCTCCGGTTCCCACCGGGGACGGGCCCACGCCCGCGCACCGGTCAGGGGCGCCCGGTGTGCGGGCGTGGTTCCCGGATGCCGTCGATGATGCGGGTCCAGTTGTCGCCGCCGTGGCCGTCCGCGATCGCGCGCCGGTAGTGGGCCTGCACCGCCACGGGGAGCGCCAGGTCGAGGCCGAGCGCCGTGCTGGTCTCCACGATGTGGTCGGCCGTCGCGCCCATCATGGTGACCGTGCTGAGGTCGCCGGGGTGCTCCCCGGCATCGAGCGAGGCGCCCGGCCGGGCTTCACCGGCCCTCAGGATGTCGCCGATCGAGTCGGCGGAGGAGAGCAGCTCCGGCAGCGCCTCGCCGGCCTTCATGCCCGCCGTGCCCAGCATGGCCGTGGCGTGCATCAGCGCGGACAGCGTGGTGAGGAACACCGCGAGCTGGGCCTGGTACATCATCTGGGCGAGGCCCGGGTCCTCGCCCAGATACCGTGGTGCTCCGAGCAGGGCCAACGTCGCCCGGTGGCTCTCCAACGCCTGCTCGCGCCCGCTGTAATAGACGAACGCCGCCTCCGTGCCGACCATCGGCGCGGGGACCATGACGCCGCCGGCGAGGAACTGGGCGCCGTGACCGGCCGCCCAGTCCGCCGCCTCACGGGTGCGGCCGGGGGTGTCGGAGCTCAGGTTGACCAGGGTCCGGCCGGCGAGCGCTCCGGTGGCGTCGCCGAGGACGTCGTACAGCGCCCGGTAGTCGGTGAGGCTGAGGATCACGAGGTCACTCGCCCGGACCGCCTCGCCGGGGGTCGTCGCGAGTGTCGCTCCGTCGGCGACGACACCGTCGGCCCGGCCGGGGGTGCGGTTCCAGACGGTCACCGGGTGGCCGGCGGTGAGGAGGGCGCGGGTCATCGCCCGGCCCATCGGGCCGAGTCCGATCAGGGTGACAGGGGTGCTCTGCTGGGTGGTGTGGTTCTGTTGTCCGTTCACGCCTCCATGCTCGAAGAGCGCCGCTAAACTCGGAAGTACCCACTATTTTCTGCGGTACTTACCTTTTCGTAAGGGGACCAGTGATGGCCGAGGCGCCGAGACGCGGGCCCTACATCTGCGGGATCGACGCCGCGCTCGACGTGGTGAGCGGCAAGTGGAAGGGCCTGATCCTCTGGGAACTCGACGCCCACCGCGTACGCCGCTTCGCGGAGCTCCGGCGCGGTCTGCCGGGGGTGAGCGAGAAGATGCTGACGCAGCACCTGCGGGAGATGGAGGCGGACGGGCTGGTGCACCGCGAGGTCTACGCACAGGTGCCCCCGCGGGTGGAGTACTCCCTGACCGAACAGGGGCGCGCGCTCAACCACGCTCTCGGGCCGCTGGGCGCCTGGGGGATCGGACGGATGCGTCGCGAGGGCCTCGAACGGGTCGAGGTCGCCGACACCGTGCACGGCTGAAGGTGCCGGCCGCTCCGCGAAGTCCCGCCGCGTGCACGGACGGGACTTCGCGGGCGCGTGCCTAGTAGGTCACGCTGACCGGCGCATGGACGCTGCGCTCGGGCAGGGTGATGGTCAGCGTCCCCGAGGCCTCGTCCCAGCGACAGGCACGAGGAGACAGCCGCTTACCGCTCGCGGTGACGTGCCGGGGCGCGTGGTCGGCCCGGACCGACAGGGTCCAGGTGCGCTTCTTCGCCTGGCCCCGGAAGGACCCCTTCGTCGGGGCGATGGACACGGTGTGACGTCCGCCGGACTCCTTGTACGAGATCTTCGTCGTGGCGCTCCGGACGCTGCCGGGGGCGCCCCCGTCGTCCTCGTACAGGCGGAACGAACCGGAACCGCCGGGGGCGATGGTGAGCGTGAGGTCGTCCGCGCCCGCCGCGCCGTCGTGGGCGACGTCATGCGTACGGCTCGGGACGATCCCGCCCGCCCGGACGAACACGGGCATGGTGTCGAGCGTCGTCGTGACGTCCTGCGTGGTGCCGCCCTCGTACGTCCTGCCGGTGAAGTAGTCCGTCCACCGCCCCGGCGGGAACCACACCGACGTCTTCGCGGAGGCGCCGGGCGTGGTGACCGGGGCGACCAGCACGTCCGAGCCGTAGAAGTACTCGTTGCCGGCCGTCTCGTACGCCTGCGGCTCCTCCGGGTACTCCAGGTACATGGGCCGGACGATCGGCACACCGGTCCGGTTGGCCTCCTCCGCGAGCGTGTACGTGTACGGCAGCAGGCTCTCGCGCAGGTTGAGGAAGTTCTTCGCGGACGCCGACGCCTCGGGGCCGTACTGCCAGGGCAGCCGGTCGCTGTGGTTGCTGTGCAGCCGGTCGACGGGCTGGAAGGTGCCGAACTGGACCCAGCGCGCGTAGAGGTCGTCGGGCAGCTTCGTCGTGGTGTGCGTGTCGCCGCCGTCCGTGTACGTCTCCGATCCCCTCAGGCCCGTCGTGTCGTTGTGGCCGCCGATGTCGTGCGTGATGTTGGCCATGCCGGTCGCCGCCGACTCGGCCGGGGTGTACCCCACCTCGAACTTCAGCGTGCCCCAGGTGGACGACGTGTCGCCGGAGAAGTGGACCGTGGTGCGCTTGTCCGCCCAGGGTCCGGTGGGCACCGCCTGCTGGCCGCTGTACCCGGCCGCCTGGAGCGAACCGAAGGCGCGCGACAGTACGAACCCGCGCTCCTGGTGCGCGGCGGTGGCGTCCGCGTACTGCTGGTTGATCCAGGCGTCCGGGGTCACACCCGGCAGCGACGACTGCGCCGCGTCACAGCACCAGTCCAGCCACCAGAAGTCATTGCCCTGCTCGTCCATGGTCCGGTGCAGATCCATGTACGCCTGCAACTGATCGGGGTCCCCGAAGTCGAAGACGTAGCAGTCCGGCCCCGCGCCACCTCCGCAACTCCCCTTCTTCAGCTTGCCCTTGGCGGTCTTCTGGGCCTGGGCGAACTGGGGGTCGGCGGCGAGGATGCTGGGGTGCACGTTGAGCGTGTTGTGCAGGCCCTGGGACTCGGACCAGTCGAAGAACCCCTTCGGATCGGGGAACTTGGCCGTGTCGATCTCCCAGCCGCTCCACGCGTTCACGGCCTTGTAGTCGGTGTCCGTCACCAGCACGTCCAGCGGCACGCCCTCCGACCGGAACTTCGGCAGGATCGTGTTCCGGTAGTCCGCGTCCGTGCGGTCGATGTACTCCGAGTACCAGACCCCGTACGCCCAGGAGGGCAGCAGCGCGGGCGGTCCGGTGAGGGTCGCCAGGTCACCGAGGCCCTGCTTGTAGTCGTGCCCGTAGCCGAAGAGGTAGCCGTCCTGGTACGGGGCGCCGCCGTGCGCGGAGCGCTGGGTCACCTTCCGGGACCCGGCGTCGTAGAGCGCGGACGGGGTGTCGTCCAGGAGGTACCAGCCGTCCTGGCTGAGGAGCCCGGGTGTGGTGACGGGCGGGGCGCCGTTGCCGGTGACGCCGTCGAGGCCGCGCCGGTATCCGCCGAGGGCCAGGTGCGGCCGCGGAGCCGGGGCGCCGGTCGCGGCGACGGACACGGTGTCCGCGTTCACATGGCAGCTCTCGGCTCCCGGGCAGGCGAGGGTGACGTCGTTGGCGCCCGCCTCCAGGCGGACGGGCACGGTGGCCGTGGACCACGTGTCCCAGTCGTCCGTCGCGGGGAACGACAGGGTGCCCGTGGCGCCGCCCACCGACACGGCGGCGGTGCGCGTCTCGTGCCGGCCGTCGCCGCCCGGGCCGTTGGCGTAACGGACGCGCAGGCTGTACGTGCCGGCCGAGGGGACCTCCACCACTCGGGTGGTCAGCGAGGAACCCTGGTTGAGCTCCGCGACGAAGCCCGTCCCGGCGAAGCCCTGATGATCCGTGGCGGCCGCAGCCGTACCGATGACGCGCCCCGCCTCCGCCTCGCAGCTCACCCCGAACCGGCAGTCCGCGATCGCCGTGCTGGACACGGGCGGGAACGCCTCGCCCGCGCCCAGCAGGGCGACGCTGTCCACGTTCACACTGCCGGAGTCCGCGGCGCCCCGGGTCAGGCTGACCGTGTGGTGCCCGGCGTCCAGCCGGACATCGGCGAAGGCGGTGTCCCAGGAGTCCCAGTCCGCCGTCGGCGGCAGCGTCACCCGCTGCTCGTCGCCGCCGTCCACCGACAGGGTGAGGGTGCGCGGCTCGCTCTTGCCGTCGCCGCCGCGCGCATTGGCGTACCGCACGGCGAACCGGTAGGCGCCCGCCGCTTTGACATCGATGTCAGAGGACAGGGAGGCGCCGGTGCTCTCGAAGCCGGCGGCGAACCCGGACCCGGTGTAGCCCTTGTGGTCCGACGCCACGGAGACGCCGCCGGCCCGCAGGTTCTCCGCCTCGCAGAGTGCGCCGGGTGCGCAGGTGATGCGGTGCCAGGGGGTGGCGGTCACGGGGGAGTCGCCGGCGTCGAGCCGGACCGAGAGGTTCTTCGCGTCGAACGGACCGGAGCCGACCTTGTACCGCAGCGTCAGCGCGCTCGTCCTGATGGTGAGCCAGCCGTCCGCCGTCTTGGCGGTGTACGCCGCGGGGGCGAAGGAGCCCCGGCCGATGGCGTTGAACGTCGCCTCGTCGGTGAACGCGCCATCCCCCGCGTACTCGGTCCGGATCAGCGTGGGCGACAGCACCTGGAACCGGGCGTCGCCGGAGGTGACCGTCGGGATGCGGTGGCTGTGCGGGCCGCCTGCGGACGCCGGACCCGCCGTGCCCGTCACCGTCATGGCCGCGGCGGTCCCGAGGACAGCGGCGGCACCGATCCACCGCCGCAGCCCTCTTTGCCGCCTCGCGGATGGAGGTTTCACATGCGACTCCGTTCTCACACCGTCCGGCAGGTCCGTTCGTGCCGCACCGGTCGTTGTGCATCGTTGGAAAAGTGCAAGTGGCATGAGAGCACGCCCATGGCGCGGTGTCCATATGCGCGGCGACGACTCGTCGTTCCACATGCTCCGCCCCCCCGGCCGGGGGCGGATCACCTCCGGAAGACCGGTGAATTAGCCGATGGCGTGGGCACCCCGTGCCGGGCACCTTGTGCGGGCAGGCAACCACATCCCCGCGTCCTCCTCAGGAGTGCCCCATGCCTCGTCGTTCACCGCGTCGCCTCCTCGGCGTCCTCGCGGCCGTCACGTTCGCGTTCACCCTGTTCTCCTCGGCGTCCACGGCCGGTGCCGCCGAGACGCCCGCACCGGCCCGCGCGGCCGCGGTCCAGCCGCTGTCGACCAGCACCCCGGTCGTCTTCGTGCACGGGTACACCGGCAGCGCCTCCAACTGGGTCACCGCCATGAGCGTCTTCCGTCTCAACGGCTGGTCGAGCTCCGACCTGTTCGCGTACGAGTACGACTCCTACGGCAACAACGTCACCAACGCGCAGGGCCTCGCCGCATTCGTCAACAACGTGAAGTCCCGGACCGGGGCGAGCAAGGTCGCGATCGTCAACCACTCCATGGGCGGTCTCGTCAGCCAGTACTACCTCAAGGTGCTCGGCGGCAACACCAGCGTCAGTCACCTCGCGTCCATCGCCGGCGCCAACCACGGCACCACGTTCGCCGGGGCCTGCCTGATCTACACCACCTGCCAGCAGATGTACCCGGGCTCCTCGTTCATCTCGCAGATCACCTCCGGTGACGAGACCCCGGGCGCCACCAGGTACGCCACCTGGTACTCGGCGTGCGACGGCATCATCCTCCCGTACACCAGCACCCGCCTGAGCGGCGCGACGAACAACAACGTGCTCTGCCAGACCCACATCGGGTACCTGGCCGACACGATCGTCCTCGGCCAGGTCGCGCGGTTCATCGCCTCCTGACCCCGCGCGGCCCGAACAGGTCCGGTCCCCGGCGCCTTGCCGCCGAGGACCGGACCCGTCCGCTTCCGCTCAGGCCCGTCCGCGCCGGCGACGCACGGCGGTGAAGCCCACGGCCCCCGCCCCGGCCGCGACGAGACCCGCCGCGCCCGACGCCGCCGCCGAGAGGCCGCTGCTGCCGGTCTCCGCCAGCTGCGCGGTCATGCCGGAGGCCGTCGAGGCGGTGCCGGTGCCCGCCGGGGTGGGGGAGGGCGACGCGGTGGCGGTCGCGGAGGGGGAGGGGGTGGCGGCCGCCGCCTTCTTCACGGTGACGGTGGCCCCCTCGCCGCAGCTGGTCGTGCCCCGGAAGGTGCCCGGCCCCTCGTTCACGACCACGCACGGGCTCACGGTGGTCTTCCCGGCCGGGGCGTCCTTGCGGTAGGCCACCCTGACCTGCGTGGTCGTGCTGCCGTTTGCCGCGAGGGACACGTCCGGGCCGATGACGTTGAAGCCGTACACCTCGGGTTCGGCGGCGTCGGTGATCGGCTTCAGCGTCGTCCACTTGCCCGAGCGCAGTACCTGGACGGTGGCGTACCGGTCGGTGAACAGCACATCGCTCACGTTCTCGTACGCGGACGGCGTCGGGTTGACGACCGTGGCCTTGAAGGCGATCGCCGGGCCGCCCGCCGTCGCGGTCGCGGGGACACCGGACAGGTGGGTGCTCAGCCCCTTGACCGCCACGTCGTCCACATCGGTGTCGTTCGCGGCGCCCGCGGCCCCGTAGGAGATCATCGTCGTCAGCTTGAGGTGGTCGGTGCCACCGTTGCCGGCGCCGTTGTGCGGGGTGCCCATCGGCATCCCGAGCCGCAGCTGTACGGTCCGCGACTTCCCGGCGGCCAGCGGGAACTGCTCGGGCAGCTCACCGCTGTACACGGAGCCCTCGGTGACTTCCAGCGGCACGGACTTCCAGGTCGTTCCGTCGAGCCGGTACTCCAGGCTCAGCGCGTGCTCCGGCAGGCCGTTGCCGCCGTCGATGCGGTAGATGAGGCGCGCCGACGAAATGTCGTTCGGGCCGGTGTTGGACGCCGTGGTGGTGAAGGCGACGGGCAGGCCACCGCCCCCGATCAACGCGGGCGCGTCGGTGGACACCGTCAGCTCGGGCGTCCCGGTGTCGGCCAGGGCGACCGGGGCCAGGGCGGCTCCGGTGACGGTCAGCAGAAGCCCCGCGGCCGAGGCGACGAGGGTCGAACGCAGGGTGCGCGCAACGGTGTTCAAGGTTTTCCCCCAAGACGTGTGGGCGGCGCGACCGGGTGCCGCGCTCGCCGACGGCGGGTGGATCGGCCCGCCGTCTCACCCAGTTGGACAGCCCATCCGGGCCACGGGTTGTGACCCCGGATGTCATGGTTCTGCGACAGCGGCGACCGGCTCACCCTCACCCCCGCAACCCGTAGAAACGCATGGCCGAATTCGGGGTGAAGCCGATCCGTGGGTACACCGGAGCACCCGCCGCCGTCGCGTGCAGGGTGGCGCGGGTCAGGCCCGTGGCCCGGGCCCCCTCGAACAGCGCCTTGCGCGTCACCGCCTCCCCGTACCCCCGGCGCTCCCACGCCGGATCGGTGGCGACCAGCACGACGAACAGCCGGCCCGCCGCCTCCACCGTCGCGGCGCACGTCACCGGCACCCCCTGGCGCAGCCCCAGATAGGCGTGCACCCCGCTCTTCCACAGCTCGGACCCCGCCAGCCCGTCGCGGCCCGCCTCCAGGGGGAATCCGTACGCGCGCGAGTTCAGGTCCGCGTACGCCAACAACTGCTCGTCCTCGCGCACGCGTACGAACTCCAGCTCGGGGTGCGCCGGTTCGGGCAGCGGGAACAGATCGCCCGCCATGCCCGTGCCGGGAAAGGCGTACGCGAGACCGGCGCGCTCGGCCGCCGCGTCCAGCGAGTCGAGCGCCTCCGCGTCGAGGAGCCCCTCGAAGACCCAGAGGAAGCCGGGCCGCGTCTTGGTCCGCATGATGTCGGCCGCCTCACTCATGCGGCGGGCGGCGAGCGCCGCGTCCGCGCCGGCCTCGGTGAGGGTGACGCAGTTCCAGAAGGCGAACCCGCAGTCGGCCCAGCGCACGGCGATCCCGGGCAGGTCCCGCACGTCCGCTCCGGCGTCCCGGTCCAGCACCATGGCCCGCCAGCCCACGGTGAGTTGTTCCATCGATTCGACCGCTTCCGCGAGATCCGCCACCACGACTCCCTCAGGGTTTCGAACTACCGGCTTGACCTGGAGCGCACTTCAACGTCGAGCATGACGGACATGAACCACGCAGACACGCAGCACGCGAACACACACCGCACCCACATGAACGACACGAGCCCCCGGATCGTTCTGGGCACCATGGGCTTCGGCACGCAGGTCGACTCGGACACGTCCTTCGCGATCCTCGACGCCTATGTCGCCGCCGGCGGCGAATGGCTCGACACCGCGAACTGCTACTCCTTCTGGGCCGACCCCAGTGGCGTCGGCGGCGCGAGCGAACGCGTCATAGGCGCCTGGCTCGCGGCCCGCCCCGGCGCCCGCGACGCCGTGAGGATCGCGACCAAGGTGCGGCAGAACCCGCTCGTCCCGCACTCCTGGCCGCAGAGCGCGGAGGGCCTGTCGGCCCGCGCCGTCCACGCGGGTGTGGCGGAGAGCCTCGAACGCCTCGGCGTCGACCACGTCGACCTGCTCTGGGCCCACGCCGAGGACCGCACCGTCCCCCTGGCGGAGACGGTCGGAGCCTTCGGCGAACTGGTCACCAAGGGCGTGGCGTCGCGGGTCGGCGCAGCGAACCACACCGCCTGGCGCGTCGAGCGCGCCCGGACCCTGGCCCGCGAACAGGGAGCGGAGCCGTGGACCTCCCTGCAACTGCGCCACTCCCTCGTCCAGCCGCGCCCGCTCACCCCGCTCGCCGAGGGCGGCCACCGTCTGCTCACCGCCGAGGACCTGGACCTCGCCGAGGCGGAAGGGCTCGACGTGTGGGCGTACAGCTCCCTGCTCTGGGGCTCCTACACGCGTCCGGACAAGCCGTTCCCGGACACGTACGACCACCCCGGCACCGCCAGGGTGCTCGCGGTCCTGGACGAGGTGGCCGACGAGGTCTCCGCGACGAAGAACCAGGTCGTCCTGGCGTGGCTGCTGCACCAGGGCATCGCCCCGATCGTGGGCGTGAGCCGCGTACGACACGTCGAGGAGGCGCTGGCCGCCCGGGACGTCCGGCTCAGCGACGGCCACCTGGCGCGCTTCGCGGCGGCGCGCTAGCGGGGTCCTCCCCGCGGACGCGGGGCAGCCCGGCCGCGTCGCCACCCTCGGCGCCGGCCCCCAGCGCGGCCAGCAGCCGCAGCCCGTCCTCCGCCGGGCTGCCGGGCGCCGCCGACAGCACGATCAGCTCCCGGCCCGGCGCGTCCGTCAGGGAGAAGTTCTCCTGGTGCAACTCCAGCACGCCGACGAGCGGGTGCCGGTACACCTTGCGGCCGTGCGTACGGCAGCGCACGTCGGCACGGGCCCACAGCCGGCGGAAGCGGTCGCTGCCCATCGAGAGCTCCCCGATGAGCGAGGCCAGCCGCGCGTCGTCCGGGTACTTGCCGGCCGCCAGCCGCAGGTGGCCGACCGCGTCCAGGGTGCACTGCTCCCACTCCGCGTACAGACCCCGTTCGGCCTCCTCCAGGAAGAGGTGCCGGGCGGTGTTCATGCCCGGCAGCGCCCGGCCGTACAGCAGCCGCGCCAGTCGGTTGCCCGCGAGGACGTCCATGCGGTGGTCCATGAGCAGCGCGGGAGCGTCGGTGACCAGGTCGAGCACGCGCAGCAGCTCCGGCCGCACCCGTCCGCCGGGCGTCTGCACGCGCCGTCGCCGCTGCCGGGCGAGCCGGTCGAGGTGCTCGCGCTCGGTCTCGTCCAGGCCGAGGACCCGGGCGAGCGCGTCCAGCACCTGCTCCGAGGGCTGGGTCGCACGCCCCTGCTCCAGGCGCACGTAGTAGTCGACACTCACCCCGGACAGGTGCGCGACCTCCTCGCGGCGCAGTCCGGTGACCCGGCGGCGGCTGTCGGCGGAGATGCCGGCCGAGGCCGGGTCGACCCGGGCGCGCCGGGTCCGCAGGAATCCCGCGAGATCGTCCATGGACCCAGTATGGCCACGCCCACCCCGCGCGAGGGTGGCCCTGCCGGTACCAGGAAGTCCCGTCCGACGGAAGCGGCGCCCCTGAACAGCGGGCGCCCGGGCGTCCAGGATCGAACCCATCCGATCCGAAGGAGTGCGGTTCCCATGAAGACGCTCATCGTCCACGCCCACCCCGAGCCGAAATCCCTCAACGGCTCGCTCAAGGACCTCGCGGTCGCGACCCTGGAGAAGGCCGGGCACGAGGTGCGGGTGAGCGACCTGTATGCGATGAACTGGAAGACCACCGTCGACGCGGCGGACTACGGACCCGATGCCTCGGACCCGCTCAAGCCGGCCCGCGACTCCGGCCGCGCCTTCGACGCCGGCACGCTCACCCCGGACGTGCGTGCCGAGCAGGAGAAGCTGCTGTGGGCGGACACCGTCATCTTCCAGTTCCCCCTGTGGTGGTACACGATGCCGGCGATCCTCAAGGGCTGGGTGGACCGCGTGTTCACGTACCACTTCGCGTACGGCGTCGGCGAGCACAGCGACACCAAGTACGGCGAGCGCTACGGTGAGGGCACCCTCGCGGGCCGCCGCGCCCTCCTCTCGGTGACCGTCGGCGGCCTGGAATCCCACTACGCTCCCCGGGGCATCAACGGCCCCATCGACGACCTGCTGTTCCCGATCCAGCACGGCATCCTCCACTACCCCGGTCTGGAGGTGCTGCCGCCGTTCGTCCTGTACGGCGCCGACCGGATGACCGAGGCGGACTATCCGGAGGCGGCCAAGGCATGGCGGGAGCGCCTGCTCACGCTGGAATCGACCGCCCCGGTCCCGTACCGCCGCCAGAACTTCGGCGACTACGAGATCCCGTCCCTGCACCTCAAGGAGGGCCTGGAGCCGGTGGGCCGCACGGGCTTCGGGCTGCACGTGGAGGGCTGACGGCTCGGCCGGCCCAGGCGTCCGTACGGCGTAACGCCGCACGGGTCGTGCTGCGCCGGCGCCCGGAGCCGGGCAACATCGGACCCCCACGTCCGTCACGGGCCGTGTCGCCGGCCCGGCGCGAGGAGGACCCGCCGTGCACATCGATCTCTCCGGCCGTACCGCCCTGGTCACCGGCTCCACCCAGGGCATCGGCGAGGCCATCGCCGTCGGGCTGGCCCGGGCCGGCGCCCATGTCGTCGTGAACGGCCGCGGCCAGGAGCGGGTCGCCGAGGCCGTCCACGCCGTACGAACCGCCTCGGGGAGCGACGAGGTCACCGGCGCGGCGGGCGACCTCGCGACCGAGGACGGCGCCGCGGCCGTCCTGGCGGCCGCACCGGCGGTCGACATCCTGGTCAACAGCCTCGGCGTCTTCGGGTCCGCGGCGCCGTTGGAGATCGAGGACGCGGAGTGGCGCCGTTACTTCGAGGTCAACGTCCTCTCCGCCGTCCGGCTCATCCGCGCCTGTCTGCCGCGGATGAAGGACAACGGCTGGGGGCGCGTCCTCAACATCGCCAGCGACTCGGCCGTGGTCATCCCCGCCGAAATGATCCACTACGGCATGACCAAGACCTCGCTGCTCGCGGTCTCCCGGGGCTTCGCCAAGGAGGCCGCGGGCACCGGCGTGACGGTCAACTCCGTCATCGCGGGACCCACCCGCACCGGCGGCGTCGAGGACTTCGTCCGCGAACTCGTCGGGGACGACCTCCCCTGGGAGGAGGCCCAGCACGAGTTCATGGTCAAGCACCGCCCCCAGTCCCTGCTGCAACGTCTCATCGAGCCCGAGGAGATCGCGCACATGGTCGTCTACCTGGCCTCGCCGTACGGCTCCGCCACCACGGGCGGCGCCCTCCGGGTGGACGGCGGCTACGTCGACTCGATCCTGCCCTGAGGGCCCCGCCCGCACGCGGGCCGGCCGGGCCGGGGTCCGCCCCGTTGACGTGCTCATGGCGCTTCGCTAGCGTCGGAGAGCGTTCTCCTGAGCGTCGGCGGGGTGCCCTCCGTCGCCCCCCACTCGTTCCGGGAGTCCTTCATGACACCTGCGCGCCCCCGGGCGGCCCTTGTCGGTGCCGTTCTGACAACGTTGTCCACACTTTTCGTAGGCACCCTGCCCGCCGCCGCGGCCCCGGAGGCGGCGGTGTGCAACAAATACTGCGACGCGCGGGACCCGGGGCTCAGCCCCCAGGACCGGATCCCCGTCACGGCCGGCGTCGGCTCCCGCACGATCGCCCTCCACTTCGACGACACCGACGCGATGGGCTGGGGCTCCATCGACAACGGCGGGGCCGGCGACCACGTCTGGCTGGACCGGTCCATGGACGGCGGCAGGACCTGGGCGTCGGGCAGCAAGCTGGGCGACACCGCCGTGCCGTCCGGGGGCCGGGGCTGGCGCACCCAGATGTACAACGTGGACGACTGGAACACCCAGGGCGTCGGAGCCCTGCGCGCCTGCGGGCAGCCGGCGGGCGGCGGCACCATCGCGTGCACTCCCTGGGCCCGCACGACCTGGAACGCGGGCAGCAGGAGCACCGCCGCCGCGACCGCCCTCATGATGTCGTACGACCGGTCCACCAAACTCTTCGGCGGCAACGGCTGGTGGACGGCCGCCAACGCGCTGACCGCCGTCATCGACAACATCCGGATCACCGGCATGGGCAGCTACCGGTACGCCATCTCGGACACGTACGAGAAGAACATCAACGCCCAGGGCGGCCGGTTCCGCAACGAATACCTGGACGACACCGGCTGGTGGGGCCTCGCCTGGATCGCCGCCTACGACCTGACGGGGGAGAGCCGCTACCTCGACACCGCGCGCGCCGACGCGGACCACATGTTCGCCAACTGGAACGGCACCTGTGGCGGCGGGGTCCGGTGGAACACCGGAGGCAACTACAAGAACGCCATCACCAACGAGCTCTTCCTCGGCCTCACGGCGGCCCTGCACAACCGCATCCCCGGCGACACCGTGTACCTGGAACGGGCGAAGAACGAGTGGGACTGGTTCCAGCGCAGCGGCATGATCAACGGTGACCGCATGATCAACGACGGCCTCGACGGCAACTGCGCCAACAACGGCCAGCCCACCTGGACCTACAACCAGGGCGTCATCCTGGGCGCGCTCACCGAACTGCACCGCGCCACCGGCGACCAAGCCCTCCTGACCACCGCGCGCGGCCTCGCCGACGCGTCCACCGTGCGGCTCCAGACCGACGGCGTCCTGCGCGAGCCCGGCGAGGGCGACGGCTGCACCGGAGACGGCCCCAGCTTCAAGGGCGCCTATGTGCGCGGCCTCGGCGTCCTCAACCGCACGCTCTCCGACCACCCGTACACCGCACCCCTCACCCGGTGGGCCGACAGCGCCCACGACCGCGACCGCAACGCCCTCGACCAGTACGGCCCGCACTGGAACGGCGGCGGCGGGTCCACCGACTACGGCTGCCAGCAGAGCGCACTCGACCTCCTCAACGCCGCCACCGGCTGACCCTCCGGGGCGCCCGGCACGCGGAATGCCGGGCGCCGTCAACCGTGAGGGAAACACACGGCTGGGTACGATCCCCTGATGAGCGATGCGCATGCGGCCGGAGTGATCCGCGTGGTCGGCGCGGCGACGAACAACCTGAAGGACGTCACCGTCGACGTGCCCAAGAAGGCGCTCACCGTCGTCACGGGGGTGTCCGGCTCGGGCAAGTCGTCGCTGGTGCTGGACACGATCGCGGCCGAAGCCCAGCGACTGGTCAACGACGCCTACCCGACGTTCGTACGCAACCGGCTGCCGCAACTGCCCGCGCCCGAGGTCCAGTCGATGGACGGGCTCACGTTCACGGCGCTGATCGACCAGCGTCGCTTCACCGGCAACGCCCGCTCGGTCGTGGCGACCGCCTGCGACGTCGCACCGCTGATGCGGCTCGTGTTCTCCCGGATCGGCGAGCCCTCCGCCGGCTACACACCCGCGTACTCCTTCAACGACCCCACCGGGATGTGCCCGGAGTGCGAGGGCATCGGCACCGTGGTCGACATCGACCCCGCCGAACTCGTCGACGAGGAGAAGTCGATCAACGAGGGGCCCGTCCGGTTCAGCCTGTTCCGGCGGGGCGGATACCGGTGGAAGCGGTTCGCGTACAGCGGTCTGTTCGACCGGGACAAGCCCCTGAAGGACTACACGGACGAGGAGATGGATCTCTTCCTCCACGCCGAGCAGCTGAAGCCGCCGAAGCCGGACCCGGAGTTCCCGAAGACCGCCCGGTTCGACGGTGTCGTCACCCGTATGCGCGACACCTTCGTCAAGAACCACCCGACGAAGATCTCCGCCCAGGTCCGCGAGGAACTGGACCGCATCACCACCCGCCGCCCCTGCCCGGAGTGCCACGGCGCCCGGCTCAACGAGGCAGCCAGGGCCAGCCTGATCGACGGCCGCTCCCTCGCGGACTGGTCGGCCATGTCCGTCACCCGGTTGCGGGAACTGCTGGAGGACACCCACGACCCGCGCGTCGCGCCCGCACTCGACGGCATCCGGGCCACGCTCGACGCCCTGCGCTCCGTCGGCCTGGGCTACCTCTCCCTGGACCGGACCTCCTCCACCCTCTCCGGCGGCGAGGCCCAGCGCGTGAAGATCGTCCGGCACCTGGGCAGCGCGCTCACCGACGTCACCTATGTGTTCGACGAGCCCTCCGTCGGCCTGCACCCCGTGGACGTCCACCTCCTCACCCATCTGCTGCTCCGGCTGCGGGACGCCGGCAACACCGTGCTCGTCGTCGAGCACCACCGGCAGATGATCGGCATCGCGGACCACGTCATCGACGTCGGCCCGGGCGCCGGGGCGGACGGCGGCCGTGTCGAGTTCGAGGGCACGCCCGACGCGCTGCGCACGAGCGGGACCGTGACCGGGCGGCTGCTCGGGACCCCGCTGGAGGTCGCGTCGACCGCCCGCCCGTGGCGCGGCTCCACCGTCGTCCGAAAAGCCAGGGCCAACAACCTGACGGGCTTCGACATCGAGATCCCCCATGGCGTCCTCACCGCGGTCACCGGGGTCGCCGGCTCCGGCAAGAGCTCCCTCGCCACCCGGGAACTCCCCTCCCAGCACCCCGAGTTCACTGTCGTGGGCCAGGACCCGCTGCGCGGCGGGCAGCGTTCCACCTCGCTGTCCATCCTCGGCGTCGCCGACCACGTCCGGGGTACGTTCGCACGGGCGTCGGGCCTGGACCCGTCCTGGTTCAGCTTCAACTCCAAGGGCGCGTGCCCCGCCTGCCGGGGCAAGGGCCATTTCACCACCGAGCTGGCGTTCCTGGACGACGTCTCCACACCGTGTGACGTCTGCGGGGGCCTGCGCTTCAACGGGACCGCCCTCGGCGTCACGGTCCGTGGCAGCACCATCGCGGACGTGCTCTCCATGGCCGCACACGACCTCGCGGACCGGTTCTCCGACGACCCCCGGATCGTCGCGGCGATGTCCTGGCAGCAACGCGTCGGCCTCGGTTACACCGCCGTCGGCCAGTCCCTCGACACCCTCTCCGGCGGTGAGAAGCAGCGCCTCCTCCTGGCGCGCCACCTCAACGGCGTGGACGACCTGGCCGGCGAGCGGATCGTCCTGGACGAGCCGACCACCGGACTGCACCCCAGCGACGTGGACCGGATCAACGCGCTCTTCGACGACCTCCTGGAGGCCGGTGCCACGCTCGTCGTGGTCGAGCACAACCTCCGCGTCGTCGCCCGCGCCGACCACGTCATCGACATCGGTCCCGGCGCCGGCACCGACGGCGGCCGGGTCGTCTTCACCGGCACCCCCGCCGCCCTGCTCGGCGACGACACCTCGCTGACCGGCCGCGCGCTCCGCCTCGCGTCCGCGCCGGAGACCCGGCCTCGCCGGAGGAAGGCTCGTGGCCGTACGGCAGAGTAGGGGCATGCCGACCTACGCGACCATGCCGTACCACCTGGAGACCGAGCGGCTGATCCTGCGGCCCTGGGCCGCGTCCGACGCCGACCGGTTCAGTGAACTCCTCTCCGAACGCGGCGAGGAGAACTACACGGTGGAGCGCGCCCGCAAGGGCATCGCCGGTCTCCTCGCCGGCACGGAGGACACCGGCATCGCGCTGCTGCCCATCCAGCGCCGCGACGAGGGGGACTTCATCGGCTACTGCGGACTGATCATCGGGCGCTCCACCCCGGAGGAGCCCGAGATCGCCTACGAGCTGTTCCGGCGTGCCCACAACCGGGGTTACGCCACCGAGGCGGCCCGGGCCGTGCTGGGCGCCGCCGCCGCGACCGGGCGGCGGCGGCTCTGGTCGACCGTCCGCTCGTGGAACGCGCCCTCGCTCCGCGTCCTGGAGAAGCTCGACTTCGTACGGGATCACGTCACCTCGGACGAGGACGGCGAGATCGTATGGCTCACCCGGGAGTTGCCGTAGCGCGGCTCACCACCTGCGCCGGTACGCGAACACCCACCTGTTCCCCTCCAGCGCGTCGTTCGGCTCCGGCAGCGGGCCGCGCCCGTGGCGCCGGGTGAACTCGAAGGGAGTGTGCGTCGAGGCGGACCAGCCCCTCGCGGCGAGGCGGCCCGCGGAGTCGGGGCGCGGGCCCTTGTCGAAGAGGTCGAGCAGGTCGATGCCGATCTGTTCGCGCGTCGCCGTGTAGATCGCGCTGTCCCGGTACGCCAGGAGATCCGCCTCCAGTTTCGCCTCGAAGGCCAGGGCGCTGCCCTCGGTGGCCAGCAGGTCCACGCTGTCCACGAGATACGTTTCGGCAGGCCCCGGCAGGTAGAACAGCAGGCCCTCCGCCAGCCAGATGCTCGGAGCGGCCGGGTCGAACCCCGAGGCGGTCAGCGCGCCGACCCAGTCGTCGCGCAGGTCGACCGGGACCAGCACGCGCTTCACCTTCGGCGCGGCCGACACGTCCGTCAGCACCTGGTGCTTGAAGGCCAGCACACCCGCCCGGTCGACCTCGAAGAACACGCAGTCCGACGGCCAGTCCAGCCGGAACGCCCGCGTGTCCAGCCCGGCGCCCAGGAGCACCACCTGGCGGGCCCCCGTGAGCACCGACCGTACGACGAAGTCGTCCAGGACCCTGGTCCGCAGCCCGAAGTAGCGGGCGAACCGGCCCCACAACGCGTTCGCGTCCCCGTCCGGCACCTGGTCGATGCGCACGGGCCACCCGGCGCACGCCGGCGCGGCCCGCACGAAGTGTTCGGCGTAGACGTCGTGGGCCAGGCTGTCCCGACGACGGGTCTCGATGGCGCGGGCGGCGGCCACCAGCAGGGCGGTCAGCCCCACGCCGCCGTCCACGCCTTCCGCCGCCGGCTCCTGGGACGTCGTACCGCGTGCCTCGTTCATCGGCTTCTTCCCTCCGGGATCAGGACGGGTTTGACCACCCGGCCCGCGTCGCAGTCGCGTTCGGCCTCGTTGATGTCGGCCAGGGGATAGGTACGGATCAGCTGGTCGAAGGGGAACCGCCCGGCCCGCCACAGCTCCGTCAGGACGGGGACCAGCAGCGCCGGCACCGCGTCCCCCTCGCAGATGTGGCGGACGCTCCGGCCCCGGTCCAGCGTGCCCGGTTCCAGTGGGAGGGCGGTGTGCAGCCGTGCCACCAGGCCCAGCGTCCCGGTGGGGCGCAGCGCCCGGAGCGCGTCGTTGATCAGCGCGGGCGACGCCGTCGTGTCCAGCGCGTACCGCGCGCCGCCGTCCGTCAGCCGGCGGATGCGGTCCGGCAGCCCGGCCGCGTCGGCGGGCAGCGGGACGGCGCCGAACCGTTCGGCGAGTTCCAGCCGCCGCCGGTGCCGGTCCACCGCCACGACCGGCACCCCGGTCGCCCCCGCCGCCATGACCGCGGCAAGACCCACCGCCCCGGCCCCGAGGACCACCAGCGGGTCGGCCGGACCGGCGCGGAAGGTGTTCAGCACCGCCCCGGCCCCGGTGAGGAAGCCGCAGCCGAGCGGCCCGAGCAGCTCGACGGGAAGCGCGGGGTCGACGCGCACGGCGTTGCGGGCGGACACGAGCGCGTACGCGGCGAACGAGGACTGGCCGAACCACCGGGGCGCCAGCGCCTTCCCGTCCGCGTCGCCGAGCCGGGGCGGCTCCTGCGCACGCCCTCCGAAGAGGTTGAGCGAGGCGAAGGAGTCGCAGTACGCGGGGGCCGCCCCCCGGCAGTTCCGGCAGTGCCCGCACGAGTCGAAGCTCAGCACCACGTGGTCGCCGACGCCGATCTCCGTACCGGGCCCGCCGCCCGCCCCCACGACGACCCCCGCCCCCTCGTGGCCGAGGACCGCCGGCAGCGGACTGCGGCCGGCCGACCTGCGCACCGCCAGGTCGGTCCGGCACATCCCGGCGCCCGCGATCTCCACCAGCAGCTCACCGGCGGCGGGTCCGGTGTGCAGGACGACGTCCTCGACCGCGAACGGTTCCTCGTACGCGCGCAGCACCGCCGCCCGGAATCTCCTGCTCATGGTTCCTCCGGGCGGTGGACGACGAACGGCCGCAGGTTCCCGTACAGCCCCCACGGCCCGCCCGCGACGCCGACCCCGCTGTCCTTGGTCCCGGCGAACGGCTGGGCGAGCGACAGTTCGGCGTGATGGTTGATCCAGGCCGTCCCGCACTCCAGCCGGTCCGCCACCGCCTCCGCCCGGTCGAGATCGGTGCCCCAGACGGAGCCGCCGAGTCCGAAACCCGTGCCGTTGGCCGCGTCGACCGCCTCGTCGAGACTCCGGTACGGCAGCACCGGCAGGACCGGCCCGAACTGCTCCTCCGTCACCACCGCACTTCCGGGCGGCACGTCGGTGAGGACCGTCGGGGCGAAGAAGTGGCCCGGCCCGTCCAGCCGGTGCCCGCCGGCCGCCGCCCGGGCCCCGTCGGCCACCGCCCGCTCGGTGAGCTCCGCCACCCGGGCCAGCTGCGGGGCGTTGTTGACCGGACCGATGCGGGTGTCCGGGTCGAGGCCGCTGCCCACCCTGACGGACTTGGCGCGCTGGGCCAGCGCCTCGACCACGTCCGCGTGCAGCCGGGCGGGGGCGTACACGCGCTTGACGGCCATGCACACCTGCCCGCAGTTGCGGAACGCGGACCAGAACAGCCGGTCCGCGACCGCCTCCACATCGACGTCGTCCAGCAGGACGGCCGCGTCGTTGCCGCCCAGCTCCAGGGTGACCCGGGCGAGGGAGGCCGCCGCCCCCTCGGCGACCGCCCGCCCGGTGGGCACGGAACCCGTGAAGGTGACGTGCCGGATGCCCGGATGCGACGCCAGCCGCGCACCGAGGGGTTCGCGCCCGGTGACGACGGTCAGGACGTCCTCGGGCAGAGCCGCCGCCAGGACGGACCCCAGCAGCCGGGTGGCCAGCGGGGTGTACGGCGACGGTTTGAGGACCATGGTGTTGCCCGCCGCGAGCGCGGGCGCGAACTTCGCCGCCGCCAGTTGCAGCGGGAAGTTCCACGGCACGATCGCGGCGACCGGCCCGACGGGCCGCCAGCGGACCTCGCTGCGCACGGGCCGCCCGTCACTGATCCGCCGCGTCCTCGGGGACAGCTCCGCGAAGTACCGCAGCCGGGCCGCCGTGCGGGCGACCTCCGCACCGGACTCGGCCAGCGGCTTGCCCTGTTCCCGGGTGAGCAGCCGCGCCAGCTCGTCACCGGCGCCCTCCACGGCGTCGGCCGCGCCGAGCAGCGCGCGTGCCCGGGCGGCGGCGTCGGCCCGCCACCCGGACCAGGCCCGGCGGGCCCGGCCGATCACCGCGTCCAGCTCGTCCGGCCGCGTGTCGGGGGCCTCGCCGCAGATCTCCCCGGTGGCCGGGTCGGCCACGGAGAACGACGCGCCCCGGCTTCCGCGTCCCGTCTCGTCCGAAGTGCGCATCCCCGCGGTCAGCCCGCGAGGGTGGCGCCGGTCGCGAGCTCCCGGGCATGCTGGTCCATCTCCGCCCGGAACGCGGCCACCAGATGCGGCTGAATCCTTCCTGCGTTGCGGTCCCCGCCCTCGCAGACCGCCCCGCGCACCCCCACGATGTCCGTGCCGATCCGGGTGAGCGTGGCGAGGTCCGCCTGTTTGACGCTGCCCGCGAGGGCCGCGAGCAGTCCGGAGGCGTGGGCGAGACCGACGAACTCGGCGCAGACGTCCGGCGGCACATGGTCGAACAGCCGGGAGCCGTCCTTGATCGCCGTGTCGAGCATGGCCGCGTCGGCACCGGACCGGGCCGCGATGTCGGGCAGGGCGAGCGGGTTGACGCACCCGATGCGATGCGCGTCGGCGTAACCGGAGGCGACGACCAGCGCCTCGGGACGGTGGTCCTTCACCGCCCGCACGACCGCCCGCATGACGTCGATGCCCTGGTCGGGCGTCGTGCACCCGTAGAGCCCGACCTTGATGTACGTGGCACCCGAGACGACGGCCCCCAGCGCCGCCTGGGCCACCGTGCCGGGCTTGTACGGAACGTCGCCCACGGTCGCGGACACCGGTTTGCCGGCCGGGACCGCCTCCCGGATCTCCCGGATGACCCAGGGGAAGTTGGCACCGAGCGACCCCTCGTCGGGCTTCTTCACGTCGACGATGTCGAGGTACTCCGCGGCCTTCGCACAGTCGACGGCTTCCTCGACGCTGTCCGGAGAGATGAGAAGCAACACCATGGGCTCCTTCCGCCGCAGGGGTGCGGATCACCAGGTTGACCTGCGGTGTGCTCATCATTTCCGTCCCCCACGGGCCCCGGTAGAGCGCGCGGGACCCCCTGGGAGCACGGCGCCCCACCTCGATGCGCCGCACACCCCGGCGCAAGGAAGCACCGTGGGATCATGCGTGGATGAACAGTGATCTGGAAGTGAGCGCGTCCGCGGTCAACGTCTCGATCCCGGCGGAGCTGCGCTGGACCGACACCCGGCGCGGGACGGAGTTCCAACTCACCACCCTCAACATCCGGCTCCTGCCCGACGGCCACCTGGCCGCCAAGGCGTACGGCCGCCCGGTGGCGGGCGGACGGGGCGCGTACGTCTCGTTCCCGGTGCCGGACCGGCCCGAACTGGCGGCCCTGATCGCCGAAGGGGCCAACCGTGCCGGCGCGCTGTGGACCGCCCATCGCGGTCTGGGCTGAGCCCGGCGGCGTACCCACGGTGCCCCCGCGAGCGGACCGCTCGCGGGGGCACCCGGCCGACGGGGCTCAGCGCTCCAGGGAGAACGTCTGTGCCGCTGATCCGTCGCACGGCTGCTGCGAGAGGTGCGCCCCGTTGGCGGTGGACGCACCGTCCACGGCCAGGCACTTGCCGCTGTTCCGGGCGACGAAGCGGTAGCGGCCGGCCGCGCTGGACTGCTCCGCCCGCCACTGCTGGTTGGTGCCGCCCACATACGACCACAGGTGCACGCGGGTGCCGGAGGCGGTCGCGCCGGGCCCGCCGTCGACGTCCCACACCTTGCCGTTGTGCCGGTTGACGACCTGGTAGGTGCCGTCACCCGTGGACCGGAGCTGCCAGCTCTGGTTGGCGCCGGTGGTGCAGCTCCACTGCTGGAGCGCGGTCCCGTCGGCGGTGCCCCAGTCGGCGGCGTCCAGGCAGGCACCGCTGTTGGCGTTCTTCACCCGGTACCAGGCGGACGGGTCGATGGAGCCCGCGGGCGGCTCCGTGGTGCCGCCGTCGGTGCCGTTCCACACGAAGGTGGCGACCGCGCCCGCGGGCAGCGTGTAGACCAGCGACCGGCCGTTGTCGGTCAGCGAGAACCGCTGCGCGCTCGCGGCCGAGTTGACGACGTACGCGGCCCGGGTGCCGTCCGGGTTCTGGAAGGCGACGTTCTCCACCCCGCCGCTGCCCTGGCTGGTCGAACCGATGCGGGTGGCGCCGGGCTCGACGAATTTGGCGAGCTGTCCCAGCACGTAGTACTCGGCGTTACGCGTCACATTGCCGTTCGCGATCTCCACGACGCCGTTGCAGCGGTCCGAGCAACCGCCCTGGTGCGGCCCGCCGTTCTGGTCCAGCGCGAGGTTCCAGTCGATGACCGTCTCGCCGCCGTTGCGCATGTTCTGCACGACGAGGTTCTCCGCGTGCCACTTGAGGGTGTCGGCGAAGGTGGTGGACCGGTCGGCGCTCTCCGTACCGGAGCACTCGGTGAAGAACACCCGCTTCCCGGCGTTGACGACCTGCTGCTGGGCCGAGGGGTTGCCGCCGTAGCAGTGGAACGCGGCGCCGATCACCCGGCTCATGCCCGGGGTCCCGGAGAACACCTCCAACGGGTAGTCGGGGTGGTCCCAGTTGTGGTCGAAGGCCAGCAGGTTCGTCGGCAGGTCCGCCGCCGTCAGCGTACGGTCGAGCACCTTGAAGAAGTCCGCCTGCTGGGAGGCGGTCATGGTCATCGACGGGTAACTCGCCGCGAACTCGGGCTCGTTCTGCACGGTCAGATCGGTCAGCGTGATGCCCTGCTGTCCGTACGCCCTGATCGCCCTGACCAGGTAGTCGGCGTACGCCTGGTAGCTCTCCGTCTTGAGGCTGCCGCCGTTCAGCGCGTTGTTGGTCTTCATCCAGGCGGGCGGCGACCAGGGCGTGCCCATGAAGCGGATGGCCGGGTTGACCGAGGTGGCCTGCTTCAGGACCGGGATGATCTCGGCCTTGTCCCGGTCGATGGAGAAGGAGCCGGGGGTGTCCTCGTACGTGTAGAGGCTGTTGTCGGCGTTGAAGTCGCTGCTGCCGAGCGGCTGGCGCAGGTAGCTGAGCCCGATGCCGTCCCCGGCGGTCGAGAACAGCGAGGTCATCAGCGCGTTGCGCCTGTCCTGCGGCAGGCTCTGGATGAGGTGGGCCGAGGCCCCGGTGACCGAGGCGCCCGCCCCGGTGAACTTCTGGCCCTTGCTGGTGGCGTCGACGCGGATGTCGACGCTCTGCGGCGAGCCGGTGAAGGCGACGGTGCCCTCGGCGGACAGCTTCTTCGCGCCGTCGGGGGTGGTGACCCATACCTGAGCCGTGGGGTCGGCGGCCTGCGCGGCCGTACCGCTGCCGGCGAGGCCGACGGCCGCTACGGCCATCGCCAGGGCCGCGCCTGCGGCGCGCGCCCGGGGGCGCGGGGGAGTGTCGTGGGACATGTGCGGCTCTCCTTCGGTCATGCCTGGGGGAGGACATGGCGCGTCCCTCGGACACCGTGGCGGGGCGCGGCTCCGTGGACGACGGCGATATGAAAGCACACCCACTAAGTGGTTAGTAAGTAGTCGTGCGCGCTTCGGTGCGGGGCGGCCCCGTGCGCCCGTCGCCCCCAGGTCAGCGGCCCGGACGGCCCGTTGACCCGCGTTCCGGCCGGTCTAAGCTGTGCCGGTGACCAACCACTCAGCAGGCAGGTCCGGCCGGTCGGCCAAGCCCCGCACGCCCAGGAGCCCGGAAGCGCAGCAGCGCCAGCGGGACATCTTGCACATCGCGATGGACACCTTCGCCGCCCGTGGCTACAACAACGCCTCGCTCGCCGAGATCGCCGACCGGGTCGGCCTCACCCAGGCCGGTGTCCTGCACTACTTCCGGTCCAAGGCGCTCCTGCTCACCAGCGTCCTCGAACTGCGCGACCAGTCGGACATCGAGCAGCTGGGCCCGGACCGCCCGCAGGGGCTGGCGTTCCTGCGCCACCTGGTCGACACGGCGCTCCGCAACGCCGAACGCGAGGGCATCGTCCGCCTGTACACCGTCCTCTCGGCGGAGTCCGTCACGGACGACCACCCGGCGCAGGAGTACTTCCGGGACCGCTACGACGGACTGCGGGGCTTCGTCGCCGACGCCCTCCGCGAGGCGTGCGGCCTCCCCGACGACGGGTCGGACGAGGTCGAGCACGCGGCCAACGCCCTGATCGCCGTGATGGACGGCCTGCAGGTCCAGTGGCTGCTGGCCCCCGGCGCCGTGGACATGGCCGCCTCGACCGACCTGGTGGTCGACGCCCTGCTCAGGACGCTGGCCCCGGACCGCTTCGAGGCCGACGGCTGAACGGCCCCACGGCGGCTCCTGCGTTCCGGTGATCTTCCGGTGGCGGGCGATCCGTACCTCCCCCGGACGCCGTTACCCAGAGGGTGCGAACGCGCACCCGTAGGAGACGAGCGAAGGTGTGAGGCACCCGATGACCCACATGGACCGCAGAAGCGTGCTGCAACTGGCCTCGACGGCGACGATCACCGGCGGACTGGTGGCCGGAGCCGCCGGAACCGCCCGCGCGGCACGGAGGGCCGACCGGCAGTTCACCCTGCACGGCATGCGCACCGGCGCGAACATCCCGGACATCCTGACCGTCGGTGTCCCGTACTTCGTGCGCTACGACCTGACGGACGCCGAGGGCCGCGCCGTGGGCACCGAGAACGCGCACTGCCTGCCCGTCACCGTGGGCCCCGACGGTTCCTTCGTCATGGCGACCCTGGTCCTGGCCCTCGCCGACGGCATGATCACGGCCTCCACCGCCTTCCAGCGTCCCCTCCCTGCCGTGACCGAACTGCCCGTCGACTCACGTCGCTGGACGCACGAGTTCGCCGTCACCGGCGGCACCGGCGGTTACAGCGGCGCGGAGGGCTCGGTCACCATCGAGCACCTGACCCGAGACGAGGACACACTTACCATCGCCCTGACGGACGGCGCGGCGTAGCCGGGGCGGGCGTCAGGCTCCCAGCGGGCCGTAGCCGCCGTCCCGGAACGTGAAGACCGTGGGCCCGGTCTCGTCCTCCTCGCGGAAGAAGCCGCCGAAGCCGGGGCTCGCGACGTGCGGGGCCAGCAGGTCCAGCACCGTGACCAGTTCGCCCATGTCGTCGTCCAGCCAGTAGTTGCGGCTGTACAGGCCCCACCCCGCGTCCTGGAGCCGCAGGGACGCGAAGTCCCCGCCGGGGAGGCGGCTGTGCGGGTCCGGGCTGAGCAGCGGATACGCGTACTCCTCCGCTCCGTACCCCGGCGGTGGCACCTCGGTCAGGCCGAGGTGCCACCGCAGTGCGTCCAGTACCGGGGCGGGCGTGTCCTCGCGGAGGAAGCAGGTGAAGACGACTTCGTAGTGCAGGCTCATGGGCCGCATTGTGCCCGGCGGCGTCCGTCGGGCTTCGCGCACCGTCGCCAGCACCTCGTCGCGGACCCGGCGCATCAACTCCTCCGTGCGCGCTTCCACGTTGAGCCGCAGCAGCGGTTCCGTGTCGGACGGGCGGAGGTTGAACCACCAGTCCGGGCCGCTGACGGTGAGACCGTCCAGGGTGTCGGCCGACGCGTCGGGACGGGACTCCCACGCCGCGCGGACCGCCGCCGTACGGGCGGCCCGGTCGGTGACCGCGGAGTTGATCTCGCCCGACGCGGCGTACCGCTGGAAGCGACGGGTCAGCGCGGACAGCGGGCGGGTTGTGGATGACCGTCGCACCCGGGTGCCGTGCCAGCTCGCGCGAGGCGACCAGGGCGGTGATCGCCGACGGCGGGACCGGGGCGCCGTTCTCGTCCACGACGAAGCAGCGGTCCGCGTCGCCGTCGAAGGCGAGCCCGAGATCGGCGCCCTCCGCACGCACCCCGCGCCCGGAGGTCCACGATGTTCGCCGGCTCCAGCGGGTTGGCCTCGTGGTTCGGGAACGTGCCGTCCAGCTCGAAGTACATCTCCACCACGGTCAGCGGCAGCCCCGCGAGCACCGTCGGCACCGTGTGGCCGCCCATGCCGTCGCCCGCGTCCACCACCACCTTCAGCGGGCGGATCGCGGACGGGTCCACCAGCGACTGCAGATAGGCGGCGTACCCGGCCAGGGTGTCGCGCCCGGAGACGGCGCCCGCGCGGGCGGCCGGGCGCACGTACCGGCCCGTCGCCCGTTTCCAGGAAGGCGAAGTTGAACGCCTGGTGCATCTCGTCGGGCCGGATGTAGCGGGCCGGCCGCGCCGGGTCGAAGACGGCCGACTCCGCGACCATCACCCGGTCCTGCGGCGCCACGGCCCCCGGCGGCGCCGGATGGGTGTCCAGGAGCGCCCGCCACTCGCGGTACAGCGGGTGCAGCTCCTCCTGGTCGTCGTATGGCATCAGATGGTTGCGCAACGGGTCGGTGTGCTGCCCGGGCCCCGCCTCCGGCAGGCCCTCCGCCTTGAACGGGGCGTGCGCCACGTCCACCCGGAAGCCGTCCACCCCTCGGTCCAGCCAGTACCGCAGGACGTCCGCGAACGCGTCGCGCACCTTCGGCTCGCGCCAGTTCAGGTGGCCGCCCGCCCGGCCCGCGAGGCGTCCGGCTGTGCGGGGATCAGGGCGTGGGCGCGGGCGAGGAGTCCCGCGGCGTCGGGCTCCGCCTGGAGCGAGGTGAGTGCCATCCGCCACCACTGGTCGAGCCGCTCCGTCCAGCCCCACTTGCCCGGCATCTCGTCGGTCAGGGCGCAGTGCCCGTAGAACCCGCACACCAGCGCCACGGCCGCCGCCGACGGCTCTACTCCGTCCGCGAGTTCGCCCCGGGTCCGGGCCTGGGCCAGGAGTCGGGCGCAGGCCAGCGCCCAGCCGCCGAACGGCGTCGGCACGGGCGCCCCGATGGCGCGGCGCTCCGCCCACAGCCGTGCGCCGGCCCGCGCCACGACGTCCTCGCTGAGGGACTGGGCGACGTGGAAGCTGAGCGCGACCAGCTTCTCCAGCGGGGGGATGCCGGGCGCGGCGTAGGTGGCGGCGAGCTGCGGCCAGCTGGCGAACTGCTCGCGGACGACGGCGAGCGCGAGCTTCTCCTTGCTGGAGTAATGGAAGTAAATCGCTCCGCTGGTCTTTCCCGAGTGGTCACTTATGTCATTGACACTCGTGCCCGCATATCCCCGTTCTACGAATAGGTGTGCCGCCGATTCCAGCAGCACTCTGCGGGTTGCGCGCGCCCTGTCCTGCACCTGTTCCCCCTTCGCTCATACGTGCTAGCGCCGCGACGTGAAAGGCCGTGACTCCCCGGGTGAGGGGCGTAGTCGCATCGCGCGACGATCCTATTATTCATCGTCGGGGCCGCGCAGTCGGCCGATGCTTCTTCGTATTCCGGTGCACTCGAATCGGTGATTGCGGAATTCGGGGCCGTCGAAATAACGTAACGGTCATGATGTTTCGGACGGTCTGACTCTCGGGGTCTCAAGTCCGGCGCGGTGCCCAGCGGTTCGACCTGGCCGCCGCGAGTACGGAGCGACGCCCGCGTCCGATTCCTCCCTTCCATAGGTGTGCCTCCCGGCACATGTCTGCGCCCTCGCGCCTCACCGCTCGGCGCAGCCTCCGAGAACGGCGGTTACATGACAGCTCATCGCATCCTTTCCTGGTCCCCGTCCGCCATCGTCTTCGACTGCGACGGCACCCTGATGGATACGGAAAGGCACTGGCAGGAAGCCCGCAACATCACCTTCCGGTTCTTCGGATTCACCCCGCCCGCAGGGTTCGCCGACCGCGCGAAAGGCGTGCACTACGTCGAGTGCGGCGCCCTGATGGCTCAGGAGACCGGGAAGCCGGACCTGGCCGAGGACTTCGCCGACACCCTCCTGAGCACCTTCACGGCGCTGGTCGACGAGGACCCGGTCACCATGCCCGGCGCCGCCTCGCTGGTCCGGCTGGCCGCCCGCCACCGCCCCCTCGCGGTGGCCAGCAACTGCCCCCGGTCCACGGTCGAGTCGTGCCTCGACCGGGCCGGGCTCCTCCGCTGCTTCCAGCACGTCGTGGTCGCCGGCGAGGAGGTACGGCCGAAGCCCGAGCCGGACGTGTACCGGGCGGCCGCCCGCCTCTGCGGCGTACCGCCCGAGGAGGCCATGGCGGTGGAGGACTCGCTCACCGGCATGGAGTCGGCGCGCCGGGCGGGCCTCCGCGTGCTCGGCATCGGGACGCGCCCGCCGGACCCGGACGGCGAGCAGGCCGACCTGTGGGTCACCAGCCTGGCCGACCCGGAACTGCTCAGCTGGGCCCGCAGCCGCCTCGGCCCCTGACCGGCGGGGCGGATCAGCCGCCGGCGAGGTGGGGTGCCAGCGTCCGCACCGTGCCGGCCGCGGACGCGAAGAACAGCGCCATGCCCACGGCCCCCGGGTCCGGGACGCCGGTGGCCCGCTCGCCCAGGTAACTGGCCCGCCCCATGCGGGCCGCCTGGGAGGCGGTCTCCCGCACCCCCCGCCACGCCTCGGCCGCGGCGACGGCCAGGGCGTCGGCGGGTGGCGCGTCCCCGGCCGCCCGCAGCGCGTCGGCGGCCGGGGCCAGCGCGTCGACCAGCGTCTTGTCACCGGGCGCCGCGTCCCCGACGCGGCGGATGGCGGCGAGGCCCTCGGCGGCGCCCTCGGCGAGCGCGCCCGTCGTCAGCTCCGGTCCGGACCCGGCGGCCCGGCCCAACGCCTGGAACAGCAGGCCGAACAGCGGACCGCTCGTCCCGCCGACCTCGTCCAGGAAGGCGGTGGCCAGGGCGCCGAGGTACGCACCGGGGCCGGCCGGCTCCGCCACCCGGTCGAGCAGCGGACCGGCGGCCCGGACCCCGGCGCTGAGATTGGCGCCGAAGTCCCCGTCGCCCGCCTGCTGGTCCAGTTCCGTCAACTCGGACTCCGTCGCGTGGACCGAGTCCGCGAAGCGCTCCGCCCACTCACGGGTGCGCGTGCCGTCCAGAGCGTCGCTCGTCATGGGCCCTCCTCGTACCTTCGTCCCGCAGGGGCTGACCGGTCACCACCGCAGTGCCGGGGTGTGCACGGGTGCGTCGTAGAGGTCGAGTTCGGCCCGGCCGGCGACCATGAGCGTGAGGGAGAACCCGCGCATGTCCAGCGCCGTCACGTATTCGCCCACCAGCTGGCGCGCGAGCCGCACCCCTCCGGCGTCGAGCACCCGACCCAACTCCCCGAAGACTGCGTACAGTTCCAGCGAGGTCACCGAGCCCAGCCCGTTGACCAGAGCGACGACGGACTCCTCGGACCCAGGCCGCAGCGCGTCCAGCAGAGCCCCCGTCATCTCCTCCACCAACGTGCCCAGGGGTGCCTGCTCCCGGGTGCGGGCGGCGCGCTCCCCGTGGATTCCGACGCCGTACTCCAGTTCGCCGGGCGGTAGTTCGAACGCGGACTCGCCGGTGGCGGGTGCGTGGTGCGCGGCCGAGGCGACGGCGAGCGTGCGGCACCGGCCCGCGAGGCCCGTGCCCAGCTCCACCAGTGCGTCGAGCCCCATCCCCGTGTCGGCGGCGGCGCCCAGGACCTTCTCCAGCAGCACGGTGGCGCCCGTGCCGCGCCGTCCGGCGGCGATGTCCTGCGAGTCGGTGGCGAGGTCGTCGTCCACGAGGACCCGCGCACAGGCGATCCCCGCGTCGGCGAGGCGCTCGGCCGCGATGCCGAAGTTGATCCGGTCGCCGGTGTAGTTCTTCACGATGTGCAGCACGCCCCCGGGCCCCGCCACCGCGCGCGAGGCCCGGAAGATCTGCCGGTTGTGCGGCGAGGCGAACACCCTGCCCGGGCAGGCGGCGTCGAGCATGCCCGCCCCCACGAACCCCGCGTGCAGCGGCTCGTGCCCGGACCCGCCCCCCGACAGCAGCCCCACCCGCCGCGTCGGCGCGGTGTGGCGGGCGGTGACGAAACCGTCCGCCGCGTCGTACCGCACCAGATCCGCGTGCGCACGGGCGAAGCCGGACAACGCGTCGGTCACGAGTTCACCGGCGCCGTTCTCGAAGTACCTGGCCATGAGCCGCACCCATCCCGTCCCTGGCGGTGAGGCCGTACGAGCCGACCCGGACGATAATCCCATGGTGCGGGTAACGGTACGCAGGCGGCAACTCGCGGAGCGTGGCACCGGGGCGGAAGGCGCGGGGGGTGCGGGAGAGGTGAATGCGTAGGGTGGCGCCGGGGCGCCCGGGAGGGCTGGGCGGGGGAGGGGTGGACGCGCGCCATGACGCAGCTCGACAGAGGACTTCCGGCCGAGCGGACGGGGTCGGCGCCGTCATTGGTCTCGATGACCGTACTGTGCCTGGCCTTCTTCGCCTCCGTACCGCTCTGGTCCGACCGACTCGCCGCACCGGAGAGGTCCGTCGCGCTCACCTTCCTGTTCATGCTGGCGGCGGGTGTGCCGGTGCTGTGCGTGCTGAGCGGTCTGGTCACCGTCGCCTATGTCCTGCCGTTGGTGGCCCTGGCGCACCGGTTCGGCCGGCGTGGGGGCCGGGGTGAGCGTCGGCGTCACGTCGTGGCGGCGACGTTCCTCGGGCTGCTGCCCGCGGCGGTGCTTCCCACCCTGGTCCTGGTGGCGCGGAGCGGGGGCGGGGAGTGGCGCCAACTGGCCGCGAACGGCGCCGTGGCCGCGGCGGCGCTGTGGACCGCCACGGCGCCGGCCGCCCTCGCCGTCCACCTCACCCTGCGGCGCGAGCGGGCCGGCCGCCCGGTGCGGCCGGTGATCGACATCCTCCTCTGGGGGACGCTGGGCCTCGGCGTCGAGTACACCGGTCTGCTCGTGTTCGCGTGATCCGGGTGTGCCACCGTGGGGCCGCATGAGCGATGACCATGAGAAGAGCGTGGCCCTGGCGCGTGCCGTGCGGCTGCGGGAGCAGGGCGAGGCCGAAGCGGCCCGGGAACAGTTGCTGGAGCTGGCCGGGCGGTTCCCGGGCGATGCCGTGATCGCGTACCAGACCGCCTGGGTGCACGACGTCCTCGGCCTGGAGGCGGAGGCCGTGCCGTTCTACGAGCGGGCGCTGGCGGGGGAGGGGCTGACCCGTGAGGACCGGCACGGGGTGTTCCTCGGGCTGGGGAGCACGTACCGGGTTCTGGGGCGCTACGACGAGGCCGCGCGGACACTGCGGCGCGGGCTCGCCGCGTTTCCCGAGGACTCGGCGCTCCGGGCGTTCCTGGCCATGGCGCTGTACAACCGCGGCGAGGGCCGGGAGGCGGTGGGGCTGCTCCTGAAGACGCTCGCCGCCGCCACCGAGGACCCCGGGGTGCGGCGGTACCGGCGGGCGATCGAGCACTACGCCGACGATCTGGACGCTGTGGAGCCGATGAGCGGGGAGGCGGCCGGCCGGGACGCGTGATCCGGACGTGCGGCGCGGCACCCGCCGGATCACCCTTGCACGTAACTCCGTAATTACGTAACCTCGTCATATGGACCTGGAAGCGCGTGTCAGCGCGCTCGAACGACGCCTGGCCGAGCTGGTGGAGGCCGCGGCACCCGCCGCGCCCCCCGTCGCGGAGGCCGACTTCTGGGCGCTCGACGCGCTGAAGGCGCGGCACCCGGTGACGGAGGACGCGGACGGCGCCGTGCTGTTCACCGGCTCGGTGCGCGTGCCGACCGGACACCGCTACGACTGGCAGTACGGGCTGCTGACCGAGACGGTGATGGACGACGACTGGTCGGAGGCCGCCGCGTCCTTCGCCGCCCTCGGCCATCCCGTGCGGCTGACGCTGCTGCGCGAGGTCCTGGGCGGCCTGCGCACCGCTGCCGAACTGGCCGCGCTCGACGGCGTCGGGACGACCGGCCAGGTCTACCACCATCTGCGTCAGCTGACGGGCGCCGGCTGGCTGCACTCACCGGAGCGCGGCCGCTACGAGATACCGGCGGGACGAGTCGTGCCGCTCCTCGTGGTGCTCACCGCCGCGCGCCCCGTGGGCTGACCCATCGCGTGCACCGATGACGTGCACCGACGACGTACAAGGGGGAAAGCATGTCGGTCGACCGCCGGAAGATCGCCGCGAAGGTCCAGTACGCGCTATGGGTGATCTTCCTCGCCCAGATCGTGATCGGGTCCTTCGTGGAGCTGCCGTACAACTACTGGCTGAGCTGGCTCCCGGCGCTCGGGGCGTTGGGAATCGGGCTGGTGACGGCCCGCTCCGCCCGTCACCGGATCAGGACCCGGCCCCCGGTGCCCGTCGCGGTGGCGCCGCCGGTCACCGGCCGCTGGTCCGCGGTCAACAGCCCCGCGGACAAGGTCCCGAGCCACGGAACGCACGGCCTCGCGCAGACGTACGCCATCGACATCGTGGCCGAGCCGGAGGGGGGACCCACCCGCCCCGCCCCGGTCTGGTTCTGGCCCGTCGCCCGGCGCAACCGGGACTACCCCGCCTTCGGCGCGCCCCTGTACGCGGTCGCCGCCGCGACCGTCGTGCACGCGGAGGACGGCCAGCGCGACCACCTGAGCCGCAGCTCGCTCGCGGGGGTCCTGTACTTCTGGGTGGTCGAGGGGGCGGGCAGGACCATTGGCGGCAGCCGCCGCGTCGTGGGCAACCACATAGTCCTCGACCTGGGCGACGGAACGTACGCCATGTACGCGCACGTCCAGCGAGGCTCCCTGCGCGTGCGGCCGGGGGACGAGGTCGAGCCCGGCCGCCTGCTCGGCCGCTGCGGCAACTCGGGCAACTCGACCGAGCCGCACGTGCACTTCCAGCTGATGGACGGACCCGACCCGGAGACGGCCCGGGGCATTCCGTTCACCTGGCACGGAGTCGGTGTGCCCGGCAACGGTGAGACGTTCACCGTCGACGCGGACGCCGCCGCTCCGGTGCGGCCTCAGGACGCCTGATCCGGACCACCGGCATCCTGCCCGCCGGTGCCGCCGGGCGGTGCGTCGAGGACGGTGGGGGTGTACTCCAGCAGTTGCAGCCGGCCGTCGAAGGTGCGGCTCTCGACCAGATCGAGACGGACGTCGGGGTATGCGTCGAAGATCCTCTCCCGCCCGGTGGCACCGGTGATGACCGGGAAGACGACGACGCGGAAGCGGTCCACGAGACCGGCCGCGAGCAGGGCCCGGCACAGGCTGAGGCTGCCGAGCGTGCGCAGCGGTCGCGTCTCGTTCCGCTTCATCTCCCGCACGGCCTCGACGGCGTCGCCTCTGACGAGCTCGGTGTTCTCCCAGAGGAGCGGCGGTTCCAGGGTGGAGGAGAACACGACCTTGGGCATGGCGTTCAGCTCGGCGAAGCCGGGGTCGTCGGGGGCCTGGGCGGCGAACCCGGACATCAGCCGGTAGGTCGTGGCCCCCATCAGACTGACGTGCCGCTTCTCGTCCTCACTGTCGATCCAGGCGAGGTATTCGGGCCCTTCCCTCCCCCAGAAGCCGGGCCAGCCCTCCGCGGACGCGTATCCGTCGAGCGAGATGATGAAGTCCACCATGAGACCGGTCATCGGACTGTCCCTTCACGATGTGCGTGTGTCCTTGGTGGTGACTGCCGCCGCCCCGCGAACTCATCGCCGGCCGCCGCAGGTGACGCGTTGCCCGACCCGCACGACATCCTGCGCACCGTCGAGGTGCCGCCACGACAGCTCCGGCATCGTGAGGAACCGGACGCCGGGGAAGACGGGATGCGCGGGGCCCTCGTCCAGCGCAAAGGTCCGGAGTTCCGGGCTCCCGGCCTGCCAGTCCTTGTCGCACACCCTGGCACGACCACGGTCCCGATGTCAGTCCCCGTTCGTACGATCACGTCATGTCCGATGCTTTCACGGTCCTGTGGACCCACGACGTGTGCCGGGCGCTGCGCAAGGCGGGCCGAGCGGGCGAGCGACCGCCCGTCGCCTTCAGCGGCGTGCACTCCTCCTTGCCCCGCTGGGCGGGCGCGAGCCCCGGGGACACGGTCTACGCGCTCCATGTCAACCAACGCCAGGTTTATCTGGTGAGCCGGCTGCAGGTGGTGGACCGGGAGCGGGGCGCCTGCTGCGGTACCCCGCCCGCCACCTGGAAGGACCCCGCCTTTCCGGGCCACGACGACTGGGCGATGCTCGGTGCGGGTGGCTGCGGCGCGGAGGCGGTGCATGTGGAGGCGACCCCCGTACGCTTCGACGTGCCGGTTCCGGGCGACCTGCTCCCGCAACTGACCTGGCAGAACCGCCGAGGCCGGACACGTGTCCTGAAGTACGTGGTGGACGGCCGCCTCGAGAACTCGATCAGCCTGCAGGGCTTCTACCGCCTGACGCCGGAGTCCGCCGACGCGTTGACCGGAGTGGTCGAGGGCGCGGCCGGTCGCTGACGAGGGCTGGCGCGGGCCGGGGCTGAGCCCGGTGGTCACCACCGGTGCGGGCGGCGGGTGGCGGCGAGGAGTGCCGCCACCACCGTGACCATGGCCAGGGCGATCGCGAAGTGGGCCGCCCAGGCGCCTGCCGCGGTGGGGCCGCCCCAGGCATGGGAGGGGTCCTCGCCCGCCGTCGCCAACGGGTACAGCAGGCCGCGGCTGAGGAAAAGGGATACGGAGGGGGCGGCCAGGGCGAACGCGAGAACGTTCGCCGGGAGACCGCGGAAGGCCCGGCCGACGACGGGGCGGAAGCGGTCCGGCGCGGGCGGCAGGGCCGCGCCCGCCCGGGACACGGCCGGACCGCCGAGGGCCGCGAGGTGCTGCTGAAGCCGGCCGGCGGCCGACGCGTTGCCGGTCACGGCCAGCACCAGTGCCAGGACCGTGACCGGCAGCGCGAGCAGCGCATGGGCCAGCAGCAGGGCCGCTTGCCGGGGCAGCGGACGGCGGCGTGCGGGGACGGCGTCGGGTGCGAGCGTCATGGGGAGTCCCTCCTCCGGTTCGGCGCGATGACCGGACGGTAGGGGCGCGACCGCGACGACGGCGTCATACCGGGGAGCCAACCCGGCCGTCAGACCTCGGTAGCACTGCCGGTCTTCCCGGACCGGGCCGCCGGTACCGCGCACCCGTGGTCGAAACCGGTTGAGCGGGCGCCGTCGGCACGGCAGGGTCTGTGCTCATGGAGTACTTCTGCTACCACCGAGACCGGCCGGGCTCCCTCGCCCTGCGCGAAGAGTTGCTGGAGGAGCACTGGTCCTACATGGACCGGTACGCGAAGGAGTTCATCGCCCGGGGCCCGACCTTCACCGCTGACGGTGAGACCCTCACCGGAAGTGTGCACATCGTCGACCTCCCCGACGCGGCCGCCGCCCGGGCGTTCGCCTTCGACGAGCCCGCCTACCAGGCAGGTGCCTATCGGGACGTGCTGATCCGTCGCTGGCGCAACGTGCTGGGCCGCACCATGTGGGACTTCCCCGGGGGACCGGAGGGTGGCAGCCGCTACCTGGTGATCGGTCTCGGCGAAGGACCCGCCGCCGACCTCGGCCTGCCGCCGGCCCGTGACGACCTGATCGCGTACGGACCGCTGCTCTCCGACGACGGCGGGTCGTGGCTCGGTACGGCCTGCCTGCTCAGGGCCGCGGGCCCGGAGGAGGCGCGTGCCGTCCTCACAGCGGACCGGTACGCGGACATCGAGGTCCACGACTGGGAGTTCGGCGGACGCCGGTGAAGCCGCGGCCGCCCGGCAGCTGAGCCCGGGACCGACGGGCCCGGCTGCCGGAGCGGGCGTCAGGCGGGTTCCTCGACGGGGTGCTCCTCCACGCTGCGGGAGTCGGTGAGGCTCAGCGCACCGCCGGCCGCGACCACGCCGACGACGACGGCAAGCAACGCGTAGGTGATCCGTTCGCCGTGGAAGAAGGACGCGACGAGGTCGCCGCTCCAGACCCCGGCGGGCAGCGACGTGGTGACCAGCGCGGCGATCAGCGTGCCGACCACCGCGGTGCCGACGCTGGAGCCGACCTCCTGGGCGGTGTCGTTCAGGGCGGCGGCGATCGAGGTCCGGTTGCCCGGCATCGCGTCCACGAGGGCCACCGCGCAGATCGTCATCACGGTGCGCAGCCCCACGGTCATGACCACCATGCACACCGCGATGACGGCGTACCCGTGCTCGACGCCCCAGGCGAGCCCGGCCAGCGACCCCGCCAGGCAGGCCGCGCCCACCAGGCAGGCGACGCGGTGGCCGAAGCGGCGGGCGAGCCACTCGGACAGCGGGGTGGCCATGAGCATCGTCACGATGATGGGCAGGTTGGCCAGGCCGGCCCGGACCGGGCTCCACCCGTACGCGTACTGGAAGTGCAGGATCAGCCCGAACATCACACTGGCCATCGCGATGGACGTCCCGATCTGCGCGAGGGCGGCCCCCCGCACCGTGCCGTTCGAGAAGACCCGGAGATCCAGCATGGGCGCCGCGCTGCGCCGCTCGTGCCGGACGAAGGCGTACGCCGCCGCGACCGCGCCCACGACCGACGCGAGAGTGATCCCGGAGAGCCAGCCGTGCTCGACCCCGCTGGTCAGCGCGTAGCAGGCGAGCCCGATGGCGGCCACGCTCAGCAGCGCGCCCGGCACGTCGAGTGCGTCCTTGGTCAGGTCCTCGGGCCGGTCGGCCGGGACGCCGAGCCGGACGCCGACGCACGCGAGCAGCGCGATCGGGGCGTTGACGAGCAGCAGCCACTCCCACCGCACATGCGCCAACGCCGTACCGCCGAGCAGCGGGCCGAGCACGAAGCCGGACATGCCCACGATGATCATGACGGTCATCGCGCGCATCCGCAGGGCCTTGTCGTCGAACAGGCGGAAGACCAGGGAGTTCGTGATCGGAGCCATCGCGGCGGCGGCCACGCCGAGCGCGGCGCGCAGGGCGATCAGCTCGCCCGCGGTGGAGACCAGGGCGACGCACAGGCTGAGCCCCCCGAACACGGTGAGCCCGATGAGCAGCACCCGGCGGCGGCCGAGCCGGTCCGCCATCGAGCCGGCGGTCAGCAGAAGGCCGCCGAAGGTCAGCGAGTAGGCACCGGTGACCCACTGCAACGCGGTCGTGCCGCTGCCCAGGTCGCGGCCGATCGTGGGCAGGGCGATCGACAAGAGGGTGTTGTCGACCATCTCGACGAAGAAGGCCAGGCACAGGGCGGCCATCGGTATCCACGCCGCGCGCAGCGAGGGATAGGAGCGGGACCCGTTTCCGGGTGGGGCGGTGGTCATGGCGCGGTCCTTTCGATCGAACATCGTTCGGCTATCGAACGCCGTACGATGCGCTACGATAGAACAGCGTTCGATGAGATGCAAAGAGTGAGAGGAAGAGGCCATGGCACAGCAGCGGCGCCGGTCCGAGGGAGGACGCCGCCGGGCTTCGCACTCGATGGAGTCCGTGCTGACCGAGGCGGTGGCCCTGCTGGACGAGGCGGGCGCGCCCGCGCTGACGTTCCGCGCGCTCGCGCAGCGCCTGGGCGGCGGCGTCGCCAGCATCTACTGGTACGTCGCGAGCAAGGACGAACTGCTCGACCGTGCCACCGACCACGTGATGGGCGCGGTGCTCGACGAGATCGAGAGGCTTCCGGGCGGCGACGACCCCATCGACGACCTGCGCGCGATGGCCGTGACGCTGTTCGACGCGGTCGTGGAGCGGCCCTGGCTCGGCGCGTACTTCATGCGCAACACCGATGTGCAGAGCAATTCCCTGCGCCTGTACGAGAAGCTGGGCCGGCAGACGCTCCGCCTGAAGCTCGACGCGCGTCAGCGGTTCCACGCCGTCTCCGCGGTCGTCGGCGTCGTCGTCGGCTCGGCCGTCGACATGGGGCAGGAGCCGCCGCAGGAAGTTCTCGAAGGTGCGGTCGACCGCGAGGAATACCTCGGCCGGTTCGCCACGGCCTGGCGGGGGCTCGATCCGGAGGACTATCCCTTCGTCCACGAGATCGTCGACGAGTTCGACGGCCACGACGACGTGGACCAGTTCCGCTCCGCGCTGGACCTGACCCTGGCCGGCCTGCGCCTCCAGGCAGGAGCGTGAGCCTCGCGGGTCAGTGCCCCTTGCGGCGCTGGACGTCGAACCGGCGCAGTACCCGCACCACGCGCCACACCCCGGCCGCCGCTCCGAGCAGCGCGCCTCCGGTCAGCGTGCGTCCACGCGCCGGACCGCTGACGTCGCACACCAGGGCGAGGGCGAAGGACGCCGCGAAGACGGCCGCCCCCAGCACGGCGGCCGTCACCAGAGCGAAGACGATCTCCACCGTCATCGCGTCCTTCTCCCACCGAGACTCACGCCCCATGTCCATGGCAGCAAGTCTCACACGGCGGCCGACCCCTGCCGCCGGATCACGGATGATCCGGCGG
>NZ_JBHUXS010000008.1:247241-375373 GCF_042669245.1 Streptomyces sp. NPDC057249 | reverse complement strand
CGACGTGCTCTGGGCGATGCTGCGTGACAAGAGGCTGTTCACCTCCGCCCCACCGGTCACGCAGACGGCTTGACTTCATCATTGAGATTCCTCGCCGGACACACAGTGCTGCGCCGCGGCCTCGACGCGATCCCACGGCGGCGAGGGCTCGCGCTCACGGCCGACCGCGTCGCCCGGAACAGCCGTCGCGCGGCGCCGATCGCCGAGGTCGTCGGCGCCGGCCTGCCGGCCCGGAGAGGGTGGCCGAGTACGGCACCGGCCCCTGGTCCACAGCACTCTGGTGCTGTGGACCAGGGGCCGGTCCTCGGCAGCTCAGGAAGAAACGCTCATGGGGCGGCCGTAGCCCACGGTGGTGATCCGGCGGGCGGATGCGAGGTAGTAGTCGTCGGACTCGGGCAGGGCGGTGTCCAGGCAGCTGACGTAGCGGTTGAACATGCAGAAGGATGCCGCGATCAGCACGGTGTCGTGCAGATCCGTGTCGCTCGCGCCTGCCTCCCTGGCCTCCGCCACGGCGGCGGCGGTGACGGGCCGGGCAGCGGCCTGGACCTCGGCCGCCACGGCGAGCAGCGCCCGCAGCCGGGGGCTGACCGGGGCGGTCGCCGGGTCGGCCAGCACCGCGTCGACGACCGCACGCCCGTCCTCCAGCTGCGCGGCGGCGAACGCTCCGTGCGACCCGGCGCAGAACGGGGTGCGGTTGAGGTGGGAGACGTACGCCGCTATGAGCTCCCGTTCGCCCTGCGGGAGTGAGGCGGGCGCCCGCAGCAGCGTCTCGGCGAGCTGGTTCAGCGGGGCGGCGGTGTCCGGGCGGTTGGCCATCAGCCCGCTGATGCCGGGAAGGTCGTTGTCGAGCGCGATGTGCGTCATGGGTTCCCTTTCGCGGAGGGGGGCGTGAAGTTGCGTAAATGAGCGGTCAGCGAGGTCGCGATCAGTGCGAGAGGCGGACGGTCCGCAAGGCCGAAACGGCTTGAAGGAATGCGATCGAGCCACCGTGCGTAGCCCGAACGGTCGGAGAGGCTGCCCGACCGAGGAGGCCTCGGCCGGGCCGAAGTCCGCTGGGCCACGAAGCGGGAAACACAGGCGTCGGAGATACCCCCTGACACTCGCAGACACAGTCCTTGCCGTCGTTGCGCGTGCGGAACCGGAGCCTTGTCCTGGTGCCCGTCCTCGCGAAACCTTGCTACGCGCGGCCTTGGGTGTACCTCTGAGCCCTTGAGCTCCCTCGTCTTCGTCATCAAAGATGAAATCCTACTGACCACAACCAGCCGCAATCCACCGCTTTGCCTTTTCCTCCCGAATTCAGCCTCCGATGGGAGAGGTCACATGCGCCCGGTGCGGATGCGGGCGGCTACCGGTAGGTGTACGCGGCGGTGACCCGGCAGGCGTAGACGCTGTTGGGGTGCGGCAAGGGCTGGAGGCGGATGCGGGTGTGACGCCGACGTGTTCGGGGACGGCTGAGCGTCGGCCGGGCCGGCATCATCCGGGCGGGACACGCCCTGGAGCCCGTGTTCCGGCGTCCAGATGAGCTGCGATGCGCGTGATCGTCCGGGCGTTGTCCTCGAACAGATGGGCCTGCATGCCGGCTGCTCGGGCAGCCTCGACGTTGACTGCGACATCGTCGATGAAGAGACAGTTCTCGGGCAGCACGTCCAAGGTTGCGCAAGCCGCCTCGAAGGCTCGCAGGTCGGGCTTCTCGATCCCGATCTCGTGTGAGTAGACGATATGCTCGACCAGTTCGTCGAAGTGGTACAGCGCAGATTCTCGCTCCCGGGCCCCGACGAAGCTGTTGCTGAGGATGCCCAGTCGGCAGACTCCCCGCAGCCCTCGCGCATAGGCGATGAGCTCCTCGTTCGGCGTTCCCAGGTATTCCGCCCAGGCGTCAGCCATGAAGGCCCCCACTTGGGCGGGGTCGAGCCCCAAGCGGGCTGCCACTTGCCGGTGCACCTCTCGCTCACTGATACTTCCGACGCTGCCAGCCCGCCATACGTCGCGCATCCGCTCATTCACATGGCCCAGCGGCAGCCCCAGCCGCTCTTCCCACCGTTGCACCCATCCCGTCTCCGGCGTGATCTCCAGCACGCCACCGATATCGAAAATGACGCAAGTTGCTGTCACTCGCCCCCTCCTTCTTCGTCCTGCCACCTGGCGAGCGCACACCGCCCGCTCATGCGATCCATGGAGAAACTGTTGTCCTTCCCCTTGGGGCAAGGTCAAGCCGTCCTGGAAGCTTGTGGTGGCCCCCTTGCGATCCGCTGACACGACCCGGCTGCGTCAGCAAGTGCCTTCCACCGGCCTGGAGGTGAGCGTCGAGGGCAACTGGCCGAGGGCCAGTCGTTGTCGGCCTCCCGGCCCTGGGGCGATTCCGGCTCGTCCGGGACGGACGGCCCTTCGCCGTCCGCAGAGGTGCGGGCCCCGTGGGATCAGAGGGCTCCATGCCCTTCCGGCGTCCCCGTCGCCATGACCGAGACCGTCACCTTGTCCGCACGAGGACCACCGACGCCGCGGTCACAGTGATGAAGGCAAGCGTGAGAGATGCCGTCACCGTGTGCGCTTCACGCAGTCCAGGCCCCGCCGCGGAGGGGAAAAACGTACCCAACAAGGCCACCCCGAGGAACCTGCCGGTCCCGGCCCGGGGAGGGGCAGACTGCCCGGCAGAAGGCTACTCACGCCGACGGCAGAGCAGTTGGGGCCGCCAGGCACCACGGTCATGGGCACGGGTTCTGCCGCGCCAGAGTCGCCCGGCAGAACCCCTTCGTGTGCGCGCAGCCCCTTGTACGGGCCGCCCTGCGTCACTGGCTTACGGGGCCTCGTCCTTCATGAAGTGGGCGGCGGAATCGGTCAGATCCGAGGGGGCGGCCATTGCCGTACCCAGCACGAATGCCGTGGTGAACAGAACGGTTGCAATGAGCTTCGTCAAAGTCTCTGTGTTCCTCATAACGGGCGGGAAAGCTGCTGACCGCCTGGTCTAGGCGCGGCGGATCGTTCCTGCCTGCCTCTTCATGACGCGGACGATCGTTTCTGCGGGTGGCGGTTCATCGAAGATCGGAGCGACCGGGCCGGAGAGCCCTTGCGCCTCGATGTTCTTCGCCGGCTCGGCCGACGGGTACTCGTCGGTCCAGAGCGGTCGCAGCCCGAGCGGATACCGAATCTCCTCGAACTTGTCCGACTGCGAAGTGTGCCCGTGTTCGGTTCCGGCGCTCGGCACCGGTGCGGGCCAGGCCTCCCGTTCGATGGCCTCAAGGCGTCGGCGGAAGTCGACGTGCAACTCGTCCATCGTGTCGAAGAAGCTCTCCAGCAGAGAGCACATCCATAACCTCCTCTAGCCTCGCCGACCGTGGGCCCCCACTGTGCCGGCATGGCAGATGGGGCCGGGCTGTACAGGGACGGCGGTGCATTGTTCGCTCGTGATCGCTGACGCGATTCCAGACTCCCCAACGACTCCCACGGCCGAAAGGAACGTTCCAATCGGGTGACATCGTCCGCAGTTGACACCGCGTAACCGGATTGTTCCGACCACGAGCCTTCCGGGTTCCGCGACGGTCACTCGGCGAACCCGGAAGGGAGTCACCGCCTGCGGGGCGCCCAGCCGTTGCCCACGCCCGCCACGTGCAGGGCCAGAGCCGTGAGTCCCAGCAGCATGACGTTCGTCGAGGAAAACACGTCGTTGGTGCTGACATCGGCCGCATTGATCAGGAACGAGACGAAGAACAGCACTGCCGCGACTATGCCGAGCATGAGAAACCCCTCTCATCGAAAGTGCATCCCGTGTACCCCATCACCGGATACATAGGCGGACTGACGACCCCGCATTTGGTTGCAGGATGGGGGCATGAGTTCATCGAACAGCCGGGAGTGCGTTCCGGCCATCAGCCTGTCCAAGGTGATCGAGTACGCACCGGACTTGGTGCCCCTGTACGAGGCGGCGGGCAGCAGCGTGCGCGCCCACGGGCTGGAGGGGACGCGCGCCGCCGTGTACCTGGTGCTGGACCGTTCCGGGTCGATGCGGCCCTACTACCGGGACGGCACCATGCAGCGGCTGGCCGAGCAGGTGCTGTCCCTGTCGGCCCACCTGGATGACGACGGGATCGTCCCGGTGGTGTTCTTCTCCACGGACGTCGACGGGTCCACCGATCTGGAACTGGGCCGGCACCACGGGCACGTCAGCAGGATGCACGAGGGCCTCGGCCATATGGGCCGTACGAACTACCACTGGGCGATGGACGCGGTCATAGACCACTACCTGGCTTCCGGCAGCAGCGCCCCGGCCCTGGTCGTCTTCCAAACCGATGGCGGGCCGACCAGCAGGTTCGCCGCTGAGCGATATCTCTGCAAAGCGGCCCGGCTGCCGCTGTTCTGGCAGTTCATCGGGTTCGGTGATCCTCAGGACAACGAGTTCGCGTTCCTGCGCAAACTCGACACCCTCGCCGTTCCCGCCCGTCGCGTCGTCGACAACGCCGGCTTCTTCCACGCCGGCCGTACTCCGGGGGCCGTCGACGACGATCAGCTGTTCGACCAGCTTCTGCGGGAGTTCCCCGAGTGGCTGGAGGCCGCGCGCGCCGCGCGGGTGCTGGGAGCCTGACGCTTCGCTGAGCACGGGGCGAGGGGCGAGGGGCGAGGGAGCAAGGGGCGAGCGCATATACATCCCGTGTATACATATTGTGTATAGTGCGCGGACCGGTGCCCCCGAGGAAGGCAAGGCATGACATACGCAGCGCCCCGGCCCGAGCCTGCGCAGCGCAAGGTGGGGGCGCGTCCGCTGCTTCCGCATCTGCTGGCGGGGGCCGGAGGGCTCCTCTTCGGAGTTCTGACCAACCTGGCCCAGGGGTGGCTCCCCGGCAGTTCTGGCCAGATCGCGAACTCGGGGGCCGTGTGGTGTGTGGCCGCCTTCGCTGCGGGGGCGCTGACCCGGCGCGGGTCAGCCCTGGCACCGGTGCTGGCCGGGCTACTGGCCGAGACATGCCTCGTAGTCGGCTACTACGGCTATGCGGAGTACGGCCGCGACGGCATGGGGGACCTGCTCTTCCCACTGGTCTGGCTGGCTCTGGCTTGTATTGCGGGACCTCTCATGGGCATGGCCGGCTACTGGTGGCACCAAGGCCGCACCGCCGGCCGCCGGATCACGGGGCTGGCCGCCCTGCCGGGGGTCTTCGGCATGGAGGGCATCCACTTCGCCTGGACCCTCCACTACACCGCTGAGGCCACCGCCTGTTTCGCCCTCCTCGCCGTACTCCCCTGCATGGGCCGCTCGTGGCGCGAACGCCTGATGGCTCTGGCGGTCGCGATGGCCTTCGCGGTGGTGGCGTACGGGTTGGTGGAACTGCCACTGAACGGCGTGTCGGCGTGAGCACCGCCCGTACGCACCGCCGGTACTCGGGCGGTCCGCGACGGGGCCGAGACGTGTGAGGTCAGTGGCGCGGCCTGGCCATGCGGACCGACAAGCTCGCCACCGCCTACCCAGGCCGCACCCCACCTCGCCGCATCCGCATCTGGCCCGGCGATAGACCGCCGTCAGCGATCGACTGCCCAGCGCGCGTCCGCCGGCCAAGAGCCCGTGCCAACGATCTGCTTAACGAGCCTGAACGCCTCACCGATGGGAACAGTGTCCTCGTCCGGGTACTCGTCATCCTGTCCGTTGGCGAGGACGAACCCGTCGCTCGCTCCCCGAGCCCCGGGGTCCACGGCGTGCTCGCCCGGATCACCCTCGCCGTCGAACAGCATCACCATCGCACGCTCGGTATTCGTTACGAAGGCCAGCGACCGGCCGGACGAACTGGCCAACCACGTCTCAAGCTGCCCGCTGTCGATCCTCGTCCGAAGAGCCTCCAGCACCGCGTCGGACGAGACGGTCACAGGGCTGTCGTCCTTGATCACCCAGGACTCGATCACGAGCAAGACGATCTCACGAACGTTTCAAAGAGACAGTCTCCGGGCCACCTCTTTCGGATCTTGCATGGTGATCGACATGGAGCCGGAAACCTGCGCTCCGGCCGGGCTGCACGTCCTGCGTAACGTCCTCGCCTCTCGACCCGAGGCCGCGCCGTCGGCCGACTGGGAGGCAGCGCGGGTCTTGGAGAAGAAGCACGCCGTCGTGCTGCCGGAGCCGTCGTACCGCACGTTCGTGACGGAGGTCTGCGACGGCCTGCGGGCCGGACCATCTTTACCGCCCCGAGCGGCTTCACCCGGGTCGCCGGCACACCGCCGGGGGCTGTCGGCCGGAACGGGTGCACGCGCCTTCCCTACACGAGAGACGGGTCCACCTCGTCCATGATCGGGGCGACGAGATGGCGTAGGTCGGAGATGTCGCGGTAGAGCACGGCAGTCATGCCGGCCCGGCGGGCTGCGTCGACGTTTGTCTGGCTGTCGTCGACGAAGGCACAGCGGTGGGCGGGGACGCCTGCGTGCTCAGCGGCGATCTTGTAGATCTCGGCGTCGGGCTTGGCGATGTGGACACGGGAGCTGTTGACCACGTGGTCGGCCAGGTCGGTGAGACCGAGCTGAGCAAGGTCGTCGTCGAGCCACACGGTGGCGTTGGTGACCAGTACGACCGGGACACTACGGCGGACCCGCCGGATCAGCTCGACCACCTGCCGGTCCGCGCGGGAGGGGGCGTGGGCGAACGCCGAGGCAAGAGCGGCTGCCTGCTGGGCGGGCACCTTGGTGGCCAGGGCGTCGGCGATGGATGCGGCCCACTGGGCTCGGCTGATCCGGCCGAGCAGCAGCGGCAGGTCCCGCTCGGGGGCGAACGCGATCTCCATGGTGGTGCCGGAAGGGAGTCCTGCGGCTTGCTCCTGGCGGTTCACCTCGCCCAGGTCGTAGAAGCGGATGACGTTGTCCAGGTCGCACAACAGGGCGTCGAAAGCGAGGTCGCTCATAGCCGGTGATCATGTCAGAGCGCCCGACGGCGCCCGCCTCATGGGCCCTCTGCCCGAACCCCTGAATTCCTGTCGTATGAACACGCTGACTTTCGTTCGCCCCGCAGCCCGGAGGTCGAACATCGACGAGACGGACCCTCGCCGGTCGAACTTCGGTGAGTCAAGTCAGTGTGACCGGGCATCGTAGTCGGCCCGTCCGGCCAGACACACGCTCAGTACTCACCGCATCAGCTCGCCTGGCGAACCATTCGGCGTTCCCGGCCGGGCGTCGCGGTGGCCGGTGGTGGGACCGGGGTCGTCCTGCTGGTCGTCGAAGGCTCGGCGGGCGTTCTCGATCGCGGGCAGGTGGGCGTCTGCCCAGGTGAGCAGGACTTCCACCGGGTGGCGCAGGGTCTTGCCGAGCGGGGTGATGCGGTAGGTGACCGCGACCGGTCGGGTGGCGGTCACCTCGCGCTCGACAACGCCGTTGCGCTCCAGTCGGCGCAGGGTCGCCGTCAGGGACTTCTGCGTGACGGCCGGAATCGCCCGGCGCAACTCGTTGAATCGGCTCGGGCGCTCGCACAGGTGGCTGAGTACGGCGAGTGACCACTTGTCCAGCACCTGGTCGAGAAGTTCGCGGTGGGGGGCGTCGATGCGCAGGCCGGCGGGGTCGGCGGTATCCATGGCGAAACCTGGTCTCGTTGAGGTGCCTTTAGGACACTAAGTATCTTCCAGATACCGAATCGGGCCGTCAATTCGTACACCCGAACCCCCCGTACACCCTTACGCGAACAGGAGCACCACTCATGTCGGTTCAGCACTTCACTCCCCAGGGCATGCTGCAGCCCACCCCGTACCATCACGTCGCCGTCGGCACCGGCACTCGGCAGGTCCACATCAGTGGGCAGGTCGGCCTTCTGGCGGACGGAACGCGTCCGACGCCCGGTGACCTCGCGGGGCAGGTCGCCCAGGCACTGCGCAACACCGCGCTCGGCCTGGCCGGCGCCGGGGCCTCGTTCGCGGACGTGCTCCGGCTGACGTTCTACGTGACCCAATGGCACCCCCAGCGGATCGGGGAGTTCATGGCCGGGGTGGAGGCCGTCGCGGAGGAGGTCGGGCTGCTGCTCCCGATGCCCCCGGCTTCCCTCATCGGCGTCGACCACCTCTTCGAACCGGACGTCCTGGTGGAGGTCGAGGCGACCGCGTTGCTGGACTGACGGTGGGCGCACCCCCGCGTCCCCGAGCCCTCCGCGCCGCCGCCGGTGCCCCGCCCGAAGTGGCCAGGTGGGACAACGCCCCGTCCCACAGCGCCGGCCCTCGGGCCTCGGGCACATGCATAGGGGCGCCCCTGAGACTTCGGTGGCGGCCACGGTAGTGGCATCGGGCGCCTCCTCAACGGAGCCGGCGTGCGGCGCCGACGGACGCGATCCGTCGGGCCGCCCGGCGTGGTGAACGGTGCGTCCGGCCCGCCGAGGGCGGTGCGAATCCAGCCCGGTGCCAGCAGGACGAAAGCGCGCCGGGTCTCCGACTGCCGGATCGCGAAGCTGCGCATGAACATGTTCAGGGCCGCTTTGCTCCCGCGGTAGACCTCGCGGCCGGCGGTCGTGTTGTTCGTGATGCTGCCCTGCCCGGACGACATCGCGCCGATCAGCCCGGTAGGGGATACGAGGTCTTCGAGGGCTTCGATCACGCGCATGTGACTGAGGGCGTTGGTGATCATCACTTGGACGAAGTCCGATGTCGGAACCGCCCCGATCGGGGTCTCCTCGTGGTTCGTGGTGCCGGCGTTGACAAGGAGCAGGTCGATGCGGCGGTGCGCGAGGCGGTCGTGCAGGGGCGCCAGCTGGTCGGGCTCGTTGATGTCGAGGTGCTCGACATCAACGAGCCCGCCGGACTGTTCCGCGAGATCGTGCAGAGCTGTTCGGGCGGTGGTTTCGCGGACCGTGCCGATGACGCTCCATCCCCGGTCGAGGAGTTCGGCCGCCATCGCGTGGCCGATGCCACGTGAGGCCCCGACGATGAGTGCTGTCGGCGTGCGTCGGTCTGCGCCGGTTGGCGGCATACAGGGTCATCTCCGTTCTTGCTCGGCAAGCTCACGACGGGGCGGTGGCCGGTAGGTCAAGGAGGGTAGCCCCGCGCGGAAGGCTCGTGGCGACCCGTGAAGTGTGGCTCATCTTCGCGTACGAAGATGCATCCTCCATGGCGCCGACACAGGCCAACGCCTGGTCAGAGCACGGCCGCCACCTGGTCGAGCAGGGCCGCGCCCGATCCCTCGGGGGCGTCACCGACGCCCTCCCGGCCCACCACAAACCGGGGCACCGATCCCAGCTCCTTCTCCTGGCGTGACGACCGTCGCCGGTACTTGGACCGCGATGAGCGCGTCGTATCAAACCGCGTTCGGGCAGCACCGGTGACGTAGGGGGTCAGTCGTCGAGCGGTACGCGTTCACCATCGGCCACGAGGTGGGGTGTGACACCCCGCTCATGGGCGGCGCGGGCGAACCTCTCAGCGATGTCGGGCTGTTCGGCGTACGCGGGAGGGTTGTCGAACAGTTCGTAGTGGATCGCGCAGGCTGCTGTGGCGCCGAGAGCCGCCGCGGCTTCCACGGCCTGTTCGGGCGTCAGGGTGACGGGCACATTGGCCTCGTAGCCCTCGAACCTGGCGATCACACCGTTGACGGGCAGGAACGCCACGTCGAACGGGCCGTGGTCACGGGCGATCTGCCACCAGTTGCCGTGCCACATGGTGTCCCCGCAGTGGATGATCCGCCTCCCGGCCCCTTCCACGACCCACGCGACCTGGTCGCAGTCGCTGCCGCGCCAGTCCAGCGACGCGACGGGGGTGACGGTCAGCCCACCGATGTGACGCGACTCCCCCAGTTCCTGCGCCTCGGCCGCGATGCCGTCCTCCGCCAGCGCCGCGGCGGTGGGAGTGTGGCAGCCGATGGTCCCCGAAACAGCGAGGCGTGCGATCAGCTCCCGGTCGTAATGGTCGGGGTGCACATGTGTGATGAGGGCATGTGTTCCCGCCGGGGCGTCGACAGGCGGCAGCGGTCGCCGGGGCAGGCCCATGACGGGTGCGAGCGGAGCGGTGCTCTCGAGCGGGTCGATCAGCAGAAGTGTGTCGCCCAGCGCGATCTCGATGCCCGCCCACCCGAGGCGACGCAGGTGCAAAATGTCAGTGACGGTGTTGGTGTTTGTGGTCATGGAATCCTCCTTGTGCGGCTGATCGCCGCTCGTGCCGGTAAGGGGTCCTGCCCTGTCGGCAGGTGCCGTGGGACCAGCACGGGCGCGTTCGGAGCACCGGTCCCAGGTGGGCGACCCCGGCGGAAGGGGCCGCCCGAAGCGCCCGACGAGCGAGGAACGAGGGCGTACGGGCTCTGCAGAACGAACCGGGCCACTGAGGAGTAGGCGAACCTCAGGGCGGCCGCCAGGGGTTGGCGAGCACGGGGCCGACCAGAGCACGGTCCCGCGACAGCGCCGTACCTCAGGTCTGCGCCGCGCCACGCCCCATGCGGGCGCAGGCGCGGCACGTGGCCCTTCGGCAGTCCTCCCGGCCCGGGTAGCCGCCGCGTCCTCCGTTGCCGCCGGGTCAGGACTTCGGGGTGGCGCGCACCGCGTCTGCGAGGGATGTCGGCTCGCGACCGGTCAAGTCGCCCACCGCGCTGCTGACGTGGGCGAGGAACCCGCCGCGCGTTGACGCGCCGAACGAGGTGAGCAGTTCTGACACCGGGTCCGGCAGACCGACTTCTTCGAGACGGGTGGCGAACGCGTGATCGTCGACGTCGACGAGTTCGACGTCGCGTCCGCCGATCTCACACGCGAGTTCCGCCAGGTCGCGGGCGGTGAGCGCCGCCGGTCCGGTGATGTCCAGGGTCCGGTTCTCGTACCCGTCCCGGGTGAGGACCGCCGCAGCCGCCGCGCAGTCCTCCCGCGTGACGTAGGCCGCCGCGCCGCCACCGCTGTTGGTCACCAGCCGGCCCGTGGCGATGGCCTGTTCGATCACAGAGCTTTACAGGTGCGCGTACAGGTTGTTGCGCAGCATGGTCCATCGCAGTCCGCTCTCCCGCAGCGCCTGTTCCGTACCGGCGTGGTCGGCGACCACCACGGCGGGGTTGGCGGGCACCGGCTCGGGGACGGAGGTGTACGCGATGTGCGCGACCCCCGCTTCGGCCGCCGCCGCGATGGCTGCCCGCTGCTGGTCGAGCCGGGAACCCACCGCGTCGGTGGATATGAGCAGGAGCCGATCGACACCGGCGAACGCGGCCGCTGCGCTGCGAGGATCACCGAAGTCTGCCTGTCGCACCCGCGCCCCGCGGTGTGCGAGGTCGGCGAGAGCATCGGGCGTGCGCGTCGTGAGGACGACCTCACGCGGATCGAGGGCCCGCAGCACCAGTTCGGCGGTGGCGCGTCCGAGGGGGCCGGAGGCACCGGTGATGCCGATCATCCCGTCTCACCAATCTGTAGTCATCAAAGTTACGATTCAAATCGTAGTCATGATGGCTACGGAATGGCAAGATGGTCGTATGGCCCGCTCCACCAACACCCAGTTCGCCGTCGCCGTTCACGTACTGACCTATCTGGCCGACGTCACGGAGGGCCGCACCGTGAGCTCCGAGGAGCTCTCCGAGAGCACCAACGTCAACGCCGTCTACGTACGGCGCGTGCTCGGTCCGCTGCGCGGCGCAGGGCTGGTGCGGTCACGGCCCGGCGTCCACGGGGGCTGGCAGCTCACCATGGATGCCGCGGACATCCGGCTCGACCGCGTCTGGTCGTTGCTCCAGGGAAACGACCAGGTCCTCGGTCGGCACGAGCCCGCCCCGACCTGCGCGGTGGGCCGCACCGTACAGGAGAGCCTGGACACGCTCGACCGAACGGTCGCCGATGCGATGACGACCGAACTCGGGCGATTCACCGTCCGCGACGTGCTGAGAGGTCTGCCCACGCCGAAGCCATCGCCGCAAGGCGAGTAGCTTCGATCCACCCCCTCCAAGGAACCGCCCGGCAAGCCGGCCACGCCTGACCGAGAGGTGCTCGCCCGACGCGAATCCGGCGCGGTGGGGCCGGGTTGCTGCCGCCGCGTGAACGCTCAGACCGAGGGGCAGCGCGTACGCGGGTGCCTCCGGAAGGCCGACGATCATCGGCTTGAGGCCGGCCGGCCATGGGGCGTGCCCTACGCGGGCAGCCGCTGGAGCCATGCCGTCGGGAGTTCCTGTTCGGCCTGGCTGAGGGTCTTCTGACCGGGCGGCGCTGCAAGCAGGGCGCGGGCAGCGCCGCCCGACCCTGGTTCCTCCACCCCGGGTCCCGGGTGGCGATGGTGGTGATCAGCGAGTCGCGCAGAGCGACAAGGAGCGCAGGGCCTCGGTCGCGCTCGGGGACGGACTGCCAGGTCAGGGCGGCGCCACTGGCGGTGGCACGGACGATCTGGGCGGCGAATCCCTCTTCCACGTACAGGAGCGCGATATCGCTGATATCAGCTTCCTGCTTCCAGTGCGTATATCATCGATACCGCAAGCGCGGTCTCAGCGATAACACCAAGGGGAGCTGTCATGTCCGACCGTTTGAGGATCATCGGGGTGGAAGAGACCGTCATCGTGCCGGCCGTCTACGAGGCGTACCAGCGGGTCGGATCGCCGCAGATCTTCTCGCGTGGCTTCGGGGACAGCCCGATCGCGAAGAACCTGCACGAGGTCGGCGAGCAACGGCTGGCCCACATGGACGACCAGGGCATTGACGTCGCTGTGCTGTCCTTGTCCTCCCCGGGCGTGCAGGACCTGCCGGAGGCCGATGCCGTGGAGGTGGCGCGCGAGGCCAACGACCAGCTTGCGGCGATCGTCGCCTCCTGGCCCGACCGCTTCCAGGCGTTCGCCGCGATTCCCACCCAGTCGCCGGCTGCGGCCGCGGCCGAGCTGGAGCGCACCGTGTGCGAGCTGGGCTTTCCCGGGGCCATGCTGTACGGCCGCACCGGGGACAAGCCGGCCGACCACCCGGACAACGACGAGCTGTACGCGATGGCCGAGCGTCTGGCCGTGCCGCTGCACTTCCACCCTCAGACACCGGTCCAGCCCGTCATCGACGCCTACTACTCCGGCCTGCCCGAGCCCATGGGCGCCGTGCTGGCCGGTGCCGGGCTCGGCTGGTACTACGACCTCGGTATCCAGTATCTGCGCATGATCTTCTCGGGGGTCTTCGACCGGTTCCCCGACCTGCAGGTGATCGCGGGGCACTGGGGCGAGGTCGTGATGTTCTACCTCGACCACACCGGTTTCTTCGGCGAGGCAGGCCGCCTGCGCCAGCCCCTGGCGGACTACTTCAAGAACAACTTCTGGGTCGCCGGCAGCGGCACCAACAGCCCCCGCTACCTGCGCTGGACCGCCGAGGTGATGGGAACCGACCGAATGCTGTACTCCACCGACTACCCCTTCACCTACGGCTTCCGTCCCGGCGGCTTTCCCTACGTCGACACCAGCAACGGTGAAGCCCGGTCCTTCCTGGAGAACTCGCCCTTCACCGATGAGCAGAAGGCCGACATCGGCCACCGCAACTGGGAACGCCTCACCGCCCGCGCCAAGCACCTGACGGCCTGACAGGCCAATGCCCGTTCCGGGACGCCGGGCATCCCTCCCCGCGGTGCACCACCGCGGGGAGGGCCCGACTCGTCCCCAGCAAGATCGCATACATCGCCGCCCGAAAGGGCCGGCCCTCAGGGAGTGACGATCGCGAACGTCTTGTCCGGCTTGTCCAGGACCGACATCAGCCGGGTCAGCAGACCCGCGTCACCCTCCATGGTGATGCCGTCCACTCCCTTGCCCGCGAGCATGCGCAGGAGCTGGGCCTTGGTCATCGTCATGGTGAGGCCCACCTCGTCGGACGGATGGGGGCCGGTGGTCCGGGTGAGGAGTCCGTTCGCGAGACGGAGACGCCGGCGGTCCTCGCCGATGTGCCAGTCGATCGTGAGGTCGAGGGACCATGCCTTCGGCCCGTTCACACGGACGGCGAGTCCGTCGATGAGCTGATCGACCGTCAGGGCCTGGTGCATGTCGGGGCCGATGGTGGCACTGGTGCCGGTGATGACGCCGTGGGTCAGTTCCCGCGCGCCCGTGAGATAGAAGTTCCGCCAGACCGCGTTCTCGACGGTGTGCCCCAGGCGGGTGTACAGGGCCGCCAGATCGCGGCGGGTCCGCTTGTCCTCCGGGTCGTCGAATACGGCGTGGTTGAGCAGGGTGACGGCGAACCGGACGTCGCCGCGTTCCGCGTAGTGACGGGCTCGGGCGCGGACCGCGGCCTGGCCGCCCAGGGTCTCCACCCAGCGGTGGGCCTCCTCGACCGGAGGGTGCTCCCACAGGTGTGCGGGGTTGCCGTCGAACCAGCCCATGTAGCGCTGGTAGACGGCTTTGACGTTGTGGCTCAGGGAGCCGTAGTAGCCGCGGTTGGCCCAGACGCCTTCGAGTTGGGGCGGCAGCTGGAAGGTCTCGGCGATCTCGGTGCCGGTCAGGCCCTGGTTCATCTGCCTGACCGTCTGGTCGTGGACGTAGCCGTAGAGGTCCCGCTGGTGCGTGAGCAGCTCGACGATGTCGTCGTTGCCCCAGGTGGGCCAGTGGTGGGAGGCGAACGCGACGTCGGCGGCGCCGGTGTAGAGGCCGATCGATTCGGTGAGGTAGCCGGCCCAGGCGTGCGCGTCGCGTACCTGGGCTCCGCGCAGGGTCACGATGTTGTGCATGGTGTGGGTGGCGTTCTCCGCCATGCAGACGGCGCGGAGATCGGGGAAGAGGAAGTTCATCTCTTCCTGGCACTCGGTTCCGGGAGTCATCTGGAAACGGATCCGGACCCCGTCGAGCGTCATCTCCTCACCCGTGGCACCGACGGAGTGGGTGGGAGGGATGAGACCGACCGTGCCCAGCGAGACGGTCAGACCGAGACCGCAGCCGACCTGGGACGTCACACCGGTGGGCAGTCCGGCGCCGTACATGTACGAGGAGCGCCGGGACATGGCAGGGCCGGCATAGACGTTCTCGCTGACGGCGTGCTCCATGAACCCGCTGGGCGCCACGACGGGGACGTCCCCGGGACCGTCCGGAAGCACCCCCCTGCAGCCGCCGAAGTGGTCGACGTGCGGATGGGTGTAGATCATCGCGCGGACGGGGCGTTCGCCGCGGTGGTCGCGGTAGAGGCGCAGGGCCGCGGCGGCCGTCTCGGCGGAGATCAGCGGGTCGATGACGATGACACCGGTGTCGCCCTCGACGATCGTCATGTTGGACAGGTCCAAACCCCTGACCTGGTAGATGCGGTCGGTGACCCGGTAGAGGCCCTGGTGCGACAGGAGCCGGGCCTGCCGCCACAGGCGGGGGTCCACGGTGTCGGGAACCCGGCCCCCGGCCTCGTCGAGGAAGCCGTACCTCTCCGGATCCCAGGCGGTCCTGCCGTCCGCGGTGGTGATCGGGCCGCCCGTGAACGCGGCGACGAACCCACGGCGCGCGTCGTCGAAGTCGGTGGTGTCGTCGTAGGGGAGGCCGTCCGTACGCGTCGGCGTCGGGGTCCCCTGCGGGCGGTGACCTGAAGTCGCCCGTGCGGTGACGGGGTTGAGCGAGACGGCTGCGGCGGCGGCGCCCGCCGTGGCTGCGGCGAAGCCGCGCCTGTTCATCGGTGTCATGGGTGGAAGACCTTTCCCGGGCGTCCGGAACGGCATGACCGGAAGTGCGAACGAGGGGGCGGACACCTTCCGCTGCGGCGGGTGTCAGTGGTGCAGGGCCAGCAGCTTGGCGATGCCGTTGCGCTGGATCTCCGAGGTGCCGGTCAGTACGCGGAACATCCGGATCTTGCGGAAGAGGAATTCGATCTCGTTGCCCTGCGTGAGCCCTTCCTTGCCGTGGATCTGCACCGCCTCGTCGAGGATGCGGAAGGCGGACTCGGCGACGAAGAGCTTGCACATGAACGCCTCGGTGTGGACCTCGCGGCCCTCGTCGAGGGCCGCGAGCGCCGCGTACGTCATGGAACGTGCGGCGTACAGGCCGGTCGCCATGTCGGCGACCCGGTGCTGGATGGCCTGGAGCATGAGAAGCGGCTGCCCTCCCGCGACCATGCGGGTCCGGGCCCGGTTCAGCGTCAGGTCCAGGGCGCGGCGGGTGGCGCCGAGGACACTGGGGCAGTGCAGCAGCCGGTTCGTGGTGACCCTGCCGAGTGCGATGCGCATCCCCTTGCCCTCCTCACCGAGCAGGTTGGCGGCCGGGACCCAGCAGTCGTCCAGGATGATGTCGCTCTCGATGTGCTCACCGGACATCGGCGTCGCGCCGTCCTCGACACGGCAGCCGGGGCTGTCGAGGTCCACCAGGAAGGCCGAGAACCGGGGCTTGTCGTCCGGCAGTTCACCGGTGCCCGCCATACGGGCGACGACGATCGCGAAGTCGGCGAACGGGCCGGCGGAGGAGAAGACCTTGTGCCCGGACAGGCGGTAGCCCTCGCCGTCCCGGGTGGCGACCGTGCGCATGGAGCGGACGTCGGACCCGGCGTCGGTCTCCGTGAGGGAGAAGCAGCACGCCCGCTCGCCGCGGATCAGCGGCAGCAGGTAGGTGTCCAGCTGGTGCCGGGTGGCGTACTTGAGGATGTCGCCCGCGCGCAGCGGGCCGCCCATGTCGCCCAGCACGCAGTGCGACAGGACGCGTCCACTGGCGCCGAGCTCCTCCTTCAGGGCGGCGAGCTGGGTGTACGTGAGGTTCTGCCCGCCGTACTCCTCGGGCAGGTGGATGCCGTAGAAGCCGAGGTCACGGCTGCGGCGCCAGACCGGTTCGAGATCGGCGCGGGTCAGACGCCCCATCGGGGTGATGCCGCGCTCGCGTTCGTAGTCGGCGAGTTCGCCGTCGAGGTAGCCGCGCAGGCGGTCGACGAGTTCGGCCGTGCGCGGGTCGTCGTAGGTGGGACGCAGGGAGAAGGTCACGGGAGCTCCAGGAGGAACGGACGGGCGATGGCGGTCAGTTGACGCGGCGGGAGGCGGTCGCCCAGTACGGTTCGCGCACGGCCTTGCGGTCGAGCTTTCCGTTGCGGTTGTGCGGCAGCTCGGCCACGAAGTCGACGGCCCGGGGCTTCTTGAAGCGGTCGAGGCGGCCGGCGCAGAAGGCGATCAGCTCGTCGGCGGTCACGCCGGTGTCACCGGGGCCCTGGACGACGACGGCCCTGACCGCCTCGCCCCAGGTGTCGTCCGGCACGCCGACGACGCAGGCCTCCTGGACGGCGGGGTGCTCGTAGAGGGCGGCCTCGACCTCGGTGCAGTAGATGTTGAAACCGCCCGAGATGATCATGTCCTTCTTGCGGTCGACGATGAAGAGATAGCCGTCCTCCCGCATCCAGGCGAGGTCACCGGTGTGCACCCAGCCCTCGCGGAACGTCTCCGCCGAGAGCTCGGGCTCCTTCCAGTACTCGCGCACACAGTCCGGGCCGCGCACGATGACTTCGCCGACCTCGCGCGGGCCGAGCTCACGGCCCTCCTCGTCGACGACGCGCACCTCGGTGTCGTAGGAGGCCCGGCCGCACGACTGGAGCAACTCATGGTCCTCCTCGACGGCGTGGGCGATCTCCCCGGCGCTCAGACCGGCGACCACGCTGGTGGTCTCCCCGAGCCCGTATCCCTGGGCGACGACGGGCCCGAAGAGCTTCACCGCGTCACGCAGGCGCTGCGGTGAGATGGGCGCGCCGCCGATCCGCACGCTCGTCAGGGAGGACAGATCACGGTGCCCGGCAGAGGGGTGGGCGAGCACCATGTTCACCATGGCGGGGACGAGGAAGGTGGCGGTGATGCGCTCCCTCTCGACCGCCTCCAGAAAGCTCTCAGGGGTCCAGGCGGGGAGGACGTACGTCGTGGAGCCGCCGAACACGCCGGCCAGGAGACCCATTCCGGTGGCGTGGGTGATGGGCCCGCAGGCGAGGTAGCGCGTGCCGGGCCGTGGCCGTGACTCGTCGGACATCAGCAGCTTGCGCATGTTCGCGAGCCGGTTGCCGACGGTCTGCACCGCGGCCTTCAGCGCTCCGGTGGACCCTGAGGTGAAGTTCAGGACACAGGGTTCGTTCTCGTCCACGTCCACCAGGAAGGGGCCCGCGTCACCTTCGGCGAGCAGGGTGGAGTAGGTGACGGCCGGCGCTCCGGGCGGGACGTTCCCGTCCGGTTCCTCGTCGAGCGGTACGGCCAGGCAGTCGTCGCCGGCCGCGGCGATCGCGGCGAGGGCGTCCTCGCGGTGTGCCGCGTCGTAGACCAGGGCGCGTACGGAGGCGTAGCGCAGGATGTGCGCGATCTCGCTCCGCCCGAGGCGCGCGTTGATCGGTGCGCGGGTCAATCCTGCCTTGTACAGGGCGAACTCGGTCTCCACCAGTTCCCCGCGGTTCCATGCGAGGGAGGCCACCACATCACCGGGGCGAAGACCGCGCGCGGCGAGGGCGGAGGCGAGGCGGTTCGCCGAGGACTCCAGCTCGGCGAAGGACCAGGAACGCTCCCCGCACACGAGGGCGGGGGCCTCGGGCCAGTAGCGGGCGCTGCGTGAGAGATAGGTGCCGAGGTTCATGAAGCCGTACTCCAAGGGAACAGAAGATGCACAGTCAATTCATTTACAGACAGCTTGTTCAGTAAAGTAAGAAGTGTCAAGAGTCTTCTAGACTGGGCGCGCTCGCAGCGTCACGATCGAGGAAAGGTGGCTTCGTGGCCGAGGACAGACGGACGAGGCGGTCACGCCGCGCCCTGGGGACTGCCCTGGTGGAGCTGGTGCTGGAGCGCGGTTTCACCGCGTTGACCGTCGAGGACATCACCGAGCGGGCGGACGTGGCCCGCGCGACCTTCTACGCGCACTGCCGCGACAAGGAGGACCTGTTCGCCCGCGTGACGGCGGACCTCCTGGCCGGGCTCGCCACCCGGATCGAGCCCGTCGTCGCCGACAGCGAGGTCGGCTTCACCGGCAGGCCGGTCCTGGAGATGCTGCGGCACGCCCGCGAGGAGCGCGACCGGTACCGGATCGTGCTGCGGGGCGAGGGCGACGGCAAGCCGCTGCAGATGTTCATGGACGCCCTTGCCCGGGCGACGGCCGAGGAGTTCCGCGCCCGAGCGGAACGCAACGCCGTGCAGCCGCGCATCGACCCTGAACTGCTGGCCCGCGTCTGGGTCGGGGAGCAGATCGCCGTGCTGCGCTGGTGGGTGGAGCAGGACGTCCCGTCGCTGCCCGACGAGGAGGTCGTCCGGATGCTGCTCGACCTCGCCCTGCACGGCCGGTACTGGGCCAGCGGCTTCACCCGCCCGGCCTGAGCCCCGGGCGGCCGCGGGATTCCGGCACCTCGCGGCCGTCCGGGGGCGGTCAGCCCAGCCTCAGCCGCCGCGCGTCCTGCTCCGGCCGGATGGCGATCAGGGCGGCCACGGCGCAGACGAGCATGACGGCGGCGGACAGCAGGTAGGCCTGGGTGTAGCCGGCGCTCCGCGAGGCGGCGAAGTCCAGCAGGTGCCCGGTCAGATACGGGGAGACCAGTCCCGGCAGGGTTCCGGCCGCGGCGACGACACCGAACACGGCACCGCGCTGGACCGCCGGGACCACGGCCGAAACGGTCATGTAGTGCAGCGGGAAGACGATGGCGTGACCGCCGAACGCCAGGGCGAGCAGCGCGAGGTGGGCCCCCCGGCCGTCGACGAACGGGAGGGCTGCCATGGCCAGCGCCGCGACGGCCACGGCGACGCCTTGCGGGACCGCCGTCGACCAGCGGCTCGATCGCCCCCGGCGGCGGAGGAGGTCCACCAGTACGGGTATGGAGAGCAGCAGCACGAGGCTGAACGCGGAGATGGCACTGATGACCGTCGCGCCTCCCCCGGGGGTCATTCCGAGTTCCGTGCGCAGGTAGGCGGGGAGCCAGGCGTGGCTCAACGCCAGCGCCCAGGACGCCCCGAAGGCGGCGACGATCGACCCGAGCACCGTGCCGTTGAGCAGGAGCCGCCGGTACGGCAGTCGCTCCGAGGCGCGCGCGGTTTCAGCGCCCGGGGTACCCGCAGTCCGAGGTCCGCCCCCGCCGGGTGTGGGCGGGGGCGCGGAAGCCGGAGCACCGACGGCCCGATGTCCGCCCGGTGCGGCCTCGCCGCCGTGCGGCCCGTCGTGCCCCACCCGCCACCAGACCAGGCTCCACAGCGCACTCGCCACCGCGAGGACCACGAACGCCGAGCGCCAGCCGAAGCTCGTGATCAGCCAGGTGACCACCGGAGCCGCGACCAGCGTGCCCAGGGCGGCCCCGCTGATCTGCAGGGCCGACGGCAGACCGCGGCGGTCCGCCGGGAACCACTTGTACAGCGCGTGCATCGACATCGACGCCGCCGGCCCTTCGGCGGCCCCGAGCAGTACGCGCCCGGCCACCAGCGCGGGCACCGACGCCACGACGAGCACCGGCAGTTGGGCCACCGCCCACAGGGCGGCCATGGCGAAGAGCAGGACCCGGCTGGAGAGGCGGGCCGAGGCGAAGCCGACGATCAGCCCCGACAGGCTGAACAGCAGCGAGAACGAGCTGGAGATCATCCCGTACGTGCTGTTGCTGATCCCGAGCTCATCCATGATCGGTACGGCCGCGAGCCCCAGCACGGACTTGTCCGCGTAATTGATGAGCATGAACGAGACGATCATCGCGGCGATCAGCCATGCGTGCCGCCGATCGAACGCGGGACGCGGTGGTGCCCCCTGGGCGTCGACGGGGCCGACGGCCGTGTCGAGAGGTGGGGCGGACGAGGGCGGTTCGACCATGAGGCACACTCCAGCGGCTCGGGATGAAGGGGTGCGGAGGAGGCGGGGAGCAGGGTGCGCCCGGAGCTCGCGTCGTCCGCGGCGGGATGCGCGACAGCCACGCCAGCTTTCCGGACTGCCTGTCTGATATCGATCGCTTCATTTGGAAACGTAGCTTCCGGCCGCCTGCGCGTCAACGAGTTCACCCGGCCGTAAATGACCTCTGTTCCCAAAACTGAACCATGTGTACGGTACCGAGAAGCATGTTTGAGATCTTGCAGCCCCTTGCCGCAGACGGACGGAGCGACACATGACCGAGACGGCCCCACTGAGTGACCTCGCGTGGGCGCGCGGCTACACGGACCCCGCCTGGATTCGCCGTTTCACGGCCTCCGGCCGCGAGCTCTCACCGAGCCGCAGGGTCTGGCGCGGCTCTGACCGGCCCCGCAACCTGCCCGGAAGGTCCGCCGTTCCCGGCCTCGGCACGCACGCGCTCGACACGCTGCCCCTCGGACTGAACGGCGGTGCCGCGTTCACGCTGCCGGACCTGTTCGCCGCCGCGCAGACTGACGCCTTTCTGGTCCTGCATCGCGGCTCCGTGGTGTACGAGAGGTATCTGCACGGCACCGAAGGGCACACCCCGCACTTCAACGCATCGGCGGCGAAGTCCTACATCGGCCTGGTCGCGGCGGTCCTGGCCCACCAGGGGCACCTGGACCGCACCGTCCGGACGTCCGCCTACGTCCCCGAACTCGCGGGAACGGCCTTCGGCGAGGCCCGGATCGAGGACCTGCTCCACATGGGCACCCAGGTCTCCTACGCAGGCCGGCACTTCGACAAGGCCATCGAGGCGCAGCGGTACTTCGCCGTACTGTCCCCCCGGTTGCGCCCCTTCGGCTACCACGGACCGGCCACCATCCGCGAGCACCTCCTCACGGCTCGCGCCGCGGGTGCGCCCGGAACGGACTTCTGTTACGAGAACGGCAATGTCGAGGCCCTCGCCGAAGTCCTCCGCCGGGTCTCCGGTACGAGCATCTCGGCCCTGGTCGGCGAACTCCTCTGGTCCCGGATCGGGGCGGAGGAGGACGCTTACTACATCCTCGACGGGGACGGCGTCGAGGCGGCGAGCGGGGGCTTCAGTGCCACAGCGCGTGACGTCGCCCGCCTCGGCGAGATGCTGCGCTGCGGCGGAGCGGTCGGTGACCGGCAGGTGGTGCCCGAGGCCGTGGCCACGGCCATCGTCAGCGGCGTCCCCGACGGCTACCCGCGCCGTGTGCGTTTCCCCGGTGCGCCCCCGACCTCGCCGGCCACGCTGTCGTACCACGACCTGTGGTGGATCCCGAACGACCCCTACGGCTCGTACATGGCCAGCGGAATCCACGGCCAGCGGCTGTTCGTCTCACCGGGGCTCGACCTCGTCGTCGTCCACTTCGGTTCCCAGGTGATCTCCTCCGCCGTGCCGGTCGTCCCGTTCGTCCAGGCATTTCTGCGGATCGGCACGCACCTCCACTCGGAGGCACAGCCCGCGGTCCCGTGAAGCCCGGCGCGGCGCCGGCGGCCCGGCACCGCCCGGGCGCGATGCGCAGTCCGCTCTCTCGGGCGCGAACCCGGGGGCCTCATCCGTGGACACCGTCCGCATCGTCCGGAGCGGTGACAGGACGTTCGGAAGGACACTCAGTGTCATACCCGCCGCACCGATCCACAGAGTGGCTGCCGGTCCGAACACGGAGCCCGAGGCTCCGCCCAGCAGCCCACCGAGAGGAATACCGCCCCAGGAAACGAACCGAGCTGTTGCGCTCATCCGGCCCAGAAGCCGATCCGGCGTCAGGGCCTGCTGGAAGCTCGACTGAGCCACCACACGGACGACTCCCCCCAGTGACAGAGCCGCGAGTCCGATCGCAGCCGCATACACGCTCCAACCCGCTCGGGCCAACGGCATGAACGCGGTCAACGGACAGGTGACCAGTGACGCCAGCCAGATGACCGGTCCTTGACCGACCCGCCCGGAGGCCCTGGTCGCCAAGAGCGCGCCCAGCAAGGCACCGCAACCCATCCCTGAGAAGATGATTCCGATCTCAAAGGGCTGGAGACCGATCTCCCGCTCCAAGAAGACCAGCAGCATGGTCTGATACATCACCAGGAAGAGATTGAATACCGCATCCCCCAGCATGATCGCTCTGAGGGCGGGGTGCTCGGCGACGAACTTCAGACCCTCCCTGATTTCACCAGCCAATCGCGGACGATCGCTCGGCTCGGGCTTCTCCTCGCGTTTCCTGATGGTGATCGCGAGCAGCCCCGATATGGCCATCCCGGCCGAACTCACCAGAAGCGTCGCAGGAGCTCCGACCAGGCCGACCAGCGGCCCCGCCGCCGTCGGCCCGCTGATGCTGGTCACCGACCGTATGGCCGACAGTTTCGAGTTCCCTTCCACGAGCCTGCCCCGTCCCACCAAGTGCGGGAGATAGCTGACGTACGCAACGTCGAAGAAGACGGTCAGCACTCCATGAGCCAGGGCGACTGCACAGAGCCACCACATGGTGAGAAGGCCCGCCCACCACGCCGCAGGAATCGTCAGGAGGAGCAGCGCGCGAGCAAAATCAGCGCAGATCATCACCGATCGCTTCCGCATGCGGTCCACCCATGCGCCCGCCGGCAACCCGACCAGTAGCGATCCTGCCGAAGTCACCGCGGTCAGTAGGCCCACCTGGAACTCGTCGGCGTGCAATGCCACGATGGCAACCAGGGGCAAGGCCAGGAAGATGATGCGGTCACCCAGCTGACCCAGCGCAGTGGCGGCGAACAATCGACCGAAGTCCCGATCGCGCAAGAGGCCAGGCCCGGGTGGTTTCGCCATGGGGTTCCCTGCTGTCGAAGGGGCGATGTGTCCTTGCTGGCTTCAACGGCTACGGGCGGTCGACTCCGAACTCGTAGACCACTTCCCGGCACCGGTCCGGAATGACCATGTCGGCGGTCTCCACCGGACGTCCGTCCGTGTCGAAGATGGTCCGCTCGATCTGCAGCACGAGGTCCCCCATGCTGATCCCCAGGAGATTCGCCTGCACCTGGGTGGCACGAGCCGGGCGCGGCACCTCGACCACGGTCGAGACGACCACACCGATGGAACGCATGCGCTCGATCACGCCCTTGCCCGCCAGGGGACCCGTCTCGGGCAGCACAATCGGCGTTCCGTCCGTGATTGCCATCGGCTCCCAGGATTCGGAAAGCTGGACAGGCTGCCCGTCGGCGAGGAACTCGTAATGCGTACGGACGCAGAGGTCCGCGGGGCTGATGGCGAGCCGCTCGGCGATCGGCTCGGGAGCTGCGACTCGGACCTCACTCTGTGCATCCCAGGTGTCGGCCCTGCCCCGCTCCCTCCTGTCCTGCCAAGGAAGGGAACCTTCCCGGCGTTCGCGGTGCCGCGAGCGGACCAGCCGGAGGCGCTCTCGCGGCCTGCGGATGTAGGTGCCCGAGCCGGCGCGGCCTTCGAGGAGACCTTCGAGGACCAAGCGGTCCATGGCCCTCTGTACGACGTTGCGTCCGACCCCGTACTCCACCGCAAGCCGAGCCCGGGACGGCAGGCGCTCCCCGATCCCCCACTCCCCTGAGAGAACCCGCGCGCGCAGCACGTCGGCGACCGCGAGGTACGGCGCCTCTCGGGGCATGAGTGATCCTCCGTTCGTCCTGCTCTGCGGCAGCTGGTCGTTTCCAGGGGGCGTTGGCAAGTTACTGCACCAGGGAAAAGCTGCTGGAGTAGAAATACGCTCCGCGCTCATGCGTCCACGGAGCACGGCGAGAGGACCGACTCGCCGCCCGGGCTCCGCCCGGAGTGCCGGGCCCGGCGGGTCGTCGTCACGGTGCCGGCACGCTCTGCCCGGCCGTGTGCGGGCCGCTGGTGAGCTCAGAGGTCCGACGCAGGCGCCTGTACCAGGCTGAGCGCTGCCTCGTTGAAGGCGCGAGTGCGGGCTGTCGCACCGCCGGCGGACCACACCAAGCCCCAGTCCACTGGCGCGGCGTCCTCGAAGGGGACATAGGCGACATCGGGGCGGGCGAAGTAACGCCTCGCGTGGGCTCCGACGACCAGAGCCCCCTCTCCGGCACCCACGAGTGTCAGCATCTCGTTGAACGTCATGGCCGACGGACCCGGTGCTATCGGTCGGCCGCCGGGGGTCCGGCGCGGCGCCCGGTCCCGGCGCAGGGATTCCGGCAGCGTTTCGGGAACCTGCAGCAGGGTGACGCGAGCCAGGTCTTCCACGGAGACGGTCGCGCGGCGGGCGAACGGATGCCCTTGCGGCACGGCGAGCATGCGCGCTTCCCGCACCAGGACCGGCCCCATCACGATGCCCTCCTCGTGCAGAGGAAAGCAGGTCAGGGCGATGTCCGCCTCACCGTCGTGCAGCCGGGGCAGCACCTGCGGCAGATGCGCCTCGTTGATCCGGACTGCGCAGTCGGGATGCCGGGTGCGGAACACCTGGGTGGCTCCGACCAGTAGCTGGCCCGCCGCAGGCCCGGTGAAGGCGACCCGCAACAGTCCGCTCAGCCCCTTCCCGGCTTCGACGGCCCGCTCGTAGGCTTCGGTGATCGTGGTCCAGGCGGGGCGTATCTCGTCATACAACTGCTGTCCTCTCAGGGACAGCTCCACCCGACGGCTGGTGCGGTTGAACAAAGGGACGCCGATACGGCGCTCCATCTTGGCGATGGTCTGGCTGACCCGGGCTGTGGAGACGTGCAAGCGCTCGGCGGTACGGCCGAAGTGCAGCACCTCGGCGAGCGTCAGGAACGTCTCCAGTTCGCGCGGCTCCAGCATCCCGCACCCTCCCATCGTTAACCGAGGCTTCACGGTCGTTCCGCAGACGCGCGTTGATGCCCCGTCCGGGCCTCAGCAGGATATGAGCCAAGCCCCGGGAGGGCCTCACCTCACCCGCACAGGAGAACATCATGTACGTCACGCACGAGCGCGCCCTGACCGCCCCTGCGCACGAGACCGCCGCGGTCGTCGCAGAACTCAGGGACCGGATGGAGATCACCGACGCGCTCTACCGCTTCGGCCTGGGCCAGGACTTGAAGGACAAGGAGCTGTTCGCCTCGGCGTTCGCCGTCGACGCCGAGCTGGACTTCCGCCCGGCCGCCTCCAAGTGGGGGGCCGAGCCGCCGCTGATGTCCGGGCGCGACACCATCGTCACCACCATTCTGGCCATGTTCAGCGGCCGGGTGGACACCACACACCAGATCACCAACCCGCGGATCGCCGTCGATGGCGACACCGCGCGGCTCACGGCCCTGGTGGAAGCCCAGCACCTGCTCATCACCGACCGGGGCACACACGCGCTCCTGAAGAACCCTTACGACGTCGACCTGGTCCGCGACGGCGACCGCTGGGTCATCCGCAGGCTTCGCATCGACAACACCTGGTACACCGGCGAACCCGCCGCGATCTTCGGCTGAATCCCACCGCATGCCGCAGGGACCTCCTGCGCCGCGCAGCCCCGGCGGCCGTCTCCACTCCCTGCGCCCCCTCTTACTCTCATGAAACAGGAAGGACCCGACATGACGAACACCGAGACCGGTGGACAGCTGGTGCTGACCCGCAACACCGAGGCCGAGACCTGCGCCGACCCCAGCAGTGTGATCACCCTGCTCGCCGACTCCGACAGCACCGCCGGCAGCTTCACCAGCTACCGGTCCACCTTCGCGAAGGGAGCCGTGGGGGCGCCCGCCCACTTCCACACCAAGGCGACGGAGCTGTTCTTCGTGATCAGCGGCTCCCTCCAAGTGCTGACGGGTGAGGAGGTCACCGTCCTGGAGGCCGGTGACTTCCTGGCCGTGCCGCCCCACACCCCGCACGCCTTCGCCGCGGCGCCGGGCTGTGAGGCGGACGTCCTGTTCGTGTTCACACCGGGCATGGGCCGTTTCGACTACCTGCGCCTGCTGGGCCGGGTGATGCGGGGTGAGGCCGACGCAGAGGAGATCGCCGCCTCCGCGGAACGCTTCGACAACCACTACGTCGACAGCCCCGTCTGGCGGGCTGCCCTGGAAGCCGCGGTGTAGGCGGCGGCTCCTTCGAACGGAGCACGATCAGCACGGCTTGCCGACGCGGCGGCTTCGCCGCGCGTCAGTGTCGGCAGGACAGCCGGACGTGGAGCAGCTCGGTCCTCAGCGCAGGTGTGCCGTCGAGGGGGGCTGGGTTCTCCGCGGTCGGCTCGATTCCTCCGGCAGCGACCTTGTCGAGTGTCACCAGACCGGCGGAGCCGACCGTGCCGAACACCGTGTAGTCCGGTCGCAAGGCGGAGTCGCCGTAGACGACGAAGAACTGGGAACCGTTCGTATCCGGCCCGGCGTTGGCCATGGCCAGCAGGCCGCGTCCATAGAGTCGGCGCGTGCCCGTGGGATCGGTGGCTGCGGGCGGCAGATCCACCGGCAGCTCGTCCTTGTACTTGTACCCGGGCCCGCCCTCGCCGGTGCCGGTCGGGTCGCCGCACTGCAGGACCTTCAGCGTCGGGTACGCCGTCAGGCGGTGGCACACCGTACGGTCGTAGAAACCGTGCCGTGCCAGGTGGAGGAAACTCTGGACCGTGCACGGCGCCTTCGCTCGGTCCAGGCGTAGCGGAAGCGGTCCCTGGTTGGTCGGAACAGCCACGTCGACCGTGCCACGAGCAGGGGTGCGCCGTGGGTCGGGCGGCAGCGGAACGCGGCGCGCCGGCGGCTCGTCCGGGGTCTGGCTGTACTGGCAAGGACCGTGCGTGGTGCGCGGCGCATCGCTGTCGGAAGCGGTGGCGACGCTCGCCCCGGACATCACTAACGCTGCGGCCGCGAACGCACTGATCAGTGCTCGTTTCATCCTGCACGCCCTCCCAATGATCCCCAGGTCTTGGGGCGGTCGCAGTCTAGTAGCGCAACGGTGCTTATCGTGGTGTTTTGACTGTTTGATCGATGGCCCGTTCAGGGTCAGGACCACCGTGACAACGGCCGACAACCTGGGCAGCAGGTCACAGCCCTGGTCAGGTTGCCGAAGCAGCCGGGCAGGGAGCCGGGTGGCCCGAGGGTGTCTCGCCCCCGGGCTCCCTCCTGAACGGGGCGTGGCAGTCCCCCCGTCGACCGTCGACCCCCCCACGCGGACCGCCGAAGCGGCCCGGTCGCCCCCCCGGCTCCACGCGTCGGAGGTGTCCGCCGCGTCGGTCAGGGCAGCACCTCGGCCTGGGGCAGGAGCGTGGACAGCAGCTCCTGGACACGGACCCCCAGGTCCGCACGGCCCCGCTTGATCCAGGAGATGTGCTGCGCGCCGAAGAAGGCCGCCGCGAGCACCCTGCTGAGCACCTCGGGGTTGGCTCCGGGGGCCAGGAGCCCGGCCGCCCGCGCTCGGCGGAAGCTCTCGCACAGGGCCTCCGTGTACCCCTCGAACGGCGCGGGGAGGTCGGCACCGATGAGTGCGTACTCGATCTGCAGCCGCGCGCCGGCCTGGACCACCACGTCCTCGCGGAACGCCTGGGCGGTGCGCATCAGCAGCTCGGAGACCTCGTCCAGGGGCGACAGCCCGTCCTGCCGCACCGACTCGACGACGACGCCCAGCCTCTCGTAGAACTTCGCCGCCACCTCCTGGGCCAGCACCTCCTTGTTGGCGAAGTGGAAGTAGACGGCTCCTTTCGTCATCCCGGCCAGTTCGGCGACGGCCATGATCGTCACATTCGGGTAGCCGCGGGCAGCGAAGGCCTCCGCGGCCGCGTCGAGCACCTGCTGACGTGTGTGGATCGCACGCTGCTGCTTGGGTCCTGACGTCTGCTCCGCCGGACCGCCCTTTCGCGCGGCCGGGGAGGGCGTCACGGTCTCTTTCTCGCCGGCCATCAGCGACCTTCCTGGTGTGTCGTGACCGGTTCGGAGATCGCTACCTCTCGGTATGCGAACCGCCCGATCACATACTCGCTTGAAATATACCTTCGCAACGGTATCATCTTCCTCGCCCGCTGAGGCACCCTGCCTCCGCTGGTCGACTTGGGGGGACTTGAAATGTTTCGGAGCAGTGATCAGCGCACGGACGACCACGGAATCCAGGGAACCGGCACCAGAGTCGGCACGGGCGGCGGCGAGCCGGCGAACGGTTTAGTTCCGCGGCCGCTCGACTACCTCCAGCCGGTCCCCCGGCACATGGTGCACCGTGCCGCCGTGGCCGAGGTATTCGTGACCGATTCGATCCGTACCGGGGAGGACCGGTTCCTGGTGGCGGCCCAGTGGCCCCGCGACCACGCCCTCTACTCACCGAGTTCCTCCGGCATCAGCGACCCGCTGCTGCTGGCGGAGACGGTCCGCCAGAGCCTGGTCTATCTTGCTCACCGCTTCTACGGGGTGCCGCTCACCCACCGGTTCGTCGGCAGCGGCACGGCATTCCGCATCACCCGGCCGGAACTGCTGCGCATCGGCGACACGCCGCTGCCTGTGGTACTCGACGTCCAGTGGGAGTGGGTGGGCAATCGCCCTCCGCGCCGCTACGGGATGCGCCTGGCGGTGGTGCTGACGATCGGCGGCGAGGTGTGCGGCGAGGGGGAGATCAGCGCGGTGGCCGTCAACGACCGTACGTACAGGGGCCTGCGCGGGGCCGGCGCCGCACCGGCGGACACCCCTTCCCCGGCGATCGGGACGACACGGCTCCCGTCGTCGTCCGTCGGGCGGCTGCGCACCAAGGACAGCGTCCTGGGCCTCGGCGCCGATGGGTCCTGGCAGCTGCTGGTCGACCTCCGGCACGCCATCTACTTCGACCACCCCAGCGATCACGTGCCGCTCATGGTCATGCTGGAGGGCTTCCGGCAACTCGGCCACCTGCTGGCGAACGGTGACGCCGGGGGCGCTACGAGGGACGCCGGTGCCCCGGACGGCGAAATCGCGCTGACCGGGATGTCGGTCGACTGCCGGGCCTTCGGCGAGCTCGACGCGCCGATCAGCCTGGTGGTGTCCGAGCGGCAGCCGTGCGAAGGCTCGGCGGCCTCCGGCACGCTGACCATCGAGGCGGTCCAGAACGGCACCCTGCTGGCCACCTGCCTCTCCACCTGGGCCTCTTCGCCCAGCCTGCCCGGCGAGCCCGCCGTCGGCGGGGAGCTCACCGCCAGCGGGGCGGCCGTGGTTCACGGACCGGCCTGACCCTCGTCGCGCGACGCGGCCAGGACGGCACCCCAGAGCGCGTCCACGCGTTCGGCCAGGCCCTTCCGATCGGTCGCGGAGGCGGTGACGTACGCACCCATCAGGATGACCAGGGCCAGGTCGGCCGGCTCACCGGCCGGGAGGGGGTGCGCCTCGCCGGGTGCAGCGGCATCCGGCGAGGCGCGGCTCGCGGACCGCCCCGGCCACCGCAGACGGCCGAGCACCCCCGGCTCCGTCTGCGCGGCGTCGAGCATGAGGCGCAGCCCGGCGTTGACCCGTGGATCGGCCTCCACCTCACGCGCGAACTCGACGGTGAGTGAGCGCAGCTCGGCCAGACCCCACCCCCCGCCGCGCGCGCTCAGCTCATCGAGCAACGCCGCCAGATGGCTGCTGAGCGCTTCCGCCAGGTCCGCCTTCCGCGCGAAGTGTCCGTAGAGCGCCCCCTTCGTCAGGGAGGTCCGGTCGACCACGCGTTGCAGGTTGGCGTCCGAGTAGCCGTACCGGGCGAACTCCTCCGCGGCGGCGTCAAGAAACTGCTCGTAGGTGCGCCGCGAACGCTCCTGTTTTGCCATCCCCATACCTCCACAGACCTGGAGACGACCATCTTACATAAAAATACCTTCGCTCATGAATGTTCAACGCGCATCGGTATCCGGAGCCAGGGAGTAGTTGCATGACGGACCACACGATCACGCCCTCGTACACCGCGGACCCCCCGCTCACCCCACCGACCGTTCCGGGAAGCTGGCTTCCGGCCCCCCGCCCGGGCGTCCTGCGGGCGGCTGCCGTCGCAGGCGCCGACGCCCGTCAGGCGGACCGGGTCGGACGGCTGGCCCCCGCGACCGTCCGGGCGGTGACGGACGCCGGCCTGCCGGCCCACTTCGTGGACTACGGGGGACGGGGCGCCGGAAGTTTCTCCGCACTGTTCGCGGACATCGCCGCCCTGGCCCAGGAGTGCCCGTCGGCCGCCTGGTGCGGCGCACTGTGGGCCGCACACGGACGCTTCGCGTCCTGCCTTCCGGAGCGCGGCCGGCACGACCTGTGGGCCGCGGGCCCCGATGTGCGGATCGCGTCGGCGGTCGCGCCACCGGCCGGCTCGGCCGTGGAGACCCCGAAGGGCTGGCGGCTCAGCGGTGTGTGGGAGTGCGTCAGCGGCGCGCGGTACTCGGACTGGGTCCTGCTGGCGACGCCGGTGACCGGGCGCTCACCGCAGGACGGACCGCTGGAGACCCGGGTCCTCGCCGTGCCGACGGGCGAGCTGACCGTGCACGGGACCTGGGACGCGACGGGCCTGAGGGGTACGGCGAGCGACGCCGTGGAAGCGTGCGACGTCCTCGTACCCGCCCACCGCTCCTTCCCCCTCACGGGCATGCTGGACGGCACCGGCAACCACGGGTCCGGCCGCCCGCACCGCGCCCCGGCGCAGCTCGCGGGCGGCCTGATCTTCTGCGCGACCGCACTGGGGGCCGCGCACGCACTCCGGAGGGCATGGTCCGGCTGGGCCGCGGAAGGCGCCGTCAGCACCGACGGACGGGGCCCCTACCGGAGCGCGGCCGTGCGCGACGCCTCGGCCATGTCCTCGGCCCGCATCGACGCAGCACATCTCCTGCTGGCCCGTGCCGCGTTCCGCGCGGACACGGAACCGGTGACGGAGTCCCTCACGGCCGCCAACCAGCGCGACGCGGCGTTCGGCGCCGGCCTGCTGCTGGAGGCGGCGAACCAGCTCTTCGGTGCCGGCGGCGCGCACGTACGCGACGCCGCCGGCGACGTCCAGCGCCTGTGGCGCGATGTCCAGACCGCGGCCCGCCACGGCGTCCTCCGCATGGAGTCGGCTGCCGACTCCTACGCGCGGACCGAGGTGGCCTGGCCGGGGCTCGGCTGAGTGGCGGCCGGCCGGGCGGCGCACCCCCCGGCACCGTTCACACGCGGGCAAGCGCATGCGGCACCGTAAATAAACCTTCAAGAACGAATGCAACACCGCCCCACCCTCGCACCACCAAACCCCCAGGTGAAGAAGGTTGGCTGGCGGCGACGCTCTACCAAGGAAAGGCAATGTCGAGCTGCACCCGCCACTAACAAACCTTCGCGCATGAATCTTTCGGGTAGCATCGTGTTCATCGATCGGCTGAGTCCGCCGGTCAGGTTCTTACGCGTTGTCCTTACCAGGGGGTCAGACGATGCCTGAGCGAAACCGTCCGCCCGACGAACGCCGCTACACGATCACCGAGGTGGCCCAGCTCACCGGACTGCGTGCGCACACGCTGCGCTGGTACGAGGAGATGGGGCTGGTCACGGACGTGAGCCGTGGTCCGGGCGGACGCCGGTCGTACGAGGATTCCCATCTGCGATGGCTCGACTTCCTCGTCCAGGTGCGGGAGACGGGGATGACCGTGGCCGACCTGACGCGGTACGTGGAGCTGGTGCGCGAGGGCGAGGACGAACGGAGCGTGAGCGAGCGTCTCGCCCTGCTGGAGGCCCACCGGCGCCGGCTCGACGATCAGGCCACCCGCCTGAAGCGGTGTCTGCGCCACGTGGACGACCGGCTCGCTTCCTACAGGCGGGCGGAGCAGCGACTCCCTCCGGTCCCCGAGCAGGCGAGCGGCCGTCCGGCCACGTCGGCCTCCGCGACGGCCCGTCCGACCGGGGCGCCGGTCCCGGCCTACATCTGACGGACGGCCACCGGCAGCACCGAGTGACGCTCGACACGCACCACTCGACTTGCTTCAGGCCCACTTGAACTTCGTAGCGTCGTCGCCACGAGCACGGAAGCCGCAGGCACAGGCGGCGTCCGGACGCTACGCCGGAGCACGCACCTCGGTGCCGTCCCCGGCCCGACGACCGCCTCGGCGGGTGGACGACGAAGTCCTCCCCGGGCCGTGCGGTCCAGTGACCCCGGAACACCCTTCTCACATCCTGCCGCCTTCGGCACGGTCGCCGTGTCCAGCACGCGGGCCGAGCAGCCGGCGCACGACTGCGGCACAAAAGGGGGAAACGAAATGATCACATCATTCCTTGCGCGTCTGCATCGATTCGGTGACGCGGACGCGATCGTCTTCGACTCGGTGCGGTACACGTACAGCGATCTGGTCGGCGGAATCGCGCGATGGCGGGCGTTCCTGGACGACCACGAGGTCGCCGCGGGCCAGGTGGTGGCCCTGGAGGGGCCCGGCTCCTTCGAGACCTGCGCCGCCCTGCTCGCTCTCGTCGAGCGCGGCGTCATCCTCGTGCCGCTGACTCCGCTCCCCGTAGCCAAGCGGGCGGAGTTCCACGAGATCGCCCAGGTCGAGGCAGTGGTCACCATCGGCGCGGACGGCTCGGGCCACTCCTTCGCACGGTCCGGACGGGCCGCCGACAACGAGTTGTACGGGCGGCTGCGTTCGGCCGGGCGACCGGGCCTGGTGCTGTTCAGCTCGGGTACGACCGGTCGCAGCAAGGCGACGGTCCTGGACTTCACGAAGGTACTCGCCCGGTACGGCGAACCCGCCAGGCCGCAGTCCACGCTGGCCTTCCTCAACCTGGACCACATCGGCGGCATCAACACGCTGCTGCACACGATCGGTCAGGGCGGCACGGTGGTCACCCTGCCGGAACGCACACCGGACACCGTCTGCGCGGCGATCGCACGTTTCGGGATCCGGGTCCTGCCGACCACTCCCACGTTCCTCAACATGCTGCTGATCTCCGGTGCGTACCAGCGGCACGACCTCAGCTCCCTCGGCCTCGTCACCTACGGGACCGAGCCGATGCCGCTGGGCACTCTCCGGCGGCTGAAGGCGGCTCTGCCCGCCGTTCGGCTCAAGCAGACGTACGGTCTCTCCGAACTCGGCATCCTGCCGACCAAGTCGAAGGCCGACGACACCCTCTGGGTACGCCTGGGAGGGCCAGGGTTCGAGTACCAGGTGCGGGAGGGTGTGCTCTGGATCCGCTCGGACATGGCGATGCTCGGCTATCTCAACGCCCCGGCACCCTTCGACGACGAGGGGTTCTTCAACACCCAGGACGCCGTCGAGGTGGACGGCCCGTACGTCCGCATCCTGGGGCGGCGTTCGGAGATCATCAACGTGGCCGGCGAGAAGGTCTACCCCAGTGAGGTCGAGAACGTCCTGCTGGAACTGGAAGAGGTGGCGGACGTCACGGTCTCGGGGCGTCCGAGTCACATCACCGGCATGGTGGTCAAAGCCGTCGTCCGTCTCACCGCCGGCGCCGACCACGAGGGGTTCGCCCGCCGGGCCCGGGTCCACTGCCGGAGCAGGCTGGAAGCGTACAAGGTCCCGGCGGTCGTGGAGATATCCGAGGCCGAGCACCACAACGACCGCTTCAAGAAGTCCCGGAGCCTGGTGTGACGGCGTCGGCCGGCACGATGCCCGGTGCCGTGGCCGGGTCCGACATGCCGGATGGAACCCCTGAGGACGGCCGCGTCGCGGTGGTCAGCGGCGGGAGCCGGGGCCTGGGGCGCGTCGTGGTGGAGCGTCTGCTCGCCGACGGCTGGCGGGTGGCGACCTTCAGCCGGACGGCCAACGAGTTCACGGTCGGCAACGCGGAGCTCCATCCGGACCGTTTCCACTGGGAGGCCGCCGACCTCACCGAGCCGGCGTCCATGCGGGCCTTTGTACGAGGCGTCAAGCAGCGCTTCGGACGGGCCGACCTGCTGGTCAACAACGCGGGCGTGCTCCACCAGGAACTGTTCCTGACGACCGCGCCCAAGCGGATCGACACCCTCCTCACCACCAATCTGCTCGCGCCCATGATGCTCACCCAGGCGTGCGCCCGCCTGATGACCCGTCAGGGCGGAAACATCGTCAACGTCTCGTCGATCAACGCCATCCGCGGCTACCGAGGAGTCTCCGTCTACGCGGCGGCGAAGGCGGGGCTCGACGGATTCAGCCGCAGTCTCGCCCGCGAACTCGGCGCGTTCGGCATCCGGGTCAACTCGATCGTCCCGGGCTTCTTCGACAGCGAGATGACCGCCGAGGTCACCGCCGGCAACCGGGAGAAGATCCAGCACCGCACCCCGCTGGGGAGGCTCGGAACCGTGGAGGAGATCGCCGACGCGATCCTCTTCCTCACCTCTCCCCGCGCCCACTTCGTCACCGGTCAGTCCCTTGTCATAGATGGAGGAATCACATGTTGAGCAAGGCAGAGATATCCGCGCTCGTCGTCGACCGGGTGCGGGGTCTGGTGCTCGATCCCGAGCTGGCCGAGGCCGTCGCCCCGTCCGCCCCCCTCATGGAACTGGGCCTGAACTCCCTGATGCTCGCCCAGCTCCTCATCGAGCTCGAGTCGGAGCTGGACGTCGACCCGTTCGAGGAGCAGTTCTCCATCACGGACATGCGTACCGTGCAGGACCTCGTGGACGCCTACGACCAGGCTCTCGCAGCCGGTGCGGCGGTCTGACATGGCTGCGACCGAACTGCTGCTGCGTTCCATCGACGACTACCTGGGGCCGGCCGAGGGCCGCTTCTTCTCACGCGGCTACCAGCGCGCGGTCTACGACGTCCACACGGTGGCCGTCACCGGAGCCCGGGCGTGCGACGCCGGGGCCACCGCGACCGTCGACATCACGTATCCCGCCGACTGGTCGAAGAAGAAGGCCGGCGTCGACCTGCGGCCCCATCTGAGCACCGTCGACGCGTTGGTGCTGGGGGTTCAGCTGGCCGAGGCCCATACGGCCCACGCGTGGGGCCTGGGCGCCGCGGAACGCAGGGCCGTGAAGCTGGCCAAGGTGGTGCTGCGTGCCGGAACGGCCCCCCAGGAGGTGCTCGACGACATCCCGCTCTCCGCCTCGCTGACGCGGACCGGCCCCGAGCCGGACGAGCCGGGCCTGCACCGGTCCGTCTACGACTGCTCGGTGGGCGGGCTGCGGGTGCGGTGCGAGCTGGTCCACCCGGTCGTGGCCGAAGCGAAGACCGGTGTCGTCCACGATTCCCTGGCCGACCTCCTCGGCCCCGGGGAACCGCGCTTCTACGGCGAGGGTTTCAAGCTCCGCAGGCACACGGTGAACGACGTCCGGGTCTCGGTCCCGGAACTGAAGGCGCACGGAGCGGTCGCCTTCACCCCGGTCGCCGGCAGCCCGGCGCCGACCGAGGGCATCGAGGGGGCCCGGCAGCCGTCCGTCTCCCTGATCGACTGCTTCGTCGTCACCCTCCAGCTCGCCCAGGTGCTGATGTACGAACTCGACTCCGTCTCCCGGGAGAACAGCAACACGCTGTGGATGATGCAGACCTCGCTCGAGGCGGCCGGGACCCCCGAGCCGCTGACGGCGGACGGTCTGCCCCTCACCGCCACGACCGCGGTGACCGCCAAGCGCACGCTCCCGCTGCGCGGCGCGGTCTGGCGCAGCGTCGAGCTGAGCGGCGAGCTGGCGGGCATCCGCATGCGTGCCACCTTCGCCCACGAACTGCCCTCCGACGCCAAGGCCGTCACGGCCTGAACGGCCCCCACCCACAGGAAGTACACCCATGCGACTGTCCATATCCGGCACCTACTCGGCCGGCAAGACCTTCACCACCATGGCCCTCGCCCACTACACCGGCATCCCGCGATCGCCCGCACGGACGATCCGGGAGATCATGCCGGACGCCGTTCCCGGCAAGGCCCTCACCGAGGTCACCCCTGCCGAGTACATCCAGCTCGCGGTCCGCCGTCATGTGGGCCGGGCCGTCAGCGAGGCGCTTCTGGGCGACAACTTCGTGGCCGACGGTTCGTCGCTGCAGGAGTGGACCTACGCCGCGGCGCGCGTCGAATTCGGCATGGACCCGGGGGCGGCCACGGGCGTGCCGTCCCCTCTCCCGGCCGAGATGCTCTTCTTCGGCGAGGTCGCCGACCAGCTCGGCCACGCTTTCCGCCAGCACGTCAAGGAGGGCTTCGACGGCTTCGTCCATCTGCGGAACGAGTTCGCGCTCGGCGCCGACGGGCACCGGCCGATGAACGAGGGCTTCCGGGCGCGGTGCGACGAACTGCTGCTAGAGGCCCTGGACGACCTGGCCATCCCCTACCTGCCCGTGGGCGGTTCCGTCCCCGAGCGCCTGACGACGATCGTCGGACACTTCGGCCTGCCCGTCGTACGCGGACTGGACGAGGCGATCGCCCTGGCCGAGGCCGACTACGCGAAGGTCGACTGGCGCCTGGAGAAGGCCCGCCGTCCCACCGTGTCGGCCGCCTGACCGCACGCCACCCATCAGCCGGCCGGTGCGGCCCCCGTCGCACCGGCCCGTCCGGGGCACCGCCCAGGATCCCGAGAAAGTGAACGCCATCATGTCCCAGCTCACCGACACGGCCGCGCAGCCGCGTCCGGAGCCGCCCGTGGCCCAGCCGCCGGCGCCCTACGCGAAGCGCTGGCTGATGCTGCCCGTCCTCCTCGCCGCCATGTTCATGGCCCAATTCGACCTCTACGTCGTCAACGTCGCCGCGCCCTCGCTGGAACACGACCTCGGCGCCGGCCAGGCGGCACTCGAACTCATCGTCGCCGGCTACGGGTTCACGTACGCCAGCGGGCTGATCACCGGCGGGCGTCTCGGCGACCTGCTCGGATCACGGGCGATGTTCCTTTACGGCACCCTCGCCTTCACCATCGCCTCGCTGCTCTGCGGACTCGCGCAGAACTCGGGCGAACTCGTCGGTGCCCGCCTGCTGCAGGGCCTCACCGGCGCGGCCATGGTGCCGCAGGTGCTGGCCACGATCACCGGCGTCTTCCCCGCGGCGGAGCGGGCCAAGGCACTCGCCTGGTTCGGCGTCACCATCGGCGTCGGCGCCGTGGCGGGCCAGGTCCTGGGCGGCGTGCTGCTCCAGGTGGACGTGCTCGGCCTCGGCTGGCGCGTGATCTTCCTGGTCAACGTGCCGATCGGCCTGGCCGCCGTGGCCTTCGCACTGCGGCTGCTGCCCCGCCGGGCGCCGGGCGCCGGGGTCAGGCTCGACCCGCTGGGTGCCCTCGGGATCTCGGCCTCGCTGGCCCTTTTCCTGCTCCCCCTCGTCATCGGGCGCAGCGAGGGCTGGCCGGTCTGGGCCTGGATCTGCCTGGTGGCGTCGATTCCTCTGATGGCGCTGACCTTGAAGTGGGAGAACGCTCTGCTGCGCCGCGGCGGGCAGCCGATGCTGGACACCCTGCTGTTGCGCAACAAGGTGTTCGTGCAGGGCCTCGTCGTGTGCTTCGGAGCCTTCTGCGCCTTCTTCAGCTTCATGTTCGCCCTGACCCTGGTCTTCCAGACCGGTCTCGGGCTCAGCCCGCTGAAGGCCGGCATCATGTTCACCCCGCTGGGCCTGGCGTTCGCCATCGCCTCGATCCTCTCCCCCCGCATCGCCGCCCGGCAGGGCGCCCGGCTGATCACCATCGGGACGGCCGTGGCCGCGGTCGGCATGCTGGCGCTCGTCATCGACGTGCAGCTCTCCGGGGACGCCACGACCGCGCTGCGCCTGGTGGCCCCGATGATCCTCATCGGACTCGGCAACGGGCTGGCCGTGCCGGCCGTGACCGGGGCCGTGCTGGCGGGTGCCCGTCCGGCGCAGGCGGGAGCCGCCGCCGGAGTGCTCACCACGTCGCAGCAGTTCGCCAGCGCCGCGGGGGTCGCCGTGCTGGGCACCGTGTTCTTCGCCGCGGTCGGCACCCGGCACGGTGTGACCGCCTACGGCGACGCCCTCACCTGGGTCGCCGCCATCGACCTGGCGCTGGTCCTGCTCGCCTGCCTGATGAGCACCCGGCTGCCGCGCCCTCCCAAGCCCGTTCCGCCGGTGGCCGCCCCCTCTGCGGCCACCCGCTGAACCGGTCGGACGCACCCGGCCTTCCACCCTCTGATCCGAAGGAGCTTCACCATGACCGGAACAGCCCCGTCCGTCCTCGCGGACCGCAAGCGGCGCATCGCGCTGCTGTTCGAGGAGATCATCACCAACAACCGTCTGGAACTGGCCGACGACATCTTCGCCGAGGACTTCTACTGGCCGCAGTTCGACCTGCGCGGCCCCGAGGGCGTCCGTACCTGGGTGCGTGCCTTCCGTACCGCGTTCCCGGACATCAGCGACCTCGTCCAGGAGCAGACCGCTGAAGGCGACCTCGTGGTCACCCGGGTGGAGTGCATCGGCACCCAGCTGGGCCCCTTCCGGGGCCTGCCGCCGAGCGGCAAGCGCGTGACGTTCACCGCCATCGGCATCGACCGGTTCGACGGCGAGAAGGTGGTCGAGCGTTCGGCCCACTTCGACATCGTCGACCTGATGCGGCAGCTGGGACACGAGTCCCTGCTGGTGCCGCCCGTCGCCCAGCCCTGAGTCGGCCGGCGGCCCCCGCACTCCGGCGGGGGTCGCCACCGTCCGCCCTCACCTCCGTACCCGTCGCACCCCGCTCAGGAGAAGTCATGAAGCCGGTCCGGTTCGCCTACCACCAGCCCACATCAGTCGGTGAGGCGATCGCGCTGCTCGGCTCCTTCGGGGGCACCGCGCGGGTGCTCGCGGGCGGGCAGAGCCTCATCCCTCAGCTGAACCGCCGCGCCGTGCGGCCCGAGGCCGTCGTGGACATCGGCCGGCTGCCCGGACTGCGGCACTACGGCAGGGAGGGCGAGGGCCTGCGCATCGGCGCCCTCGCCACCCACCACGACCTGGAGACGGCCGACCGGCTGCCGCCCGGATTCGCGGTGGTACCGGAGACCGCGCGGCTCATCGGGTTCCCGCCGGTACGGTCCCGGGGCACCCTGGCCGGCAGTCTGGCCCACGCGGACCCGCGTGCGGAGTGGTGTCTGCTCGCCGTCCTCCTGGACGCGGTGGTCACCGTGCACGGGGCCCGCGGGAGCCGGTCGCTCCCGGTGCAGCAGCTGTTCGCGGGTGGCGGGCGCACCGTCCTCGCCCATGACGAGCTGCTGACCGACGTCCACCTGCCCCGTCCGGAGCCCGGTGCCGCTCTCTGCGAGACGGCCTTCCAGGACGGCGGGCTGCCCCTGGTGGCCGCCGGTGCCGCCGTCCGCCTCGGTCCCGACGGGCTCGCCGTTTCGGTCAGGGCCGCCCTGGCCGGCACCGCCGACCGCCCGGTGCGGCTCCCGGCGCTGGAACGCTTCCTGTGCGGCACACGCCCGGACGGGGGCTGGCAGGACGCGGTCCGGGATGCGGTCGCGGAGCTGCCCGAGCCTCCGTCCGACGCACTCGCGACATCCTCCTACCGCCGCCGCGCGGCCGAGGCGATGCTCCTGCGGGCCTTCGAACGGTCGGTCTCCCGTACTGGAACTGCCGAGCCGGCCCACTGATAGCCCGTCACCCCTATCTCCCCACCGACGTCCCAGAGAAAGCAGGCAGGCGATGGACTCCCCCGACAGCACGGCGGAACGCTCCGTGCGTCTCACGGTCAACGGAGAGCAGCGGACCATCTCGGTCGAACCCTGGCGCGGCCTCGCGGACGCGCTGCGCCGGAAGCTGGGGCTGACCGGCACCACCGTCGGCTGCGACCAGGGAGAGTGCGGAAGCTGCACCGTCCTGGTGGACGACGCCCCCGTGCGGTCGTGCCTGATGCTCGCGGCCCAGGCGGACGGCGCCGTCATCGAAACCGTCGAGTCCCTCGCGCCCGACGGGAAACTGTGCGAGCTGCAGACCTCCTTCAGCGAGCACGGCGCCCTCCAGTGCGGCTTCTGCACCCCTGGGTTCCTGATGCTGGGCACCGGTCTGCTGCGCGCGGAACCCGCCGCCGACCGTGCGCGGATCAAGGAGTACGTCAGTGCGAATCTGTGCCGCTGCACGGGTTACGGGGGCATCGTCGACGCCGTGGCAGCGCTGGCCGGCTTCCCCGAGGAGACCTCATGAGCGCCATAGGTCAGTCCGTGACCCGGCTCGAGGACCAGCGCCTGCTGACCGGCCGTGGGCGTTTCCACGACGACGTGACGCGTCCCGGACAGCTGTGGATGCGGGTGGTCCGCTCGCCCTCCGCGCACGCCCGGATCATCGGCGTGGACACCCGGGAAGCCCTGCGGCTCCCCGGTGTCGCCGGGGTGTACACCGTCGCGGACCTGCCGGGTGACCTGCGTATCCCGGTGCGCCAACCGCATCCCGGGCTCGACTTCACGCCCTACCTGCAGTCCCCGCTTGCCACCGGGTTCGTGCGTTACGTGGGCGAACCGGTCGCGGTCGTCCTGGCCGACGACCCCTGGACGGCGGAGGACGCCGCCGACCTGGTGCGCATGGATCTGGAGGAGCTGCCGGTCGCGCTGGATGCCCGGGGTGCCGCCGGTGAGCGGCCGGAGAGTCTGGGCGGCGCGGACGCCGAGGTGGGCGTGGTGCGTTTCGCGTACGGGGGTGTGGAGGAGGTCTTCCGCACCGCCCCGCACGTGGTGACCGCCGAGCTCGGCACCGGCCGCCACAGCGGTACCCCGTTGGAGCCCCGCGGGCTGGTCGCCGAGTGGGACGAGCGCACGGAGCGCATGACGATCTGGGGCGCGACGAAAGTCCCCTACTTCAACCGCCGGGTGCTCACCACCCTGCTCGGTCTGCCCGAACACAGCATCCACATGCTGGAGTCCGACGCCGGCGGCAGCTTCGGGATACGCGGTGAGTTCTATCCGGAGGACCTCCTCGTTCCGTTCTTGTGCCGGCTGACCGGCCGCCCGGTCAAATGGTCCGAGGACCGCGAGGAACACTTCCTGGCGGCGAATCACGCCCGCGAGCAGCACCACCGCATCGAACTGGCCTTCGACGACGAGGGCACGCTGCTGGGGCTGCGCGACGAGGCGTGGCTGGACAGCGGTGCGTACATCCGCACCCACGGCGCGGTCGTCGCGGCCCTCACCTCGGCCATGATCTGCGGTCCCTACCGGCTCGCCGCGTGCAGCAGTGACATCCACATCGTCATGACGAACAAGACGCCGATCGGCACCTACCGGGCCCCCGGGCGCTTCCAGAACAACTTCGTGCGCGAGCACGCCATGGATCTGGCCGCCACCCGTCTCGCCATCGACCCGGTGGAGCTGCGGCGCCGCAACCTGCTCGACGCCACGGAACTCCCGCACCGCAGGCCCATGCAGGTCTTCGGGGCGCCGATGCTGCTGGACGGCAAGGACCACCTGGAGCACTTCGACAAGTCCCGGGCGGCCGTCGGCTACGAGGCCTGGCGCGCCGAAGCCCGTGCGGCCCGGGCGGCGGGCCGGCTGGTGGGCACCGGATGCGCGGTCCTCCTGGAGAAGGCGGGACTCGGCCACGACAGCGCGGTGGTGGACATCGGTGTGGGCGGCGCGGTGCGCGTATCGATGGGCGGGGCGGGATCGGGGCAGGGCATCGAGACGGTGATGGCCCAGATCACCGCGGAGGAGCTGGACGTCCCCGCCGGGACCGTGAAGGTCGTCCTTTCCGACACGGACATCCTGCCGGACGGCGCGGGCAGTTTCGCCAGCCGTTCCACCGTGGTCGGCGGGACGGCGGTGAAACTGGCCGCCGAGGCAGTCGTCGCCAAGGCGAAACGGGTGGCGGCCGTACTCCTGGAAGCCGACACGTCCCGACTGGTCATGACCGGGGGCGGGGTGGCCGTGGCCGACGCCCCGGAGCGGAGGGTGTCGCTGGGGGCCGTCGCGGCCGCCTGCTTCACCCCGCGGTTCATCCGCACCGGGGAGGAGCCCGGCCTCATCGGGCGTGGCACGTACGCCGCCGACGGGATGACCTATCCGTACGGCGCCCACTACACCCAGGCCGAGGTCGACCCGCACACCGGCAGGGTCACCCTGCTGCGCTATGCGGTCAGTTACGAGATCGGTCGGGCCGTCCACCCCCGATCCGTCCACGGCCAGCTCGTCGGCGGCGTCGCGCAGGGTATCGGCGGGGCGCTCTTCGAGGAGTTCCGCTACGACGAGAGCGGCAGGCCGCTCTCTCTGACCTTCCGTGACTACCTGTGGCCGCGCGTGGCCGATGTGCCGGACATCCAGGTCGAGTTGTACGAGGACTCACCGGCTCCCGGTAATCCGCTGGGTGTGCGCGGTGCCGGCGAGGGCGGTACCGCCGGCGTGGGCGCCGCCGTGGCCAACGCCGTACGTGACGCCCTGCAGCTCACGGGCGACGTCGGGAGGCTGCCGCTGCACCCGCCGAGGGTGCTGGACCTGCTGCTCGCCCGCCGCTGATCTCCTTCCGGGCCCTGTGGCCCCGTCCCCCGCCTCGGGCCCCCGGCCCGGCACAGAAAGTGAGACTTCCATGCCCCGTTTCGAATCCTCCCGCCCCGCCTCCCCCGCCCCGCCCGGCTCTCCGGCCTCGCCTGTGCGCGAGGACCTCGCCGGCCATGTCCGCCGCGCCCTGGGACGTACGCTCGGCGTGCCTCCGGGCGATCTGACCGACGGGCGTGCGGGCCTGGGGCAGCTGGGTGTCGGGTCGATGGCCGCCCTGGAGCTCCAACGTCGTCTGGAAGCGGATCTCGGGGTCCCCGTCAGCCTCCACGTCGTGCTCACCGCCGCCGTCGTCGACGACCTGATCGACCACGTGACCGCGCGGTACGAGCAGGCAGCGGCGTGAGCGCGCCCGGCCGGTCCCCGGGCGGGACCGAGCTCTGGCTGGTCCGCCAGCCCTCCACCGGCACCGCCGCCGACGACTTCGACCGCGCGGTGCTCGACGACGCCGAGCGCGAACGGGCCGGGACCTGCCGCCGGTCCACTGGCGGCCGGTTGTACGCACTGGCGCACATCGCCCTGCGCCGGCTGCTCGGCCACCGGCTCGGCCTGCCCGCCGCGCAGGTCCTCTTCGTACGCGAGCCGTGCCCCGGTTGCGGTGAACCGCATGGCAGGCCCGCCGTACATCCGGACCAGGCCGAGCAGGCCGGCGGGCCGCCGACGCACTTCTCGCTGTCCCACGGCAGCGGGTTGGTGCTGGTCGGGCTCTCGTCCATGCCTATCGGGGTGGACGTCGAACAGCTGCCCGGCGCGGAGACGGTAGAGATCTGCGCCCCGGCACTGCACCCCCGCGAGCACGCGGAACTGGCCGCGCTCGGTGAAGCCGCGCGAAGACCCGCCTTCGGTCGTCTCTGGACCCGCAAGGAGGCGTATCTCAAGGGCATCGGCACCGGGCTGAGCCGCGGCCTGAGCGCCGACTACCTGGGCACCGACCCCGCTGGGCACCCCGACGGCTGGACCGTGCGGGATCTGCCCTGCGACCCGGGCCACGTCGCCGCCGTGGCTTGGCGCGGCGACCCCGGGAGCCCTGTGAGGGCCAGGACGCTGGCCCTGGAGTGGCTGCGCGAACAGGAGCCCGGCGCACCGTACGGCACACCGCTGCACCTGCCGGGACCGGTGAGGAGAGGATTCGTATGCGTGACATAGCTGAACGGTTGCGGGCCTGGCATTCGGCCGGTGAACCGTACGCCGTCGCCACCGTCACCCGTGTGTCGGGGAGCGCCCCTCGCGGTCCGGGCGCCGCACTGGCGGTCCGCCAGGACGGCAGCGCCGTCGGCAGCGTCTCGGGCGGCTGCGTGGAGGCGTCGGTGTACGAACTGTGCCTGCGCGCCCTCGCCGAGGGCGTGCCGCTGCGTGAACGGTTCGGGTACAGCGACACCGATGCCTTCGCCGTGGGGCTGACGTGCGGCGGCGAGCTGGAGATCCTGGTCCAGCCGGTCGGCCGTGCCGGACCGGCCGCGGAGGCCGGGGACATCACTCCGCTCCTCGGCACCGTGCTGGCCCGGATCGCAGCCGGGCTCCCGGTCGCGCTGGCCCGGGTGACCGAGGGGCCTGACCGCCTGCTCGGACTCGGACTCGTCGTCACGCCCGAGGGCCGCCTCGGCGGGTTCCCGTCGTGGAGCACCGCTCTCGGAGACGCCGTCGAGGCCGGGGCGCGCGCCCTGCTGCAAGCGGGCCGCACGGACGTCTTCACCCTCACCCCGGACGGCCGTGCGTGCCCCGGGGACGTACCGGGGACGGTCACGGTACTGGTGGAGACGTGGGCGCCGCCGCCGCGCATGCTGGTTTTCGGCGCTGTCGACTTCGCCGCGGCGGTGGTGAGCGCCGGCCGCTTTCTCGGCTATCACGTCACGGTCTGCGACGCCCGCCCGGTGTTCGCCACCACCGCCCGATTCCCTGACGCCCACGAGGTGGTGGTGGACTGGCCGCACCGCTATCTGGACGCGCAGTCGTCGGTGCTGGACGGCCGCACCGCGCTGTGCGTTCTCACCCACGACGCGAAGTTCGACGTCCCTCTGCTGCTCATGGCCCTGCGGCTGCCGCTCGGCTATGTGGGGGCCATGGGGTCGCGCCGCACCCATGCGGACCGGTTGTCCCGGTTGCGCGCGGCCGGGCTCGGCCCCGCCGAACTGGCGCGGCTGCGCTCGCCGATCGGCCTCGATCTCGGAGCTCGAACACCGGAGGAGACCGCGATCTCCGTCGCCGCCGAGATCATCGCGCTGCGAAGCGGCGGCAGTTGTCTGCCGCTGTCCGACGGCTCGGGAGCCATCCACCGCGTCCCGGGCAGGGCCGGAGCCTCCCGTGGGGGGCTCCACGCTCCCCCGGCCGTCGTTCCCCTGCCTGTCCCGGTACAGGCGTGACCGGGACATCCCGTACGCCGGGGCGGATCGGTGTCTCCTGTCTGCCTCACGCGGAAGGGTGGCGCCGGGGCCGACCGCTGACGGCAGCGGCCTTCCAGCAGCGCCTCCGCCCCGGGGGCCACTTCTCCCCGCGCCGGCACCGGCGCGCGATCACCGTCCATGCCGCGGGCCCCCTGGGCGTTCGCTCCGTGCGCGGATGCCGAGGGGCCGGGTGTGGGCGCTTCCCCCAGGCACCGGTGGATAGGCCGCGAGTGCCGGATCGTCACCGACCGCGTACGGCCGGCCCACACAGTCGAACATCGGGATGTCGGAGGCGTGGTCGCCGTAGGCGTAACAGTCGCGGGCGTCGACACCGGGATGGAGTCGCAGGGTCCGTCGCACGGCGGACCGTTTCCCCTCACTGATGACCGGCTCCCGGATCTCACCCGTGTACGTCCCGTTCTCGACGAGGAGTTCGGTGCACACGACGTGGGCCGCGCCGACCTCTTCGGCGATCGGCGTGACGCACGGCGGGAACGATCCGGAGACGAGGACGACGCCTGCTCCGGCCGCGCGGTGCCGCGCGAGTTCGGCCTGGGTGCCGGGCAGGAAGAAGTCCGCTCCGGCGGACCGCAGTGCGTACCACTCGGCACCCAGCCGTTCCGTCTCGTCGACGCTCCGGCCGGCCCACAGCCGGTAGTACGCGCGGTTCACCTCCGACCGCGGCATCCCGGCCGCGCTCAGAGCGCGAATCCCGTCGGCCACCTGCTCGTACCACGGGACCGAGACGAAGCGGAGGAAGTCGAACATCGTCTTCAGCCCCACCAGGGTCTCGTCAACGTCGGAGAAGACGAGATACCGCCCGCCGCACTCCCCCGACCCACAGGTTCCCTCACCCATGTGCTCCCCCAACCCCCTACCGTAATAAAAAAACCTACCAGAAGGAATTATTATCGGTCGTCGGATCGCGGCGGTAGACGGTCACCGGTCGAGGGGGCTGCGTCGCGTTTCGTTCGACGACCCACGACGGTTCGGCAGGCACCGAAACGTCCGGCCGGTAGCGTGCCGAGTTCTGCGCAGGAGGTGCCTGCGCAGGTCTACGCAGCGGAGGCGGTCCATGTCCGAGCCCGGTCTGAAGCAACAGCTCGCCGAGCGGTTCCGTGAGGTCAACGGCGACCACCCGATGACCGACGCCGATGACCTCTATGTCAGCGCACAGTTCCTCGCCCTGGAGGAGCTGTGCGCAGTCCATGGCCAGGATGTCGACGCGGTTCGTCGGCTGATGCTGGGACGGCGTCTGCCGCTTCCGGGATATCTGCGCTCCGACGGAACCGAGATGGTGCCGGCCGATCTGTTCGCCCTCGCCGATGAAGCCGGCGGCGTGGAGCTCCTGGAAGCGTGGTTCACCGCTCACTGGGCCGAGCCGGTCACCGGGAAGGCGGAGTGGGACGCTTATCTCAGCGGACGGTACGTGTGCCTGCACTCCGTGACCCCGTCCACCATTCAGCGCAAGGATCGCCTGACGGCCGCGATCGGCGACGCGGAGAGCGAGCCGGACGCGGGATCAGCGCAGTGGTGTGAACGGCTGCACCGACTGGTCGACGAACTCGACGCGCTGGAGCCTGCGTTCACGGCCTACGACCGTCTGCGGTTCGGCGGGCCGACATCCCGGGACACCTGCATCGACGCCACGCGCGCCCGCTACGCGCGCCCGTGACCCGGCGCCCGAGGACGCCGCCCTCGCACGCCCTCAGCCTCGGCTCGTGCGCCGGTCGAGGCGGCGCGGTCTCCGACGGACGCGGTGGTCCTGAGACCCGCAGTCCGGAGCAGGTGCCTCGGACTGCGGGTCGCGCGCCTGTTGCTCCTGCCGTCCCTCGGCGGGCGGGGGCGGCCGGTCAGGTCGCGGTCTCCTGGGCGTGGGGCGCGTACTCCCCCACGCCTCGGCGGCCGAGTCGGGGTCAGCCGGTCGGGCCGGTCCAGCCGGTGGGGAGGTGGGCGAGGCGTACCCGCTGGGGGTGGTCGCCGACGGGCACGGAGGTGATCTTCCGGCCGGTGGTGAAGCTGATGGCGGTGACCTGGTCCGCGCCGCTTTCGGAGATGACGCACGCCTCGCCGTCGCCGCTCACGGTGGCCCAGTACGGTTTGGCGGCGGAGACGAGCGGGCCTTCCTGCAGGGTGGCGCGGTCGACGACGGTGGCGTAGTTGTCCATGGTTCCGGCGATGCAGAGCTTGGTGCCGTCCGGGTTCATGGACATGCCGTGGTGGCGGGAGTCGTTCACGAAGCTGGTGCGGTCGTCGCTGGTGTCGGGGTTCTTCGGCAGGGTCTTCATCCGGGTGATCCGGTCGGCGGCGACGTCGTACTCGAAGAAGCCGTTGAAGAACGAGACCTGGAAGTACATGGTGGACTCGTCGGGCGTGAACGCGACCGGCCGGAGCGAGTCGGAGAAGTCCTTGCCGCCGGAGAAGGCGTTCAGCCGTTCCCGCATGTCGATGGTCCTGACCACCTTGAGCGTCTGGGCGTCCGCCACGGTGATCTTGCGGTCGCCCTTGAGGAAGTCCTGCCAGGGTGCGTCGAAGTCGTTGTTGACCTCGCCGATCGACATGTTCCATATCTTGCCGTCACGGGTGAAGACGTTCTCGTGAGGCTTGTCCCCGGTGGCGAACGAGCCGATCTGACGCCCCGTGTTGATGTCGAGAACGTGCACGGTGTTGCCGGTGGAAGCGGATACCGCCACTCGGGACCCGTCGGGAGAGACCGCCATGTGGTCGGCCCGGTAACCGGAGACGCGGAAGCGCCACTTGACCGCTCCCGTGGTCGTGTCGATGGAGGCCACGTCGCCGAAGCTGGGGCGCGACACCACGATCGCCGAGCCGTCGGGGGTGGTGTACATGTCGTCGACGAACTGGTCGTGGCCCTCTCCCGCGGTTTCCCGGATGCCCAGGAAGAAGATCAGCCGGATCGGGTCGGTGTAGATCTCCCGCAGTCGCTCGCTCTTGTCGGGGACCAGGTTGATCCGGCCGACCTTGGAGAAATCACCAGTGGACTTGATGACGTCAGCGGTGCCCTCCCAGTTGTTGCCGACCAGCATCACCTCCTGGAGGGCGGGTTCGGCGTGGGCGGTGCTCGCGGGCACCAGGGTGCCCGCGGCCAACAGCGCCGCCGCGGTCGCGCTCCACAGCCGCCGACCACGTCGGGGACTGCTCCCGGCGTGCGGATGAGAGCCGGACAGGGCGGGTGGGGGTGGTGGTGCAGTGTGCATGTTTCGCTCCTCCGAGGGAAGTGAGGTGCCGGACTGGGCAGGAAACTGGAGCACCGTGCGGTGGGTCGGCCCCGCGGCCGAGAGCCGGACGACTCCGTGTGCGAAGACCGCGTCAGTCCTTGCCTACGCGCCGGCTGCTCGCGGTTCGTCCGAGGAGTCCGCGCGCCGTGCGGGCGTGACGCGCACCCCCAAGTCTGAACACCGTCTCATTCAGACTTGGGTTACCGGATGGTAGGGAGGAGCTGGGGCGCGGCGCAAGGCCTGTGCGGCAGGATTGCGCGCACGAGCGGGCAGGAGGGGGCGGGCAGTGGCGGGACGCATCACCCCGGCCGAGGGCCGGTACGGAGGCAGGAACGCGGCCGAGCGGCGGGCGGAGCGGCGCGAACGGTTCCGCACAGCGGGCCTGGACCTGTTCGGCGCCGGACCGGGGTACCGGGCCACCAGGCTGGGCGATCTGTGCAAAGCGGCCGGCCTGTCGACCCGCCAGTTCTACGAGGAGTACCGCACCCTGGAAGACCTCTTGGCCGACCTCCATCTGTACGTCAACGAGATCGCCGAGAGGGCCGTCCTCGACGTGCTGCCACAGGTTCAGGAGCTTCCCCTGGCAGAGCGTGTCACCGCGTACACCCACGCGTACCTCAGGGGGGCCGCCGACGATATGCGTCACGCCCGTATCGCCCACGTCGAGATCGTCGGCGTCAGCCCTCGCATCAACCATCAGCGCCTGCAGCGCCGTGCCATCTGGATCGAGCTGCTGAACGACTTGGCGGACGAGGCCGTGGAACGCGGCGAAGCGCCGTACGACAACTACCGCCTGGCCTCGGCGGCCCTCATCGGCGCCATCAACGGGCTGATGCACGACTGGGTCGTCGGCTGGGTGACCGCCACGCGGGAAGAGATCGCCGACGAACTCCTGCGCATCATTCTCGGCAGGTACCGGCCTGCCACCTGACCACGGTGGAACGGAGTTCCAGCACCGAGGTGGACGGGTCGACGTAGGCGTTGGGGGTCTCGTCGGCAGCTCGGCGCTGTGCCGCGTACGCCTACGGGTGCGAGGGCTTGCGTAACGCAACGTGGTCGAACTCTGCTTCGCCCGGCTCAAGCAGTTCCGGGTGATCGCGACCCGCCACAACAAACTCGCCGCTCGCTACCAGGCCGGACTTCACCTCGCCTCACTCATCCTCTGGCTTCGTGAGCCGGAAACGCGGCTCAGGAGGGTCTCGACGGCTGGCTATGCTCATCAGTGCCGTCGCGAAACTGGGGGAGCTTTGAGGACGCAGGACGTAATCGCCTACGACGGTGTCGCAGTTTTTCTCCTGCTGGTCGTGGTTTGGCAGATGCGGCGACGGCTGACGCTTCGCTCCCGGGGCGTCGAGGTCATCGCGAGGTGCTTCGATCGTGACTGGCGTGGTAAGGGCGGCCCGCAGTTTCTGCTGAGCTACACGACGCCAGACGGTGTCAAGCGGACACACAGTGCAGGTGAAGACCAAGTCCCCGCCGGCACCCGCGAAGGTGACAGCGTTGCAGTCCTCTACGACCCCGTGTCCCCTGCGCGCGCGGAAACGGCACTCGCATCCCGCAAACCATTCTGGAAGCACTACGACATGGCGGGCTTGGTGGGAGTTGCCCTCAGTATCGTGCTGATGGTGCACGTCTTCTAGATCAGCCGCCACACATCCGATAGGAGAGCGGAGGATGCCGGATATGCTTCGCTGTCCTCTCCGTTCCTGCCCGGAGGTTGTCTCGGTGTGGTCCGCGCGGATCGCCGGTGTTGCGTCGACTGCCGCTGTTCTCGTTCTGACCGGCTGTTCGACCCATTGGGGTTGCACTGATACGACTGCTGAGCGCGGCGAGGCCGGTGTACGGGTGCAGGTCACGGATCTGTCCGGCCAGCCGTCGGGCGTCAGCGCCGAAATCGTCGACTGGCGCCTCGGCCGCCACCCCCAAGTGCCCGCCAGGGGCGATCGGGTGCACTTCCACTACCGTTTCCACGGAGCCGACACATCGTTGGGAACCGCTGTCGATGTCTGCGCCGTCGACAGGCATCGTGTAGCGCTGATCTGCGAAACGCTCTACTCGTCCAAGGACGGGACCGGGCCGGACGGGTCCCCGCCCGATGGCTGGCTCGCACCGGAGCACCCCGAACAGACCACCGCAGTCCTGTTGATCCCCAACGACCGCTCTGTGAACCGGCGCACCTGCGAGCAAGATCCCAAGGACGGCGGCGGGGCCCACCCCCCGAAGTCCGCCGGCGTAGGGGATCAGCTCTGACCGTCTGACGGAGCCGACCTGTCGGTCGCCGGTGCCGGGCATGCGGCCTGCCCCGCCTCCTCCGTTGCCCCGTGCGCGCCATCTCCGTGTCTCGACGGCCGGTCGATACTGCCCAGGAGTACCTGGCCCGGCGGTCCCTCGTCGCGTATGCAGGAGAGGCCGAGTTGCCTACGACGGAAGAGGTCCCTTGCTCAACCACGAGAACCTCAGGACCGACGGAAGCGAGCCCGCCCGCAGAGCGGCGCGCAGCCGCGAATCCACACCACGCGCCCCGATGCCGGAGTTTCTCGCTCTGCAGACCACCATGGGAAACGCCGGCGTGGTCCAGATGCTTCGCCGGGCCGGGCACCACGGGGCCGAGGAGGGGCCGCAGCACTCCGCTGGACCGGACCGTGACCAGTCCGAGCAGCTCGCCGTGCAACGTTCCGCCGTCCATGACGTTTTGCGTGCTCCGGGCCGCCCCCTCGATGACGACATACGCACCAGGATGGAAGCCCGTTTCGGCGCGGACTTCTCCGATGTCCGCATCCACGACGACACCGCAGCACACACGTCGGCCGCGGAGATCGGCGCCCGCGCCTACACCTCCGGTGAGCACGTGGCAATCGGCAAGGACGGAGCCGACGAGCACACGCTGGCCCACGAACTCACCCATGTGATCCAGCAACGGCGGGGCCCGGTGGCCGGAGTCGACAGTGGCACCGGGTTGAGTCTGAGCGACCCGTCCGACCGATTCGAGCGCGAAGCCGAGGTGACGGCCACCAGGGTGATGAGGGAGTCGGCGCGGGGCGCCATGCCCCCTCCGACTACGACGGCGGCGGCGCGGACCGGCGGTACCACTGCCTCCGCACCGGTCCAGCGCGCCCGTGACAAAGGAACCAAGGAGAAGAAGGACCCCTGGAAGCCGGGCGGCGGAGCAGCGGACGCTCAGGCCGGGGGTCGCTCACTCAGTTTGAACCAGGCCGAGATCCAGCAACGGATGGGCTACGTTTGCAAGTTGCTCTACGGCAGCCATCTGAATTCTGCTGCGGCCGACAACATGCAGGAATGGCTCGGGGAGCTGAAACTGAACGGGCTCTGCGGTGGCTGGGTGAGGATTCACCAACAGGATCCGCTATGGCTTGAGCCGATGTGGGAGGCGCTGGTTGCCTGGCAGCCCGAGGGAAACCAGGGCGAGCCTGTCGCGGGAGACCTTAAGGAGTTGGCGAAACTCCTGCAGGACAGGGGCGTCGGTGACGTGGGCGACGAGGTGAAGGAAGTCGTCATCGCCGTCAACACGGCTTGGGATGTCATGCGCAGTCTCGAACCCGATGCCGGGTACCGGGACGTGAACGACCTTCTCGGCGACTCCACGGTGGCTCCGAGAGCCTATGCCGCCTGGGACACCGGAACCCCCAAGAAGATCGAATGCAAGGTGGATGAGGCAGGGAAGAAGCTGGCCAACCACATCATGCAGACAACGCAATTCCCCCAGGGCAAGGGCAGCATGGAGCACTACGCGCGGATCGAGACGCCGACCCACCACATGGGCGTACGACTGAAGCGCGACAAGAAGGGGCGGCAGGTGATGGTCTGCGAGACGGAAGAGACCGGCATCCTCCCGTGCACCTCATTCGAGGAGCTCGCGGCCACTCTGCAGAACGGCTGCGCCCGAAGCGACGCGGAGACGATCGAACTGGAGGTCACGATTTCCACGCAGTAGGTCACCAGCAGGCAGAACCGCTCCTCGGCATCATCCGCTCGGGCTCCGGCTCATGCGGCTGCAGCCCTCTCACGGCTGTGCTCCAGGGTCTGCGCTCCGCATGACCCCACCTCGTAGAGCAGCTCGCACCATGCACCCACCAACGGCGAATGGCAGATCGACCTACACGACGAGAACGGGCGGACTGTCCGGGCGGCGAAACGAACGAGGCCGTTGGCGGATGGTATGAGGAATCCCGCTGGTGCTGCTGAAGGGCCATCACACCTGCGCTTGTACGCGCTGCCCCGGAGAGGTGCAGGTGGGTGGCCAGGGGGCAGTGGGCATCGGTCCTGCCGAGGATTCGGGACACCGCGCGTGCCGGGCAACGTCGTAAAGGCGCCGGTGGTCGTGAAGAAGTCGTACTCGGCGCACCATGCGGCTCCCGGTCCGGAAGCCACACCCAGCCGCCTTTCCGCTCGTCGCTGCAGTACTCGGAGTCGAACTCCAGGGACGGGAGAGCGGCATCCTCCAGTGCCTCGGCCCGCATCTCGACGGGTACGGCACTCAAAAACTCCCAGTCCGCCATGAACAGCATCAGATCCAAGCCCATCGCGGCGGCGTAGGACCGTATACATGCAGCGGACCGAAGCCGGGTACGTCAACGGTCGAGGAGGAGCCGACTGCCGAGGCGCACGAGCCATACCGGTCCCCCACCTCGTCGATCGGGCCCTCGCGGCCGCGAAAACCGAGACGTCATCGCGATGGATGGGGCCGACGAAGCGCCCTGCCGGTCGGGGCGCGATGCGGGGTGCGAGGATGCGGCATGCGTGATTTGAACCAACTGATCGACGTCGAGGAACCGGCCTGGCCGGAGCTGAGAGAGACACTCGGCGGTGGATCGGTGCCCGTCGAGGTGCTGCCACCCGACCGCGACGTAGCCCGGGCATCGCTTCTTCAGCTGCAGGTGACGACCAGGTCGTATCTGGGTGCACTGGTGCTGCACTGCGGTGGTCTCGTGGTGGACAACGGCTGGGTGCGGGTCTTCGGCAGCCCGTCGGACGGGACGGTGCCGAGTCTGGCCCAGGTCAATCAGTTCCCGAGAGTGTTCGACTCCGCCTGGCGACCCGATGCCGGTCTGGTGGTGGCGCAGGATGTACTGGGCGGCGTCTTCGCTCTCAACGGCGGAGCACCCGACCGCGCCGGCCGCCCCGGGGCACCCGGGGAGATCGTCTACTTCGCCCCGGATTCACTCCGTTGGGAGGCACTGGGGGCCGGCCACTCGGCGTGGCTGACCTGGCTGGTCTCCGGGGCGCTCGCTGAGTTCTATACGGATCTACGCTGGACCGGATGGCGGGATGAGGTCCGGGCGTTGCACAGCGCTCAGGGACTGTCGCTGTTTCCGCCGTTGTGGTCCGCCGAGGCGCGCCAGGACATCTCCGCGACGAGTCGCCGCCCCGTGCCCATGGCGGAGTTGCTCGGTGTCGCCCGCGAGTCGTGCCGAGAGTTCGATGGAGCTGACCCGGGCTCTCTCGGCGCCGTGTGAACGGGCGGCGGTGGTCGACTTCGCCGCCGCGCCGGAGGGCTGCCGGTCCTGCGGGCGTTGCCGTCGCTGTCGGACCTGAGTGGCCGCTGACCCCACCGGCTCCTGGGGCATCAACGCGGGTCAGCGTCTTGGGACAACTCAGGTGGGACCCAGGCGTGATGCCTCAGGATCATGCGTGTCGCGACACGGGGGGGGCGTCAGCCGCATCGCCGTGTTCCGCAGGGCCACGGTCAGTGGGTGGGAGAGCTGTTGGCCCATCCGCCCAGCCTGCCGGGCGGCCCGAGCGACTGCCTGGCTGCGGGGGCGGCGCTCGGCGTCGTACCGTGCGAGCGCGGTTTCGACGGTGGGCGCGGTGGCGAGCGCGGCAGCAAGGGTGACCGCGTCCTCCAGCGCCTGGCAGGCGCCCTGCCCCAGGTTCGGGGTCATCGCGTGCGATGCGTCACCGAGCAGCGCTGTCCGGCCGACGGCGTACGAGGGAAGCGGCGTGCGGAGTTCGTTGACGTAGTGGTGCAGCACGGCGTGGTTCTGGGTCGCATCGAGCAGGGCACGGATCGGGTCGTGCCAGTCGTGGAACCGTCGGCGCATCTCGTCCAGGGGGTCGGCGAATCGCGTCCCGGCGGGGAGGTCGAGGACCGCGTGCCACTCGGCGCGCCCGTCGGGGAACGCGATGTGCCCGAACTCGGTGCCGCGCCCCCAGGTCAGCTCGAAGTCGCTGTGCAGGTCGACCGCCGCCCTTCGGCGTGCGGGTCCCGCCGCTGTACTGGCCTCGCGACGCCTCCCGCACCGCCTCGCCGACGCCGAGTCCGTCCAGGGCCCGAAGGCCGTTGGCGGCCAGCGAGATGCCCGCCCCCGCGTCGTCCGACATCGGCGTGCGCTCGACCAGTGTCACCTGCCAGCCGATGCGGCGCAGACCGATCGCGGCGGCCAGCCCACCGATGCCCCCTCCGACGACCACCGCCGTGTTGCCCATGGCGAATCCCCCAGACTTTCTACACCTGTAGAATGGTGACCCTACCTGAGGTACTACAGGTGTAGAAGGGGAACCATGGCTACGGATCGGCGCGCCCTCCTCGCGGATGCGGCTCTCGACGTACTCGCCGACGAGGGCATCCGCGGTCTGACCCACCGCGCGGTCGACCGCAAAGCGGCCCTGCCATCCGGTACGACCTCGGCATACTTCCGCACCCGCGCCGCGCTGCTCACCGCACTCGTCATGCGCCTTGTCCAACTCGACCAAGCAGAACTGCAGTCGACGGTCGAGCAGCTTCCACCCCTCCGAAGCGCCGAGGAACTCGTGGACGGCATGTCGCTGCTCACTCGACAGCGTCTCACCGGCGAGGGCCGCCGTCGCTCACTCGCCCGCTACGCCTGCGCCGTTGAGAGCGCGCGCGACCCGGAGCTGCGCGAAATCCTCGTACCCCGCGAGAACGCCGGCCGGGAGGCGGTCCGGCAGTTCCTCGCCGAGCACGGCGTGACCGACGTCGACAACCGCACGCACACGCTGCTGACCTGCCTCGACGGACTGGTCTTCGACCGGCTTGTGAGCGGCGGCACCGTGCCGCGCGAGGCCCTCGAAGGCCTGCTCGCAGCCGCCCTGCGTTAGGCCCCGCGCCGAGGCAATCCACCGCCGGCCGGGGAGCTGGTGGGCAGTGCGGTGACCCGCCACCCCGACCCCACCGGCGGTGACGGCCACCGCCCCGGTCGGCGTCGTCACCACCGGCGCCGCCAGGGTCGGGCAGGGGCGGGCAGGCTGGCGTGCTCGGCAATCGCTTCCGAGGGGCTCGAAGTGGCGGCGGACGTTCTCCGGCTTCCTGCGCCGGCACTTCGCCATCAGCGAGGATTCGCCCCGCAGACCGAGGTGAGTCGGAGCGGATTGGCGGTACTCGTGCAGGTCCCGGCCGGTTCCCGGCCCGCGTACGACGGTGTGCTCGTCCGGCAGTGCGGGCTTGGCCGGAGAAGAGACGGTCCAGGCCGTGCCCGGACCCGCGTCACCCAGGCTGACGGCCTTCCCTCAACGACCTTCCCTCGGTCGGCACCGCTGCGATTGCAAGGGTCTGTATCCGGCATACGCGGCCGTCCCGACGACGGTCAGACCATCGTTGTCAGCACGCCCCCGTCGGCGCGGAGCGCCGCTCCGTTGGTGGCCGATGAGTGCGGGCTGGCCAGGTAGAGCGCGAGGTTCGCGATCTCGGCCGGTTCGATGAACCGCTGCAGCAACGTCGTCCGGTTTGCGCCGATGATCGCGGCCTTCATCTCCTCGGCCGCCATCGCCTGGTCCTGGGCGATCCTGGTGACCGTGTCCGCGACGCCGTCCGAGTAGGTGGGTCCGCCGAGGATCGTGTTGACGGTGACGTCGGTGCCCCGTGTGAGCTTGGCCAGACCATTCCCGAGAGCCAGCATCGCCGCCTTCGTCGCCCCGTAGTGCACCATGTCGGCGGGGATGTTCACGCCCGACTCGCTGCCGACGAAGATGATGCGGCCCCAGTTCCTGTCGAGCATGCCGCCGAGCACGTGGCGCGAGAGCCGGACACCGCTCATGACGTTGACCTCGAAGTAGCGCCCCCACTCGTCGTCGGAGACGTCCTCGAAGCGGGCGAGGCCGAAGAGGCCGACGTTGTTCACGAGGATGTCGACGTCTCCCAGGGCTGCGAGCAGGTCCCGGACCTGTGCGGGATCGCCGAAGTCGGCGACCAGGCCGTTGACCCTCGCATCCGGAAGCTCGGCCCTGAGCCGTCGCAGGGCGTCCTGGACGCCGGTCTCGCTCCGCCCGTTGACGACGACCGCGGTGCCCTCGCGAAGCAGGGCGCGCGCGATGGCGAAGCCGATGCCCCGTGTCGAACCGCTGACGAAGGCGGTCTTGTCGTTCAGTCGCAGATCCATGAGTCGTGCTCGTCCCTGTGGTGCTGTGCCGGTGGTCTCTTTTACTTGCCTGAGCAAGTGAAACGTAAGTCGGATGACTTTCCTGGTCAAGTCAATGCCGCTAGGATGCCTCCATGTCACGACTCAGCGACGACGATCTGGAAACCTGGGCGGCCCTGGCCACGGTCCTCGAATGGCTCCCTGCCGCCCTCGACGCGCAGCTGCAGCGCGACGCCGAGCTGACGCACTTCGAGTACGGGGTGATGTTCGCGCTCGCCGAGGCCGACAACCGCACGCTGCGGATGAGCACGCTGGCGGGCTACTCCAACAGCTCCCTGTCCCGCCTCTCCCGCGCGGCGGCGCGCCTGGAGACGAAGGGCTGGCTGCGGCGCACACCCGATCCGGCCGACGGGCGCTACACCCTCGCCACACTGACCGACGCCGGCGCGCAGAAGGTCGACCAGGCCGCTCCGGGCCACGTCGAGACCGTCAACCGGCTGGTCTTCGACCCCCTGACCCGGGCCCAGACCCGGCAGCTGCTCGCCATCAGCCACCGCATCACAAAGGCGATCCGGGCCGAGGACGGCTGGAAGCCGTCGCCCGGGTCCGACCGCTGAGGCGCTCCGCAGCCCGGCACAGCTGTTCACCCTGGCGGACAACCGGCCGCCCCCAGGTACGGGACGGAGCCTTCGCGCCGGGCGGCGAGGACCCGGCCCCGGCATGGCGGAGGAGTGACGGCAGAATGGGCCTATGGATCCGACCAGCCAGATCATCGTCGCCCTGGATTGCGACAGCCGTGCAGCCGCGGATGCCCTCGTCGAGCAGCTGGGTGACGAGTGCCGCGTCTACAAGGTCGGGTTGGAGCTGCTCACCGCAGCGGGGCCGGATGTCATCAAGGATCTCGTCGCCCGGGGCAAAGAGGTCTTCCTGGACCTCAAGCTCTTCGAGATCCCGCATTCGGTCGCTGGGGCGGTGCGCGCCGCGGGGGCGCTGGGCGTTTCCATGATCACCGTGCACGGGATGGGCGGCAGCGGCATCATGTCGGCGGCAGTCGAGGCCGCCCGCGAGTTCCCCGGAATGCGCGTCCTTACCTTGACCGTGGTCACCAGCATGTCCGACGCGGATCTCACCGACATCGGCGTCGGCGACACGGTGGACGAACAGGTGCTCCGACTGGCCCGGTTGGCGCAGAAGGCCGGCTGCCACGGCGTGATCGCCTCGCCGCAGGACGTCGCGGTCCTGCGGCGCGCCCTTGGCCCCGATGCCTTGATCATCACTCCGGGCGTCACGCTGTCCGGGGAATCACCGGCCGATCACGCCCGTCCCGGGACACCGCATGCGGCGATCACCGCGGGAGCCTCGCGTGTGGTCGTCGGCCGGACCGTTACACGAGCGGCGAACCCGGTGACCGCATTCCGCGTCGTCCGGGCCAGTCTGACTCCGTAGCAGACGTGCCCTGTCAGGCCGTCCGCCCCAGCGGATGCCCTTCTCGCGACGGGGCCGCGCGCGTTCGCGTGGTTGGGCGGCCAGGTCGAAGCTGTCGCCGCGTTCGACGGTCCCGTCGGCACCGCCGGGCCCGGTCTGCGGAGGCCGCGCCCCGAACAGCAGCCGTGGCTGGTCCTGGTGCAACGACCGCACCGTGCACGCCACCCGGCCTCAGACCTCCGCACCCCGGAGAACGTCATGACGGTCCTCGTCCAGGCCCGGTTTACGGTGCACGCAACGTTCGGGGGGTGGTCTCCCGCGGCGTACGGTCGCATGAGCAACCACCTGTGAAACGGCACGTCCGGGGCGAGTGGCGCGCTCCTATCGACCAGTTTTCACGCGCGGGCGGTGGCTGAAGGCGCCGCGGTAGGCAGCCGGGGTCATGCCGATCTGGCGGCTCAGGTGCTGACGGAGCGATTCGCCGGAGCCGAGACCGCTGCGGCCGGCCACGTGGTCGACGGTGAGGTCGGTGGTCTCCAGCAGTTCGCGGGCCCGCAACAGTCGCTGCTGGAGCAGCCATTGGAAGGGGGACATGCCCGTCTCGGCAGTGAAGCGGCGTGTCAGGGTCCTCACGCTGACCTTGGCCTGACCGGCCAGATCGTGCAGAGAAATCGGCTGGTCCAGGTGCTGCAGCGCCCAGATGCGGGCGGCGTCCAATGAGGAGTCGGTCTCGGCCGGTAGCGGGGTCTGGACGAATTGCGCCTGCCCGCCGTGGCGCACCGGGGTGACGACGGCGGCGCGGGCCGCCGTGTTCGCCACAGCCGCGCCGTAGTCGCAGCCGATCAGGTGCAGGCACAGGTCGATCCCGGCGGCCGAGCCCGCGCCGGTGATGATCGGCCCGTCCTCGGCGAACAGCCGGTCGGCGTCCACGCGCACCGCGGGGAAGGAGCGCCGCAGTTCCTCGGCCAGCGCCCAGTGCGTGGTGGCCACACGGCCGTCGAGGAGTCCGGCTTGGGCGAGGACGAAGGCGCCGCTGCAGATCGAGGCGACGCGCTTGCCCGCGGCGGCGGCCTCCCGCAAGACGTCCAACGCGGCCGGCTCGGCGTCATGGCGGCTGGCAGTCGAGGGCACGATCACCGTGTCCGCTGCCGCGACCGCCTGAAGGCCGTGCCGAATCACGACCTCGATCCCGCCGGAGGCCGCGACCGTGCCGGGCGCGGTGGTGCACACCGTCACCTCATAGCCGGGGCGTCCCTTGACCTCGGCGGCGCCGAGCAGGGTCGACGGCATGGACAGGTCGAAGGGCTTGACCGCAGGGACGGCCAGGACAGCGACACGGTGCATGGCTAGATCCTTGGACCTCGTGGCTTTCAGGCCCCTGACCCTACCGCGCGTCCGCACGGCACAGTTGGGCGAGCGGTCGGGCCCCCGCGAACCGCGTCTCCCCCATCGGGGAAGCGTTCCGTCCTGAGAGATACCGGAGACCACGTCATGGCTGAAGCAGTCGTCATCGGGGCAGGCGCGACCGGGGTCGCGACCGCCAGGCAACTGGCCGACAGCGGCAAGCAGGTCCGCCTCATCACCCGAAGCGGCAGCGGACCCGACCACCCCCGCATCGAGCGCATCCCCCTGGATGCCGGCCGCACCGAGGAACTGACCGACGCTCTGGCCGGAGCGGCCACGGTCTTCAACGCCGCCATGACCGCCTACACCACCTGGCCGGAAACCATGCCGCCGTTGTTCGCCTCGATCCTCACCGCGACCGAGCGGGCCGGAGCCGATTACGTGATGCTCGGCAACCACTACGGCTATCAGCGGACCACCGGGCCGGTCACCGAGCGCACTCCGATGGCCCCGCAGACCCGGAAGGGCCGGGTGAGGGCCGAACTGTGGCTGCGGGCCAAGGACGCCCACGACGAAGGGCGGTTGCGGGTCACCGAGGTGCGGGCCGGCCAGTACCTGGGCCCGGGCGCGACATCGGCGTTCAATCTGCTGGTCGCGCCCCGGGTCCGCGACGGCGAACTGGCTCTCGTCCACGGCAACCCCGACGCGGCGCACTCCTACTCGTACACCGAGGACGTCGCAGCGGCGTTGGTGTCGGTCAGCGCCGACGAGCGGGCGTGGGGGCGGGCGTGGCACGCTCCGGTCATCACCACGACCCTGCGCCGGGCCGCGACCGACCTCGCCGAACTCCTGGGGGCGCCCGAACCGCGGCTGGAGCCGCTCACCGAACGGGATATGGCGCTGCTGTCCTTCACCGACCCGATCTGGCGGGAGTTCGCCGAGATGAGCTACATGTCCGAGCGCCCATTCGTCGTGGACGACAGCGATATCCGCGACACCTTCGGGCTCAAGCCCTCAACGCTCCGCGAGGCGCTGTCGGCCTGATGCGGTGGTGGGCCGGCCGGGGCTCCCTGCCGGCCCACGGGTCGCGGTCGGCCGGGGAGACAGGGGCTACCGCAGGCGTCCCGCCGCCGGCCCGGCCCCACCGCTGACGCGCGGGTGGGCCTGGGCGCGATCAGCGTCCGTCACCGCTGTGAACTGGACCTATGCCGTATTCGTTTCCCTGGCCAATGAATAATGGAGCGCCCGAAGCCTTACGGGGTTCGGGTCACCCGACGGAACGTCCTGCGACGCGTCGTTCCTCCGGGAAGCACCGGATCATCGTTCGCAAAGGGAATCCATGCGCCTGTCCAGCTACGTCAGAAGTGCCTCCATAGTCGCGGCATCGATCCCACTCCTCGCCGGCTGCGCCGAAGGCCACGGGGCGGTCGGGTCCGTCGAGCGCGTTGCGGAGAGGCCCTCCTCCTGGAGGGACCTGCCGGTGCGGACCGGCGCACGCGACGTCGTTCACACGGACACCGACGACCGGTCGTACAAGGTCAGGATCACGGTCAAGAGCCTGGTCCGGGGGTCGGAGGAGGACATGCGGGGCGCACGCGTGGACAAGGCCCTGAAGGGCATGGTCCCCCACTACCTCACCTTCGAGGTCACCAACACCGGCCTCGAGAAGCTCCCCGCCGCCTACATGGTGTACAGCAAACTCTCCCTGAACGGCACCGACTGGACGCACGGGGAGAAGATCTACCTGAGCGGCGGCCGACCGGGCGGGGTCGACCTGCCCTGCGCGGACACCGCGCCCAAGACGCTGGCCCCCGGCGACTCGTACGAGACCTGCGTGGCCTATGCGCTGGGCAAGGGTGTGGACGTGCTCTCGTTGACGCACAGCGCGGACGGTTACCTCGACGAGGGCGGCGCGGTCGCCACCTGGCCCGTCGAGGGAGGCCTCAAGACGGCATCCGCCGGACTGGCTGAGCCGGGCGACAAAGTGCGCGTCCGGTGGAACGACATCGAGAACGGTGTGCTCGAACTGCCCGCCACGCTGGTTTCCGTACGCCGGGGCCGCCCTTCCGATCTGACGAGCCTCGACCTCGACCTCAACGAGAACGAGCGGCGCGGCACGCCGTACTACGTTTCGGTCACCTACACCAACCCCGGCCCGGAAGACCTCTACGCCGACCAGGCCGGCCAGGTGCGGCTGCTCACCGAGGGCGGCCGGCAGATACGGGGGAAGACCCCGTTCGTCCACGACGCAGACGAGATCCCCGGCTGCCCGACCGACTGGGCCACGCAGTTGGTCCCGCCGGGCGACAGCGTGACGGAGTGCAGCGTTCACCTGGTGACCGGCGACGACAAACCGTTCGCGGTGGGTTTCTCCGAGGCGGACCGGCCGGGGCTCGTTGCCTGGCGCGCCCCCGTCCACTGAAGCGACGACTCCGGCGGAAGGGCGCTACGTGCCCGCTGCCACCCAGGCCTCCGGCGACCGCCTCTCGAACTCACGAGCCGTCTGCCGACGCACCTTGACCGGGTCGGCCGGGCCACTGTTGCGGCTCGGCCGCGGCAGGGGCCCGGTGACTGGATTCACGGTGACACCCATGGTGCTCCTCCCCCGGGGTCCACAGCCATATCGGTCATGCTCTCACCCAGGACCGCGATCGCCGTGCGTCACAAGGAGGCAGACTCGTCGGCGGTCACGGCCGGCCGTACATGGGCCAGCAGCAGTTCGAGGAACCGCTCCGGCCGGCGGAACGCCGCGAAGTGGCTGCAGTCCTCGATCAGCGCGAATGCCTTGACCGGGGCCCGGACGTCGTCGAAGAAGCGGCGGGCCAGGTCGGGCGGCGTCAGGACATCCTTCTCGCCTTGGAAGAGGAAGAACGGAATCTCGAAGTCGGTACCGTCCGCCCAGTCGTCGAACGCGGACGTGCCTGCGGTGACCTGCTCCGAGAGGCTCATGCCCCGCACGAAGTGCCTCAGTTCGCGCAGCGAGTGCAGCGGCGACAGCCACAGGGAGCCCATCACGACCTTCTTCATCGTGGCCAGGGTCAGCGGGTCGCTGGTGGCCAGCAGCTTGGCGTGCATCGCGCGCTCGCGGTCGGTCCAGCGGTGCTTGTCGTCGTCCAGCCTCTCGACCGCCGTGAGTTCCTTGCGCTTTCCGCTCGCCCGGAGCCGGGTGAGGAGTGCCTGGTGTACGGAATCGTCACGACCGCAGTCGTGGATGTTCTGGTCGGTGCCGACGTACGCGGAGTAGCGCTCCGGGAACTCGCGGGCGAGCCGCAGGCCGAAGGCGCTGCCGTAGGAGTGACCGAGCAGGACGATCTTGTCGACGCCGAGGCGGGAGCGGATGTGGTCGGTGACCTCGGCCGCGTCCGCGTAGATCCGCTCGAAGCTCATCTCGCCCTGTCGGCCGGCTCCGCGACGGCCGAGGGTCTTGAGGGTCCCGCGCATGTCCCAGCGGACGATCGTGAAGTACTTCTCCCAGGACCTGGTGCGCGGCCCGAAGATCGCGGTCGAGGCACCGGGGCCGCCGTGCAGTTCCAGGACGACGGGGTTGGTCAGGTCCTCGCCACGGACCGCGATCCATTGGTCGATGCCGCCGATACGGACGAAGCCCTGCTCATCGACGCCGTTCGTGCTGTCGATCTTCATGAGGGAGGCGCTTCGGAACCGCTTCAGGGCGCGGTGGCCGAGGAGTCCGGCCGTCGGGACGGCCAGGAGCGAGACGGCGGAGGTGGCGATGGCGGCGAGCATGACGACTCCCTGATGCGCGAACCAAGAACTGTGTATGCAATAAGCAGTTAGATATACGCTATAAACAGTGAGCGCAGATCGTCAACAGGAGGCGGCGAGGGAGTTCGGAATGAGCGAGAAGGAATCCCGGAAACCGACGGGGAAGCAGGGCGGCGCCAAGGCGAGCTTCGCCCTGCTGTGGGACGCGCAGGGGCAGCCGAGCCGAGGCCCGAAGCCCTCTCTGTCCGCCGGCAGGATCGCCGAGACGGCCATCCGAATCGCTGACCACGAAAGTCTGGATGCGGTGTCACTGGCGCGGGTCGCCAAGAGTCTCGACGTCACGACGATGGCGCTCTACCGGTATGTCCCCGGCAAGGCCGAACTCGTCGACCTGATGGTCGACCTGGCGATCGGCCGCCCGGTCCCCGTCGCCGGCATCCCCGGCGGCTGGCGCCCGCAGCTGACCGAGTGGGCCCACCAGTGCTCGGCCGTGTACCGCCGCCACCCGTGGATTCTCACGGCCACCGGCATGCGCCGCCAGATCATGGGCCCCAACCAACTGGGCTGGATGGAGACCGCCCTGGCCGCGCTCGCCGGAACCGGGCTGTCAGCCCCCCAGCGGCACGACACCTTCCTGCTGCTCGTGGGCCACATCCGCAACATCACCCAGCAGACCGCCGAACATCACGAGGCGGGGAACGAGGAGTGGGCCCATCTGACGACCGAGGTGCTGGAGCGCCACGCGGACCGCTTTCCCGCCCTCGCGTCAGCTGTCGAGGAGGGCGCCTTCACGCCGCAGGGCGGCGACCCACTGGACTTCGGCCTGGAGCGCATCCTGGACGGCGTGGCGGTCCTGCTCACCTGACGCCCGGCCCTCACGTGCGCACCGGCCGGTCTCCCCCTGCTCGGGCTGGGTTCCGGTTCCCCAGCAGCCGGGTCTCGATGCCCCCGGCCGCACGCACGTCCTGACGGGGCGGCGGTCAGGCGATCCGGGCCGCGCGGCGGCAGCGGGTCAGAGCCCGGCGGCCCAGGAGCACGGCGCCCAGCCCCAGCGGGACGGCCACGACGGCGCCGACGAGTCCGTTGCCGGTGCCGGGGCCACCGCTGGTGGTGGCCAGGTGCAGCACCGCGAGGACCGTGCCGGCCGTTCCCACCACGATGGCCGCCAACCCGCCGGCGCGCGCCTTGCCGGTGCTGATCCGGCGGCCGGCACGGGCCAGGGCCAGCCGGCCGATGGCCAGCCCGAACGCCCCTACTGCGAGGGCCAGGTTGGCGCCGGTCCGCCCGTCGCCGATGATCCCGCCCTCAGCGGCCGCCATCAGTGCTGCTGAAGCACTCATACCGCTCGCCTCCTTCTCCGTCACTGCTTCCGAGGTTCGATGTGCCCTGAGAGCATGCGCGTCGGCCCGCCTGCCGGTCGTCCAGCAGCTGCGGACACTTCCCGCTACCGCCGCTGCGGCAGACGGCGCGCGGGTACCGCAGACGCGGTACCCGCTCACTCGTCCACGAGCCGGATTCGCCCACGGGCGCGTCCGGTTACGGTGCACCCATGAACAAAGGGCGGTTCGCTGTGCCGGCCGGGGTCGGCGACTGGGCGACCGCCGTGGGGGTGGCGGCGCTGCTGCTGGCCACGGGGCGGTCCGGGCCACACCCGAACGGGGGCCGCGAGCTGCTGGGTTACGCGCTGCTGGCGGCCGGCGGGCTGACGCTGGCCGCGCGCCGCCGGGTACCGCTCGTCGTCCTTGCCCTCACCGGGCTGTGCGCGGTCGGTTACCTGGGGGCCGGGTTCGAGGCCCTCGCCGTCTCCTACCTCATCGCGGTCTACAGCGCGGTACGCGCCGGGCACCGCGCCGCCGCACTGGCTGTCTCGGTGGGCCTGCTGGCCGTGCTCCATCTCACGGCCCTGATCCTTCATGACGGGGCTCCGCGCGAGGTCGTGGCGCAGGCCCGGAACACCCTTGAACTGGCCTGGCTGGTCGCTGCGTTCGCCGCCGGGGAGGCGGTGCGACAGGCCGAACGGCGGGCGGACGAGGCGGAGCGCACGCGCGAGGAGACCGCGCTCCGCCGGGCCGACGAGGAGCGGGTACGCATCGCGCGGGAACTGCACGACTCGCTCACCCACCAGATCTCGGTCATCAAGGTGCAGTCCGAGGTCGCCGTCCACGTGGCCCGGCGCCGAGGCGAGCAGGTGCCGGCGGCCCTGCTCGCGATCCAGGAAGCCGGCCGGGAGGCGAGCCGGGAGCTGCGGGCGACCCTTGAGGCGCTGCGCGACGACGACGTCACCCCGCCGCACGGGCTCGACCACATCCCCGGCCTGGTGACCCGGTTCCGCGTCACGGGTCTGGAGACGACGCTCACGGTCGAAGGACATCCGCACACCGTGCCGGCCGCGGTGAGCCGCACCGCCTACCGGATCGTCCAGGAGTCGCTCACCAACGTCGGCAGGCACGCCGCCGCCACCACTGCCTCCGTCCTCATCGGCTACCGGCCCGACGCCCTGGCCATCCGCGTCGACGACAACGGAAGGACCGCCTCCTCGCACGGCGAACCGACGCCCGGCCTCGGGCTGCTCGGCATGCGTGAACGCGTCACGGCCCTGGGCGGACGACTGCGCACGGAACCGCGCAGCGGGGGCGGCTTCACCGTCGAAGCCGAACTCCCCACGAACGGAGCCTTGTGATACGGGTCCTGCTGGTCGATGACCAGCCGCTCATCCGCAGTGGCTTCCGCGCGCTGCTCGACCTCGAGGACGACATCGAGGTGGTGGCGGAGGCTGCCGACGGGCAGCAATGCCTGGCACTTCTCGGGGAGCAACGGCCCGACGTCGCCCTCATCGACATCCGGATGCCCGTCATGGACGGCATCGAGGCGACCCGGCGCATCGCCGCGGACCCGGCCCTGGCCGGCGTACACGTCGTCATTCTGACCAACTACGGCATGGACGAGTACGTCTTCGAGGCGCTGCGCGCGGGCGCCGCCGGATTCCTGGTCAAGGACATCCTTCCGGAGGACTTCCTCCACGCCGTACGCGTCGCCGCCCGCGGTGATGCCCTGCTCGCACCCGCCGTCACCCGGAAACTCATCGACCGGTACGTCGCTCAGCGTCCGCCCGCCCGCATCGGCAGCGCGCTGGCGGAACTGACCGGCCGCGAACGTGAGACGGTCGCCTTGGCCGCACACGGTCTGTCCAACGACGAGATCGCGGGGCCGCCTGGTCATCAGCCCGGCGACCGCCAAGACCCACATCAATCGGGCCATGGCCAAGCTCCACGCCCGGGACCGTGCTCAACTCGTGGTCCTCGCCTACGAATCCGGCCTGGTGATTCCGCGTAGGAGCTGATCCCGCATTCCGTGCAGCAGGACCGAGCGGACCAGTCCGCGCGGCCCGCTACCGGGCGCGGGCCACCGGTCGCGACGGCTGGTCAGCGGGTCAAGGGGCCGGACAGCGCGTCCAAGAAGGTGCCGCCCAGCAGGCCGAGCAGGACGGAACCGGTGGCTGCTCCGTAGGCGGTCGCGGCGGCGATGCCTGATGTCGGGTGGAGGACGCCGGCCGGGCGGGGTGCCAGGAACGCCGGGGCGATCCAGCGCAGGTAGTAGAAGAGGGACGCCACCGTGTTGACCGCCGCGACGACGGCCAGCCATGCGTAGCCTCCGTCGATGGCCGCGCTGAACGCTTCCAGTTTTCCGAGGAAGACGGCGGTGGGGGGCGTACCCACGAGGCCCAGCAGGCAGACGACGAGGGAGGCCAGCAGGGCCGGGTGCGCCCGGGCCGCGCCCCGGTAGTCGTCGATGGTGTGGGCTCGGCCGAGTGCGCAGACGACGGCGAAGGCCCCGAGATTGGTCAGCGCGTACCCGGCCAGGTAGGAAAGCAGCGCCTGCTGGGCGAGGCCGGTGCGGCCGGCGACGGCCACCGGGAGCAGGAGGTATCCGACCTGACTGATGGTGGAGTAGGCGAGGAGCCGTTTGACGTTCTGCTGGAAGAAGGCCGCCAGGTTGCCCAGAGTCATGGAGGCCACCGAGAGCACCGCCACCAGGTCGGCCCATGGCAGGGCGGCGTCCGCGAGGGGGCCGGCGGCGAGCCGGTAGAACGCCGCCAGGGCGCCGGTCTTCGGGATCGTGGTGAGGAACGCGGCGACCGGAGCCGAGCTGCCCTGGATCGTGTCCGGTACCCAGAAGTGGCCGGGCACGCCGCCGGCTTTGAAGAGGACACCGGCGAGCAGGGCGAGCGTGCCGGCCGCCACCAGTCCGGACGGCGCCTGGGCCAGTTCGGTGCGCAGCACGGCGTACGACGTGGTCCGCCCGGCGGCCAGCAGGATGGTGACGCCGGTGAGCATGACTACGCCGAGGAGTGCGCCCACCACGTAGAACTTCAGGGCGGCTTCCGTGCCCGGGCCGTCCTTGCGGAAGCCGGCGAGCGCATAGGCGGGTACGGAGGCCAGCAGGTAACCGGAGGCGAGCAGGAGCAGGTCCTGGGCCCCTGCGAGGACCAGGGCGCCGGTGGTGGCGAGTTGCAGCAGGACGTAGAACTCGCTTTCGCGCGGGTCGCCGTGCAGCCGTGGCAGGGCGAGCGCGAGAACCAGCAGGGTGGCGCCGAGGATGACGATCCTGCTGGTGGCCGTGAGCGTGTCGAGGGCGAAGGACGGGCCGAAGGCGGTCTGCGCGGGGCCGCCGGCGGCGAGTGCCGCGGCCACGATCCCTCCGGCGCAGGCCGTACCCGCCAGGGCTCCGGTCAGCCACTGGCGGCGGCGCGGCAGCCACGCGCCGAGCAGCAGACCGAGTACGGCGGAGGCGGCGAGAAGGACCTCGGGCAGGAGGTCTTGGGGGTTCTCGTTCATCCCGGTCATCTCGCGAGCAGCTCCAGCACGGTGCGCGAGGCGGGCTCGATGACGTCCAGGACGAACCGGGGGGCAAGGCCGAGAACGATGCCCAGGACGAGCAGCGGGGCGATCGCGAGCCCCTCGTGGACGCGGATGTCGGGGAACGGCCGGTCGGTGCCCGGTGCGGCGAGCGGGAGCCGCAGCGGCCCGAGGAAGATCTGGTGCAGGGCGCGCAGGAACAGGCCGGCGGTGAGCAGGAGGCCGAGCACCGCCAGTCCGGTGGCCACCGGCTGCGGGCCGAGGCTGCCGGTGAGGACCTGGAATTCGGCGATGAAGCCGGAGAAGCCGGGCAGCCCGAGGGAGGCGAAGGCGGCGACACCGGTCAGCGCGGCGAAGACCGGTGCCCGGCCGGCGACTCCGGAGTAGGCGGACATCTCATACGTACGGCCACGCTCGTACAGCACACCGGACAGCAGGAACAGCGCGCCGGTCAGCAGCGCGTGGCTGACCATCTGGAAGACCGATCCGGTGACGGCGAGGCGGCGGGCCTCGTCCTGGCCGGTGCCGACGGCGCCGGCCGCGCCGATGGCCAGGACGACGTAGCCCATGTGGTTGACGGAGGTGTAGGCCACCATCCGCTTGAAGTCGCTCTGGGCCAGGGCGACCAGCGCGCCGTACAGCACGGAGACCACCCCGATGGTGACGAGGACGGGGGCGTACGCGCGCCAGGCGCCCGGCAGGACGGGCATGGCGATGCGCAGGAAGCCGTACGTACCCATCTTCAGCAGCACCCCGGCGAGGATCGCCGAACCGGCGGCCGGGGCATCGGTGTGCGCGGGCGGCAGCCAGGTGTGGAAGGGCACCGTGGGGGTCTTGACCGCCAGTCCCACGCCGATGGCGAGGAGGACGAGGGCGCCGTACGTGGCACGGCCGGCCAGCGGGTCCGCTGTGGTCAGTTCCACGATGTCGAAGGTGTGGGGGGCGGCTGCCAGGTAGAGGCCGATGAAGCCGAGCAGCAGGGCGAGGGAGCCGGTGAAGGTGTAGAGGAAGAACTTCAGGGCGGCGCGTGCGGCGTCCTTGTGCCCCCATCCGGCGATGACGAAGTACATCGCGACGATGGACAGGTCGAAGAAGACGAAGAACAGGATCAGGTCGAGCGCGACGAACAGACCCAGGCAGGTGGTTTGCAGGAAGAGGAACAGGGCGGCGAACTCCCGCACCCGCCGGGTCGAGCGCCAGGCGTACACGGCGCAGGCCGGGAACAGCACGCAGGTGACGGCCACCAGTGGCAGGGACAGGCCGTCGACCCCGACGTGGTAGCTGATGCCGGCGCTGGGAATCCAGCGGGCCCGCGTCTCGTACTGCATGCCCGCTCCGGGCTCGTAGCCCGTCCAGAGGACCACCGTCAGAGCCAGTTCGGCGGCGGTGGTGGCTGCCCAGGCCGTGAGAAAGAGGCTCCGGGGCGCGCTGCGCGGCACGCACAGCAGGAGGGCCGCCACGACGGTCGGGATCAGGACGATGGCCGTGAGCACGGCGGTCACCTCACGAGGACGAGGACGACGGCGAGGACGGTGAAGGCGGCGACCGCCTGGGCGAGGTACTGGTGCAGCTGCCCGGTCTGCGGTCGGCGTGCCCAGCGGCCGAGCGCCCTCGCGCCTTCGGCCACGCTCCCGACGGCACCGTCGACGAGCCGTTCCACGTGCGCGTCGGTCCACCTGGCCAGCCGGACGGAGCCGTGGGCGGTCGCGTCGACGGCACGGTCGAGCACTCGGTCGTCGAAGACGGCGAGTGCGTGGGCCAGGCGCAGCAGGGGTGCGACGAGGAGCCCGCGCACGGCGGATTCCAGGCCGAGCCACTGCGACACGGCGAGGGTGATCCGGCCTGGCAGGGCGACGGGCCGGGGGCCTCGCATCCAGACCCCGATGGAGACGGCGACCGCCAGTACGCCGGTCAGGGCGAACTCCTGGACATGCGGGCTCGGTTGCGCCTCGCCACCGAGCGCCCGCCCCACCGCGTCCCGTACGGGCGGGAAGGAGGTGACGGTCAGGGCGGCGCAGGCGGCAGCCAGGGTCAGGAGCGGCAGCCGGGACGCGTACGGATGGGGCTGCGGCGCGCAGGCGTCCGGTACGGGCGTGGGCCCGGGCCGCCAGACGAACCAGAGGGCCTTGACGCTGTAGACGGCGGAGACCGCGGCGCCCGCCAGCCCGACGGCATACAGAGCCGTACTGTTCTCGAGGACACCGGCGAGGATGACGTCTTTGGCCGGCCACAGGGCCAGGGGCGGGACGCCGGCCAGCGCCAGGGCGGCGACGCCGAAAGTGATACCGGCGGTTCGGCAACGCCGGGCCGCGCCACGCAGGGCGGGCAGCTCCTTCGTGCCCAGGGCCGTCAGCCAGGCGCCCGCGACGAGGAAGGCCAGGCTCTTCGCGGCGGCATGGGCGATGAGTTGCAGGGTGCCGCCGGTCACCGCACCGACGCCGGCAGCCAGCACCATGAAGCCGATCTGCGCGCAGGTCGAGGCGGCGAGGAGTTGCTTGAGGTCGCTCTGGGCCACGGCGACCAGGCCGAGCACCAGCGCCGTCACGGCGCCCGTCCACGCCACCACGTGCCCGCCCCAGCCGGACCGCGCGAGGAGCGGCTCCAGCCTCAGGAGCAGGTACGCCCCGGACGCGACCATGGTCGCCGAGTGCAGCAGGGCGGAGACGGGGCTGGGTCCCTGCATGGCGCGGGACAGCCAGAAACTGAACGGCAGCTGGGCGGACTTGCCGAACGCGGCCGTGATGACACCCGCGGTGATGAGGTCGGACCACGCGCCGGTCGTGGCCGCCAGGCCGTCGAGGGCGAGGGAGCCGGCCTGTCCGCTCGCCAGCGCCGCCCCGGCGGCGAGGTAGAGGCCGAGGTCGGCGGCGCGGGTGGTGAGGAAGGCGGTGCCGGCGGCGTCGGCGCGCTCGCGGTCTCGCCACCAGTAGCCGACCAGCGCCCAGGAGGTGGCGCCCATCACCTCCCACGCCATCAGCAGGACCGGCAGCGTGGTCGCGGTCACCGTCGCCAGCATCGCGCCGGCGAACACCAGCATCAGCCCGAAGAAGCGGGCGCGTGCCTCACCCGGACCGATGTCCGCGACACCGAACAGGAGAACGGCCGTGGTCACCGCGGTGACGGTCACGACCATGAGGCCCGACAGGCCGTCCACCGCGAGGCCGGCGGGAAGTCCTTCCAGCAGCGGCGCTTCGACGCGTGGGTGCGCGAACGCCGCCGCGACGGCGAGGCCGAGCCCGGCGACGGCCGTTCCGACCCCGACGGCGGGTGCGTACCGGTCCACCGGCCGGCCGACGACCGCGAGCAGGGTCCCCACGGTCAGCGGCAGGGCGACGAGCACCCACAGCAGCGCGCTCACTCGCTCAGCTCCGCCGCCATGTCGGTCATGTCGACGTCCCGGGCCCTGAAGAGCGCGGTGACCACAGCGAACCCGATGGCCATCTCCACCGCCATGACCGTGACCGCCAGGACCACGAGCACCTGCCCGTCGGCGACGGCGGGGGCGATGTAGTGCCAGACGGCCGCCGCGCCGACGATGACGCCGCCCAGCATCAGTTCGAACCCCATCATGAGCATCACGACCGACTGCTGGGTCAGCGCCCCGAACAGGCCGACGCTGAACAGGGCGGAGGCCAGCAGCAGGAAGAGCTCCAGACTCATCCGCCCACCCCTCCCCGGACCGGGTCGTCGGGGGTACGGGACTTCAGGTCGTCGCCGAACCGGTCGTACCGGCCCCTGCGGGTGGCCAGGACGACGGTCGCGACCATGGTCGCGAACAGCGCGAGCCCCAGGGTCATCATCGTGAGCATCTGTGGCCCCATCAGCGACATACCCAGATTCCCGGTCGGATCGGCCGGCGGCCGACCGCGCCGGGACGGCCACGGAGCGACGAGGACGCCCGCGGCCAGGGCAGCGAAGAGCGCCGCGCAGATCACGGTCGCGCCCTTCTTGTTGTGGACCATGCTCATCGGCATCAGCCCGGCCGGGTTCATCATGTACATGAGCATGAACACGGCCATGAGGGCCATCTCGATGGTCATCATCAGCACGATCACGATGCCGAGGTAGTCCAGCCCGAGCAGCAGCACCTCGCCGCCCACGCACAGCAGCGACGCCAGCAGCGCGTACGTCGCCCGGGCCATGGAGTCGAACCGGAACACCATGGCACCACCGGCCACCGCCGGCAGGGCCAGCACCCAGAAGATCACGTCGTCGAGCATCGGTCGCGCTCCTTCCCTTTCATCGGTTCAGTACGACGACGGCGACGAACAGCGCTTGCAGCAGCGTCAACGGCACCAGCACCAGCCAGGCCACTTCCATGTACCGCTCCATCCGCAGTACCGGCAGCGCCCGGCGTCCGGCCACCAGCAGCGCGAGGACGGCGGCGGTCTTGAGCAGCGTCCACGACCAGCCCGGCAGCAACGGACCGTGGCCTCCTCCGAGGAACAGCGGCACGCTGAAACCGGCCGTCACCACGAGCAGCAGCCACCGCCCGCCCAGGAGCACCAAACGGTCCACGCCCGCGAGTTCGGCCGACGCGCCACCGGCCGCTTCCCGGGACAGCGGGTGGGAGAACGGCCCCCAGAAGGACATCGCGAGCGCGCTCAGCAGGTAGACGACGAACGCGACCGGCATCCACACCACGAACCACACCCCGTCCTGAGCGGCGACGACATCCCCGACTCTCAGGGTCTCGGCTCCGAGAGCGGCGGTGGTGAGCGCGAACATGTGCGGCAGTTCGTAGGCCAGCCCCTGCGCCAAGAACCGGTAGCCGCCGATCAGCGACAGAGCCGAGTTCGACCCCCAGCCGGCCAGCCACACCCCCGCCCAGGCGAGCGCCTCCATGGCGTTGAACCAGACGACGCCGACCGACGGGTCACTCACCGCGCGGAAACCCCACGGCAGTACGCCGCCCGCGAGCACCGCCGCCACCGGGACCAGCATCACGCCCAGCCGGCCGAGCAGCCGGTCGGCGGCCGTCGTACGGCGTGGCTGCTGGACGAGCAGCCGCAGGGCTTCACGCAACGGTGCGAGCGCCCGCACCCCGGCTTCCCGGGCGCTCCCGGCCCGGCCGCGCGCGGCCTCCCCCGACAGCACCGCGGAAAACCCCGCCGTGACAACGGCCGCCGCCGACAGCGCCACCGGAAGGACGACGGCCGCCCACAAGGGCGCGGCATCAGCCATGGACCGCCCCGGACACGGGTGCGGGGGCGAGTGCGTCGACGTCCGGGTCCAGGCTGGCCAGGATGATCCGTGCGCAGGCGTACTCGGCGCCGGTCAGCAGTGCGGGAAGGACGTCGAGCAGTGCCTGCGACGGCGGCTTCGGCCCGTCCAGCCGGCCGCGCGGTCCGGTCCGGTCGACGGACGTCAACGGGCGCATGTCGTCGAGGGCGTCGAGACCGCGCTCCGTTTCCCTCAGCCAGGTCAGCAACCTGTCGTGGGCGTCGCCGTCCGCGGCCAGTGCCGGCCCGGACACCCCGGCCGCTCGTGCTTCACCGGCCGGCAGCCTCCCGAGTCCGGCGATCGACCAGCGCAGGGTCCGGGACCGCCCGATTCTGCGAACCGTTCCGCGGAGCACACCGCCCATCGCCTCACGTGATGCTCCCGACAGGACTCCGTCCCGCAGCAGCCGGCACCGCGCCGCGGCATCGTCCCAGCCGGTGACGGCAAGGAGCCGTCCCGCGCTGTCCAGGTGCGCCGCACAGCGTCGGCGCGCCGCGCTGCCCCTGGTGACGTGCTCACCCCCGGCGGCCCGCAGCCACGGCTCGTCCCAGAAGGGCGGCCCGTGGCCGGACGGTACGGGGAGGTGGTCCACCTCGACGCCCTGCACGACGTCTCCTTGCAGCGTGAGACGGAGGATCAGCCCTGTGGGCCAGTCGCTCAGCCCGGGACCGAAAGGCACGTGCAACCGGTCGAGCTTCAGCGCGTCCCGGTCATCGGCCCGACCGGCCATCGGCAGGCCGCCCACCTCGCCCATGGCGTGCCCGTGGGATTCTTCGGGCGGCGAGCCGTCGTGGTGGGGGTGATGGCCGTGGCCGGAACCGTGTGCGCCGTGCCCTTGACGCTTGCCGGGGCGCTCCGTGGGGGGATGCTGCGCGGACCCGTGCCCGGCCTGGCCGCTGCGCGGGGCATCCGGCCGGTCCGTTGCCTCGCGGTGGTGGACAGGAGGGTGTGCCGCCCCGGCCTGGCGCGCGTTCACCGCTCTGCCGGTCAGTTCCCGGCGCGCCACGTCGAGTGCGTGTGCGACCTGACCGCCGCGCTCCACCGCGATGCGCACAGCGGGTTCCGGCACCGACCGCTCGATGCCGTCCACCCATGCGGCGGCGGTGCGGTCGGGGACGCCACAGACGAGAAGCAGGTCCGCGGCCGCCGGTGCGGCCACGAGGGGCCAGCCGCGCCGGCGCAGCTCCGCCTCCGCCTCCAGCCGCAGGGCGGTCGCTCCGGGCACCGTGACCGCCAGGACCGCCGGACAGTTCATCGCCGTACGCCGCAGCAGTCCTCTCACGTCCACCGCAGCGCCCCCTCGCGCCAGGCGTAGGCCACCGCGGCGAACAGGACGCCGAGGAAGGCGAACATCTCCACGACGGCGGCGGTGCCCACCTCGGAGACGACCTTCACCCACGGGTACATGAAGAGCATCTCCATGTCGAAGGCCAGAAAGAGCATGGTCACCGGGTACCAGCGCACATGGAACCGTGACACGGCATGCTGGTCGGGCCCGAAGCCCCCGGAGAACGCACCGGTCTCCAGGGGCGTTCGCACGGCGGCCAGGTACCGGCCCAGTCCGTACAGGGCAGCCAAGCCGGCGCCGGCCACGCCGAGAAGGACCAGCAGCGACCGCCATGCGTCCATCCCGCCCAACCTCCGCTCGGGGGCGTCACCGTCGTCCCCATAGTGCGCGGCTGACCGCTTCAGGTCCTGCAGGCGGGTCCGAGCCCCCGAAGAGTTCCTGGTCCGACGCACCTCGTCTTCCACCGGATGACGCAGTACTCCGTGCTTCGGGGTTCGCCCCCGCAGGCCGGGGGCCCTGGGCGCTGCGGCCCGTCCGTGGTGGCCGATGCTGACGGGGCGGGGCATGAGCCGGACGGGGCGGAGGGAACCGCTTGGGCGCGAGGGGCGAAGGACAGGTGAAAGCCCAATATTCGAGCATCGTCCATGGACGAGAGGAGCCCCGATGACCGTCGGACCAGGCGTCGGCATCGGCACCACGCGTGCCGATGCGGAGAGCGACGCCTCAGTGATCGCGCGGTCCCGGGATGAGCCCGAGGCGTTCGCCGCGCTCTTCGACCGGCACGTCGACGCCGTACACCGCTATGTGGCCCGCCGCCTCGGCGGCGAGGTCGCCGATGATCTCGTGGCGGAGACCTTCACCACCGCATTCCAGCAGCGGCATCGCTTCGATCCGGCCCGCGGCACGGGCCCCGACGCCCGGCCCTGGCTGTTCGGCATAGCGACCAACCTGGTCAGCCGGCATCGGCGGGCCGAGGCCCGCCGATTCAAGGCCATGGCCCGGGTCCCGGCCCCCGCCGACCACGACGAGCCGCTGGCCGACCGGGCCGCGGACCGGGTGGCGGCCGGAGCCGTACGCCGCGAACTGGCGGCGGCCCTGGCCTCGCTGCCCCCTCGGCACCGGGATGTGCTTCTGCTGGTGGCCTGGGGAGAGCTCAGCTACGAGGAGTCGGCCCGTGCCCTCGGCGTCCCCGTGGGCACGGTCAGGTCACGGCTGCACCGGGCTCGCAGCAAGCTGCGCGAAGCATTGGGCGGATCCCATCCGACGGCACTGCGAGAGGTATCCGACCATGAATGACGAACTCGAACTCCTGAGGGAGTGGGACGCGGGCGCGGCCCCGCTCACCGGTCCGGCCCGGGCCCGGGCCCGGCACCGGTTGCTCAACGCGATGGTCGCGGGCCGGCGCACCGGCACCGGATTCAGCCGCCGCCACGCACTGCGCCTCGCGGCGGCCGCGGTGGTCGCCACGTCCGTCACGGGGACGGCGGCGCTGATCGGCGCGGACGGCTCCGGCGAGAACGGCACCCCGGGCACGGGCACCACCCCTCGGCTGGAGCACGCCGCCGCGACGGTGCTGAACGGCGCGGCCGCTCGGGAGCGCGGGCAGGAGAAGAGGCCGGTGGCGCCGCGCGACGACCAGTTCATCTACTCGAAGCGGGTCATCGAGGAGACGGACCAGAAGACCGGCGAGGTCAAGACCTACACCGACGAGATGTGGGACTCGGTGGACGCCTCCAAGCGCTCCTTGTCCATGGAACTGGGCCGCGAGATGTGGGAGGAGCCGGGCAGCGACGTGTGGCCGCCCCGGAAGTGGAGCGACCTGAAGAAGCTGCCCCACGAGCCCGAAAGGCTCGTGTCGGCCATCGTCTCCTACGGCGAATCCGCCGACCGGCCGATCAGCGATCTCGACGAGCTCAACCGGTTCGAAGCCTACTGGCTGATCGGCGAGCTCCTGAAGAACCCGGTACTGCCCCAGGGGCTGCGTCCCGCGGCGTACGAGGCGCTGGCCCTCGTGCCCGGCGTCAAGACGATCCCGGGGGTGAAGGACTCAGCCGGTCGCCCCGGGGTGGGGATCGCCCACACCGGGCGCGGGTCCCACGAAAGGCAGTACCTGATCTTCGATCAGACGTCGTACGCGTCCTTGGGTTTCCGTGACGAGCGGACCTCGGCCTCCGGGGAGAAGAAGTACACCCAGCTGTCGCACGTCGTGGACTGGGGCATCGTCGACCGGGTGAGACAGCGCCCGTGACATCAGGCGGGGCGGGGCACCGCGCGGTGCCCCGCCCCGCCTCTGCAGCCGGTCCGGTCAGTTGTCGCCGAGCAGCTCGTTCATCTGTGTGATCTCAGCCGTCTGGGAGGTGATGATCGCCGCGGCCATCGTCTTGGCGGGCCCGTGGACGCCGTCGGCCTGTTCGGTCCTGGCCATGTCGACCGCACCTTCGTGGTGCTCGATCATCATCTTCAGGAATGCGGTGTCGAACTCCTCGCCCGAGGTGTTCTTGAGCTCGCCCATCGCCTCGGCACTCATCATGCCGCCACCGCCGTGCATGGCGTGGCCCATGGAACCCTCGGCGGGCACCTCCTCGCCCCAGGAGGCCAGCCAGCCGGACATCGTCCTGATCTCCGGGTCCTGGGCCTTCCTGATGTCCTCGGCGAGCTTCTTCACCGCAGCCGAACCGGCGCGGCCGGGGGCGAGACCGGCCATCTCCACGGCCTGGCGGTGATGGGGGATCATGCCCTTGGCGAAGGCGGTGTCGGCGGCGTTGTGCGGGCCCTCGGCGGCGGACACCGGGGCGGACGGGGAGCTCGCGGTGCGGTCGTCGTGGCCGGACGAGCTGTCGCTGCTGCCGCAGCCGGCCAGAACGAGCGCGACCACACTCGCGGCGCACGCGGCGGCGGTACGGCGGGCCGAAGAACGCTTGCTGATCATGGTGATGCAACTCCTTGAGCGCGCAGCCCGGCGAGGGCGCGCGAAGTTCACGGGTGAGAGCGTGCGGGATCGCGGCACCAGCGGCCGGGACGACCGGGCCGGATGCCGTGCGTGCGCTCTATATCCGTAGAAGTTGCAGCTCGGAAAGGTCGGGCGGGGCCCGTCCGCTCTCCGTGGAGGCCCCTGTTCGCGCCGCCGCAGCGGCGGCGGCGACGGGCGCGTCCGGCAGGGCGTCGGCCGGCGGAGGCGGTGTATAGGCGGTGCCGGTCCCGGCCGCCACGCAGGACCCGTCGGCGTGCGCCACGTGGCCCGACCCGCCGTCGCCCGGCGAGCACCCCGGCGCCGCGTGCGAACCCTCGTCGGCGGTCATGGCCGTCGCCGTGCCGTGGCGGGCTGCCTCCGGATGTGGCGACCGCAGTGTTCCCCCCGGACCGAGGGCGTGCATGCCCAGCAGCCCGGTGAGCACCGCCAGCACCAGCAGCGCGAACAACCGCCCGGCGGGGCGGCGGCGCGAACGCTGCGCGGAGAAGGCCATGCGCACATCGTACGAGCCGCCCGGCGATGCCTTGCCGCCCCGCCCATGCGCTGGGCGGCGTTCGCGCGGAGCCCCGGAACCCGGGGTCCCGGCGAACGACTGTGCTGGGTGTCAGCGTGCGAACTTCTCGATGGCCTCCGCGGTGACGGGCGTGAAGAAGTTGACGAGGTTGCCGTCGGGGTCGCGGAACAACAGCGAGCGGTTGCCCCAGGGCATCGTGGTGGGCTGGGTGACGAAGTCGGTGACGAAGCCGGTCAGGTTCTCGTGCACCCGGTCCACGTCGTCGACGAGGAACTCGGTGATCACGCTGTGATTGTCCGCCGGCCGGGCGGAGTCCGGGGCGAACAGCGGGACCGTACGGGTGCCGGCGATCGCGAGGGTCGCGCCCGCGGTCCTCAGTTCGGCGAAGTCCTCGGTGGCCCACGTCGCCCGCACTCCTGTCGCGCGCTCGTAGAAGTCGACGAGGCGTGCGACATCGCCGGTGATGATGCGGATCGAGACGAAATCCATGGGGAGCTCCTTGGCTATGCCGAAAGCGGGTACGTCTCAGACTAGGAAAAATAGTGGACAGAAACGGTCCTCTATTCGGGGCCTCGCGTTAAGCTGCGCAGATGCCTGGACCCACCGGCCGCGTGCTGACACTCCTGGAACTGCTGCAGTCGGGAGGCACCCGGACGGTGGCCGAGCTCGCCGACCGTCTCGGTGTCGAAGGGCGCACCGTGCGGCGGTATGTGAGCCAGCTGATCGATCTGGACGTGCCCGTGGAGTCGGTGCGTGGCCGGTACGGCGGCTACCGGCTGGCTCCCGGGTACCGCTTGCCTCCGCTCATGCTCGGCGACGACGAGGCGCTGGCCGTGTTGCTCGGCCTGGCCGCCGGCCGCCGGGCGGGGCTGACGACGGCGGAGCGCACGGCGAGCGAGACCGCATCGGCGAAGATCCGGAGGGTGCTGCCCAGGCACATCGCCCGCCGGCTCGACACACTCCAGTCAGCTCTCGCCCTGGCAGATGAGCCACGTGAACCGGACCGCCCGGACGCCGAGGTTCTGCTCACCGTCGCCGATGCCGTGCGCCACAGGCGGCCGGTCTCGGTCCACTACGTCGACCGCGACGGCCGGCACAGCGAACGCACGCTGCACGCCTACGGGATCGTCGCCCACGCGGGCCGGTGGTACGTGACGGGAAGGGACACCGGGGCCGGCGAGGACCGGACCCTCCGGCTCGACCGGATCGCAACCGCGCGGGCCCTGCCCGGCTCGTTCGAAGCACCGCCCGCGGACTTCGATCCGGCGCAGCGCGTGTTGTCGGGGTTCGCCACGGCCGAGTACCGGCACGAGGTGACCCTGCGTATCCACGGGACGCCGGAACAGATCCGCGCGCACCTTCCTGCCAGTGTCGCGAGCCTGGAGGACCACGGGCCCGCTGCCGGCGGGGACCCGGCGGACGGGCACTGGCTACGCGTCGAGCTGCGGGTGCAGCGGCTCGACTGGTTGCCTCGGGTGCTCGCCGCACTCGACCGGCCGTTCGTCATCGAGCGCCCCGACGAACTGCGCACCCTCGTCGACGCGCTGGCCCAGCGCCTCGCGTCGTATGCCCGCCAAGCCTGACAGCCGTTCACCGATGGACCGGCCCCGTCCTGGAGCGCGCCGGGCCGCCTTACGGTTCGCCGCCCGGCACGGCGGCACGCCAGGGCAGGCCGAGGCTCCGGGCCGTGACGCCGACGGCCGCCGACGGGCGGGGCCGGCGAAGTGGCCGTCAGATGAAGGCCGCACCGGCGGTGAACGGTGAACGGTCTTCCCGCCGTACCCCTTCTGTTGGCCCGGCCTCACTACTCTCCAGTCGCCCGGTCCGGCACAGGAGAGGTACGACATGAGCACCCCGGTCCACCGCACCCCGACTCGGCAGTCGGTCCTGCCCCCGGCCCGGCAGCACCGGGAGCGGGGCCGGGCCGGAGATCCGTCCCTCACCTCGCCGGACCACCCGCTCCTCGCGATCCAGGCCAGTCTCGGCAATCGGGCCGCGGTCGCGGCGGTGCAGCGCGCCGACGAAGCCGCCAGGAGCACAGGGGCGGAGAACGGCGCCCCGCTCCCCGCCCCCAGGAGTTACCGCGACCGGATCGCCGCGGTGCTCGACAAGGTCAAGAAGAACCTCGAACTCATCGACACCTTCGTCAAGGGCGTCCACGTGCCCGCCAACGCGGGCTTCGCCCAGCAGGCATCCGCGACCGCGAGCGACGGTCTCAAGCACTCCACCGGCGCATCGGGAACCGCAGCCGCGTCGGAGAACCTCGTCACGGAGACCGCCGGCGCCCTGTTCAGTGGAATGGAGGCGGTCAAAGCCGGCAAGGACGCCAAGAAGCACAAGGACGGGGCCGCCTTCCACACGGCGGACAAGAAGGCGAACTCCAAGAAGGCCGATGCGGTCATCGGGGCCGCCGGAGCGGGGAACTACGCGCTCGGCATCGCCAAGGAACTGACGAAGGCACAGCTGGCGGCGCACGCCGCCACGGCATCCGAGGCCAGCGGTATCGGCTCCAGCGTGGTCGGAGCCGTGAAGGGCGCCCGCGCGGCGACGCGTGTCGGGCTCACCGCCCGCAAGTACCACGCCCTCAAGGGGCTCGAACGGCACGACCGCACCGGCGAAGGGGCCATGGCACGGCTGGACCTGGCCCGGCAGGAGGCCGAACAGGCCGCGGACGACGCCTACGTCGCACTGGACGGCCACTGGGACCACGAGGGCGAGGACCGGATGGCGCGTGTCTCCCAGGCCATCGACGCCGCCTGGGCGGCGACGGGCGCCGCCCGTGAGGCGGCCGCCGACGTCCGGCGCGCCGAGGACGCGAACACGATGAACACCGTGCACACGTACGCGCTGGGCAAGCAGCGCAACAAGATGGGCAAGCAGGCGTTCACCGCCGTGGGCGAGTCCGCCAAGGCGGCGGGCGGCATCGTGACGGCGGTCGCCGCCACAGCGGGCGGAGCCGGACTGGCGAGCAATCCGGTCGGCTGGGGACTGGCCGCCGGGGCGGCCGGCCTCATCCTCGGCGTCACCGCGTACAAGGCGGGCCGCGCGGGCATGAAGCGGTACGACGGGGCCCGCCACCCCGAACGCTGGGCGGCGGCCGATGAGACCCCGGCGCCAGCCGCCTCTAGGCCCGACGCGCTGAAAGAAGCCTTGAAGTTCTGGAAGAAGGTCGAGAACGGTGAACGTCAGGCCATGGCGCGCAAGATCTACGGGCTCGCGGCAGGACCGGGTATCGAAGGGAGCGGCCGGACGTCGTCCGCCATGCGGGACTCGGCCCGGGCCCTCCTCGTCGCTCTCAAGGCGGGACCCGTCAACCACGGCCTGACCCCGGACGCGTGGGCGGAGTCCCTCGACGACCCCGCCAAGAGCGCTGCCTGGGTCAAGGAGATCGCCGAGCAGTTGTCGTCGGCCTGACGCGCGCGCATGGCCGCGTCACTCGCGTGGGGCCGCCTCAGCGCGCGGAGGCGCGGCCCTGCGGTACTCCGCGCCACCCCCCTTGCCTCCGAATCGGGGCGCGCGGCGAGCGGCCCCGGGGCCCGGCGACATTCGGCTGCGCGCGTCCTCGTGCCTCCGCATACTGACGGCCCCGACTCCCGCGCCCCGAAGGGCCGTTCCCGCGTGCAGGCTGCCGTCACCGTCACCCCCGCTCAGATCCCCGAGCTGCTGCTGGGCCTCGCCACCGTGCGGCCCGTGTTCCTGTGGGGTGCGCCCGGGATCGGCAAGTCGTCGCTCGTGCGGAAGTTCGCCGAGTCCCTGGGGCTGGAGTGCGTCAGCCTGCTCGGGACGCAGCTCGCGCCGGAGGATCTCCTGCGGGGCAGGGGCGTCGGGGACATCCTCGGGGAGCCGCTGCCTTCAGCGTCTCCTCGTCGATCTCCGGCCCGAAGGAGTGCAGGGCGTCCGAGAGCATGTGCCAGGAGCGGGGCGTGAAGAACGGCTCCTCGGTCTTGGGCGGGCTGCGACTACAGGTGGTCCGGGCGGTCGACCCACCGAGATCGCCGGCCGGGTACGGATACGCGGCCGCGGCGGCACCGAACTCCAGCCCGGCGTGGATCTGCTGCAACGAGCGGACGACTTCCCGCCGGGCGCGCCGGTCCTCGTCATCACCGACGGCTGGCGCGACGTCCAGCGCATCCGGCGCGAGCACGCCTACCTGATCCCGCAGGGCGCGTCGCTGCCGTTCACCCCGCGTGGTCCGGTGTTCCGGCTGACTTGACCTCCCGGCGGCAGCGAGCCGTACGCCGTCGGAACCAGGTCACGCATCCGTGAACGCGGTGGCGTGGTCGGCGACCCACTGACGGAACGTTCGCGGTGCTCTCCCGAGGATGTCGGCCACCGCCGTGGTGACGTACGCGGGCCGTCCGACCGCCGCACTCCAGGCGTCGAGCAGCATGTCGGCGACGGAGCCGGGGACCGTGCCCGCCGAGAGTCTCCGGAACTCGTCCGGCGTCATCTCCTCGAAGGCGATCCGGCGCCCCAGGACGTCGGCGATGGCGTCCACCTGTGCGGCTTGGGTCAACGATTCGGGGCCCGTGAGGACGTGGTCCGATGCGGCGTACTCGTCCAGAAGGAGCGTTCGTGCCGCGACGGCCGCGACGTCGCGGTCGTCGACGGGTGCCGTCTCGGCAGCGCCGTGCGGCCACCGGACGGCTTCGCCGGACCGGATGGCGGCGGCCCACCAGGCCGGCGCGTTCGACGCGAGCATCCCCGGCCGGATGATCGTCGACTCGAGTCCGGTGGCCGCGATCAGCCGCTCGATGCCGGCGTGCAGCTCAGCCATGGGATTGCGCTGCTGGAAGAACGGGTGCGGTGTCCGGTGCGGGGAGGAGAGGAAGACGACCCGCCGCACATGGGCCGCCAGTCGCTCGACGACCGCCGCGGCGGTCTGCGGCGGGGCCGTCCACACGAGGAAGACCCCGCCGGCACCGTGCAACGCCGGGTCGAGTGACTCGGGCACGGTGAGGTCACCGGCGAAGACCTCGACCTCCGGGGGCAGCATCGCCGCCGCCTCGGTACGGCGTGCGAGGGCTCGGACCGGTACGCCCGTGTCGAGGAGCTGGTCGATGACGATGCGGCCGATCCGGCCCGTCGCCCCGGTGACGAGCACGGGAGGAATGTCTGTCTGATGCATGCCGCTCATGAAAACGTTACCGGGTTAAAAAAGCAACCCGGTCATGAATGTTACGGTGGCACCATGAGCGAGTCGACGGGACTGCGGGCCCGCAAGAAGGAGCGGACGCGCGACGCCATCGGTGACGCGGCCGTCTCGCTCTTCCTGGAGCGCGGTTTCGACCGCGTCTCGGTCAACGACATCGCCGCGGCGGCCGAGATCTCCAAGCCGACCCTCTTCCGGTACTTCCCGACCAAGGAAGACCTGGTGCTTCACCGGTTCGCCGACCACCAGGGCGAGGCGGCACGCGTCGTACGCGACCGCGGGTCAGGCATCGAACCGGTGCCGGCGCTGCACCGGCACTTCCGGGCCGGCCTCGACCGGTACGACCCCGTCACCGGCCTCAACGATCACCCCGAGGTGGTGGCGTTCCACCGGCTGGTGTTCAGCACGCCGAGCCTGGCGGGGCGGCTCACGCAGTATCAGCTGGAGGACGAAGAGGCGCTGGCGGACGCCCTCGGCGAAGGCATCCGGGCGCGCCTGCTGGCCGCACAGGTCCTCGCGGTCCAGCGCGTACTCGCCCGGGCCAACTGGCAGAGGATCGCCGACGGCCGCACCGCCCACGACGTCCGCCCCCAAGCCGTGGCCGACGCCGACCATGCCTTCGGCCGACTGGCCTGACGGGCGGCGGTCCCGCGCCGGGGTGGTCGAACGAGCGGCAGGCGCACCGGGCAGTCATGGAGCCGGCCGCCCCTCCCTTCCCGGCTCCTCCGCGTCCGGAGAACGGGCACACGGCCTCCAGCGGGCTCGGCAACGCGCCACCGAACCGGTCGCCCCCGATGCGGGAACCCCCTCCCCCGCAGGGGCGTTGTCACGGGTTGCGGGGAGGACGAGGGGAGTTGGACCGTGGCGCAGAAGCACTCGCGGGGGCCGTGGCGGCTGCTGCTGGTCGAGGACGACCGGGAGCTGGCCGGCATGCTCTCCGATGTACTGCGGGACGAGGGATACGCGGTCGATGTGGCGACCGACGGCCAGCAGGGACTGCATCTCGGCCTCTCCCGGCAGTACGACGTGCTCGCCGTCGACCGACGCCTGCCGGGGCTCGACGGCCTCGACCTCATGGGCCGGCTGCGGTCCCGCGGCGTACGCGCACCCGTGCTGCTGCTGACGGCGATGGGCACCGTGCACGACCGGGTGGACGGGCTGGACGCCGGTGCCGACGACTACCTCGTGAAGCCGTTCGAGCTCGACGAACTCAGCGCGCGCTTACGGGCGTTGTGCCGACGGGCCCTCGATGCCGCCGAGGTGCTCAGAATAGGCTCGGGACACCTCCACGTCGGCCGCAGAGAGGTCGAGCTGGCGAACGGCGACCAGGTCGCGCTCGCACCCCGGGAGTTCGCCCTGCTGTGGGCACTCGCTTCGCGCCCCGAAACGGTGCACTCGCGGGCGGAGCTGCGCCGGCTGGTGTTCCAGGAGGCGCCCGCGTCGTCCATCGTCGACACCTACGTCTACTACCTGCGCCGCAAGCTGGGCAGGCGGGTCGTGCGCACGGTCCGCGGACTCGGCTACCGGCTGGGGGCACTGTGAAGCCGTCGGCGTCGGCCGAGTGGGCGGCGGTGCGGCGGGCGCGCCTGCGGATCACCGTGATCACGGGGGCGATCATCACGTTGCTGGTCACGGTCGTCGGGGGTGTGGCGCACACGGTGATGGTGGACGCGCAGAACGATCAGGTGTGGCGCGAGTTGCGCTACGGCGCCATGTTCGGCGACCCGGCCAAGCCTCCCGTGTGCACGTGGCTGTACGCGCCCGGCGTGGAGCCCCTGCCCAACGCCCCGCTCGGATTCCCCGTGCGCGCCGACATGGAGGAGGTCCGCGGCACCCGTGAGGCCGTGGAGCGCACCGTGGAGCGTGATCACACGGTCTACCTGGTGCGTACACAGCCCCGGGCCGACGGCGGCGTCGTGCAGGCGGTGTTCGACATGCGCTTCCAGCTGGCCGACCGCAGCCATCTGTGGTTCGCGCTGGCGGTGGCCGAAGTGGTGGGGCTGCTGGCCGCGGCCGTCACGGGGATGGTGCTCGGACGCCGTGCCGTGGCCCCGCTGGCGGAGGCGCTGACCCGCCAGCACCGGTTCGTCACGGACGCCAGTCACGAGCTGCGCACCCCGGTCACCCAGGTGCACACGCGGGCGCAGGTGCTGGCGCGGCAGGCGGCCGACCAGGATCTGCCCGGCGCGCACCGCGACACACTGGCCCGGCTGGTCGCTTCGACCGGGCGGCTCGGCGAGGTGCTGGACGACCTGCTGCTGTCCGCGAGCCTCGCGGCCGGTCCGGCCCGGCGATCGGAGCACCGGCCGGTGGAACTGGTCGCGCTGGCCCGGTCGGTGGTGGCCGAGGAGGCGGACCGGGTGGGCGCGCGTCGCCTCACCGTCGTGGTGGACGGCCCCCCGCACCCTCTCTTCGTCGACGGCGTCGAGTCCGCGCTGCGCCGCGCCGTCGGGGAGTTGCTGTCCAACGCGATCCGCCACACCCCGGCCGAGGGTCGGATCGCGATGACCCTCTCGCGCTCCGGGCGGACGGTGCTCCTGGTCGTCGCGGACACCGGGCCCGGGTTCGAGCCCGCCGCGGTGGAGCAGCTGTTCCGGAGGTTCCACCGCGGCAGCGGCGACGACGGACGGTACGGGTTGGGGCTGGCGCTGCTGCGGGAGGTCGTCACCCGGCACGGGGGTACGGTCGCGGCCGAGGGGCGCCCCGGTCAGGGGGCCAGGTTCACCATCCGCCTGCCGGAGTGCGCGGCCCCGCCCGGCGTCCTGGCCGAAGCACGGCCGGCCGAGACGCGACCGGTCATGGCGCCTCGTGCCCGGCGACCAGGCGGGCCGCGGCACGGACGTCCCGGTCCAGCGGACGGTCCGGGTCGACCGGGGGAATCGCCGCGCTGAGGGCGTCGAGGAGTTCCGCGCACCGGGGAGCGGTGGGGCGGCGGGCGCCGACGTGGGCCGCCTGGCGCAGCCCGAGCGCGAGCGATCCGGTCAGCAGGCCGAGCAGTTCGGCCATGTCGTAGGAACGCAGGGCGGCTTGGGTGCCGAAGGGGACGACGTCCTGGTTGTGCAGGTTCGTCGGCAGGCTCTGCATGCCGGCCGGTGTGGCGTTGCGGCGGATCTCCGCGACGAACGCGGTGGCGGCCAGCTGCACGCCCTGGAGGCCGTGCTGGAGGCCCGGTGCCGTGGCCAGCATCGGGGGCAGTCCCCCGTTGCGTGCCGGATCGGTCAGCAGGTCGAGCTGGCGTTCGGCGAGATTGCCCAGCTGGGCGGTCACGGACGCCAGCAGGTCGGCCGCGAACGCGGCGGGCTGGCCGAAGAAGTTGCCGCCGTGCACGACCTTCCCCTCCTGGTCGTCGTGGCCGGGAAAGAACAGCGGGTTGTCGCTGACGCCCCCGAGGTCGGCGGCGACCACGCCGTCGACGTAGCACAGCGCGTCCTCCGCGGCGCCGAGCAACTGCGGGGTGCAGCGGATGCTGTACGGCTCCTGGAGCGGCCGGCCTCCCGAGGGGCTGACGCCGCTGAGGGTCCGCCGCATGCGGGCGCCGGCGTCGACCGCTCCGGGATGCCCGTACGCCCGTAGCAGGTCGTCGTCCAGGAAGCCGGGGTCGCAGCCCAGCAGGTCGGCCAGCAGGCAGGTGAGGACCGTGAGGGAGCGGTGGGCGTCGCGGACCAGGTCGCGGGCGAGCGCCAGGGCCGCGGTGGTGACGGAGGTTCCGTTGACGAGGGCGAGTGCGTCGCGGCCGTCCAGGTCGAGTGGGCGCAGTCCGGCGGCGGCCAGCGCCTCGTCGGCCGCCATGCGGCGGCCGTCCAGATAGGCGTGTCCGCGTCCGCGGAGGGCCTGGGTCGCGTAGGCGAGCGGGATGAGGTCGCCGCTCGCGCCGACGGAGCCGTAGCGGGGGACGGCGGGTGAGAACGTCGTCGCGAACATGTCGGCGAGGCGGTCTACGACCTCTCCGGAGACTCCGGAGAAACCCCGGGCGAGGGACCAGGTGCGCAGCAGGAGCGAGGCACGGCAGACCTCGTGGGGCAGGTCCGGTCCCTGGCCCGCCCCGAGGTGGGCGAGGGTGTTGTCGCACTGGTCCGCCTCGTCGGGGCGGCCGGCGTACCCGACGAGCGCACCGAAGCCCGTGGTGGCGCCGTAGATGGGGCGGGTCCCGCCGCCGTCGCCGTGTCGCAGTCCGTGGAAGAAGCGGCGTCCGTGGTCCACGCGGGCTCGGGCCGGGGCGTCCACGGTGACGGTGAGCGGTGTGGCGGCCCGGCGCAGGGCTGCGGAGTCCAGAGGGCGGGTGAGGGAGAGGGAGTCCGTGGTGGTGGGCACGTCCGGAAAGGTAGGCGGGCAATCTCAGAGTGCTCTGAAAACGGGTGGCTAGCTTCCGGGGCATGACCCATGACTACCTGATCATCGGTGCGGGGCCCGCCGGACTTCAGCTCGCCTCGCTGCTGGAGCGGGACGGCGGGGACTACGTCGTCCTGGAACGCGGCAGCGGTCCGGGTACGTTCTTCACCCGGTTCCCCAGGCACCGCTACCTCATCTCGAACAACAAGGTGCACACGGGGTACGACGATCCGGAGCTGAGGCTGCGGATGGACTGGAACTCCCTGCTGAGCGACGACCCGGAGCTGGTGTTCACCCGGTACAGCCCCCGCTACTTCCCGCCCGCCGACGACCTGGTGCGCTACCTGTCGGACTTCGCCTCCCGGACCGGGGTGCGCGTCCGGTACGACACGGAGGTGACGAAGGTCTCCAGGCACGAGGAGGGCTTCACGGTCACCGACCGGTCCGGCACGGTGTGGCGGGCCCGGCATCTGGTGGTCGCCTCCGGGATGCCCGTCCCCAACATGCCCGCGATCCCGGGCGTCGAACTGGCCGAACGCTACGACACGATCGACACCGATCCCAAGTCCTTCACCGACCAGCGGGTACTCATCATCGGCCGGGGCAACTCCGCCTTCGAGACGGCCGAGAACCTGATGGAGACGGCGGCGGTCATCCACATGGTCGGCTCGGGGTCGCTGAAGATGGCCTGGCGGACGCACTACGTGGGACATCTGCGCGCCGTCTACAACAACTTCCTGGACAGCTACCAGTTGAAGTCGCAGAACGCCCTCCTCGACGGCCGGGTCCTGGCCATCCGGCGTGACGAGGACGGTTTCCACGTCCCGGTCGCCTTCGAGCGGGTCGACGAGGTGGTCAAGGAGATCCGTTACGACCGGGTGATCGTGGCGACCGGCTTCCGGTTCGACGCCTCGGTCTTTGACGACACCTGCGCGCCGGACCTGATCGTCGACGGGCGTTTCCCCGAGTTGACGCCGCTCGGCGAGTCGGTCAACGTGCCCGGTCTCTACTTCGCGGGGACGCTGATGCAGGGGCGCTCGTTCGGGAAGGCGACGACCGGCTTCATCCACGGCTTCCGCTACGCGGTGCGCGCGCTGTACCGGGGGCTGCGGCAGCGTCACGCGGGCGTGCCCTGGCCCACGACGGTGCTCGGGGACTCCACCGAGCGGGCCGTCGACGCGGTGATCGGCCGGGTGAACCGCTCGTCGGCACTGTGGCAGCAGTTCGCCGTCATCGGTGACCTGTTGCTGCTCGACCCGGACGGCACGTTCCGCTACGCCGAGGAGGTGCCCGTCGACCATGTGCCGGAGGCGGTGCGGGCCGGGGATTTCGGTGAGGTGGAGGCGTACGCGGTGGTCACCCTGGAGTACGGGGAGGACCACGACCGGGTGGACCCCTTCGACGTCGGCGCCGGCCGCAAGTCCCAGGACGACGTGTCGGGTCTGGACGGCCGCTATCTGCATCCGGTCGTCCGGTGGTACCGGGACGGCGCGTTCGTGGCCGACCACCATCTCACCGAGAACCTGGAGAACGAGTGGGACAGCGAGGAGGTCCACCGCGCCCCGTTGGACGCCTTCCTCACCGCCCGGCGCGGCCCGGCCGCCCCGGTGGCGCCGTGACGCTCCGGGAACTGCGCGAAACGGCCCGGAAGGTGCTGGACCCGGTCGTCTACGACTATGTGGCGGGCGGCGCGGGCGAGGAGCGCGTACTGGTCGAGAACGAGCGCGCGTTCGACCGGTACGCACTGCTGCCGCGCGTGCTGAGCGGGGGTGAGGAGCGGGAGACCGGCGTCGATCTGCCGGGCGCCGCGCAGGCGTCCCCGGTGGTCGTGGCACCGACCGCCTTCCACCGGCTGGCGCACCGGGCCGGCGAGCGGGCGACGGCGCGGGCCGCCGCGGCCGAGGGCGCCGTGCTGGTGACGGGAACGGCGGCCACCGTCGCGGTGTCCCACGTCGTCGCGGCGGCGCGCGAAGCGGCCCCGGCCCCGGCCGTGTGGTTCCAGCTGTATCTGCATCCCCGCCCGGAGGTGACCGGGGCGCTCGTCCGGCGCGCCGAGGACGCCGGCTGCACGGCCCTCGTGGTGACCGTCGACTCGCCGGTGTTCGGCCGGCACACCCGGGACCTGCGCAACGGGTTCACCGACCTGCCGCTTGGCTACGCCGCGGAGAACATGCGCGGCCTGCCCGGCGCCGGACCCGGTGCGCTCACCGCCATCCCGATGTCCGCCGCGCTCCGCTGGCCGGACTTCGCCGAGACCGTGCGCGGCACCTCGCTCCCGGTGCTGGTCAAGGGGGTCCTCCATCCGGACGACGCGCGCCTCGCCGTCGAGCACGGCGCGGCCGGGGTGATCGTCTCGAACCACGGCGGCCGTCAGTGCGACGCGGTCCCCGCGGCCGTGGACTGCCTGCCGGCGGTCGTCGCGGCGGTCGCGGGCCGGGTGCCGGTCCTGCTCGACGGCGGGGTGCGCCGGGGAAGCGACGTCGCGGTGGCCCTGGCGCTCGGTGCCAGGGCCGTCGGCGTCGGACGTCCCGTGGTGTGGGGCCTGGCCGCCGACGGGGAGGCGGGCGTGCGGCGGGTCCTCGCGGCGCTGCGCGACGAGTACGACCACACGCTCGCCCTGTGCGGTGGGCGCCGGAACACCGATCTGGGGCCCGGCATGGTGGTGCGGAGGGGTGGTACGTGGTGAGGGCCCGGGCGGGTACGGACGCGTGGTGGCTGCCGCGCGCCGTGGTGGCGCTGCGTGTCCGCATCTTCGAGAAGGTCAACGGGGACCGGGCGGTGACCCTCCCGAACGCCGCACACGGTCCGGAGGTGTTCGAGCGGGTCTACGCCCACCCGCACGCGAACGGCCGGAGTGAGGGGGCGGGTCTCTCCGACCTGTTCTGGTACTGGCTGGCGCCGGGGCCCGAGGTGCACCAGGAGCACCTGGAGCCCGGTACGCGCTACCAGGACGTGGCCGCGACGACGCGGCGCATCGTCGCCGGCAACTCGGCGGATCTCACGGCGGCTGCCGCCCGTGCCGTGGCGGACGCGCTGGACGCGGTCCCGGACACGCGGATCAGTCTCGTACGGCTGCGGGACCTGGTGATGCCGGCCTGGGCCGCGTTCTGCTACGAGCTGGTCTTCCGGGAGCCGTGTCCGCCACGGGCCCGGAAGTTGATCACCGCGCACGCCGACGACGTGATATCCGCCCTGAAATGCACCGGTCTGCGCCATCCGCGCCGCCGGGCCCGGCTCACCGGCTACCTGCGGGACCGGGTCGAGGCCGGCCACGTACCGCACCGGCTGCCGCCCTCCTTGTCGGTGCCGGAGCAGGTGCACTACCTGCAGGGCACCTTCTTCAACACGGCGGTCGTTCAGCTGTCCGAGGCGACGGCGCACGTGCTGCTCGCCGTGGCCCGCCATCCGGAGGTGCAGCGGCGGCTCCGCGCGGACCCGGAGGACGACACGTATCTGACGCGGGTGCTCGACGAGACGATGCGCCTGTATCCGCTGTTCGGCATCGCCCACCGCATCACCACCGGCGACATCGCGCTGGACGCGGAGACGGTCCTGCCGACCGGTTCCGTGGTGTGCTTCAGCTATCCCGGCTACCACGCCACCGGATACGAACGGCCGGACGAGTTCGATCCGGACCGCTGGGCGGAGCTGGCCGTCAAGGACGCCCATCACATCCCGTACGGCGTGGCGGCCAACCGCCCCTGCCCCGCCTGGCGGCTGTCGCCGCTCGTGCTGCGTGCGGCGGTACGGGAGGTGCTGCACCGGTTCCGGCTGGACTCGACGGCGTCGCACACTCGCTCCATCCCGCACCGGGCGCCTTGTCTGCTGATCCCGCACGGCCTGCCCTGCCGGCCCCGCCGCCTGGGCGCGCTCCGCGGGTTCGTCCGGCTGCGGGACGGGGTGGAGGACGTCACTCGGGGCGTCCGCCAGCTGCTCCTCGGCACGGTGATGGTCCTGCATGCCCGCAAGCAGCGCCCGGCGACCCGGTACTTCGACGAGCGGCGGGCCGGAGGGTGTCCTGTCCCCGGCGTGGAGCGGGGGAACGGATGACGCCCCGTGAACCGCGCCTGTCCTCGCCCGCCCGGCCCCCGTCGCTGATCGCCCGGCCCCTGATGTTCTGGGCGGGTGTGGCCCTCACCTGTCTGGGTGTCGGCCAGCACGTGTGGATGTTCGTCGACTCCCGGTCGATGGGCTTCCACATGGCGATGATGGGGATGTCCGGCGTGATGTGGGCCGCGATGGCCGCCATCGTCGTAGGTGTGGTGATCTCCGGGTGCGCGGTCGTGCAGAGTCCCGGGGCGGCTCGGGACGGGGCCTCCGTTCCGGACGGGACGCCTCGGGCACACCGGCGGCGTCTCATCGGTGTGCTGAGCTTCGCGCTGATGGTGGACCAGATGAAGCCCGCCACCCTGGCGTTCATCCAGCCGGGCATGCGCGAGGAGTTCCAGCTCAGTGCCGCCGAGATCTCCTGGCTGCCGACCGTCGCGCTGAGCGGCACGGTGCTGGGGTCACTCGTCGGCGGACGCTCGGCCGACCGGATCGGCCGCAGGGCGACGATTCTCATCGCGTCGCTGCTCTTCCTCGGGACGACGGTGTGCGGGGCCATGCCGTCCTTCGAGGGCATCCTGGTCATGTGCGCGCTGATGGGGATGGCGGCCGGCGGCATGCTGCCCGTCGTGTACGCCCTGATGACGGAGAGCCTGCCGCCGGGACGGCGCGCCGCCGTCATGGTGCTCCAGGCCGGGCTCACCACCACCGGCGGGTACATGGCGGCCGCCGGACTGGCCTCGTTGCTGATCCCGGTGACGGGGTGGCGCGTCCTGTGGTTCGCGCAACTCCCGCTGGTGCTCATCCTCATCGCGCTGAACCGTTGGATTCCGGAGTCGGCGGCCTTCACCGCCCAGCGGGCCCGGCGCGGGCAGGTCCGCGCCTCCGCCCTGTTCAAGCACCCTCAGACGACCAGGACACTCGTCGTCAGCGGATACGCCCTCGCCTGGGGCCTCGTCTACTGGGGATTCATCACCTTTCTGCCCAGTCAGCTGGAGGCGTCGCACCAGGGAGGCATGTCGGCCGCCACGCTGCTGTTCCTGTCCTCACTGCTCTCCGTCCCGACCTGTGTGGTGGCGGCGTGGCTCTACAAGCGCTGGTCGGCGAAGGGCACCATGGTCCTTTACGCGGCTCTCACCGTCGCGGCCCTGCTCGTCCTGGCCGCCGTGGGGATGGACGGCAGCGAGCCGGTTCTCCTGACCGCCGTGATTCTGCTGTTCGCCGGTACCGCCGGGGTCATCGCGCTCATCGGCCCCTACACGGCGGAGATCTTCCCCCTGGCCATCCGGGGGACCGCCGGCGGCTGGGCGGCAGCGGTCGGCAAGTCCGGCGGTGCCTTCGGGCCCCCGCTCATCGCCCTGGTGCTTTCCGCGCCGGGGGGCATGCGCACCGCCGCGCTGCTCGTCGCGGTGCCGATGGCCGTGGCGGGCGGTGCCGTGGCGCTGCGCGGCAGCAATCCGCGTACCGCTGAGGGATCTGCCGAGGAGGCCGCTCGGCTGGAGGCGGAACTCGACGCCCTGGTGCACGGTGCCCCGCCCTCGTGACGAGGGCGGGGCCCGGGCCGCTATCCGTTCTGCGCGAGCCGCCGTTTGTCGGGCTTTCCGGCAGCCGTGAGCGGCACCTCTTCGATGACGGTGAGGCGCGTCGGAGCGCACTCCTCCCCCACCCCCGCCGCCACCAGCGCCCGCAGTTCGGCGAGGTCCGGGATGTGACCGGTCGCGGGCACGACGAAGGCGTGGACGGCCTCGCCGGTACGGTCGTCCGGTGCGGCCACGACGTATGCCTCGGCCACCGAGGGGTGGCTGGAGAGCAGCCGCTCCACGGGGCCGGCGTAGTACACGTTGGCGTTGACGATGATCACGTCCCGGGCGCGTCCCGTGAGCCACAGCCGGCCTGACGCGTCGAGGTGGCCGAGGTCGCGGGTGCGCACCCATCCGCCGGAGAACACGTCGGCGGTGAGGGCGGGTTCCTGCCAGTAGCCGTGGCTCTGGGAGGGGGTACGCGCGAAGAGCTCACCGTCGGTGCCGGGCCGGACCGGGCGGCCCGAGGCGTCACGGATCTCCAGGTCCACGGGCGGAACGCCGAGGGAGCCCGGCGGCTCCTCCGGGGTGGCCATCGAGATCATGCCGGTCTCGGTCTGGCCGTAGCCGTGGAAGACGACCGGGCCGAGCACTTCCGCGGCCTCCCGCATGCGCCCCGGCTCCAGCGGCGACCCCGACACCATCAGCGCGCGCAGTTCGCCGAGGTCCACCGGTGCCGCGCGCTGCGCTGCCACGAGCCTCGTCAGCCGGGCGACCGTGATCACGCTCGCGGTCGCCCGGTGACGCACCAGGGCGTCGGGGAAGTCCGGTGGGTCTGCGGTGACGAGGGTGCCGCCGGCCGCGAGTGCCAGCAGTCCGTACTCCATCATCACCTGGCTGGCCAGGGTGCCGAAGACCAGGAACCGGTCGAGACGCCCGGCGAGTTCGCGGACGGCCGGCGGCCAGGCGTCCGGCCGGTGCGCCCACCCCGCGGTCATCGCCGCGTACGTCTGGGCGCACGCTTTGGGGAGGCCGGTGCTGCCGCTGGTGTGCAGCAGCCGGGCGGTGTCGCCGGGCCGGGCCAGGACCTGCGGCCGGACACCGTCGTCCGCCGCCGCCAGCAGGTCGTCGAGCGCGAGGGTCAGGCCGTTCGCCCGGTCACCGGCTCCGTCGGGCCGGTCGGTGACGGTCACTTCGGCGTCTCGCAGGACGTGTTTCCGCTGTTCCTCGGTGAGGCCGGGGCGCACGCCGACGACCCGTGCGCCGACGACATGGGCGGCGATGATCGCGGCGAACGCTCCGGGGCCGACGCCCAGGAGCATGGCCACGCCGTCGCCGGGTCCGACGCCGTGCCCGCGCAGGCCGTTCACCGCGCGCCGCACGGTGCCGAGGAGCCGGGTGCCGGAGACCTCCACGCCGGCGTGCTCGAACACCGGCCGGTCGCCCGCCGCTTCGAGGATGTCCAGTACGGCGCCCGGGAACTGCTCAGTCAAGGCACTCCTTCACGAAGTCGGTGAGCGGCCGGCGGTGGACCTCCGGCAGGTTCCAGTCGTTCTCCAGGTTCTCCGCCAGGTGGTGGGTGCCGGCGAGCACACCGTCCCGGTAGTGGCGGACGACGGGATGGAGGTACGTGGCGTCCATGGCGTGGTCCACGTCGTTCTCGACGACGCGCGGGACGGCCACGTCGAACGGGTCGCCCTGGTCGTGTTCGTCCCCGTACTCAAGGTCGACGACGAACCGGTGCGGGGCGGCCCCGAGACCGCCGTCGGCGACGTAGTCCAGCGGGACCTCCGCCTGGTACACGGCCCGGTCGTCGTCCACGCCGACCACATCGCCGAGGAACCCGAACTGCTGCCAGAGCGCCGACGAGCGGTTGACGCGGTCGATGACGGCGTCCGCGATCGCGTCCGGCGTCGCGGCGAGCGTCCGGGCCGGCCAGGGGGTGTCGAGGTGGCGGGCGCCGAGGATGCGGTGCAGGGCACGCACCGCGTAGCGGAATCCGTGGATGAAGCCGTTGGTGGACTTCTTGAAGTCCCGCTGCTGCATCAGCGTGCCGGCGAAGTACAGGTCCGGCACGTTGACCGACTCGAACGAGGAGGTCTGCTCGGGGAACCGGTCGTTGATGACGAGCGCCGGGCGGCAGGTCTCGTCGAATACGGACGCGTCGAAGCGGAAGCCGGTGCAGACGATGATCCGGTCGTAGTGGAGCTCGCGCAACGGCTCGACGGTCCGTGCGTAGCGCAGCATGACCCGGTAGCCGCCGCTCGCCGTCTTCTCGATGCTCTCGACGGTGCCGTCGAGCACCGCGTTCTGTGACTTGAGCTGGTAGGTGTCCAGGAAGTTGTTGTTCACCGCGCGCAGGTGCCCGAGGTAGTGGGTTTTCCAGGCGAGCTTGACGGAGTGCGGACCGGCGACGTGGATGACCGCGGCCTTCTCGATGAGGCCGTCGGCGGTTTCGAACGCGGAGTTCCCCTTGCCGATGATCAGCACGCGCTGGTTGGTGAAGGACGCCGGGTCGGGGTCGAAGGTGTCGTACCGTTCGGCGAGTTCGACGCCCGGGATGGGCGGCTCGTAGAGCCGGGAGATGCCCGTCGCCATGACGAGCCGCCTGGCCTGCCAGGTTCGTCCGTCGTCGCCGCGCACGGTGAAGACGCCGTCCGCCCGGCTGATCCCGACGATGTCCGTCCCGTACTCGACGCGCACGCCGGTGCGGGCCGCGAAGTCGGCCAGGTAGCGCACCAGGTCGTCCGCCGGCGGGAAATAGCGTTCGCTGTACCGGGTGAAGAGGAGTTCCGGGTCGTCGCTGAGCAGCGAGTTCCAGTCCATGCGCAGATTGAGTTCCGGGTCGGTGAAGCCCGTGTTCACCTTGTTGGTCGATATCAGCTGGCGATGGCGGGGATAGCGGGTGAAGGTGGTCCCCGGTCCGCTCCCCCGCTCCAGGACGAGGTAGTCGCGCCCGTCGCGTTCGAGCAGCGCGGCGAGCTGCAGTCCGGCCGGTCCGGCCCCGATGATGAGATAGTCGCGCGTCATGGGCCCGGACGGTAGCGACGCGAAATCAGAAGGCTCTGAGATTCGGCGCACCTCGCATCGGCCACGGGTGCTCCTCCCTCTTGTCGGCCCACGTCGACGCGATGGGGACCGCCTCCTATCGCTGGACGGCCCGCGCTGTCAACTCCTCTTCCTCGTGGCTGAGTCCGCGCCTTAGGCTCGGACGGTGACGCACATGAGCTGGTCGGAACTGCTGCAACTGGGTACGGCGGACCCCACCTTGACCTTCGCCCGCGAGAAATGGACCCAGCCGGGGAAGTTCGTCTGGGTGGCCCCCCGGGAGACCGTCAGGGCTCCCACCGGGGAGCGGTACCCGCTCTGCGTCACGGTGTACTTCAAGGACGCCGACGACATCGTCAAGCCCTACCAGCCGAGCATGGACGGGATGACGGAGGCCGACGACTGGTACGTCGGCGTCTCGGGCCGGCCACCCGGGGAGCGGTGAGCGGGTACGCGCCCACCGCTCTCCGGGGCGGCTCGGACGGGAAGTCCGCTACCAGGGGACCTCACCCTCGTCGTCGAAGAAGCGGCCCGTGGGCCCGTCGGCCGATACGGTGGCCAGCCGGATCGCGGCGGCCGCGCCCTGCTGGGGCGTGCGCGTCCCTCGGAAGCCGTTGAGGTCGGTCGCGGTGAAGCCGGGGCAGACGGCGTTGATCAGGACGGGCGTGCCGGCCAGTTCCTTGGCGTACTGCACGGTGACGGCGTTGAGGAAGGTCTTGGACGGGGCGTAGGCGAGGGAGATGGGGCCGGTCTCGGCCCCCGGGGTGGTCTGGAGCGTGAGGGAGCCGACGCTGCTGGACACGTTCACGATGCGCGGCGACGGCGAGCGGCGCAGCAGCGGGAGCAGGGCGTTGGTGACGCGGATGACGCCGATCACGTTGGTCTCCACGGCCGCCCGTACCCGGTTCACGTCGACCGTGGTGGGCTCCTGCGGTCCGCCGCCGGTGATCCCCGCATTGTTGACGAGCGCGTCCAGCCGCCCGGTCCGCTCCTCCACCAGCCGGGCCGCCGCGGTCACGCTCGCGTCGTCGGTCACGTCCAGCGGTACGCCGAACGCGTCGGCCCCGGCCGCCCGCAGCTTCTCCACGGCGGCCCCGCGCCTCTCGTCGTCCCGCGCGCCGACCCCCACGGACCAGCCGAGGGCGCCGAGTCCGGCGGCGATCTCGTATCCGATGCCCTTGTTGGCCCCGGTCACCAACGCGATCCCGGGGTTCACGGTGTTCGTCTCAGTCATGGCATCGATCCTTCTCCCCGGCGGGGCAGGACGTCCAAGACCGACCGGGTGGGCGGCGATACCGCCCGGGTATCGCCGCCGGCCGGCCTCGTTAGGCTGGCGGGGTGGAGACACGTGAGTTGCGGTATTTCGTCGCCGTCGCAGAAGAGCTGCACTTCGGCCGGGCCGCGGACCGGCTCGGTATCGCCCAGCCCCCGCTGTCCCGGGCCATCAGCGGCCTGGAGCGGCGCCTGGGCACCGTTCTGCTGGAGCGCGGCAGTCGGGGTGCTTCCCTGACCGGGGCGGGGACGGTGCTGCTCCAGGAGGCACGCGTCGCGCTGGACGCCGTCGAGGCGGCCGAACGGCGGACCCGCCGGGCCGCCCTGGCGGCGGCCGGCCGGCCCGCCGTGGTCCTGGCCGCGAAGGCGGGGGCCTCCAGCGAACTGCTGGCGAAGCTCCTCGACGCCTACGCCGCCCAGCCCGGCGCCATCGCCGTGGACGTGGTGCTGTGCGGACCGGGCGAGCAAACACCGGTGCTGCGAAGGGGCCAGGCCGACGTGGCCCTGCTGCACCGGCCCTTCGACGACACGACCGGCCTCGACACCGAGGATCTGTACACCGAGGGCCAGGTCGTCATCCTCCCGGCCGGCCATCCCCTCAGCACCCGACCCCTCCTGCGCCTCGCCGACGTCAGTGACCTTCCGGACCTCCCCCTCCCCCGCTGGCCCCGCCCCGACGGCACGTTCCCGGACGGTCCCGGGCCGGAGGTGCGCGACCACACGCAACTCACCCAGCTCATCGCCCTCGGCCGCGCCTGCGCGGTGGTGCCGGAGTCCGGCCGCAGCGGCCTCGGCAACGGCCTGGCAGCCGTACCGGTCGCCGACGCGCCTCACGTCACCACGGTCATCGCGTGGCCTCCGCACAGCCGCTCGACGGCGGTCGCGGGGCTGGTCCGCGTCGCCACCGCTCTGTGACCGAGGGCCCCGTGGTCGGCCGCCCGTCGGCGAAGGGTCCGTCCAGAGCCGCCCATTGCAGGAGCAGGACGGTCTTGCCGTCGGTGATGCGTCCGTCGCGGGTCATGGCCAGCGCCTCGGCGAAGGGAAGTTCGAGGACTTCGATGTCCTCGCCCTCCTCCTCGACGCCTCCGCCCGCGCCGGTCCGGTCCGACGGGGTGTAGGGGGCGGCGAAGAAGTGCAGCCGCTCGGTGACGGAGCCCGGGCTCATGTAGGCGTCGAGGACGCGGGTGAGCGGGCCGAGCGCGACGCCGAGTTCTTCTTCGCTCTCGCGGCGTATCGCGGTGTGCGGGTCCTCCGCGTCGAGCAGTCCAGCCGCCGCCTCGACGAGCATGCCGTCGGGGTGCCCGTTGACGTAGGCGGGGTAGCGGAACTGGCGGGTGAGCAGGACGCGGCCGCGCCCGGTGTCGTAGGGCAGGACGACGGCGCCGTCGCCTCGGTCGTAGGTCTCCCGCTGCTGGGTCTCCCACCGGCCGTCGCGGCGCCGGTAGTCGAAGGTGGTGCGGCGCAGGACGTGCCAGCCCTGGGAGGTGAGCTCGACGTCGCGTATCCGGACGTCGGGGTTGCGGTCCAGTCCGCGTCCGGCCCGGTCGAGGCCGGTGCGGCCGCGATGGTCGGGGGTGTCGATGCCGGGGCGGCCCGTCACGCGACCTCCTCGGGGGCGCGGCGCGGGATCTCCGCCACGTCGTGGTAGACGGGCAGGCCGCGGCGGCGGGCGGTGGCGACGTCCTGGTCGGCGCCGGCGGATTCGCCCGGCAGGCGCAGCACCGCGTCGCAATGGGCGAGCAGCCGGTCGGCGGTCGGGTAGAGCACCTGGTCGGCGAGTGGGTCCGTGGGGCCGGCACCGGCCGAGCGCAGGACGGGCAGGGCGATCCATTCCCCGATCACGGGGAGGTGCCCGGCCGCGAAGACGGGCCAGGCGGCGGCTTCGAGGCGGGCGAGGTTGGCGGCCATGGCCTGCGGATCGCCGCCGGTACCGGAACGGTAGGGACCGGCGATCAGGATGAGCTTGGGCTTCTCGTTCACGGGCGCTACGATACATGCAGAAACGTGCAAGAACAGGAAGGAATGCGGATGCTGGCTGCTGAACGGCGCGACCACCTGCTCGGGCTGCTCGCCCGCGAGGGGAAGATCGTGGCCAAGGACGTCGCCGCCGAACTGGGCATTTCCGAGGACAGCGTGCGGCGCGACCTGCGCGACCTCGCCGCCGAGGGGTTGTGCCAGAGGGTGTACGGCGGCGCCCTGCCCGCTTCCCCCGCGGTGGTGGACTACGACGCCCGGCAGACGGTGGCCCCGGACGGCAAACGGAAGGTCGCCTCGGCGGCAGCCGCGCTGGTGCGGCCGGGCGGCTCGGTGATCCTCGACGGCGGCACCACCGCCCTCGCCGTGGCGCGGGCGCTTCCGAAGGACCTCGCCTGCACGGTGATCACCCACAGCCCGACGATCGCCGCGACCCTGATCGACCACCCGCGGGCGGAGCTCTTCCTCCTCGGGGGACGCGTCTTCAAGCACTCGGCGGTCACCTGCGGCGCCGCCGCGGTCGAGGCCGCCCAGAACGTCTCCGCCGACCTGTGCCTGCTCGGCGTCACCGGCGTCCACCCCGATGCCGGACTGACCACGGGGGACGCCGAGGAGGCGGCGATGAAACGCGCCCTGTCCGCGCGGGCCGCGGACACCTACGTCCTCGCCTCCTCCGAGAAGATCGGCACGGCATCCCCGTACCGCGTCCTGCCGTGGGACAAGATCACCGGGCTGATCACGGACCCCGATGCCGACGGCACGGTGATCGAGCGACTCGGGGCACTCGGGGTCGAGGTGATCGTCGCCCGCTGACGTCGGAACGCGGGAACCCGTCCTTGACGGCAGCACCCCGGCGCGCGGGCATCCGTGCGTCACTCGCGGGTGCCGGGGCCGTCCGGTGCCGGGGGCAGCGGGTGCCCAGGGGCTGTCGCGCGCGTGACGGCGCGGGCGAGGTACGGGCGGCCGAGGGCGTCGGCGCTGTCGACGAACTGGTCCACGGCGCCGGTCGGCGGCAGGGCGAGGACGGCCGGGTCGGTGATGCGGGCGGTCAAGGCCCCGGCGAGGCGTTCGGCGCGCAGCACCCGGAACGGCCGGTCGTGGTAGGGCCGCGTCGCGGGGTCGACCGGGTCGCACAGGCCCAGGCGGTTCTGCTCGGAGGCGACGCTCTCGTAGGCGTGGGCGAGGTGGCGCTCCCGGGTGTGCCAGTCGGTCGCGGCAAGGGCGGCGGCGAGGACCGGGGTGAGGGCGGGCCCCCGGGGGGTGCGGGCGAAGGCGCTGCCGAGCCATTTGCCGTACGGCGGGTAGCGGCGGTCCATGAGCAGGCAGAGGCGCATCAGATCGCGCACCAGCCGGGCGGCGACGACGGCGGAGCCGAGTTCGTCGCCCACCTCGCCGCAGCGTCCGACGAAGGCTTCCTCCTGGGCGATGCGCTGCCACTGGCAGGCCAGGACGTGCCGCCAGACGTCGTCGGGGTACCAGCCGAGGGCGGTCCGGGCCGGCCCGAGGCGGCCGAGGCCGTCGTGGAAGACCGCGCCGGCCGTGACCTCGGCGAGACGCTGGGTGGGCGCGGCCAGCCAGTCCTCCAGGGTGACGCCCCGGCCCGGGTCGAACCCCAGTCGCGCGGTGAACCAGGTGCTCGCGTCGGCGACTTCCACCCGGTGGCGGACGGGCCCCTCGGTCGCCCGCATGACCCCGATGCCCGCCTCGCCGGTCTCGTCGAAGTGCGTCGGGTAGCCGCAGAACGACTTCGGCAGGCGCTCGGAGAGCAACTCCGTGATGGCCGCTCCGTGACGGGCGACGTCCCTCGGGTGCAGGAAGACCTGAAGACGGGGCCCCCATTCGTGGTCCGCGGAGCGGGCGGTGTCGAATCCCAGGACCTCCGAACCGCTGCCGAGACGGCCGGCGGAGTGCGCCGGCCCGGGGACGGCACGGTCGAGCAGCGGCTTCACGGCTTCGAGGTAGAAGCGGCGCGAGAGTTCCAGTCCGGGAATGAAGGGCGGCGTGGTCATACCGACGAGGGTGCCGCACCGGCGGTGACCGGTCGAAGCCATTTCCGCGCCCGGGGAACGCCGATGCCGCGAAGCGCGCACCTTCGCCCCCGGTTGGACGGCTCGGACACGGTCGCCACCGTCGACGTCTATGCGGGTGCGCACACCGACTGGCCTGCGGCTCCGGCACGATGTGACCAGGAGCCCGAAAGCACTCACGCACGCGGCGCGGTGATCTCCGGGTGCCCCGGCTCAGGGCATGTCGAGTTCGGGCAGGGAGAAGAATCCGGTGATCGCCCGCACCGTTCGTTCCTCGTCGTCGCCCCTGTCGAGATCCGCCGCCGTCCCCACCAGGCGCGCCGCCGTGAGTGCGGGCAGCAGCAGGTCGGGCTCCTCACCCACCCGGTCGCGCGGGTTCTCGAAGCTGAAGCCCGTGATCAGGCTCCCGTCGCGGAAGTACTCGAACCGGGGCCGATGTGCCTTCGCCCAGCACGGCTCGGTGACGAAAACACCGAGTTCACCGCCGGGCGGGCACAGCCGTCCGTAGTGGGCAAGGTCGTAGTCGCCGCTCTCCCAACTGAGCATGTCGTGCATCACCAGTCCCCAGTCGGCTCCCCGGCCGTACGCGAGTGGCATCCGCCGCTGGTCGAGGAGCCCCCGCACGAGCGTGTCCAGAGACAGCCCCCGGAAGAAGACGACATTGGTTTCCGCGTGGTGCGGGAGCGCGCCGTATATCCAGTGCTTCATGCCGAGCACCGTAGAGGACGCCACTGACACAGCCGGGCGACCGTCTGCCCGATGAGGCGTCGACGAGGCGCCGACCGCCCTCGGCAGCGCTGTACCCGCTTGACCGTGCGCGGCTTCGTTCACCTCCGCTCCCCTGATTGAACCGCGGCCCGCCCCGGTATAGGAACGGCATGACCACCCATGAGATCGGCCCGCGCATGGTGGGCGAGCGGCTGATGTACAACCGAGCCGTCCGCGTGGAGGCCCCGCGCAGTTGGCTGTTCCTCTCCGGCCACGAAGCCCGCGACGACGCCGGCGGCATCGCCCACCGGGGAGACATGGCCGGACAGATGAGACTGACGCTGCGGCGGCTGGGTGAAACCGCCGCCGAGGCGGGGATGGCGTTGGCCGACGTGGTGCAGATCCGGATCATGACCACCGACCTCGCCGCGTGCAAGGCACACTACGACGTCCTGCTGGACGGACTCGCGACCGCGGGCTGCCGACCGACCAGCCTGCTGGCGGAGGTCAGCGCCCTGTCCGACCCGGACATGCTCATCGAGATCGAAGCGGTGGCGGTGCGCTGAGCCCCTGTCGGGGCGGTCGCTGGGCGCGTTACGGTGCTGGCGGCGGAAGGGGCCCGATGAGTGCGATGGGGATGAGCCGCGCGGAGGCCGTCGCGCTCGTGCAGCGCGTCATGGATGCGGCGTATGCCTCCGACGACGAGATGACGGAGGCGCTGGAAAGGCTCGACAGAGCCCTGGCATGCCCCTCCGGTCACGTCAGTGACCTCATCTACTGGCCTCCGGAGCGAGAGCTCTCGGCCGGCGAGGTGGTCGATCAAGCCCTGGCGTATCGGCCGATCGCATGCTGAGGCGAAGCCCGGACGGCTTCCGGGGCCGGCCACGCTGCGGTGGGGCTCACGGCTTGTGGGTGACCCAGAGCGCTTCGGCCGGCCAGTGGTGTGCCCAGTCGGGTGGGTCCGTCTTGTTGTAGCCGTTGGCCGCCTCGGGGTCGGGGCGTGGTTCGATGAGGTCGTCGATGACGAGCCCCGCGCCGCGCAGGACCCTGATCCAGTCGCCGTAGGTGAGCTGGTAGCTGACCGCGCCCTGGTCCTCGTCGATGGCGTCCAGGCCGAAGTAGTCCCGTTGCAGCGTGGTCGTCGCGCGGCTGGTGGCTTCGTCGTAGCAGGCTTCGAACCAGGGGCTGGCGACGTTGAAGACCAGGCGCCCGCCGCGCCGCAGCACCCGTGCGGCCTGGGGGACGGCCAGGTGCGGGGGCGCCCAGCTGAGGCCGCCGTAATCGCAGAACACCAGGTCGAAGCTGTCGGCGGCGAACGGGAGCTGTTCGGCGGCGCCCTGCACCAGCGGGTAGCGGGCCGCCGGCCCCATCGAACGAGCCGCTGCGGCAAGCTGCTCCTCGGACAGGTCGAAGCCGACCACCGCGGCCCCCTCGGCGGCGAGCGCCCTGGACCACTGACCGGCACCGCAGCCGAGCTCCAGGACGCGTTTGCCGGCGACGTCGCCCAGCGCTCGCAGGTGCGCGTCGGGGATCGCGTACGTGCCCCACAGTCGGGGCGTCGCGCCGATCCGCGCGTCGTGTCTGTCCTGGTAGGCGCCGCTGATCTGATTCCAGAAAAGCCTGTTGCCGGAAATGCTGTCCACGGAGCGACCCAAGCACCACCCGCCCGGGGCGGTCAACGTGGTTACGGCGGGCGGCTACCGCGACCGCCGCGCGGCGTCGGGCGGGAATCGGCGGATGAATGCAAGCGGCGGGCGTTCCCCAGCGCTGCGGTCACTCCCGGTCGTGCTGACGGGCCGCGAAGTCATCGTCCACCGGCCCATTGCGGCAGGTCAGTCGGACCGGGCGGGCGGCCGGGGAGGCAACCTTCCGTACGAGCCGTTCGTCCTGTACTGCATGCGAATCTCATTCCTCATCCACAACGCGTATGCGATCGGAGGGACGATAACCACCACGTTCAACTTGGCCCGCGCACTGGCCGATCGGCACGATGTGGAGATCATCTCCGTGCTCCGGAGCAGGGAACGCCCGAGCATCGCGCTCGATCCGCGTGTGCGGCTGCGGCCCCTGGTCGATCTGCGCCACGAGAAGGACGACCCGAGGCACCTGACGCCGGCGAAGGTCTTTCCCTCCTCCGAGTACCGCTACGGCGAGTACAGCGCCCTGACCGATGAGCGCATCGGTGCGGCGCTGGCCTCGCTCGACGCCGACGTCGTCGTGGGGACGCGGCCCGGGCTCAACATCCACCTGGCCCTGCACGCGCCCGCGCGTGCGGTGCGGGTCGGACAGGAGCACCTCACGCTCGACCACCACCCCCCGCGGCTGCGCAAGGCGTTACGACGGGCCTATCCGCGGCTGGACGCGATCACCCCCGTGACGGAGGCGGATTCGGCCGTCTACCGGCGCAAGATGCGGCTGCCGGGTGTACGTGTGCAGGCGTTGCCCAACAGCGTCCCTGCCCCGGTCCTCGCGCCGGCGGACAGCCGGGGGCGCATCGTGGTCGCCGCCGGGCGGCTGGCACCGGTGAAGCGGTTCGACCTGTTGATCGACGCCTTCGCCGATGTCGCGGCGACGCATCCCGACTGGCAGTTGCGCATCTACGGGAGGGGTGAGGAGCGGGAGCGGCTGCGTGCGCTCATCGAGCGGCTCGGGTTGTACAACAACGTGTTCCTGATGGGTGCGGTCGCCCCGATGGAGGCCGAGTGGGTCAAGGGGTCGGTCGCGGCGGTGACCTCCGATCTCGAGTCCTTCGGCATGGCCATCGTGGAGGCGATGAGCTGCGGGTTGCCGGTGGTGAGCACGGACTGCGCGTACGGCCCGGGCGAGATCATCACCGACGGGGAGGACGGCCGGCTGGTGCCCGTCGGGAACCGGGACGCGTTGGCCGGAGCCTTGCTGGACCTCGTCGGGGACGACGAACTGCGCCGCCGCATGGGGCGTAACGCGCTGGCGAACTCCCGGCGCTACGGCCCCGCACACGTCGTGGTCCAGGCGGAGCAGCTGTTCGAGGAACTGCTGGCCGCCCGGCGTACGGGCCGAGCGGTGACCGGGACGGGCAGCGCCTTGACGAGCAGCGGATTCGCTGCCCGGGACACCATGCTCGTCGCGGCCGGCAGCGTCGCGAGGGCCGTGCGGAAGGTGCGACGATGAGCGGCGAGGGTGACGGTGTGAAGGGACTCGTGGAGAATCCCCGGGCGTCGGTGACGGCACAGGCCGGAGGGCGCCTGCTCGTACGCGTGCGGCTGCCCCGGGCCACCTCGGCGCATCCGCGGCTGCTCCTCCAGCCGCGCCCGAAGAAGGGGCGGCCGGAGGAGGCCGGGCGTTCTCTCGTGCTGGAGCCCGTGGGGACGGACGAGTGGCAGACCGTGGTGGAGACCGACCCCGCCCTCGACGAAGGCCGCTGGGACGCCTACGTCGTGTCCGGACCGGGCGAGGACCGTGTGCCGTTGCTGCCCGGCCCGCGCGATCTGCGCGGGCTGGTGTCCGGTGGGGACGCCGAACGGCGCGCGCCGGTGGCGGTCCGGATTCCGTACGCCACCAAGGACGGCCGGCTCGCCATCCGGGCCTGGCGGCGCGCCACGCACGCGGAAGCCGGCCGGATCACGGTCGCAGCCGACGCCATGACGGTGTCGGCGCGGCTGTACGGTGCCGGTCTCGGCGAAGGCGCGGAGGTGTCGCTGAACCGGCGCGGGCGGGAGTCCGCGGTGGCCCGGTTCGCGCTGAGCGCCGAGGGGGATCAGGACTTCTCGTTCACCGTCGCTTACCCGGACCTCCTGGCAGAGGCGGCGGGAGGGACAGCGGTGGTCTGGGACGTGTTCGTCCATCCGTCCGCAGGTGCGCCCCGGGTGCGGGTGGCCCGGCTGATGGACGACGTCGCGGACCGGAAGACAGTGTTCGTCTACCCGACCACCACGCTGGGCGGGGTGTCGGTGCGCCCGTACTACACCCTCGACAACGACCTCTCCGTGGAGATCGCACCGCGGCCTTCCCGCTGAACGTGCCCGGTCCTCGGGCGCGCGGGCACCCGCCGGTCGCGCCGCCGGCTCACCGAGCCTCCGCGTGCGTACGCGGAGGCCCGGTGGACTCGGTGTGTCACTGGCCGTCGCGCAGCCGCGCCGCCAACGCGGCCAGGGGTTCCGTCGCCTCGGCGTGGCCCAGGGCGGCCAGGCGCGGGACCGCCGCGTCGAGGCGGGTGAGCGCGGGGGCGGTCCGTTCCAGGTAGATGCCCTCCACGACGCCGGCGAGCCGGACGCACTCGGCCCACTCTCCGGCGTTCTCCGGTCCCGGCTCGCCGAGTCCGCCGAGGGCCTTCTCCAGGGCGGTCAGGGCGTCCTCGTACTGCCCGGCGTAGGCGTGGACCCGGCCGTGTTCGTAGGCGAGGGCGGTCTCCAGGGTGCGCCCGTGGGGCTCGTACCCGGCGGCGCGGGCCTCGTCGGCCACCCGGCCGGCGTCCGCGAGGCGGGCGAGGGCGCCGGGAAGGCCGTCGGCGCCCTGCTGCTCGGCCTGGAGGCGGGCGAGCTCACGCAGGGCGTTGCTGAGCTGTTCGTACCGCGGGGCGCGCGCGTGGGCGGCGAGCGCCTGTCCGACGGCTTCGCCGGCCCGGTCGAAGTCGCCGGCCTCGCCGAGGAGCACGGCCGTCTCCGCGGCGATCATGGCGTGGCTGCCGGGGTCGTCGTCCCAGTCCGCCGACTCGGCGGCGAGTGCGACGAACTCCGCCGTGGCGGCCTTGAGGTCCTCCCCCGCGTGCAGGGCCCGGGCGCGGATCAGGCGCAGTTGAGCCGCGAGCCGGTCGTCGAGCTCGCCGGCGGCGACGTCCGGTTCGGCGAGGACGGAGTCCAGGAGGGCGATGGAGTCCTCGACCCGTCCCAGTTCCAGGCTGAGCTGGGCGGCGTTGCTGTACGTGCAGAACGCGCCCGTCCGCTTCCCGCGGCGGAGGTCCAGTTCGGCGGACCTCGTCAGGTGTCGCAGCGCCTCGTCGGGGCGGCCGAGGTGCATGCACGCCTCGGCCAGATCGGCGTGGAGGCTGGGGGTGTCGGCGACCACGGCCGGCCACTCGGCGGCCAGGCGTACGGCCTCGGACAGCCCCGTGTGCGCCGCCTGCGCGTCCTGCAGGCCGAGCTGGACGCGGCCGCGCAGTCCGAGGGTGCGGGGCAGATGCCAGGCGGGGCCGTGCTGTCGCAGTCGGTCGAGGAGGACGTCGAGCTCGGTGAGAGCGGTGGGCAGGTCGCCGGAGACGGCGTGGGTGCCGGCCCGCAGCAGGGCGGCCCCGGATATCTGGACCGCCAGGTCGTGCCGGGTGGCGAACGTGTGCAGCAGCTCCACCTCGGCGAACGCCTCGGCGACGTGTTCCTCGCTCCCCGCCGCCTGCACGCGCAGGCCGCACAGGGTGGCGCGGAGCCGCAGCAGCCGGCCTTCCTGGTACGGGGTCAGTCCGGGCGTCTCCTCGTGCAGCCGGACGATGCCCGCGTGGGCGGCGGTCAGCGTGGCGGCCTTCTCCTCGGTGGCTTCGGCGGCCTCGGCATCGGCCACGGCCGCGGAGATCACCGCTCCGGCACGGGCGACCGCCGCGTCCCCCGGAAGCCCGGCGGTCTCGTACAAGGCGGCGGCCTCTTCGTGGAGGGCGGCGGCCTTCGCCTCCTCGTCCACGTCGGATGCCCGGCCGGCCTCTTCGTCCAGCAGGTCCGCGCGCAGCCTCGCGAGCGGGCCCGCGGCCGGGTCCTCGGGGTGGGTGTAGCCGGGCGCGGCGACCAGGGCGCGCAGCCGCTCCCAGCAGAGCTGCGCGTCGGGGTGCCCCTGCTCGTCCAGTTCCCGTGCCCGGGCGATGAGCTCGGGGACCGTGTCGGGAACGGCCGACGTCCTGGGGGCCGGGGGTGCGGCGGCCGGGGCGGCCGGGACCAAGTCGTCGAGGCCCCGGGTACGCAGCGTCAGTTCCAGCGCGTCCAGCAGCGGTGCGCGGTCGAGGCGGGCCTTGCGCCGGTCGGCGTGGGCCGTGGTGCCGTTGCGGGCGTCGAAGCGGGCGGCGAGGTCGTCGGCGCGGTCCCGTACCTCCGCGCACAGGCCGGCCACGGTCCAGGCGCGGCCCGCGTACCCGGCGGCCGGCAGCTCGCCGTGGCCGAGGGACTCGACGCGCCGCAGCAGGACCTCCACGCCGGTGAGGAAGTCGAACTGGCCCAGCGGCGAGTCCACCTCGGCGAACAGGACGCGGTTCTCGGCGAGCAGTTCGAGACCGCGGGCCTCGTTGCCGGTCAGGGCGCAGAACTCCAGGTGCCGGCCGACCTCCCCCGCCATCGAGGGGTTGCGCCGGCAGCCCCGGTAGCCGGCCAGATGCAGGGCGCGGGCCCGGTCGGTGTCACCGGCGCGCAGCAGGGGCAGCAGCGCGTACGAGAGGGAGCGGGCGGGCTCCTCCTGGCAGCTCTCCTTGCCGTCGAGGACGGGTTCCCAGGTGTTCAGGGCGCGGGCGTCGTCGCCGGCCGCGAGGTGGTGGAGGGCGCGTTCGCAGATCTCGCAGGCTTCGCAGTCGCTGAGCGGGGTGCGGGCGCGGGCCGCCCACAGCTCGTAGGCGGGGGCGGTGTCCTCGCCGGTGTGAGCGGCGAGCTGATAGGTCTGCGCGTAGTACGGCTGGAGGCCGAGGCCGGCCTTCTCGTACCGGTCGCGCATCTCGGTGAGCCACTGGCGCAGACTGGCCAGCGGGATCTCGGGCAGGGCGCGCAGCGAGTTCGCCACCCACTTGAAGCGCCAGAACAGCAGATGGCGCAGCCGGTCGGTGAAAACGTCGGGCTGCTCGTCGAAGAGGGTCAGCAGGCGGGCGAAGACGACGGGTGCCTTGCGAGGTTCGGAGCCGTAGGTGTACGCCTCCTGGAGTTCGAAGAGCGTACGGACGAGGGCCAGCGGGTCCTCGAACCGTTCGGCCGCTTCCGCGAGTTCCTCGGCGGCGACGGTGCGGGCGCGGCCGTAGGGGCGCTGCTGGTTCTCCTGGAGCGCGTCGTACAGCTCGTCGGTGTTCTGGGGTGCGGTCGGCATCGTCAGCTGTCCTTGCGGAGGGCGTGGGCGAGGAGATCGAGGAATGAGCGGTTGATCAGGCTGGTCTCGGCAGGCCTGAGCGGGCGGCGGGACAGCATCGCGGCCTGCCCGTACAGGGCTTCGGCACTGGTACGCGCCAGCTCCGGTTCCTCGATGGCGGCGGCGGTCCGGACCAGCGGGTTGAGCTGGTTGAGGATCAGCTGGGCGCGCGGGACCTCCTGGCGCAGGGCGCCGAGGATGTCGCCCCACACCCCGCCCTGCTGCTCGCGGGCCAGCTGGGAGCGGGTGCGCTCGTGCCGGGCGTCCCTGCTGTCGATGAGCAGGGCCGGGGCGGAGGCCGGCTGGAAGGTGCGCAGCGCGACGTCGCAGTCGAAGACCGCGAGGGCGTCGCGGGCCAGGGCGAGGTACGGCGCCGCGGCGAGCTCCGTCTCACGGTCGACGGGGTCCAGATGGGCGGTGAGCGTCGCGGGGTCGAGGTCGGCGACGGTGACTTCGGGCCGGATCTCGGGGAGCCGGTGGACCAGTTCCCGGTCGTAGGTGTAGCCGCCGTTGACGACGCCGAGACCGGCGGCCGAGGCGATGGCCGCGACCTGCCGGAACTCCTCCACGCTGGCGGTCACGAGAACGGTGCGGTGCGTACGGGCGAACTCGTCCAGGGTGGCGGAGCCGTCGGTGGTCTCGAACGGAATCCAGGGCAGCAGCATGCGCAGGATCTCGTCGTCGTGCACCGCGAGCGACTTCACGGCGAGGTGGTGGGCCCCCAGGAACCGGGCGAGCAGTTCCGGGTCGCTGGCGGCGATGCGGGAGATCCAGGCGCGCAGCCGTTCGGCGAGGGCGTCGCGGACGGCGGCGAGGGTGTCGTCCTCGTACAGGGACTCCCGGGAGGCCGTGGGGCGCAGGCTCTCGGCGTCGACCACGCAACGGACGAAGAACGCCCAGTCCGGCAGGATCTCCTCGGCCTGCTCCGACAGCAGCATCCCCTTGACGTGCACGCGATGGCCGTGGCGGCGGCCGGTCGGCACCGCCTCGGGCAGCACGCAGGCGATGCCCTTGAGCCCCACGGCGGGCAGGTCGAGATCGAGGGTGTCCAGCGGCTCGAACCCGAAGACCTCCGTGCCGTAGGCGGCGAGGGCGCGGGAGCGGGCCCCCGGGGTCGGGTGGGTACGGGCCCAGGGCGCGGGCTCCGGGTTGATCCGTGCGGGCGGGCCGCCCTTGCCGTCGTCGACCGTCACGGGGTGGCGCAGCAGCGAACCGAAGTGCCGGGCCAGGGCGGCGACCTGCGCGGGGCGGGTCCACTCGCCCGCGTCGGAGCGCGGCGTGAGCGTGACGGTGGTGCCGGGGTGCGGGCGGGCGGAGGCGGGCAGGGTGCGGACGGTGTAGCTGCCGTCGCCGCGGCCCCGCCACTCGACGGCGGGAGCATCGGGGGTGCGGGCGGAGCGGCTGAGGACGTGGATCTCGTCGGCGACGAGGAAGCAGGAGAGGAGTCCGATGCCGAACTGGCCGATGAAGTCGCCGCGCTGCTCGGCGATCCGTTCGGCGCGCTTGCTGCTCCGGCCGATCGTGGCGAGGAAGGCGTGGACGTCGTTCTCGGTGAGTCCGACGCCGTCGTCCTCGACACGGACGACGGCCCCGTCGGCGTACAGGCGGATTCCGAACGCGTCGGCGGGGGCGCCGGGTTCGAGGCCGTGCCGGGCGGTGAGCGCGTCGACGGCGTTCTGCAGGAGTTCACGCAGGTAGACGCGCGGGCTGGAGTAGAGGTGGTGCGAGAGGAGGTCGACGAGACCGCGCAGATCCACCTGGAAGGTGCGGTCGTCGCCGGTCTGTCGCGAGGCGGTGTCGGGCGATGTCATCGGGCAGTCCGGGAGAGGAGGAGCGGGCGGGTGGAAGGGGGGTGGGTGCTCAGGCGCGGCGCTGGTGGCGGGCGAACTGCTTCTCCGGGTCACCGAAGTAGGCCCACGGCCAGCTGGTGAAGGCACCGTCGAGCTCGTGGAAGACCCGCTTCGCCGTCTGTCGTTCGCCGGCCAGCGAGAGGGCCATCGCGAAGATGTTGAAGTCGTGCTGCCAGCCCAGGCGTCGTTCGTAGGCGGGGTGGAGAATGCTGCGCTCGGCCGCGCGGCGCAGTTCCTCATGGATCTCGGGGGTGTTCAGGCAGCCCGTGTCGTCCGACTCCACCCAGTCCTCGATGTGCGCCATGGGTATCGCGCAGCCGATCCGGTCGCCTTCCGGGGCGTGGGCGTACGCGTCGCGGGCGAACCGCAGCGCCTGGCCCGGCTCACCGCCCCAGCGGGGCTGCAAGTGGGAGATCCACTCCATGTGGGTCTCCAGGTCCAGCGGAGCGCGGCGCAGGGCCGCGTCGAGCCGGGCCTCCGTGATGTCGGCGCCGAGGGACATGCCGCGGCCCGAGGTGAGGAGCCGGCGCCACGGTGTGACCCACTCGGGCCTCAGCTCGGCCGCTTCGAGGAGCTGCTCCTCACCGATGCGGAACCGCTCGTGGAAGATCCGCCACTGCTCCTGCGTCACCTGCGACGCGCGGGCGGCGGTGCGTGCCTCCCAGCCCCACTTGATGTGGCGCGCCCCCGCGATGAGCAGGGCGGCCGCCCGGTGCTCGTCGTTCTCCTCGACCGCTCGGCCGATCCAGTCCTGCACGCCGTCGATTTCTTCGAGTTCGTAGAGGATCTGGTGGTCGCGGCCGAGGTCGAAGGGCGCCAGTGCCGCCTTGACCGCCTCCCAGTCCCCCGCTCCGGCGGCCTCGACGAGTGCGAGCACCCGTACGTCCCCGAGCGCCCGCAGGGTGTACATCCCGTTCTGCTTGCGCGGGACGGGAAGCGCGTGCGGGCCGGCCGCCGGTCTCCCCTCGGTCCTGCCGAACAGCTTGCCGAACATGCCGCGCCCTCCCCAGGTCCCGCTTGATCGTTCGGTGCAGCATAAGCGGCCCCGCCGACAACGGTTCCACAGGGCCTTCACGAGTGCTTCATACTCCCGGCACCGGCGCCGGTCCCCTTCCCTCGCCGGCCACGGGGCCCCGGGCGCTCAGGTCCGAGCCGCCGCCAGGGCCTCCTGGAACTCCCCGTAGGCGTAGGCGTCGAAGAGCACGAACCGCACCTCCTCGACGGGCGGCGCGGCCTCCGCCAGCACGGTGCGGACGGCGATGCGGGCTCCGTCGTCCATGGGCCAGCCGTAGACGCCGGTGGAGATCGCGGGGAAGGCGACGGTACGCGCCCCCAGTTCCGCCGCGACGCGCAGCGATTCGCGGTAGCACGACTCCAGCAGGGCCGACCGGTCCTCGGCGCCGCTCCACACCGGGCCGACGGTGTGCACGACCCAGCGGGCGTCGAGCCTTCCGGCGGTGGTGGCGACGGCCCGGCCCGTGCGCAAACCCTTGCCGTACCGCGAGGCGCGGAGTTCCCGGCAGGCGGCGAGGATCTCGGGGCCGCCGCGGCGGTGGATGGCTCCGTCCACCCCTCCACCGCCGAGCAGTGAGGAGTTCGCCGCGTTGACGACGGCGTCGACGGACTGGCGGGTGATGTCTCCCCGTACGAGGGTGACGGTGATGTCCGAAGGCGTGCGCATGCGGTCATCATGCCCTTTACTCCCCCGGCCGTGCGGTGGTTGCCCGACGGCGTTGTCAGTCCCCGCTGTTAGCGTCGTCGACATGGCGAATCGTTCGTATCTCTACTCCGCCGACTCGGTACCGAGCGAGGCGGACCTCCCGCAGCGGATCCGCTGCATATCCGAGCACAACGGTGACGTCCCGCTCGCCCACAAGCTCTTGGTGGGGCGCGGGACCGTGGTCGTCCCCTCCATGATCTGGAACCACCCGATCGGCATCGCCGCGGACTACGCCGACGGGGCGGCGCTGCTTCGCGACGTCCTGCGCGCGGTCGGTGACGGCCTGCGGGACGACGCCCGGTTCGCCGAGTGCGCGGCCAGGACCGCGGCCCACCTGGAGAAGCAGGAGGCGAAGTATTTCCTTCTCGAAACGGGCGAGATCGTTTCCATGACGGACGACGATCCGGCGGCGAGCGTGCGGCGCCTGGTGTCGGAGGACGTCCCCGAGGCCGTCGCGCTCGCCGAGGCGGCGCTCGCCGGCCGTGCCGACAGCTGGCTGGCCTCCGTCCGGGCCGACTGGCAGCGGCACTTCGCGTCGTTCTACAGCGACGCGCTCTATTTCTCCTTTCCGGAATCCACGGACGACTGACGACGGAGATGCGTGATGGCAAGGTTCATGCTGCTGGTCAACCACGACGGTGGGGTTTTCGAGGAGCCGATGGACTCCTGGCGACCGGATGACGTCGCGGCCCACTTCGACCACTACGCCACGCTGACCAAGGAGTTGACCGAGAGCGGGGAGCTGGTCCGGTTCATGGCGCTGGCCGATCCGCGACACGCCCGCACCGTCCGTGCGGACGGCGTCGCGCCGCCCGTGGTGACCGACGGGCCGTTCGCGGCGCCCCGGGAGGCCCTGGCCGGCTTCAATGTCTTCGAGGTGGAGTCGGAGGCACGGGCGCTGGAGATCGCCGCCCGTATCTCCGCCGTCCCGGGCCCCGGTGGCGTACCCACGCAGCAGCCGGTGGAGGTGCGGCGGGTCACGGCCGACGAGCACGGTGAGTGCTGAGCCGGGGGTTTCGCGGCGTGCGAGGAGGCACTGCCGCCAGACGGGAATGGTCAGACAGGCCCTACGGCGCGACGCGGGCCAGTGAGCCCGTCTCCAGCGCGGTCCACAGGGCTCCGTCGGGGCCCAGGGCGATGCCGTGCGGTTCCGAGTTCGGCGTGGGCAGTTCATGGGCGGTCACGGCGCCGTCCGGGGTGATCGTGGCGACGCGGTTGGCTCCCCATTCCGTGAACCACACGGCGCCCCGTCCGTCGACGGTGACGGCGTGCGGCCGGGCGGCGCGGTCGGGCAGCGGGAATTCGGTGATCCGTCCGTCGGGGGTGATCCGGCCGATCTGACCGGCGGCGATCTCGGTGAACCACAGCGCTCCGTCGTGGCCCGCCGCGATCCCGACCGGGCCCGCCGCATCCGTCGGCAGGGTGTGCAGGGCGACCGTGCCGTCCATGCCGATCCGCCCGACGGCGTTGCCCTGGTTGAGGGTGAACCACATCCCTCCGTCGGGCCCGGAGGTGATCGCGGACGGGAACGCGCCGGTGGCGGGGAGCGGGTACTGGCTGACGTCGCCGTCGACGGTGATGCGACCGATGCGGTCGGCGGTGGTCTCGGTGAACCAGAGCGCTCCGTCCGGGCCCACCGCGATCCCGAACGGCCCCGAGCCGGAGCCGGGCACGTCGAACTCGGTGACCGCGCCGCCGGTGGTGATCCGCCCGATCCGGTCGGCCCGGTACTCGGTGAACCACAGCGCACCGTCCGGGCCCGGTGTGATGACGGTCGGTCCGCTGCCGGGGTCGAGGCGGTGGTCCGTCGGCGCCTCGCCGGGGACGAGCCGGCCGATCCCGCCGCTGTGGACGAGGGTGAACCACAGCGCGCCGTCCGGTCCCGTGGTCAGGGCGTACGGTCCGGCCTCGGGGCCGGACACCATGTGCTCTTCGATCGTTGCCCTGGTCGCGTCGTGCACAGGGGTTCCTCCGTTCGTGGTCGTCGGTGGGGCCGGGACGTGCTCGCGGCCGGTCAACGGCTGTCCGCGGTGGTGGTCTTCGGCGCCTCGGTCGACCGTACCGGCGCGGTAGCGCCCTCCTCGGACCCGCTCCTCGTCAGCCACAGGCCCGTGCACAGGGCCGTCGCCAGTGTGACGGCACCCGCCGTCAGGAAGGCGCTGTCGAGGCCGGCTCCGAAGGAGGCGCCGCCCGACTGCCGGGCGCGGACCACGGCTCCGAGCACCGCCACGCCGAGCACCGCGCCGATCTGCCGGGTGGTGCTGCTGACGCCCGAGGCGAGGCCGCCCTCCTGGGCGCTGACGGCCTGGATGGCGGCGCCGGTCAGCGGGGACATCGTCAGGGCGAAGCCGACGCCCACGACGGCCAGCCGCCACCACACGTTCCCGTATCCCGTGTCGGCGTGGACCGTGCCGAGGGCGAGCAGCCCGAGACCGGCCAGGGCCAGGCCGGCGGTGACCACGACGCGGAAGCCGTGCCGGGCGGCGAGCCGGCCCGCGTACGGGCTGACGAGCACCATGGCGAGGGTGGTGGGCAGGGTCTGCAGGCCCGCGCGCAGGATCGAGCTGCCCTGGACGTACACGAAGAACTGGGAGAAGAAGAACGACGAACCCATGAGCGCGAACCCGACCACGACCATCGCGGTGTTGGAGACGGTGAACAGGCGCTCCCGGAAGAGCCGCAGCGGCAGCATCGGTGCGCGGCGGCGCGCTTCGACGGCCAGGAAGGCGGCGAGGAGGACGACCGCGGCGGCGAGGCTGCCGAGGATCACCGGCGACGTCCAGCCACGCGCTCCGCCCTCGATCAGCCCGTAGGTCAGCGACCCCACCGCCAGGACGGACAGCACCGTCCCGGGAACGTCGATCGCGGGGGCGTGCGGATTGCGCGCCTCTTCGAGGTGGCGCAGGCCGGCCAGGAGGAGGGCCGCGCCGATGGGCAGGTTGACCAGGAAGATGGCGGGCCAGCCGAAGGCTTCGGTCAGTACGCCGCCGGCCACGGGGCCCGCGGCCAGGCCGACTCCGCTGAGTCCCGCCCAGAGCCCGATCGCCTTGACGCGTTCCTGCGGCGCGGGGTAGGCATCCGCGAGCAGGGCGAGCGAGGCGGGACTGAGCGCCGCGGCCCCGATGCCCTGGAGCACCCGGCCGGCGATGAGCCAGCCGAGCGAGGGCGCGATGCTGCACACCACCGACGCGGCGGTGAACACCGCGACACCGGCGAGGTATACGCGTTTGCGGCCGAACCGGTCGGCGAAGATGCCGCCGGACAGCAGCAGCATGGCGACCAGCAGGACGTACGCGTCGACGATCCATTGCAGACCGGTGAGCTGAAGGTGCAGGCGGTGCTGCATGTCGGGGAGCGCCGCTCCCACGATCGTGTTGTCGAGCAGGACCATGAACTGACCGAGGCAGGTCACCGTGAGCAGTACGGTCCGGTTCGTCCGGCGGCCTGCGGCCGCATGCGATGCAGTGATGGGAATTCCTCTCAAACGTGAGATGCGCCCGGCCGTGGTGGCACAGCTCGTCGCGCGATAGCTAACGCAGTCGGTGACTGCGTTAGGAGACTGTAGGTGAGGTCTGCCCGCAAACGCAAGTGGCTACTGCGTTAATGTGGGGCGCATGAACGAACAACAGCGAGCCCGGCGACCCGGTGGGCGTAGCGCCCGGGTCGGCGCGCAGGTGCACCAGGCCGTCACCGAACTCATCAGCGAGCGCGGCTACGGGAACTTCACGGTCGGCGAGGTGGCGGCCCGCGCGGGCGTGGCCGACAGCAGCATCTACCGCCGGTGGGGCGGTCTGGAGGCGCTGCTCAGCGACGTCGCGCTCACCCGCCTCGACGCGCGCTCCCCGATGCCCGACACCGGGAGCCTGGCGGGCGACCTGCGTACGTACGCGGCCCAGGTCGCCCGCGAGATCACCGGACCCGACGGGCCGGCGGTGCTGCACCTGGCCGTCGCCCTGGCGGGCACCGGCCCGCAGGGCGCACAGGCCCGCGACGCCCTCCGCACCGAGCGCACCGGGCAGTTGCAGTCCATGCTCGACCGCGCCCGCGACCGCGGCGAGTCCGCACCCGACGCGCTCACCGTGCTGGACCACGTCCTGGCCCCGATGTACATCCGCGTCCTGTTCGGCATGGGTCCTCTGACCCCGGAGTACGTCGAGGGACTGGTCGACCGGCTGCTCTGAACCCGTGCCCGGTGTCCGAATTCCGGTGGCATGAGGGGCCGTCACCCCCACACTGTCCCTGTAGCGATCAGCGGCCCACGGACCATCCACGGGGGAAGTTCATGACGGACAACGAAGACGCGTACCGGTCCCCGGCGGACCGCCCGCCGCAGGGCGCTCCGTACCGCCCGCCGGCCGGGGTCTTCGGACCGCCTCCCCCGGCCGACGTCCCGCCTCAGCACTCCCCGTATCCCGGCCCCTCCGGGGTCTTCGGACCGCCGCCGCAGGGGCCGTTCCCCCCGCACGGCGTGCCGGCCGTGCCACCGCCGCGTTCGCCCTACGGCCCCGGGCCCGGATTCCCGTACGGGCCGCCGCCGTTCGCACCCGGACCGCCGCCGCCCGCCCGGCGGCGCAAGCGTCTGCTGCTGTTCGGCGGGGTCGGCGTCCTGGCCGCCGCCGGGCTCGTGGCCGGGCTGCTGGTCCGGCCCGGGGGGCCCGGTTCGGAGGAGCCCGTCGCCGTGCGGGACCTGAAGCCGTTCCGGCTGGCCGTGGCCGCGCTGGCCGATGCCCCCGGTCTGCGGTACCGGGATTCCGGTGACGACCCGGTGAAGCGGGACATCACCGTCACCGCGTCCGGCAGCCGCTTCGGCGCCGTGGAGGTCGGCGGTTCCGGGCTCGCCCGCGAGGTTCTGCACGTAGGCGGCAGGACCTTCACCCGGGCGAAGGATGCCGGCTCCGGTGCCTGGGCCGCCGCCGACGAGAGCGACAGCGTCACGCGGGAGACGGTCGGACACATGCCGGCCCCACCCGACCTGGCGACCGCGCTCTCGAAGGCGCTCGACCGGCTGGAGGGCACACCGGCCCCCACCGAGTCCGCGCGGCCACCCGCCGTCGACGGGACACCGGCCCTCGCGGTGGACACCTCCGCGGGCCGGCTGCTCGTCACCGAGCAGAAGCCCCACCGGGTGCTGCGCCTTGAGGCGTACGGCCCCGCCCGGCCCGCAGACGCGTCCGGCGGTTCCGTGGGAGCGGCCTCGTTCCGGCTGACGCCCGTCACAGCCGAGGCGGGGTCCGAGGACGAGGACCCGCCCGAGAGGCTCGATGTGACGGACGGCCCTCTGGCGGACAGCGATTCCGCGGGGCTGGACCTGGCGCCGGTCACCGAGGCGGCCGCCGATCCCATGTTCGACACCCTGGAGAGGCGGACGGGAGAGCTGAAGAACGCCACCGACAGCGGCATCCGCCTGACCCTCAGCAGCGGCGGAACGGTGAAATGCGGTTCCGGCGGCTGCACGGCGAGGAACAGCTTTTCCGGCCACCTCACCACCAGCGCCAAGAGCCGTCTGGTCAGCGGCAAGGTCACCGCGGTGATGACCGCCTCCTTCAGCATCGATGGCAAGTCCGCCGGCCGGTGCACCAGTTCGCAGAGCTCCTTCGCGGTCACCGGGGCGTCCGTCTCCGGCAGCCTCTCCTGCTCCAACCCCGGCGCCGGGCCCACCTTCGCCTCGGTCGAGGCGCGGAAGAAGAGCGAGGCCCGGGCCCGCTCCCGCGCCGCCGGTGGCCGACTCGTCCAGTACCGGATTCCGTACCGCGCCGACACCCTGATCAACGCGTACGCCCTGGCCAGGACCGAGGTCAAGAAGCTGGTCGACAAGGTACGCCGGGAGCGCGACGCCGGCGGCTGCGTGCTCCGCACCCCGGCCTCGGGCGCCGCGGCCCGTTCCGGAGGCGTCACCGTACCGGCCGGGCCGATCCGCTCCGCGGCGCCCGTCGGGCACCGCGTCTTTGCCTGGGCCGGCTTCTTCGCCGGCACCAAGTGCCCCGACGCCAAGGCGGTGCAGGCCGCGGAGACCGTCATCGACCGGGCCGGGGCCGGCAAGGTGCGCAGGTCGAGCAACTACCACCCGCACTTCAGCGACGAACGCGTGGTGGAGATCCTCAAGGCCCCGGACGCGGTGTACCTCTCGCAGAAACAGCGCGGGGACCTCATCTTCCGGAAGGGCGAGGACATCGTGGTGACGAAGGGCCCCGGCGCCGGGGCGGGCGACGTCATCACGGGCTACGGCCCCTCCGGCAAGAAGGGCGAGACCGGGGCCAAGGCGTTGGGCGGGTCGCCCGACGACCCGCAGCCCCCGGTGACCCACGAGGACATCGTGAACGGGAAGATCCGCGACACCAAGGGCGGCCACCTGCCGGCCGCCAGGCGCATCCGGTGAGGCGACGGACACGGTGAAGGTCACAGTGGGCGACGGCATGACCGCCGCGACGACGGGCAGGCCCCTCGCGTTCACCCCCCGCTTCGACTTCCGCGATCTCCAGCTGATCGTCGCGGGCTACGCGGACCCGGCCGGGCGCGAGCGGGAGCTGCCGGAGACGTTCGGCAGCATGCGGTGGCTGTGGTCGGAGGACGAGTACGTCCGCTTCGACCGGGGCAGCCGCGAGCTGCGCAGTCTCACGTTCTTCGTCCCAGGGCGGTACGTCGCCGGAGCCGCGGACCGGGGACCGCGGACGCGTGCGGCCGGCCTCCGCGCGGATGCCGTCGGGGAGTTCGGCATGCCGCAGGCCACGGTCTTCCACTGCGACCCGGAGGCCGGCGCGCTGAGCTGCCTCACGGACGTCCGCCTGCTCGGCGAGGCGCCGGACGCGCGGCTCGGGATCGCCCCCGATGTGGACCTCCTGGTGTACGAGGGGGCGGTGGCCGGATGGAGTCTCGACGACCCCGCGCGCTACCTGACGGACGGCTTCGCCGAGCCGCCGTCCGGCCCGCCGGCCCCCCGCACCAGGCTGCGGCTCGCCGAGTGCCTGGAGTTGGTCTCCTCGCCGCTCGTGGACCGCGTCATGGACGCGGAGCCGGAGGCGTGGCAGCGGCTGCGGGCGGTCGAACGCGCGCTGCGGGAGCAGCGCGAGGACCGGGCCCGGGCGGACGTCCTGCTCGGCGTGATCAGCCGTCTCATCGAGGACTGCGGAGGGCAGGACGGGCCTCTTTGACATGAACACGCCTTTGCGTGGACAGGGTTCAGGAACCAGTCCGTCCGCCAACCCCGCACGGGAAAGGGAAGCCATGAGACTCTCCCGGATGTCCGCCGGGGCAGCCTTCGCGCTGTCCATGCTTCTGGCCCTCACGATGTCGCTCATGTCCACCCGGCCCGCCGAGGCGGGGCAGACGACCATCCGCGGCGCCGATCCCAGCGTGCTGCGCGTGGGCGGAACGTACATCTCGGTCCAGTCGACCGGTGCGGGCATCAACGTCCGACAGGCGTCCTCGACCGGCGGTCTGGCCTCGGCCACGGCGCGGCGGGTGTGGTCGGACACCGCAGACCTCGGGGAGGTCTGGGCTCCGGAGATCGTGCGGGACGGCGGCCGCTACTACGTCTACTTCTCAGCCGGCCGAGGCGCCGCCCACCGCATGTACGTGATCAGCTCCGCCAGCCCCGACAGCGGCTACACCAGCGCGACGAAGCTCGCCCTGCCCGACGACAGGTGGGCGATCGACGGCACCCTCTTCACCTTCAACGGGCAGCGCTGGTTCGTCTGGTCGGGCTGGGCCGGCACCACCAACGTCGAGCAGAACCTCTACATCGCCCGGATGAGCAGTCCGACCACCCCCACGGGTGCGCGCCACATCATCTCCCAGCCCAGGGAGAGCTGGGAGCGCGTCGTCGGGAACCCCTTCATCAACGAGGCCCCCGAAGCGATCAAGGACCCGAACGGGCAACTGCACATCACCTACTCCGCCAACGGCAGCTGGAGCGATCAGTACTGCATCGCCGAACTGCGGCTCCGGGCGGGCGGTGACCCGACGTACGTGTGGGACTGGTACAAGTCCAACGGCTGCCTGTTCGGCTCCAACCGCGCGACCATGATGGCCGGCTGGGATCCCACGCTGTACGTGAACGGGCCCGGCCACCACACCTTCGTCCTGCTCGACGGCGACATCGCCACCAGCCCGCCGGCCGGGCCCACGTTCCCCCTGATGTTCCACGCGGTGCCCAAGGGAACCCCGTACAGCTGGGAGAACCGCTCCTGGTACACCGGCTCCTTCTGCTGGTGGGGCAACACCACGTACAGCCGTGCCAACGTCCCCGGGGCGAACACCGACACCGGGTACGGCCTCAAGTTCTTCGAGTGACACCGGCACCGAGGCGACTCCTGCGCCCTCAGGGCCCGAGCACCGCGTGAATCCGGTCCGCGGTGGCGCGCGGGCGGAAGACGTCGCCGTTGTGGCCGCCGGGGAACGGGCCGGTGGGTACCTGCGCCCGGGGCTGCGGTATCTGCTCGACCGCCTGGACGACGTGCCCGTCCAGGTGGTCAGCGATCTGGGCGACCTGCTGGCGCAGAACGACCTGGCGCTCGCGTTGTTCGGCTGTGTGTGCTCGGTCGCGGAGGAGGACCGCAACATCGTCCTGCGGTGGTTCACCGATCCGGTGGTCCACGGTCACTTCGCGGCCGAGGAACACGCGGAGCAGGCGCGGCAGTTGGTGGCCGACCTGCGGGCCGCGACGGCCCGGCGCGGGGGCGACGCGGCGTCCCGGTCGCTGGTGGCGCGGTGCCGGGCCGCGAGCGCGGAGTTCGGCGCGCTGTGGGACCGGCACGAGGTCGCCGTACGGCGGTCGCGTCCGTACCGGCTCGTCCATCCGGACCTGGGCGGGATCGACCTGGACTGCGAGGTGCCGGCCACCCCCGCGGTGGACCAGCGCCTGCGGATCTTCACGCCTCCGCCCGGGAGGACCTCGGTGCTGGACGAGTTGCGCGCACTCGGTCCGCGCCACCTGTGCGAGTGACCGGTCAGCCGTACATCGCGACGCGGCACAGGGCTTCCAGCGCCGCGTCGATGGGATGGGGCTGCGGCCTGCCCGAGGCGTCGAGGCCGTTCCACCGCTGGAGGTTGACCGCCACCGCGATCTGCCGTGCGCCGTCGGCGCGGGTCATGGCCAGGGTGCCGCCGCCCCAGACCGTGCCGCCGTGGCCCCAGAAGGTGTCCTGGCCCGGTGCTTCCGTCGGGTGCAGTCCGAGGCCGTACTCGATGACCTTGCCCTCCTGGGAGACGACCGGGTTGGTCCGCCGCATCTGGTCCAGTGAGGACGGGGTGACGATCTTTCCGGCCAGGAGCCGGGCGAAGAAGCGGTTCAGGTCGGCGACGGTCGATATCAGGGAGGCCGAAGGGCCCGTCCACGACATGTCGAAGACGCTGTAGTCGCGCGGCGGGTCGATCGTGCCGAACCACGCCTCGTAGAGCCGCGAGTGCGGTCCGTCGATCTCCGGTCCGGCCGGGAACGCGGTGTCCTCGAGCCCGGCTGCCTCGATGACGTCGCGGGTGATGCTCTCCTCGGCCGTGGTGCCGCTCACCCGCGCCAGGAGTTCGGCCAGCAGCAGGTAGTTGGTGTTCGAGTACAGCCCCGGCGCACCGCCCGGAGATGAGGCGGCGGGTGCGCCGACGCCCATGGCGATCAGCTCCTTGGGGTCCCACCGTGTGAACCGGTGCTCGTCGAGGCTTTCCGGACCGGTTCCGGAGAGGGCGGGGAGCGCTTTCAGCGAGGGGTAGGCGTACGGAAGGTACTCGGCGAGACCGCTGGTGTGGTTGAGCAGCATCCGTACCGTGATCGCCTTCCCCCGCTCCCCCGGCACCAGCGCCGGCAGGTAGCGGCCGACCGGTGCGTCGAGTTCGATCCGGCCGCGCTCGGCCTGCCGCAGGACCGCGGCGGCGGTGAACGTCTTGGTGACGCTGCCGACGCGGTGGCGCATTGCGGGGTCGACGGGGCGGCCGGTGGCGGTGTCGGCGATCCCGGCGGCCCCGCGCCAGACCTGGTCGCCGTGCCGGACCTCGGCGAACAGGCCCGGCACTCCCGCGCGGTGCACGTTCTCGACGGCCGCGTCCAGTGCCGTGGAGTCCAGTGGGTTCTTCACGTCGTGCGTCCCTTCGTAACCCCCGGGGCCGCCGGCGGTCGCGCACGTCGGCCCACCTCCTGCCGGGCCTCCCGGCAGGGTTGTGCACCCATTATGCACGCACCGCGTGCAACACCAAGTGCATGCGTTAGGCTGAAGGCCGGCGAGAGGAGCGGAATGGCAGGCCGAAGGCGTTGGACGAGCGAAGAGATCCTGGACGCGGCCGCTGAGCTGCTGCGCACGAGCGCGACGGAGTCGTTCAGCGTGCGCAAACTGGCGGCGGTCCTCGGGACCGACTCGTCGAGCCTGTACCGGCACTTCCGCAGCAAGACCGAACTGCTGCGCGCGGTGGCCGACCGGGTCCTGCTGGCCGCGATGGAGGGATACCGCCCCGAGGGCGACTGGAAGCAGCGCCTCACGGCCCTGGCCCTGCGCGTGCGGGACGCCTTCCGCCGCCAGCCGCAGCTCGCCGCGGTCTGGGCGCGTTACGTGTCGAGCGGCGCGGGCTCCCGGCTGGTCGTGGAAGAGGTGCTTCAGGCACTGCGCGCCTCGGGGCTGGCCGACGAGGAGATCCCGTTGCGCTACCACCGCGTCGTGGTCCTCATCGCCTCACTGATCGCCTCGGAGGCGGGCGCCGACACCCTGACCCCGGAGGAGCGCGAGCAGGGCCGGGAGCTGTTCCGAGTGGCGGTCCTGGGCGCCGATCCCGAGCACTTCCCCGCCCTGGCGCACTTCGCCCGTGAGCTGCGCCCCCTCCAGACGGACCACCAGGCGGCCTTCGAGGACCTCATCGCCGCCCACCTCGACCACATCGAGGCCGTCGTGCGCGCCGGCTAGGGCCTGTCCGGGGCACGCAGAAGGGGCCGGGGCAGCGGCTTCGGTACGCCACTGCCCCGGCCCCTTCCCGGGCGGCCCAGGTGTTACGGATGCCCCGGCGCGGCCGGGTCGGTGCCCGCCTCGGTCTTCATCGCCTTGGCCTCGCTCTTCAGGATGCGGGCCGACTTGCCCAGCGAGCGCGCCATGTCGGGAAGCTTCTTCGAGCCGAACACCATGATGACCACCAACGCCACGATGAGCAGGTGCCACGGTTCCAAGCCGTTGCGGAGCATCACGTCACCTCTTTCCTTCGTTGCCGTCCGCGCGTGCGGGGGCAGGCGCGTACAGCAGACACCTTAGGTGCCCGAACTGTGTGTGGTTCGGCGAGGTGCTGCCGGCCGCTCCCCCGCGGTGCTACTTCAGGTGCCGGGTGAAGAAGTGGGCCGCCGCGGCCCCCGCGTGCGCCGGGACACCGGTGTGGCCGCCCATGTTGGCGTGCAGCGCCTTCTCCTCCGAACCGAACGCGTCGAACAGGTCGAGCGCCGCCTGCCGGTCGTTCCCCTCGTCATCCCACTGCAACAGGACGTGCAGCGGGATGACGAGCCGGCGGGCCTCGTCGTACGTGGTGCGCGGGATGAAGCTGCCGGCGAAGAGCCCGGCGGCCACGATGCGCGGGTCGACCGCCGCGAGCCGGACGCCGATGGAGATCACCCCGCCCGAGTAGCCGACCGGACCGGCGACCTCGGGGAGCGCGAGGATCGCGTCCATGGCGGCCTGCAATTCCGGGACCGCCTGGTCGACCAGCGGGAGGACCACGGCGTCGATGATCTCGTCGGTGACGGGTTCGCCCGCCTGCAGGGCCCGGCGCATGTCGGCCCGGGCCCGGTCGAGGGCGGGCAGCCGGGGCCGGTCGCCGCAGCCGGGGAGTTCGACGGCGGCCGTGGCGAAACCGTCCGCCGCGGAGTGCCGGGCCCGGTCGGCCAGACGCGGATACATCCGCTGCAGACCGAGCGTGGGATGGCCGAGCAGGATCAGCGGCACCGGTGCGGACGCCGACGCGGACGCGGGCGTCCAGAGGAAGCCCGGGATGTCACCGAGGGAGAAGGAGCGTTCGAGTACGCCGTCGTCCAGGCGCTGCTCGGAAGTGAAATGCATGATCGTGCCTTTCGGGAGTGCACAGAACGGCGCTCCCGGACGACCTGCCTATCGCCCGACCGTGACCCCGGAGGGGAGCACCCATGTCGATACTGCGTTCACGGGTACCACCTCCTCGTTCCTTCGCACGGCCGGGAAGAATGTAGCAGGGCGCCGCGACGGCCGCCTAACGGGTTTCCGTACGGGCCCGGCGGCCGCGCAGGGCGGCGGCCGCGAGAGCCACGACGATCCCGGCGAACGCCCAGGCACCGAGAATCCACAGGGCGCCCGTGGTGTTGTTGCCGTCGAAGTAGACCGTGTTCCGGACGACGGTCGTGCCGGCGCCGGGCGGCAGGGCCTGGCCGATCGCGGCCCAGAAGGGCGGCAGCAGGGAGGCCGGATAGACGCCGCCGGAGCTGGGGTTGCCCAGGATCGTGAAGATGAGGATGGTCAGGCCGAGCCCGATCGTGCCGAGCAGCGACTGGAGCGCCACGCCCACGGCGCCGGAGGCGAAGACGACCAGGGTGCCGATGCCGACGAGCTCCCAGAAGGCGCCCGGCAGACAGTGGAGCACGGGGCCGACGATGATGGCGCCGCCGATTCCGGAGACGAAGGCATAGGGCACCATCGCCGCGAGCCGCACGATGGACCGCCGGAGCGTGGGGCGCTTGGACCCGGCCGCCATGTTGAGGGCCGAGGCGGCCAGGTAGCCGCCGATCGTCCAGCTCAGCACCAGGTAGAACGACGACAGGCCCCGGCTGTCCCCCGGCGCGGGCGGTCGGATGTCGCGAACGGTCAGCGCCCGGTTCTGCGTACGCTCCACGGCCGCCACGACCTTGGCGGCGGCGTCGGCCGCCGAGGGGCCGCCCGCCGAGGCGACGAGCAGTGTGTCGGTCCGCCCGGTCGCCGCCACGATCAGCGCGGCGTCGGTCTTCCGCTCCAGCAGCCGGGCCCGTGCCTGGGCGCGGTCCGAAACGGCGGTGACGTGCACCGGGTCGCCGGGCAGGGCGTCGAGCCGGGCGACGAGGTCGGCCGCCACCGGGCGAGGGGCGACCAGTGTGATCGGGATGCGATGGGGTTTCGGAGCGTGGAACGCCCCCATGTACGAGAGGGCGAAGCCGAGTTGGAGCAGCAGCACGCCCACCATGACGAGTACGGCCCTGGTGGTGATCGCGTCCCGCATCTCCGCCCACGCGCCGACCTGCGCCGTCGAGCCCCTTGCATCCGCCACGTGACGTACCCGCTCTCAGCCGTGCCTGACCCGTGCACCCGTTCCGCGGACATCCTCACGCCGGGCCCTGGCGTCGCGGAGAGAACACGCATGGCCGGTGCCGTGCCCACCCGTTCGGCCCAGCCCGGCGGCCGTGCGGGCGGGTCACTCGTGCCGTTCGAAGCGGCGTGCGGCCCAGAGCAGGGCCCCCGCGCCACTGACCAGGAGCAGCGCCGCCTCCACGGGGAGCGGGACCGGGTGGCCGGCCCAGGTGATGCCGCCGGCGGCCGCGGCGTCCGGGGCGCGCAGGGCGATGCTGCCCCGGAGCATGTCGACGCCGTACGCGAGCGGGTTCGCGGCGGCCACGGAGTGGGCCCAGGCGGGGAGCGCGCCCAGGGGGAAGAAGCCGCCGGAGAGGAACAGGAGGGGCATCATCAGCACGCCGAGCAGCGTGTGGAACGTCTCGGGCCTGCTCAGGCTCACCGCCAGGGTCAGGGCGAGGGCGGTGATCGTGAAGGAGATCAGGGCCATGCCGGCGAGGAGCAGTGCCAGGAGGACCGGGTCGTAGGGCAGGCCGACGACTCCGGCCAGGCTCAGCAGCACGGCGCCCTGGATCGTGGCGACCAGGGTGCCGCCGGCGCAGCTGCCCAGGAGCAGGGTCGTACGGCTGACCGGGGCCATGAGGAGTTCGCGCAGATAGCCGCTCTGGCGGTCGGTGATCAGGCGGATGCCGACCAGGATGGCCGGGGTCTGCACCGTCATCATCAGCATGCCGGGGAACAGGTAGGTCTGGTAGCCGACCCCCAGGGCGGAGTCGGAGATGAGTGTGGCGAGTCCGCCGCCCAGGATCAGCAGGTACAGCACGGGGTGGAGCAGCATCAGCGCGGTGTGGGCGCGCTGGCCGGCCAGGCGGAGCAGGTCGCGGTGGATCAGGCCGTGGATCGCGCGCAGTTCGTGCCGCAGTCGGGCCGGCCGCGCGCGGTCCCCGACGCCGGTCGCGTCGAGCGGGAGGGTGGTCATCGGCCGCCTCCGGGCCGGCTGCCGTGGATGCTGCGGCCGGTGTGGTGGAAGAAGACGTCGTCGAGGGTGGGCGGGGTGGCGGAGGCGGCGCGGACGGCGATGCCGTGGCTTTCCAGGGTCGCGCAGAGGCGGGGAATCCAGGAACTCCCGTCGGGCACCCGCAGACAGATCCCGTCGGCGTCCCTGGTCACGGAGTGCCCGCGCGGAACCATGCGGTGGACGACGCGGTGTGCCCGCTCGTCCTGGCTGGTGCGCAGCACGACCCGGTCGTCGCCGATGGCGGCCTTCAGCGCGCCGGGCGCGCCCTGGGCGACCAGCCGGCCGCGGTCGATGATGGCGACGCGGTCGCAGTTGGCCGCCTCTTCGAGCTGGTGGGTCGTGATGAAGAGCGTGCTGCCGTCCCGCTCCCGCAGGGCGTACAGGTGGTCCCAGATCTGTGCGCGGGCGTGGGGGTCGAGGCCGGTGGTGGGCTCGTCCAGGAACAGCACGTCCGGTGCGTGCAGGAGCTGGCGGGCGATTTCCAGGCGGCGCCGCATGCCTCCCGACAGGGTGCGTACGGGGGTGGTCCGCCGGTCGGTGAGTCCGGCCACTTCCAGTACCTCGGCGGTGCGCTGTCGGACGTGGGCACGGCGCAACCCGTAGAGGCGGGCGTGGATGCGGAGGTTCTGTTCGGGTGTCAGATCCGGGTCCAGGGCGCTCTGCTGGAACAGCATGCCGACGCGCTGCCTCACCCGGTGGGGCTGGGAGCGCACGTCGGCGCCGGCCACCGTGGCGTGGCCGGCGGTGGGGCGGGCCAGGGCGCAGAGCATGGCGATGGTGGTGGACTTCCCGGCGCCGTTGGGTCCGAGGAAGGCGAAGGTCTCGCCCCGGTGGACGTCCAGGTCCAGGCCGCTCACGGCGTGCGTGGTGGTGCCCTTGGGTCCGGGGTAGCTCTTGACCAGGCCGCGGGTGCTGATGGCGTACTCGGGCGGGCCGAGAGCGGCGGGGGTGTGCTCGGGGGCGATCTCCTCGCCGCCGGTGTGAAGTCGCATGGTCCGGTCCTCACCTCTGGTTCGCCGGTGGGGTCCGGCCGGCGGGGGGGGCCGGGGGGCCCCCCGGCCGCCCGG
>NZ_JBHUXS010000008.1:0-247231 GCF_042669245.1 Streptomyces sp. NPDC057249 | reverse complement strand
GCCCACCCCCGTGAGCGACGCGCTCAGCGTCGGCGGCCGCGCGCGAGTCGGATCCGCGTCCCGGTCCCTCCAGGGGTCGACCCGGGGGCCTCCCCCGGCCGGACGGTGGGCCGGTCCTAGGCGCAGCTGATGCCGATGCAGACCGTGTTGAGGACCGTCAGCAGGCCGATGCACTCGCACGTGGCGGAGAACGCCGCCGCGTCGGCGCCGACGGGGTCGGTCTCGGGGAGGGCGTGGAGGTGGGCGAGGAGTTCGAGGTCCTGGGTCTGGATTTCCATGGTTCTCTCCTTCTTCTTGTGGTTCGGCGGCAGGTTCTCTGCCGCTCAGCCCGGCAACTGGGCGAGCCAGTGCCGGGAGCTCGGGTGGCGGAGCCGCAGGAGGAAGGCCAGGATTCCGGCCGATCCGTCGCTCCAGCTGGTCGAGACGTCGCCGTACTCGTTGGGGAAGACCACGTGCCGGTTGCGGCGGGCGCCTTCGGTGACGGCGAGGCGGCCCATCGCGTCGGCCATGGCGTGGTGTGCGGGCTCCCCCGTGGCGGCGCTCAGGTCGAGCAGGAAGTCGCCGTTGCCCGCGAGGCCGTGGCACTGGGACAGCGGGGCCCGGGGGGCGCGTTCGGTGACGGCCGGGGCGCAGCGGCGGGCGAGTTCGCCGAACCGGTCGTCGCCGGTGGCCTGCCGGAGCCGTACGAGGAAGGTGCCGATGCCGGCCGAGCCGTGGCACCAGTACGGGGCGGTGGGTTCGTCGCCGGCCTGGGCGGGCCACTGGGCCGCGTCGCCGATCCGTACCGAGCTGCGCAGGAGGTGTTCGCCGACCTCCACCGCGAGCCGCAGATGGTCCTGGCGTCCCGAGGCGACCGCGCTGCACAGGAGGAAGCAGCCGATGCCGGCGGAGCCGTGGGCGAAGCCCAGGTACTGTTTGCCGGCCTCGCCGGAGACCGCTTCGGCGGGTACGGCCCAGCTCACCGCCGCGTCATCGCGCCGCGCGGCGGAGGCCAGCCGGTCGGCCGCGTCCTCGGCCAGCGCGGCGAAGCGCGGGTCACCGGTGCGCTGCCACAGGTGGAGGGCGGCCATGCCGCTGCCGGCCGTGCCGTGGGTGATGTCGTGGTGGGGCGTGGGCTCCTGCGGGGTCAGCGCGAGGGCGAGCGCGTGGTCGATGAGCGCCTGGTCGGCGACGGCCCGGCCGGCTTCGTACAGCGCCCAGGCGGTGCCGAGGTCCCCGAAGTGCAGGCCGGGGCGGGTGGTCCGGGGGCGGGTGCGGTCCGCGATCCAGTGGCCGGCTGTCGCGAGGAGTTCGGGCAGGCGGGGGTCCCCGGTCAGTTCGAAGTACCGTGTCAGGACGGCCAGGGGCCCGGCCGCCCCCTGTTGCACGGTGCACGGGTTGGTCTCGCCGGCCGCGGTGGACACGGGCCACAGGCGCCGGTCGTCCGCCGGGGTCGCGGTGTCGACCAGGTGGTTCACGAGTCCGGCCACCGCATGGTCCAGGTCCTCGTCCCGGACCGGTGCGGTCCGCGTGGGGCGGCCGGGGGCCGGGGCGCGGAGGGCTTCGCGCGCCCGGCGGGTGTCCCAGCGGGCGGCGGGCTCGTCCTTCATCAGCCCGGTGATCATCTCCGCCACGGCGGCCGGGGGCTTCGCGGGCCCGGTGCAGGCGCCGAGCCAGCCGGCGAGCCGTTCCTCGCCGGTCCTGGTGGCGGGCTCCTCGGGCAGCAGGTTCGGGACCTTGCCGGTCAGGACGAAGCACGCGGTGGCACCCAGGCTGTAGTAGTCGGCCGTCACGGACACGGGGGCGTCCCGCAGGCGCTCGGGGGCGCTGAAACCGGGGGTGCCCACCCGGGTCGGCAGGCAGGAGCCCGTCTCGTCGGCGGCGAGTTCCAGGTCGATGAGGCGCAGTTCACCGTCCGGGCGGACCATGACGTTGCCGGGTGTGAAGTCGCGCAGGACGCAGCCGTGGGCGTGCGCCGCCGTGACGAGGTCGACGAGCCGGGCGACCAGGGCGAGCGCCTCGCGGCGGTACTCCTCGCTCCCGAGGTCGCGGAAGCGCTCGGCGACCCAGGTGCGCAGGGCGACGCCGGGGACTTCGGCCTGGGCCAGGAACAGGTGCCGGCCGTGCTCGAAGAGGGCGAGGGCGTCGGGGGCGAGCCCGGTCCCCTTCAGTTTGTCCAGCATCCGGGCCTCGGCGCGCAGCCAGTCGCGGACGTCGCGCCCGGAGGCGTCGCCCTCCACGTGGGGCCGGGTCTCCTTGATGACCACGGGCGCGCCGGTCGACACGTCGGTGCCCCGGTAGACCCCGCCCTTGTTGGTGTGCCGGATCGCCTCCCGTACCGCGAAGCGACCGCCGAGGAGGACGGGACCGCTCGCCGCCTCCGCCGCCGGGGGCGGGAGCGGCACGGTGGCGGGGAAGGGGCAGACGGCCCAGGGGGGTGGCGCGTAGCGGCCGCTGCGCTCGTCCTCGACGGGGTTGCCGTCGGGGTCCTCGATGTACCAGATCAGCAGGCCCTGGTCCGACAGGCGTTGCCGCCCGGTGAAGGCGCCGTAGCGGTAGTGCACCACGCTGTACGGGGCGTAGGGCTGGTCGGAGAGGATGCGGGGGCCGGGCAGTCCGGCCGTCGCCGCGTGCAGTTCGCGGGCGAGGCGGACCGCGTCGGCGTCCGAGCGCGGGTAGACGGTGATGAACTTTCCGGAGCTGCCCCGGGGTGTGGCGCGGGAGTTGAGGGTGCTCACCTGGTCGAGGGACCGGGCGAACTTGAACGCCGAGGTGTCCGGCAGCAGTACGTCCAGGGCCCTGACGAGGACCGTCGGTGCGGAGGCGGCCGTTGCCGACAGGTGAAGCTTCCAGCCCTGGTCGCGCCGGGTCGCCGACCGGGGGGCGACGCGGCACCATGCCTCGTCGGTCCGGGTCGTCCAGCAGTCGCCGGTGCCGGTGGCCTGAAGGGCTCGGTTCAAAAGGCTTTCGAGTGCGGCTTCGGTCGCGTGACTCGTCATGTGGGGTGTCCCTCCCAACGGTGAGGACCGCTGGTCGGAAATTGCCCACGACACGTGAGCGCGGAACGCGCCCGAACCGGAATCACCTGCTCCAGCGAGCGTAGGGGGGTCGCTGCTGACCGGTCCGGCGCCGCCCGGCGCACACGGAGGCGCACGTCCCGACGCCCGTCCCGGACCGCCGTCCGACCCCGGGCGCCGGTCCGGGGGCGCGGCGTAGGAGGATACGGCTCATGGCGGAAGATGAACGGGGGGTCGGCCTCGAGAAGACGGCCGGCGACGTGGTGCTGATCCGGGTCCGGGGCAGTCTGGACGGGTGGTCGGGCAGCGGTGACCTGTCGGCGGCGCTGTCCCGCGCGGTGGCGGACGGTCGTGTACGGACGGTGGTCGACCTGTCCGGGGTGACGTTCGCCGACTCCGCTGCGCTCCACTCCCTGCTGGGCGGGCAGCGGGAACACGTGGCGGCTGGCGTGCCGCTGGTGCTGGCCGGACCGTTGCACTCCGGCGTGCGCAGGCTCTTCGAGGTCACGGGTACGGCCGGTGCGTTCCGGTTCGCGGACGACGTCGAAGCCGCGCTCCAGTGCTGAGGGCGTCGGTCCGCCGGGGCGGGGGTGTGTGCGGGTCGTGGTAGAAGTGGGCGGTGAACCGGAAGGTGTGCTTTCGGCCGTTCCGCAGAACGCGGCGGCTGCGCGGGACATCGTGACCGCGTTGCTTTCGGCGCGCTTCGGGGCCGCGCTCGACGGGTGGCCGGCCCGTGTGGTGGACGACACGCTGCTGGTGACGTCGGAACTGGTGACGAACGCCTTCCGGCACGGCGGCCGGCTGACCGCGTTCGAGGCCGAGGTGACGGGTGAGGGGCTGCGGATCACCGTGGGCGATGCCAGCAGCGAGGTCCCGGCCGAGTTGCCCGCGACGGGGCCGCGGGTGCGGGCGGAGGCGCCGAGGATCGGCGGCTACGGCTGGCCCCTGGTGCGACTGCTCGCCGCCCGGGTCTCCGTCGGCGTCCACCCGGACGGCAAACGGATCACGGTGGTGATGGCGCTGCCCGCCCTGCCGTGACCGGGCACTCGACCGGGCCTTCAGTCGGTCGTCTCACTCACTTCGTCCGGGCTCTCCGCGTCCGCGGACCCCGGTGCGAAGAGGTGCCGTGTTCCGGTGATGCGGAGCATCCGCTCCAGGGAAGCCGGCGGGTCGTCCAGGACGAGGGCGATCCCGCGCGTGGCGGTGCGGCGGTGGATCATCAGCAGGGCGGCGAGCCCCATCGAGTCGCAGAGCCGGAGTTGCGCGCAGTCCAGGCGCAGTTCGGCCGGCGCGGGGTCGGCCTCGACGCATGCCGTGGCGCGTGCGCCGAATGCGTCGGTGGTGTCGTGGTCGAGGACGCCGGCGAGGCGCAGCCGGGTGGTTGTCCCGCCCGTTTCGACGGTGAGACGGAGGGACGGGACGCTCATGCGGGTGCTCCGGGGTGTGCTGCGGTGACGTCGGCGAGGACGGTCCTCGCCCGCTCCAGCGGCCGGACGGCCCGGGGGAAGTCCTTGAGTGCGGCCGCCAGGATGTCCAGGACGGGCGGCAGGGAGCGGGCGGGAACGCGGCGTGCGGTGAGGATGTCCGCGGTCCACGTCATGAAGGTGGTGAACAGCTCGTCGTCGTCGGTGTAGATGGCCACGGTCAGGAACTCCACGATGTGCGCGATGTCCTCCGCGGTGCGCTCGCGCTGCACGTCCGTGTAGGCGGCCATGGCCGGGAAGCGGTCGTCCAGTTGCGTCAGCACCTGCTTGACCAGTTGCCCCTGGGTGCGCGCGACCAGGGTGTACTCCTGGTCGACCAGGTGCGGCAGGTCGTCGATCCGCTGCCGGATGTCCGCCGGGACGGGCGGGGCGAGGCCCGCGGCCAGCCGGTCGGCGGCGGTGCGTGCGTCGGGGGCCCAGGCGTTCGCGCCGAGCATGCGCGCGAAGCGGCCGTCGGGTCCGAAGGCCGCCCCTCCGACGAGGACGGGCACTCCCACGGACTGGCAGGCGGTGATCGCCGCGTGGGCCGAGGGCAGCCGGGTCGGCAGGGAGGACGAGAGGGCGACGACGTCCGCGCCGGTGTGGTGCAGATGGGAGACCAGGTGGGGGGTGGGGACCTGGGCTCCCAGGAAGTCGACCTGCCAGCCCCGCAGGGTGAGGACCTCGGCCAGCAGCCGGGCGGGCAGGGAGTGCCATTCCTGTTCCACGCAGGCCACGGTGACCCTCCCGTGCCGGGGAGTGGTGCGGGCGGCGGGGTGGTGGGCGAGCGCGGTGATCACTCGCTCGACGATGGCGCTGGCGGCGTGCTCCTGGGCCACGGTGAGGCGGTTGGCCGCCCATTCCGTGCCCACCTTCGCCTGGATGGGCGCGATGACGTCCAGAAGCACCGCCTCGGCGGGCACCCCGTCGTCGAGGGCTCCGGTGACGATGCCGGCGGCGGTGAACTCGTCACGGTCCAGGGCGGCTGCGAGGAGGAGGTCGCGCAGTTCGGTCAGGCAGGGTGTCATGCGGTGTACCTGCCCCGGGTGTGGCCGTCCACCGCGCTGAGGTGGGTGGTCCGGGGGGCGGTGATCGCGACGACGGCCATGTCGTCGTGGCCACCGCCGCGCACCCACTCGGCGGCGAGCATCTGGACGCGCTCGACCACGGCTTCGCTGGGCATCCCGGCGCATTCGGACAGGGCCCGCTTCAGTCTCCTCTCGCCGAACATCTCGTCGCCGAGCGGGCCGCCCCGCGCCTCGGTGAACCCGTCGGTGTAGAGCAGACACGTCTCGCCGGGCCGCAGCACGGTCTCGGCGGTACGGGACTCGATGTCGGGCAGCGCCCCCACCAGGGTGCCCTGGGTCCGGATCTCCTCGACCCGGCCGTCCGCCCGCACCACCAGCGGTACGGGATGCCCGGCGGCGGTCAGCCGCAGGCGCACCAGGTGGTCCGTCCGCCGGACCGAGGCCAGGACCATGGTCGCGAAGCGGGTGTGGTGGGAGTTGAGGAGTGCGTCGTTGAGGAGCCTCAGCACCCTCTGGTGGTCGTCCGCCATGGGGACGAGCGCCTGAAGGGTGTTGCGGATCTTGCCGGTGAGCACGGCCGCGTCCAGCCCCTTGCCGCACACGTCGCCCAGGACCACCAGCGAGGAGTCGTCCTTCTCGGTGCCGGCCGGGTGGACGTCGTAGAAGTCGCCGCCGACGCGTTCCCGGGCGGCGGCGGGCCGGTAGCCGCCGGCGAACTCGACGCCGTGGACGCGGTGCAGCCGGGGCGGCAGCAGGTCCTGCATCAGGGTGCGGGTGACGGCGCTCTGCTCCGCGTAGAGGTGGGCGGCCGACAGGGCGGCGCCGGCGCGCGCGGCGAACAGCCGGGCGACGAGCTGCTCGTCGTCGGTGAACTGGCCGCCGCTCCGCAACAGGACCAGGGCGCCCGCCGGGACCCCCTGTCCGGGCAGGGGTGCGACGACGACCGAGGTGATCGGTCCGGTGTACCCCTCGGGAACCACCCACGCGGGCAGGGACGCGGGGTCGATCCAGCGCGAGGGCACGGGTGGGAAACCCTGGAGCGCCTCGTCCAGGCCCGGCACCTCGGAAGCGTCGGCCGTGACGAGGCCGCGCACGGTCTCCTGGCCGGCCACCGCGTGGGCCAGGGGCAGCTTGTCCCCCTTGGCCGGCGAGACGACGACCGCCGCCTCGGCGAGGTACCGGGAGGCGAGCCGGGCCGTCGCCGACACGCACCGGTCGGTGTTCAACGAGGCGAGCAGGACGTTGGACGCCTCGGCGAGGAACGCGGTCCGTTCGCGTTCGGTGGCCAGCGCCTCTTCGGCGAGCCGGCGGTCGGTGTCGTCGACCAGCCACCACACCACGTCACCGTTGCCGCCGTGGCCGGCGTGTGCCTCGAAGCTGCGGGCGCCGATCCGGCCCGCCGCCGACGGGACCGTTCCCGCCCGGGGGTCCGCGGACGCGCCCGCCGCCGGATCGCGCACGTCGCGGTCCGCCCGTGCGAGCCAGGCCGGGGCCGCCTCGGCCATCGTGGCGCCCGGGCGGGCGTCCGGCAGGAGCCGGGAGGCCGCGGGGTTCAGCCCGGTCAGCACCCCGTTCGCACCGCTCTGGATCACCGGGTAGGGGGCGGTGGACCAGGCCCCGGATGCCGGGCTTTCGTCGGTTTTCGTAACGGGAGTTCCCTGGGGAGGAGCCATGAGGGGGGACCCGCCTGCGGCGAGCCGCACCACCTTCCAACTGGACGGACAAACATTGCCTTGCGGCAACTATCACGCAGGCCGGACCTCGATGGCAATCGGCTCACCTGCCGCAGGGGTGACGCAGCGTCACACCTCTACCGTCCGAACACGTCCCTGATACGCGGCTTTCACGGCGTCTTCACCGGCTCCCTGCCCGCGATCCGCCTCGTCCTGCACGAGGAGGGTGAGCAGCGAGGCCACGGACAGGCCGGCTTCCGCGGGGTGGCGGAGCACCTTGTCCGGTTCGATGCGGTATGTGTTCGCGCGGCCCTCTCGCCTATGGGAGAGGTATCCGGCCTCTTCGAGGTCGGCGATGATCCGCTGGACCGCGCGCTCCGTCAGCCGGCAGCGTGCGGCGATGTCACGGATGCGGACGGTCGGGCCCTCGGCGATGGTCGCGAGTACGCGCGCGTGGTTGGTGAGGAACGTCCATCCGGTGTGGGATTCGGGTACTCCAGGCATGTTCCCCATCTAAGCGCGACCCCTTGCCCGTCCTCAACTACATGACATACTTTTCGTGTATTCATTGACATGGTGAGAGTCACAGGAGGCTCGGGGTGTCGTACGGCGAAGTGGTTCCGGCAGCACGCGCGAGCGGCGCCGGCACGAGCAGTGCGCTCTCGGCGGCCCCCGCGCAGGCCGCGGTGACGCAGCACACACGAGACGGCGTACGGGTGGTCGCGGCCCATGGCTCCTGCGACGCGCAGTCGATCGCACGCCTCGAAGAGGCGCTGACCATGGCCGTCTGGACGCATCCGAAGGTCGTCCTGGACGCGTCGGGGATCACGTTCGCGGACTCGTCCCTCCTGAACCTGCTGATCCTCACCCACCGGACGGGCACCCTGCGGGTGGCCGGGCCCCGGCCCCCTCTCCAGCGCCTGCTGCGGCTCACCGGCCTCGACGCGGTCCTGCACGTACGGGCCACGGTCGAGGAAGCGACCGCCTGCTGAGCGAAACGCCGCGGCCCGCCGGCTGCTCACCGGCGGGCCGCGGCACGACACGCGGATTCCGCTACCAGCCGGCCTTCGCCGTGGTGTAGGCGTTGCGGCAATCGGCGTTGGTGGCGTTCGCGGCGAGCTTCTCCATGGAGTCCGTCCAGATCCGCTTGGCCAGCTTCTCCAGGTCACGCGTCTCGGCGGGCACGTTCGGGGCGTACTTCTTGATCGTCGCCAGGGACGACTTCGCGAACTTGTTGCACACGGGTCCCGCCGCGTTGCGGTAGCGCGTGTCCAGGTCGGCGGCCACGGCCTGACCGTTGGCGGTCGCCCAGCTGTTCCAGGCCGCGCACGCCTGCTCGGTGAACACCTGCTGGTCGGCCTCGCTCAGACCGAGAACCTCGGCGAGCAGGGTGTTCTTGGCCTTGTCCGGGACCGTGAAGTCGACGACGGGGAACTTGTCGAGGGTTTCGAGCAGCGCCTCCTGGCACGCGGGCGGCAGCGGGGCGGCCTGCGCCGGGGCCGGGACCGCCAGCGTGGTCGCGGACAGCAGAACCGCGGTGAGGACGGTGCTCCTGGCGGTACGCGAAAGGTTCATGGGCTGAGTACTCCTTGCACGGGGGGATGTCGTCGCCGGCGCCGCGTGAGCGCCCGACGGCTGGGGAACGATCACCGGCATCCGTAGGTCACGGCTGTCGCGTGCGGGCGGGCCGCACGTCCGCCGCCTTCCGGGACCGGGCGGGTGCCGGCACCCTCGCCGTCCCCCGTTGCGACAGCGCGTCGCGGGTGCGTCTGCGGAAGACCAGCAGTCCGGCGCACGCGGCGCCGGTGAGCCAGAGGAGCTGGATCGCGAGCCCTTCGCCGGCCGGTGCGTCGGAGAAGGCCGCGGACATGCTGGCCTGTACGGAGCCGTAGGTCGGCAGGAAGCGTACGACCGGGCTGTCCGAGCCCGAGCTGGAGAGCGGGTTCTGCAGCGCCACGTCGAGAATGCTGATCATGAGAATGGCGAACATCCCCTCCACCTCGCGGCGGAGCACCGATCCGAAGACCACTCCCAGGGCGCCGTAGGTCAGCGCGGCGAGGAACAGCCCGGCGGCCAGCACGAAGGGCTGCCTCGGGGCCCAGGCGAAGCCCGCCGCCACGGTGGCATACGCGGCGACGGCCGTACAGACCAGGGTCAGCGCGGTGAGCTTGGCGAGGACGAGGTGGTACCTGGGGTACCCCGCCATGGCCAGGCGGCGGTCGAAGGCTCCTCCGGTGAAGGTCGCCGCGAACATCATGAAGCCGGCGATCAGAGTGACCGCGTTGAGCGCGCCGGTGATCTGGGTGAGGTGGTTGCCCGGCGGCGCCAGGATCTCGCCGGTGGCCCGCAACCGGAACGGCGCCGCCCGGCTCGGGATGGCCACGTAGGCCAGCCCGATCCACACGGGGATGTACACGACGACCAGCAGCATCGCGAACCGGTTGCGGGCGTGGCCGATCAACGCGTAGCGGGACGCCGTGACGAACAGGGACCAGTGCCGCCTCACGCCGTCGCCTCCTTACGCGTGTCCTGGCGGTGCAGGCGTCCGTCCTCCAGCCGCCACAGCACGTCCAGTCGGCCGATGTCGTAAGCCAGGTGCGAGACGACGAGCACCGAGCGTCCGGCGTCGCGCAGACTCGTCGCCAGTTCCCAGAAACGCAGATAGGTCTCCCAGTCGAACCCCTGGTAGGGCTCGTCCAGCAGCAGGACGTCCGGATCGTGCATGAGCGCCAGCGTGAGGTTCAGCTTCTGGCGGGAGCCTCCGCTGAGGAGCCCCGCCCGCTGGTCCAGGTATTCGGTGAAGGCAAGGATCTCCATCACCTCGCGGGCGCGCCGGAGGTCCCGGAGGCCGAACGCGTGCCGGAAGAAATCGAGGTGCTGGCGGACGGTGAACGAGTCGTCCAGCACGACGGCTTGCGGGCAGTAGCCGAATCTGCCGCTGTGCCGCACCGTGCCCCGGTCCGGGCGGAGTTCACCGGCGAGGATCTTGAGCAGGGTCGACTTGCCGGCCCCGTTCTCCCCCACGATCCCGGCGAGGACGCCCGGACCCAGCCGGAGGCCGGCGCCCCGGAGGACGGCGTGCCGCCGGTAGGAGTGGTGCACATCGGTGACATCCATCGCGCTGCTCCGTCGTGACTGGGCTTCCCGGGCGCCCGCCCGCCTGCCGCTGCGGCCCGGGCGGGCTCGGCCTCCGGCCTGCCGCGGACCTCCGTCCGTGCCCAACGAGCGTATGGCGCCCCGGAAACGGTGCTGGACACACCGTTCTCACATGCGTCAACCCGATGCGGCCCGGGCCACGCGTGCGGCGGGTTCGCCGCCGCCGACCGGCCGGGAGCGGGCGTGGGCGGCTAGCGTGACAAGGCCCGGCCGGAGGTCCGCCGGGCCGAGTTCGGCACACGGGCGCACCCGGCGGCGGCCCGGTCAGGAAAGGTCGGCCAGCCATGCGGAGAACGTGCGTGATCGGAGCGGGCCCGTCGGGGCTCGCGGCGGGCAAGGTCCTCGCCTCGCGCGGCATCCCGTTCGACTGCTACGAGGCCGGGTCGCGGATCGGCGGGCTCTGGCGCTACGAGAACGACAACGGCATGTCGGGGGTGTACGCGTCGCTGCACGCCAACATCTCGAAGGAGAGCATGTCGTTCTCCTCGCTGCCGATGCCGGCGGACGGACCCGTCTTCCCCCACCACAGCCAGGTCCTCGCCTACCTGGAGGAGTACGCGTCCGGGTACGGTCTGCACCGGCACATCGCGTTCGGCACCCGGGTGACGTCCGTTCGCCCCCTGGACGGCGGCTGGGAAGTCGTCCATCGCAGGCGCGGGGACGCGAGCTCCGTCACCGTGAGGCAGTACACCGACGTGGTGGTGGCCAACGGCCACCACTGGGACCCGCGTCTTCCCGACCCACCCGTCCCGGGCGCCGCGGACTTCGAGGGGTCCGCCGTGCACTCCCACGCGTACCGCACTCCCGAACCGTACGCCGGCCTGCGGGTGCTGGTCGTCGGCATGGGCAACTCCGCCTGCGAGATCGCCGCGGAGATCTCCCGCTCGGCCGCGCGGACCTACCTGTCGGCACGCGACCCGGTCCATGTGTTCCCCAAAATGCTGCTCGGCCGCCCGGCCGACCACTTGGCCGTGAGTCCGCTGGCCGCGCTGCCACGCCGCGTCAAGGGTCCGGCGATGACACTGCTCCTCCGGCTGAGCCGGGGGGCCCCGGAGCGGTACGGGCTCCCCCGACCGGTCCGCGGGCCGCTCGTCGCGCACCCCGCGTCGTCGGACGAGCTGCTGGTGCAGCTGGCCCGTGGCGCGGTCACGCCGAAGCCGGGCATCAGCTCGTTCGGCCGGAACACGGCGGCGTTCACGGACGGCAGCCACGAGGCCGTGGACGCGGTCGTGTACGCGACCGGTTACTCCCTCTCCTTCCCGTTCCTGAGCCCGTCCGTCTTCGCCGCTCCGGACGGACGTACAGACCTCTACCTGCGTACGGTTCCGCCCGGGCTGCCCGGGCTCTACTTCATGGGTCTCGCCCAGCCGGCGGGTGCGGCCTTCCCGTTGCTCGAACCCCAGGCCGAGTGGATCGCCGGTCTGATCGAGGGCACGGTCGTGCTCCCGGCGCCGGAGCGGATGGTCCGGGCGATTCTCCGCGAGCGGCGCCGGGATGCCGGAGCGTACGTTCCGACCTACCGGCACGGCATCGAGATCGACGTCCGCGCGTACCGGAAGGTCCTCCGCCGGGAGCTCCGGGCAGGCCGGCGCCGCGCTCGCGTCGCCCGCCCGGCGGGCGGGTGAGGGGTGCGGGGGCTCAGCGTGGCGCCGCGGTCTCCGCCAGTTCCGCCACGGCCCGCTCCCACAGCTCCGGCAACGACCCGCCCAGGGGCAGGCCGCTGTCGACGACGACGGAGACCTCGGCCCACTCGCCGAAGAAGGAGAGCCCGACGGCGACGAGGTGCCCGGGCACGAACAGGGGCAGCAGGGCGGTCCCCGTCACCTGCGTCTCACCCAGGCTTCCCCGGTCGGCGAGTGGCATCGAGGTGGCCATGACGTTGGTGACGCGTGGGGAGAGCACCCGGCGCATGTACCACGCGGTGGGGCGGGCGGGCATGTGGCGGACCAGGTCTCCGATCGCCTGCCGCCACGCGGCGCCCCGCAGTCTCCGAGTCGCCGCCGTGATGTGGTCCAGCCTCCGTCGGGCCGCCTCCGGGTGCGCCGGTGCGATGTGCACGGGGAGTTCGAGCGGCAGGGCGAAGCAGCGGTTCCCCCAGGTCTGTTCCTCGTCGGGGCGCCGTGCGTCGACCGGGAGCACCGCCGTGGCCCGTGGCAGAGGGACCTGCGCCTCCTCGGACCAGGCCGTCAGCGCTCCGGCGAGCGCGGCGAGATGTGCGTCGTGCGCCGAGCCGTCCGCGGCGGCACCGATGCCGCGCAGGACGTCCACCGGCACGCGTCCCCGGTGCAGCCGCCGCTCCCCGGTCGGCGTGAACCCGGCGACCGGCCGGTACCGGCGTACGAGGGTGCCGGCCGCGAACTTCGCCGCGAGTCCGAGGGCCGCGGCCACCCGGCCGGGCACGGCGGAGCGGCGGCCCGGTGCCGGCACGGGGCGGCCCGACGGCTCTCCCTCGCCCAGTACGGCCCGGAAGGCCATGGCCGCCGCCGAACCGTCCTGGCAGGCGTGGCGGAGGCGATAGCACACGGCGTACGCGTCGTCGGCGTGGCCGTGGACCAGCCAGATCCCCCAGTAGGCACCGGGTGCGAAGGGGGCGTTGAGCGCGGCGTGCAGAGCGGCGTCCCCTCCGGCGGGCCCGTCGGCGACGGACTCGTGGACATGGTCGTCCACGGCGAAGTCCTCGTCCGGCTGCCAGCGCGGGCGCCGGCCGCCCGTCAACCGGCTCGTCATCAGGGGCACGCCGCGCAGGCAGTGGGCGACGTACGCGCGGAGGTCCGCGAGGGCGGGGGGCGGGCCGCTCAGGTAGGCGATGCCGCCGGTGTCCCAGCGGACGTCGGGGCGCGTCCGTTCCAGGTCGAGGAAGGCGCGGTCCACGGCGTGGACGCGCAGGTGTGCGGGGGCGGGAGGCCGCTCGGTCCGGGCTTCCGGGGGCGTCCCGCCGGAGGGGCCCGCTGAGGGCGCGGGCCGGGACGGCGGGATGGGTGCGGTGGACGGCGATGACTCCGCCGGCGAGGCGGACCGGCCGGGAACGGACATGGGCGACGGCTCCAATGCGTGACGGGTCCGCGCGCCGACGGGCGCTGGGACGGGGTGACGGGCGGCGAGCAGGACGCACGGCGGACGGCGCGTGTCGGCCGCGTAGCCCAGGATGGCCGCCGGCTGCGCGGGGTCCGTACCTCCGACGGCACCGGCTCCGGGCCTCCCCTGCGGGCCGCATCGGCCGGTTGCGGCCTTCCGCTTGCGGCGGCGGCGCCCCGACTGCCGTGTCGTTCCCGCGCCGCGCGCCGGCGGGCCGCACCGCCTGCCGCTTCGGGGAACCGGCCCGCGATCTTCCCGGGGTGACCCGCAAGTTCCCCCGAAGGAGGGACGGACGACGTGCTCGCATGCCTGTGATCGCCGTGCGACTCGCCCCGCGCGCGGGTTCCCGCCTCGGCGCCGGCGGTTCACAGCCTCCGCACTGACGTGCGCGGCCGTGGCGGGAGTGTCATTCGTTCGGGTGAGCCGCCCGGATCGGGGGCTTCCGCTTCGTCCGCCGTCTGACATGGTGTGCCGTGCGCCGAAGATCGACGTGCTCGGGGAGGGCCGTGGAGCCGACGGCGAGAGCGCCGTCGGCCGGAGTGGCGGCGCGCCGTTCCCGGTCGCCGCAGCCGTCCCGTCCCCGCCGTACGCGGCGGGTTCGAGCTGTCCCTTCCGTAGCCCTTGGAGCCATGGCCGTGCATGTTGCCCTCACCGGCGCCACCGGATTCCTCGGCCTGCGTCTGCTGCGTCGTCTGCTCGACACGCACCGGTCGGTGACGGTTCTCGCGCACGCCGGCTCGGGGGACGCCTTGCACCGCATCGTCCGGTTCTTCGAACTGACCGGCTCGGCCCCGGTGTTCACCAACGCGCTCGCCCACCGGCTGCGGGTGGTGGAGACCGACCTGGCACTGCCCCGGCTGGGGCTGTCGAAGCGGGTGTTCCAGGAGCTGGCCGACACGATCGGCGCGCTCTGGCACAGCGCGGGGAGCATCAACCTGGAAGGGGACCTCCCCGAGCTGCGCCGGACCAACGTCGAAGGGACACGGCACGTCCTGGAGTTGGCCGCGGCGGGCCGACTCAGGCCCCGTGTGCACCACGTCAGCACCGCGTTCGTGGCCGGCGCCCGGCGCGAGGGGGTGGCGTACGAGGACGAGCTGGACGATGCCTGCGGCTTCGAGAACGCTTACGAACGCTCCAAGTACGAGGCCGAGTCGCTGGTGCACGACTGGTCGCGGGAGCACCGTCGGCCGGTCCTGGTCCTGCGGCCGAGCATCCTGGTCACCGATCAGCCCCCGCACCCCGAGCTGCCCTCGCACCCGCTCCAGGTCATCGAACGGATTCTGCGGGAAGCGCGAGACGCCACCGGTCCGGGGGGCCGGCGGGCCGGAGCCCCGGACGTCCGGCCCCGCGTCCGGATGGTGGGGCACCCGCACGGCCGGCTCAACCTCCTCCAGGTCGAGCACGCAGCCGACGTGATGGTGCGGCTGGCCGGCCGGACCCCTTCGGCCGGGGTCGACACGTACCACGTCGTCCATGACCGCGACGTCCCCGTGACGACGGTCGTGGGCGTGCTGGAACGGCTCGTCCCGGTCTCGGTCGAGCTGGTGGCCACCAGACCGGACGCGCCGACGGCCCTGGAGGCGCTGCTGGACTTCTACCCGGGCATGACCGCCTACCTCGCGCACCGGCGGCGGTTCGACGACACCCGGGTCAGAGCGTTGCTGGGCGCCTCGGCCGCGTCCGACCCGCTGGGAACCGACTATCTGTGGGCCGGCCTGGCCCCGCGCGCCCGGACGGTGCCCGGGCCGCCGGGCGGAGCGGCGGCCCCGCGCTCCGTTCGCTGCGCCTGACCTGCCGTCGTCCCCCCGCGTCCCTTGTCCTCGTTCTCCGTTGGAGCACCCCCGTGAACGTCCTCGCAGCTTCCGGCTCCCCCGTGGTGCCCCGGAAGGTCTTCTCCCTCGACGGGATCGCCGCCTGCGCCCGGCGCATCCGTGAACCCGTCCATCTGGTCAGCGGCCCGGACGGACGCGAGCGGGGGCTCGCCCTCGGCCCCGTGCCGCCGGACGGGGTGCTCGGGACGCTGCCGCCGCTGTACCCGGAATGGCTCGGTGGCCGCACGTTCTGCGAGACGCACGGCGTCCGGTTCCCCTACGTCGCCGGCGAGATGGCGAACGGGATCGCGACCACGGCCATGGTGGCGGCGATGGCGCGGGCGGAGATGCTGGGATTCTTCGGCGCGGGCGGCCTGGCCCACCCGGAGGTGGAACGGGCGGTCGACACGCTCGTCCGCGAACTGGGCACGTCGCGGAACTGGGGCGTGAACCTCATCCACTCACCGTCCGAGCCGGAGCTGGAGTGGCGCGTCGCCGAACTCCTGGTGCGCCGCGGTGTCCCTGTGGTCTCCGCGTCCGCGTACATGGAACTGACGCCGGCCGTCGTGTGGTGTGCGGTCCGGGGGCTGCGCCGGGGCGCCGACGGGACGGTCGTCCGGCGCACCCGGATGTTCGCGAAGGTCTCGCGGCCCGAGGTGGCGGAGAGGTTCCTCTCTCCCGCCCCCACCGGGCTGCTGGAACCCCTCGTGGCGCAGGGCAGGCTGACGCGGGAGGAGGCGGAGCTGGCGGCGTGCGTGCCGGTCGCCGAGGACATCACCGTGGAGGCGGACAGCGGCGGACACACCGACAACCGGCCGCTCTCGGTTCTGCTGCCGAGGATCGCGGCGCTGCGCGACGCGGTCTGCCTGCGGTACGGCTACCGCAGGCCCGTCCGGATCGGTGCGGCGGGCGGCCTCGGCACACCCGACGCGGTGGCCGCCGCCTTCGCCCTCGGCGCGTCCTACGTGGTGGTGGGGTCGGTGAACCAGAGCGCCGTCGAGGCCGGCCTGTGCCCGGAGGCCAAGGCCATGCTGTGCGAGGCGGACATCGCCGACGTGGCGATGGCGCCGGCGGCCGACATGTTCGAGCTGGGCGTGAAGCTGCAAGTGCTGTCGCGGGGGACGATGTTCGCCCAGCGGGCCGGCCGGCTCCACGCGGCGTACCGGGCGCACGGCTCGCTGGAGGAGATCCCGCCCGCGCTGCGGACCACGCTCGAACGCGATGTGCTGGGTGCGTCGTTCGATGAGACCTGGCGGCGCACACGGGCGTTCTGGGAGAACCGCGATGCCGCTGAGATCACCCGCGCGGAGGCTGACCCGAAGCACCGGATGGCCCTGGTCTTCCGTTGGTACCTGGGCAGTTCGAGCCGCTGGGCGATCAACGGGCAGGCGTCACGGCGTGCGGACTACCAGATCTGGTGCGGGCCGTCGATGGGGGCCTTCAACCGGTGGGTCGCGGGCACACCGCTGGCCGATCCCGGGAACCGGACCGTGGTCGGCATCGCTCTCCACCTGCTCGAGGGCGCGGCGGTGCTGACCCGCGCCCATCAACTTCGTACCCACGGGGTCCCGTTGCCGCCCGAGGCGTTCAGCTACGTACCGTGCGAGGCGGCGTGAGCGGCCCGGGCGGCGTGCGGCCCGCCCCCCGAGAGGACCATGGGCGTGCCTCCGCGCTCAGCCGCCATCCCGTCGCCGTGGTGGGGGTGGGCGCCCTGGTGCCGGGTGCGACGAACGCGGCCGGTTACTGGCGGCTCGTGACCGGCGGGCGGGACCTGATCACCGAAGTGCCCGCGTCCCGCTGGCGGGTCGAGGACCATTACGACCCGGACCCGGCGGCCCCCGACCGGACGTATGCCCGCCGGGGCGCCTTCCTGCCGGAAGTCGGATTCGACCCGATGGCGTACGGGGTTCCCCCCGCCGTCCTGTCGTCGACGGACAGCTCCCAGCTGCTGGCCCTGATGGTCGCCGACCAGGTGCTGGCGGACGCCGGGGGCAGGGAGCGGCTGGACCCGGACCGGACCGGCGTGGTCCTCGGCGCGGCGGCCCTGGAGCTGCTTCCGCACATGTACGCGCGGACGCACCGCCCGGTGTGGCTCGCCGCGCTCCGCGAGAGCGGGTTCCCGGAGGCCGATGCGCAGGCGGTGTGCGACCGGATCTCGGCCCGGTTCGAGCCGTGGCGCGAGTCGACGTTCCCCGGGCTGCTGGGCAACGTCGTCGCGGGCCGGATCGCCAACCGGTTCGACCTGCACGGCATCAACCACACCACCGACGCGGCCTGTGCCAGTTCGCTGGCCGCCCTGTCGACGGCGGTCGGTGAGCTGGCGCTCGGCCGGGCGGACATGGTGATCAGCGGGGGTGTGGACACGGGGAACGACATCGGCATGTTCCTGTGTTTCTCCAAGACGCCCGCGCTGTCCCCCAGCGGGGACTGCCGGCCGTTCTCCGCGGCGGCGGACGGGACCATGCTGGGCGAGGCCGTCGTCATGTACGCCTTGAAACGGCTGTCGGACGCGGAGCGGGACGGCGACCGCGTCCACGCGGTGATCCGGGGCATCGGCACCTCGTCCGACGGCCGCGGCACCGCGATCTACGCACCGCTGCCCGAGGGCCAGGCGCGGGCCCTGCGGCGCGCGTACGAGGAGGCGGGCTACGGGCCGGAGACGGTGGAACTCGTCGAGGCGCACGGCACCGGCACCAAGGCCGGGGACACGGCCGAACTGTCGGCGCTGAGCGAGGTGTTCAGCGCGCCGGGGCGGTCGGACGGGCAGTGGTGCGCGATCGGCTCGGTCAAGTCCCAGATCGGCCACACCAAGTGTGCGGCGGGTGCGGCGGGGCTGCTGAAGGCGGTCATGGCCCTGCGCCACCAGGTGTTGCCGCCGACCGTGAAGGTCGAGCGGCCGAACCCGGAGGCGGCCCGGCCCGACGGCCCGTTCTATGTGAACACCGAGACGCGTCCGTGGGTGCGGCCGCCTGGCCATCCGCGCCGGGCCTCGGTCTCCAGCTTCGGGTTCGGCGGCAGCAACTTCCACGTCACGCTGGAGGAGTACGTGCCTTCGGGCGGCGGGGGCCGGGCGGCGCCGCGCCACCGCTCGGCGCCGAGCGAGCTGGTCCTGTTCAGCGGGGGCTCCCCCGCCGAGCTGGTTCCCCCGCCGGTGGACGCGGCCCGTCCGCTCGCCGCACTGGCCCGGGAGAGCCAGGTGTCCTTCGACCCCGCGGCCCCGGTGCGTCTGGCGATCGTGGCCACCCACGGGGAGGAGCTGCGGGAGAAGTACGACCGCGCCCTCGCGTTGATCGGGCAGCGCCCGGGCACGGCGTTCGCCACACCGTTCGGGGCCCGGTACGCGTGCGGGGAGCCGACTCCCGGCCGGGTCGGTTTCCTGTTCTCCGGGCAGGGTTCGCAGTACGTCGGGATGGGCGCCGGTGCGGCCATGCTGGCCCCGGCGGCACAAGCCGTGTGGGACCGCCTGGGGGGCACCGCCTTCGACGGACAGCCGCTGCACCGGGTGGTGTTCCCGCCGCCCGCCTTCGGCGACGAGGAGCGCGCGGCCCGGCAGACTCGGCTGGACGCCACCGAATGGGCGCAGCCGGCGCTGGCGGTGCACGCGCTGGCGCTGCTGGAAGTGGTGCGGGAGCTGGGGCTGCGCCCGGACTGCGTGGCGGGGCACAGTTTCGGTGAGCTGGTGGCGCTGCACTGCGCGGGTGTGCTGGACGCCGGGGCGCTGCTGGGCCTCGCCCGGCGCCGCGGCGAGCTGATGCGCGATGCGGCGGTCGTGCCGGGGGCGATGCTGGCCGTTGCGACGGACCGTGCCCACGTCGCGCGGGTGCTGGCCGGCGGGGCGTTCGGAGACGTCTGGCCCGCGAATCACAACGCGCCGCGCCAGCTGGTCCTCTCGGGCTCGGCGGACGCTGTCGCTCGCGCCGGGGAGGCGTTCGCCGCCGAGGGTGTGGCCACCCGGCGGCTGGCCACGTCGACCGCCTTCCACAGTCCGGTCGTCGCCCCGGCCGCGGAGCCGTTGGCCGCGTACCTGCGGTCGGTGCCGCTGATGGCGCCCCGGATCGAGGTCTACGGCAACGCGGACGCGGCACCGTACCCCTCGGACCCGGAGGAGGTACGCCGCCGGATCGCCGGCCACCTCGCCTCACCGGTGCTCTTCCAGGACCAGATCGAGGCCATGTACGCGAGTGGGGTGCGGACGTTCGTCGAAATCGGCCCGGGCAACGCGCTGACCGTCCTGGCCGGTCAGATCCTCGGCGACCGGCCGCACACCGCCGTCTCACTCGACGGGCCCGGCCGGGCCGGAACCGACGGCCTGCACGCGGCGCTCGGCGAGCTGTCCGTGCACGGTGTGCCCCTCGACCTCGGCGCTCTCTGGGCGCCGTACGACTCGCCCGAGACCTCAGCGAAGGAGCGCGAGCCCCGAATGACGGTGAAGATCAGCGGAGCCAACCACGGTCGGCTCCCCCCGCCCCGCGCCGCGGCCACCGAACCGCACGGTGAGCCGGCGCCCCGGCCGCGCCCCCCGCACGTATCCGAGCCCGACACCGAGGCGGCCCCCATGCCCGCGCACCTCCCGTCCCCCGCGCCCGTGCCGACGCAGTCCGCAGGGGCGGCCGTCGTCCCGGAGTCCGCCGCCCCCGAGGCACCGGTTCTCCTCGGCCCGGATCTGTACGCGGCCGTGGACCAGGTGCACCGGCAGGCGGCGGAGGCGCACGCTGCCTGCCAGCGCATGCTGGTGGACAGCCACCTGGCGTTTCTCCGGATGACGGAGACGAGCATGTCCGCGATGCTCGGCATGCCGCTCGCCGGGGACGCGCCTGTCCTTCCGGCTCCCGCGGCACCGCTGCCGCTCCCCCGGCCTTCGGCGCCCGCGCCGGCGGCGGCTCCCGCGTTCGCGCCCGTACCGCCGGCTCCCGTCGCCCCGTTGCCCGAGCCCGCCCCCACCGCCCCGGCGCCGGCCGCAGCGAGGGAACCGGTTCATCCGGCCGATGACGCCATGCCGCGGTCCCTCTCGCCCTCGGAACTGCGGGACGTCCTGCTGTCGGTGGTCGCCCGGCTCACCGGTTACCCGGCGGAGATGCTCGACGTGGACATGGAGTTGGAGGCGGACCTGGGCGTCGACTCCATCAAGCGCGTCGAGATCCTGTCGGCCGTCCGCCGCGAGGTGGGTGACCTGGCGTCCGGGGACGTCGGGCACCTGGGGCGGCTCCGTACGCTGCGCGAGATCGTCGATGCTCTGGTCACGGGCGCCGCGCCCGTGGAGGCGCCCGCCGCCGTCGCGGAGCCCGGCGCTCCGGAGGGTGCCGGGTTTCCCGTCCCCGACGCCCGGTCCGGCGAGGACGTGCCCCTGACGCGGCTCGTGCCGCGCCTGGTGGAGACCCCGGCGTCCGGCCTGGCGACTGCGGGACTGCTGGACGGGCCGGTCGTGGTCACCGGCGCGGGCCCGGACGAGTGCGGGCTGACCGGTCTCGTCGCCCGCGAACTGGTGGCGCACGGCGTGGACGCCACCGCCGCGGCCGAGGTGCCGCCGGACGCGCGGGCCGTCGTCCATCTCGGCGCGCTGACCGCAGACGGTACGCGGGACGGGGCGAGGGAGATCCACCGTTCGGCACTCCGTGCGGCGCGCACGGTGGCGGCGCGGGCGGCCGAGGGCGGTGCCCTGTTCGTGGCCGTGCAGGACACCGGGGGTGACTTCGGGCTCGGCGGGCGCAGCGGCGCACGTGCCTGGCTGGGCGGGATCGCCGGACTCGTCAGGACAGCGGCGAAGGAGTGGCCGGACGGCTCGTGCAGGGCCATCGACTGCGAGCGGGGCGGCCGGGACGACGAAGCGGTCGCCGAGGCGGTCGTCCGGGAACTGCTCGTCGGCGGAACCGACGCGGAGGTCGGCCTCCGGGCCGACGGCTCACGGCACGTACCGCGCCTGGTGCCCGCCCCTGCCGCCCCTTCGGCTGACGTCCGGATCACCTCCGCATCCGTGATCGTGGCGACCGGCGGCGCCCGGGGGGTGACCGCCGCCGCCCTGCTGGACCTGGCCAGGGCCCACCGTCCCAGGATCGCGCTGCTGGGCAGGACCGACCCGGACGCCGAGCCCGACGGGCTCGGCGCGGCGACCGACGAGCAGGCGCTCACCCGCCTGCTGGCCCGACGTGCCGATACGGCCGGGACGAGCACCCCGCCCGCGCGGATCGCGGCCCGGGCGCGGGAGATCCTGGCCGCGCGCGAGGTGCGGGCGACACTGGCGGCCCTGGAGGCGGCCGGCTCACCCGTGCGGTACGTCCAGGTGGACGCCCGCGACGGGGACGCCGTCGCCGCGGCCCTCCGCGAGGTCCGTGACACGTGGGGTCCGGTCACCGGCCTGGTGCACGGTGCCGGGGTGCTCGCCGACAAGCGGATCGCCGACAAGAGCGACGAGCAGGCCGAGCTGGTGATGTCCACCAAGGTGGACGGTCTGCGGGCCCTGCTGGCGGCGACGGCGGACGATCCCCTGGACACGATCGTCCTGTTCTCCTCGGTCGCCGCCGTGTTCGGCAATCCGGGGCAGTGCGACTACGCCATGGCCAACGAGATCCTGCACCAGGTGGCGTCCGCCGAGCAGGCCCGCCGTCCCGGCTGCGTGGTGCGGTGCGTGGCCTGGGGGCCCTGGCAGGGGGGGATGGTCACCCCGTCCCTCGCGGAGCACTTCGGCCGGTCGGGGGTGCCGCTCATTCCTCCGGCGCGGGGCGCCGCCGCGTTCACGGCCGAGGTGGCCGGCCCGGCCGGTGAGCCCAGGGTCGTCCTGGTGGCCGGGGACGACCCGGCGGCCGTCGCACCGGCCGACGGCCCGTCCAGGGCGCAGGTCCTCGTCCATGCGGACTCGCTGCCACAGCTGGCGGACCACGCGCCCGCCGATGTGCCGGTGCTGCCCGTGGCGATGGCCCTGAACTGGTTCGCGGGTGCCGGCGCGGCGTGGCTGCCGGCCCCCGGTCCGCTCGTCGTGCGGGAACTGCGCGTGTACCGGACGTGCGCCCTGCCCGACCTGGCGGGCGAGGGCCACCGGCTCACCCTGCTCGGCAGCCGGGGCGCGCCCGGTGCGCCGGCCGGGCTCGAGGCCGAACTGCGGGGCGAGGACGGTCCGGCGTACTGCCGGGCCGTTCTGGACACCGGGGACCGCCGGCCGGCCGCGGACACCTGGGCGGCCCCGGAGTGCCTGAAGCCGCTCGGCGCGGCCGGTCCGTACGAGGGGACGGCCCTCTTCCACGGCCTCCGGTTCCATGCCCTGCGCACGGTGCGGGGTGTCTCGGAGGACGGGGCCGAGGCGGTCGTCGCGGGGCTGCGCCGTCTGGACTGGGCGGGTGATCACTGGGCCCTGGACGCGGCGGCGGTGGACGGCGCCCTTCAACTCGCCCTGCTCTGGGCCGAGGTGGCCCTCGGGGCGGAGACGCTGCCGATGGCGGTGGCCGAGTGCCGTGTGCACCGGCGCGGCCCGGTGGACGGGGATGTGCGGTGTGTGGTGCGGGGGCGGAAGGCGCATGCCACGGGCGCGCGGTGCGACGCGGCGCTGATCGACGCCGACGGGGATGTCCTGTTGGAGCTGTCCGGGGTGGAACTCGTCCGCCGCCCTTCCTGACCGCACCGGTTCCCGCCGCCCCTCCCCGCCGCTGAAGTGAGCACCCGTATGGATTTCGAACCGATCGCCGTCGTCGGCCGGGGCTGTGTGCTGCCCGGTGCCCTGGACCCCGACACGTTCTGGGCGAACATCGCCGCGGGCCGCACCAGCCTGTCGGCCGCCCCGGCCGGACGCTGGCGGGTACCGCGCTCTCGGGTCATGGGCTCGGTGGACGACCATGTCGACCGCACCTGGACGGAGACCGGCGGCTACGTCGAGGGGTTCGAGTCCGTCTTCGACCCCGGCGGCTTCGCGATCGGGGCCGAGCGGATCGGCGCGCTGGACACGCTGTTCCACTGGGTCCTGTACGGCGCCCGGCAGGCGCTCACCGAGGCGGGCCGGCCGGGGCCTCTGCCGCGCGGTGGTCTGGTGCTGGGCAATCTGTCGTACCCGACGCAGTCGGGGGCCGCGTTCGCCGAACACGTATGGCTGTCGGAGCAGCGCCCGCCGCTGCGTGACGCTCTGCTTCGGGGCGGGCGCCGCACGCGTCCCGGTGCCCGTAACCGCTTCTCCTCCGGGCTGCCGGCGGCCCTCGCGGCCCGGGCGCTCGGGCTCGGGGCCGGGGCGTGGTCCCTCGACGCTGCCTGCGCCTCCTCGTTGTACGCGGTCAAGCTGGCGTGCGACCGGCTGCACGACGGCACCGCCGACCTGATGGTGGCCGGCGCGGTCAGCCGGCCGGACCCGCTCTATCTGCATGTGGGGTTCTGCGCCCTGTCCGCGACCAGCCGGACGGGGCGCAGCCGTCCCTTCCAGCGGGACGCCGACGGGCTGGTCCACGGCGAGGGCGCCGGGTTCGTCGCGCTCATGCGGCTGCCCGACGCCGTGGCGGCCGGGCTTCCGGTACTCGGCGTGATCCGGGGTGCGGGGCTCTCCAACGACGGGCGCGGCTCCGGGCTGATCAGCCCGGCGGAGGCGGGCCAGGTGCGGGCCATGCGTCTGGCGTACGCCGGGGCGGGCGTCGCGCCCGAGTCGGTGACGCTGGTCGAGTGCCATGCGACGGGAACGCCCGTCGGTGACGCCGTCGAGGCACGGGCCATGGCCCGTGTCTTCGCGGGCGGGGCGGACGTGCCCATCGGCTCGGTGAAGTCGAACATCGGACATCTGCTGGCCTCGGCGGGCATGTCCGGGCTGCTGAAGGTGCTCGGCGCACTGCACGCGGGGGTGCGCCCGGCAACGCTGGGGGTACGACGGCCGCTGGAGGCGCTGTCGGGCACACCGTTGCGGGTGTTGACGGAGCCTGAGCAGTGGACGGGACCCCGCCGGGCGGCGGTGAGTGCGTTCGGGTTCGGCGGGACCAATGCCCACCTCGTCGTGGACCATCCCGACGAGGTGCGCCGGTCCGCCGTGCCCCGGCCGGCGCGCGAGTCGCCCGGCGTACCGGGGCGTCGGGCACCGGTGGCCATCGTGGCGGTCGGTGCCCGGGTGGGGGACGGGACGTCCGCGGAGGATCTGCGCCGGGCGGTCCTGGGCGGCGAGCGACGGGGCCCGGCCACGGAGTTCGCCGTGGCGCTCGACGACCTGTGCTTCCCGCCGCTGGCCCTGGAGCGGACCGTGCGCCATCAGATCCTGGTCCTGGAGGCCGCCCGGGAGGCCGTGCGGACGGTGGCGCTTCCCCGTGAGCGGACCATGGTGGTCATCGGCATGGGGGTCGACCCGGAGGTGGCGCGCGCGGGCGCCCGGTGGCGGATGCCGCACTGGCTGGAGGAGGCGGGGCAGGCGGGCGCCGTGCCGGCGGACCGGGCGCGCGACGCGTTCGCCCCGGCGATGACGGCGGAGGGGGTGGTGGGAAGCATGCCGAATCTGGCGGCCAACCGCATCAGCACCCAACTGGATCTCGGCGGGCCCGGGTTCACCGTCTCGGCGGAGGAGGCGTCCGGGCCGGTCGGGCTGGAGCTCGCGGCGCGGGCGCTGCGCGCGGGCGAGGCCGACGCCGCACTCGTGGGCGCCACCGACGTGTCCTGCGAGGCGGTGCACCGGGCCGCCCTGCGGGAGTTGGGGTACGAGGCCGAGCCGGGGGACGCCGCCGTCGTCCTCGTACTCAAGCTGCTGGATGCCGCGCGCAGGGACGGTGACGAGGTCGTCGCCCTGCTCGACGACGGGTGCGACGACGAACCCGACCTGGTGGTCGGTGACGGCCCGGACGCCGTGTTCGATCCCTCGGCGGCCTTCGGACGCGCGCACGCGGCGTCCGGGCTGGTCTCCGTCGCCGTCGCCGCGCTCGCCCTCCAGCACCGTGCCGTGCCCCGGCCGGACGGCCCGGCCGACGCCGGGGCGGTCCCCCACACGGCGCGGGCCGCGGTGGCGCCGATGGAGGGGCCCGCCGTGCACGTACGCCTGCGCGCGGGGGATGCGCGGCCGTGGCTGCGGGGGCCGGCTCCACGGTTGCACGTGTACTCCGGTGGGGACCGCCGGGAGGTGCTGGCCTCGTTGGACGCGGATGTGCGCTCCGGTGCGGGCCCGGCACGGCTGGCGTTCGTGACCGACGGCGACAGCGTGTCCCCGGAGCTCAAGGAGGCGGCCCGCCGCTGGCTGACCGAGGGCGGGGCGCGGCCGGCGGGCGTGCGGTTCCGGGAGCGGCCGGTGAGCGGGCAGACCGCGTTCGTGTACACCAACGGCTCGGCCGCGTACGAGGGCATGGGCCATGAGCTGATGCTCGCGCTGCCCTCGCTCGGCGCGGCCGTACGGGACACGCACCACGCGCTCGGGACGCGACTGCGGTCCGGGCCGCGCCACGGGGTGCTGCGGCAGATCTGGCGCGCGGCCGAACTGGCGGTCTGCCACACGGTGTTCAGCCGGGATGTGCTCGGTCTCCGTCCGGATGCCGCGCTCGGGTACTCCTCCGGGGAGTCGACCGCGCTGGTCGCGCTGGGCGCCTGGCCGGACGCCTCGGGACTGTACGAGGCCACCCGGGACAGCGGCCTGTTCACGACCGAACTCACCGGCGAGCTGCGGGCGGTGCGGCGCCACTGGCGGCAGCACGGCATCCAGGGCTCCCGGTGGTCGAGCTACCTGGTCGGTGCGGGCGCGGATGCCGTCCGTGCGGCGCTCGCCGGGGAGCCCGCCGTCCACCTGATGGCGGTGAACGCGCCCGGCGTGTGTGTCGTCGGCGGCGAGTCCGAGGCGTGTGCGGCCGTCGTGGGCGGGCTGGGTGCCGAGTTCTCCGTCGAGCTGGACTACGACATGGCGGCCCACGCGCCGGAGCTGGCGGAGGTCCGCGAGGTGTGGCGCGCAGCCCACCACCGGCCCACCGCGGAGGTGCCGGGCGTGCGGTTCTACAGCGGAGCCACCGGGCAGGCGTATCCGCTGACGGCCGAGAGCGCCGCCGACGCGGTCACCGCCCAGGGGATGGGCACGATCGACTTCGCGGCGATGGTGGAGCAGGCGTGGGCGGACGGCGTCCGCGTCTTCGTCGAGCACGGACCGCGAAAGCTGTGCACCGGGTGGATCAAACGGGTGCTGGGCGACCGGGAGCACGTCGCCGTGGCGCTGGACGCCCCCCGGGACACCGGACTGCGGCAGCTGTGCCTCGCGGTGGCGGAACTCGTCGTCGCGGGGGTGCCGGTGCGCGCCGATGAACTGCTGGGCCGGCTCGCGGACGCCGCTGCGGAGCCCCCCGTCCCGGGGCCTTCGGTCACCCTGTCGCCGGTCCCGTCTCCGCGTCTGCCCCGCCCGGAACACTCCGTACCGGTCCTCCCCCGGGCCCCGCGCCTGGCGCCGGTCCCGGATCACGCTCCGGGGCGGCCCACGGCTGCTCCCGTACCCTCGGCGCGGGAGCCGGAAGGGGCCGGCCCCGGTGCCGTCGGGGTCCCCGTGGCCGAGGGGCCGCGGGCCGCCGTCGCCCGGCTGGGGCTGCGGGCGGCCGAGCTGCACCAAGAGGTGATGGCCCGCCACACCGCGAGCCATCAGCGCTTCCTCGGCATGTCGGCGCTGGCCGTCGCCGCGTTGGCGCGGGCCGGTGCACCGGCCCGCGCAGGGGGCCCCGTACCGCCGTCCGGACTCACCGCGCGGCGCCCGGCCGTACCACTCGCACCGCCGGCGGGTGCGCCGGAGCCGTCGGAGCCGAAGCCGGGGCCCAAGTTCGACCGTGCCCAGCTGGAGTACCTCGCGACGCAGAAGATCTCCGCCCTGTTCGGGGAGCGATTCGCCGAGCAGGACGGATACGCGGTGCAGACCCGCATGCCCGCGCCGCCGATGCTGTTCGCGGACCGGGTCACCGGCATCGACGCGGTGCCCGCGGCGCTCGCCCTGCCAGGGCCGGTGCGCACCGACGGCAGGATCTGGACGGAGACCGACATCCGGCCGGACAGCTGGTATCTGGACTCCACCGGCCACATGCCGTCCGGTGTCCTGATCGAGGCGGGCCAGGCGGACCTGCTGCTGCTCAGCTGGCTGGGCGCCGACCTCCTCAACCGGGGTGAGCGCGCTTACCGGCTGCTCGGCTGCGAGGTCACCTTCCACGGGGCGCCGCCGCGGGCCGGGGACACGCTGTGCTTCGAGATCCACGTCGACGGCCACGCGGAGGCCGACGGCGTGCGTCTGGCCTTCTTCCACTACGACTGCCGTGTCGACGGCGAACTCCGGCTCAGTGTCCGCGAGGGCCGGGCCGGCTTCTTCACCCCTGCGGAGCTCGCCGACGGCGGTGGTGTCCGGTGGGACCCGGCCGACCACCCGCCCGGTGACGGCGACGGTCTGCCGCTCGACCCGCCGGCTGTCCCCTGCACCCGGAGCCGGTTCGGCACGGATGAGCTGCGGGCCCTCGCGGAAGGGCGGCCGGTGGACTGTTTCGGCCCCGGCTGGGAGGCGACGGCGGCCCATGTCCGCACGCCGGGGCTCGACGGGGAGAGGCTGCGGCTGCTGGACGAGGTGAGCGTGTTCGACCCGGCGGGCGGGCCGTGGGGCCGCGGGTATCTGCGCGCCGAGACCTCTCTGTCGCCGGACGACTGGTTCTTCTCCGGGCACTTCCACAACGACCCGTGCATGCCGGGAACGCTGATGCTCCAGGGCGGACTCCAGGCCATGGCCTTCTATTTGACGGCCATGGGCTGCACCGTCGCCCGGGACGGCTGGCGCTTCGAGCCCGTGACCGAGCGGCCCTACACGGCCATGTGCCGGGGCCAGGCGACCCCGGAGGACCGGCGGGTCGTCTACGAGGTGTTCGTACGGGGCGTGTCGACGGGTCCCGTGCCGACGCTCCACGCCGATGTGCTGGGCTCCGTGGACGGGATGAAGGCGTTCCTGGGGCGCGGGATGGCACTTCGGCTGGTGCCCGACTGGCCGCTGGCCCAGTGGCGGCACGCGGGGCCGCCCGCCGTGCAGACGGACGCGGCGCCGTTGCCGCCGCGGCAGCTGGGCGGGCTGGCCGGCCACCGCGAGGAGCGGCCGGTGGCGACCGCGTCCGACGGCTTCCGGTTCGACTACCCCTCGCTGCTCGCGTGCGCCTGGGGCAGGCCGAGCGAGGCGTTCGGCACGATGTACGAGCGTTTCGACGGCCCCCGGGGCGTGGCACGGCTGCCCGGCCCCCCGTACCACTTCATGAGCCGGATCGTGTCGGTGGACGGGCCGCAGGGCGGGATGCGGGAAGGGAGTGCGGTCGTCGCGGAGTACGACGTACCGGACCGGGCCTGGTTCTTCGAGCAGAGCGGTGGCCGCACCATGCCGTTCGCGGTGCTGATGGAGACCGCGCTGCAACCGTGCGGCTGGCTCGCCTCGTACGTGGGCAGCGCGCTGGCCTCGGACGTGGACCTGCTGTTCCGCAACCTCGACGGAACGGGGACGGTCACCGGCGAGGTGACGCCGGCGACGCGCACCGTCCGGACCCGGGCCGAACTGACGCGGCTCTCCCGCAGCGGGGACCTGGTCATCGAATCGTTCCGGGTCTCGTGCACGGCGGACGGTGTGCCGGTGTTCGCGCTCGACACGGTCTTCGGCTTCTTCCCCCGGTCCGCCTTCGCCGACCAGCAGGGTGTGCGGGTGTCGGCGGACGAACGCGCCCGTCCGGCCGAGCCCTGCGACCGCACCGTCGACCTGACCACCCGGCCCGGCCGCTTCTGCGGCGGCCGGCTGCGGCTGCCGGGGCCCATGCTGCTGATGCTGGACCGCGTCACCGGTTACTGGCCTCACGGAGGCCGCGCGGGGCTGGGCCGGTTGCGTGCGGAGAAGGACGTCCGCCCGGAAGCCTGGTTCTTCAGGGCCCACTTCTTCCAGGACCCAGTGCAGCCCGGCTCCCTCGGCGTCGAGGCGATGTGCCAACTCCTCCAGTACTACCTGCTGGAGCGCGACGCGGCCGAGGGCATGCCCGACGCCAGGTTCGAGCCGGTGCTGCCCGGCCGGGAGGCGACGTGGACGTATCGCGGGCAGATCACCCCGGCCCACCGGCTGATCCGGGTGGACATGGACATCGTGGAGGCCGGCCGGGACGAGCGGGGCCCCTACGCGGTGGCGGACGCGACGCTGTGGGGCGACGACGTCTGCATCTACCGCGTACGGGGTCTGGGCATGCGCGTGGTGCCGGGCGGCACCGGCTCCGCCGCGGTCCGCCCGGGCGGGCCGGCATCGCGTTGACCTGAAGTGTGCTTGAGTTTCTAGTGTGTTCCCGAGTCCACCGCCTGACGACGGGAGAACACGCCATGATCCTGGTGACCGGAGCCACCGGAAACATCGGAAGCGTCTTACTGAGGGAGTTGCACGCCCAGGGGGCGGGCCCCCTGAGAGCGCTGACCCGCGACGTCCCACGGGCGGCGTTCCCCGCCGGGGTCGAAGCCGTTGAGGGCGACCTCGCGGTGCCGGGGTCCCTGGAGACCGCGCTGACCGGGGTGCGGTCGCTGTTCCTGCCGTCGCGGGTGGGGCCGGACGCGGACATCGTCGCGGCGGCGCGGCGGGCGGGCGTGGAGCACGTGGTGCTGGTGTCGTCCATCACCGCCCTGACCCATCCTCATCTCGGCCCCGCCGCCGAGAATCTGGCGGTTGAGCGGCTGCTGAAGGACAGCGGCATGGACTGGACCGTCCTGCGGCCGACCCAGTTCGCCTCGAACGCGCTGCTGTGGGCAGCCTCGATCCGCGCGGGGGAAGCGGTCCGCGCGCCGTTCGCGGACATGGGGCTGCCCACGATCCATCCCGCGGACATCGCGTCGGTGGCCCGGGTCGCACTGACCGAGCCCGGCCATCGCGGGCGGACGTACGCCTTGACCGGCCCGGAGCCGATGCCGGCCCGGCAGCAGGTGGAGGCCGTCGCGTCGGCGATCGGGCGCCCGGTGCCGTGCACGGAGATGGGCAGGCCGGAGGCCCGCCGATGGATGGCCGGCGTCGTCGGGGAGGAGGACGCGGACGCGGTGCTCGATGTCATGGGCGGAGACGCCAATGAGGAACTGCTCGCCGTGCGCGACACCGTCCAGCACGTCACCGGCACACCGGCCAGGACGTTCCGGCAGTGGGCCGTGGAGCACGCCGACGCCTTCCGGTGAGGCCCGGGACGTGCGGAATCCCGCCGTCCGGACGTTTTTCGACGCCTCGTCGCGTAAACCCCTTGCTCAATGGTCAAGGAACGTTGACCATTGTGGGCATGCCAACCGATGACGTCCCCGAGACGTTTCACGTCACCACCGACGAGCAACTGCGCGCGGTCTCCAACCTGACGCGCCACCGGATCATGGCCGTGCTCCGCTTCGAGCCGGCGACGATCACCCAGATCGCCGAGCGGGTCGGCCTCGCGAAGGGGAGTTCCAGCTACCACGTGCGGCTCCTGGAGCGGGCCGGTCTGGTGAAGGTGGTGCGGACCCGCAAGGTGCGGGGCGTCATGGAGCGCTATTACGCGATGGCCGCGCGGTCGATCGAACTGCCGAATCCGGGCGAGGGGGGCCCGGATGTGCTGATGCGGCACGCGGTGGCGGATCTGGAGGCGTCCCCGGCGGACGGCGAACGACAGGTGCGGATGGCGCATCTGCGGCTCACCGACGAGCAGTTCGCGGAGCTGGGGGCCCGGCTGCAGGCCCTGGCGGACGAGTACCGGGAGCTTTCCGATCCGTCGCTGCCGGACACCTCGCTCGTGTTCGCGCTCTTCCGCCCCGCACCGGTCCGACAGGGCGAGGGGGACGCCGGATGAGGACCGGAACAGCAAAGCTGCCCAGCGGGTTCGGCCGGCTCTGGACGGCCCAGACGGTCTCCTCGCTCGGTGACGGGATCACGCACGCCGCACTGCCGCTCGTCGCGTTCACGCTGACGCGTGACCCGCTGGCCCTCGCCGTCGTCACGGCCGCGAGCACCCTGCCGTGGCTGCTCTTCGGAATCCTCGGCGGTGCGCTCGTGGACCGCTGGGACCGCCGGCGCACCATGTGGGTGGCCGACACCGCACGTGCGGTGCTGCTCGCGATACCCGCCGCGGCGGCCGGGCTCGACGTGCTGAGCATCCCGCTGCTGGCGGCCGTCGCCTTCCTGCTCGGCCTCGGCGGGCTCTTCTTCGACACCGCCGCCACGGCCTATCTGCCGGACCTGCTCAGCCGCGACCCCGCGCGGCTGGAGCTCGCCAACTCCCGTCTGCGCGGCGCCCAGACCGCCATGTCCGGCTTCGCGGGGCCACCGGCGGGCAGCGCGCTGCTCGCCCTCGGACGGGCCGTGCCGCTGGTCGCCGACGCCGTGTCCTTCGCACTCTCCGCGCTCCTCGTGCGTACGCTGCCGGCCATGCCCCGGCCCGTGCCGGAAGCCCGTGAGTCGCTGCTCAGGCAGGCCCGGGCCGGCGCCTCCTACGTCTTCCGGAACCAGTTGCTGCTCGGGCTGGCGCTGCGCCCGGCGGTCGGGAACATCGCCTTCCTCGCCGTGGAGACGGTCCTCGTCCTCTTCGCGCACGAGCGCCTCGGCATCGGCGCGTACGGCTTCGGTCTGCTGCTGACCGCCGAGGCCGCGGGCGGCCTGTTCGGCGCGGCCGTCGCCTCCCGGCTGGGCCGGCGCCTCGGCACCGGAACCGCGCTGACCTGCACGGCCGCCGTCGAGGGGCTGGCGATCCTGGGCCTGGCCTCCGCCTCCGACCCGTACGTGGCCGGACTTGCGCTCGCCGTCTGCGGGGCGGCCATGGGCGCCACGATGGTGCTCGGGCCCTCCCTGCGGCAGGCGATCGTTCCGGGCCACCTCATGGGCCGGGTCGCCTCCACCTCCCGGATGCTCGCGATGTGCGCCGCGCCCCTGGGGGCCTTCGTCGGCGGCTGGCTGGCGTCCGCGTACGACATCCGCACTCCGCTCTACACCGCCGCGGCCCTGCTCCTGACGATGACGGCCGTCACCGCGTCCATGACGAACAACCGCCGCGTCGAGGCGGCGCTGCGTGCGGCCGCCCCGGCCGAGGAGGCCCCCCGGGACGGTGCACTCGATCCGGCGTGACCCCCTCCCCCGCCGCCGGTCCGCCCGTTCCGTGGTCCACGGAGCGGGCGGACCCCGGGGTCACTTGCCCTGTTCGGCCAGCGTGTGGGCGACCAGGGCGTTGGCGTGACCGTGGCCCAGGCCGTGTTCGGCCTTGAGCCAGGCGACGAGTTCCATGTGTCCGGTCAGGTCGGACGCGCGGATCATGTCCTTCCACTCCTCGACGGGCCGGCCGTACTTCTTCTCGATGGAGGGGAAGTAGCTGGCGGGTCCCTTGACCTGTGCGGTCATCGCGGTGCCTCCTTCTGATGGGGGTGGGTGAACGTCGGTCGTGCCGCCTACCGCGCCTCCGCGCCGCCGAAGAAGGCGGCGAGGGCCGGCGCCATGACCTGCGCCGAGATGTCGTGCTCCTCCCCCGGGAAGACCCGGAGGGTGTAGTTGTCGCCCGCCGCCGCGAGTTCACGGGCACCGGTCAGCATGTGCGGCGCGCCCCTGTCTCCGCTGCCGACGAGGACGGGCACGGTCACGGACGCCCAGCGTTCGACCGGCAGCGGGCGGCCGGACATGGATTCGCCCATGATCCGGCCGTCGTACGGGAGGGTGTGGGCGACGGCTTCCAGGTCCGCCCAGAAGGGGGCCTGCCGCATGCCCGCGACCATCTCGCCGGGCACGCCGACCGCCACCGTCATGAAGTACTCGACGGCGTCCCCGTACGCCCCGCGGCCGGTCAGCTCCGTCAGGTGCGCCACGTAATCGGCGGGCAGCGGCGGCCGGCTGTCGTCCGTGACGAACGGCGGCTCGTAGAGCGCCAGACGCGGGACGGCGCTTCCCCGGGCCGTCGCCTCCAGGGCGAGAACGGCGCCCGAGGACATCCCGAACAGCATCGCGGAGCCGCCGCCCGGGCCCTCGATGAGCGCGTCGATGTCCTCGATCTCGCGCCGCACCTCGTAAGCGGAACCGTCCCCGCTCTCGCCCCGCCCTCGGCGGTCGTACGTGATCACCGTGAAGTGCCCGGCCAGCAGTGCGGCGAGTTCGGCGGAGGCGCCCCGGGTCATGAGGGCGCCGCCGACGAGCACCACGGCCGGGCCGGTGCCCTGCTTCTCGTACGCGATCGCCGTTCCGTCGGCGGAGACGACCTTCTCCACGGCGTTGTCCACGGTCCTGCTCATGCGAAATACCCCCATCGATGCACTGCTTGACATGGATTCCGGACCGCAGCGAGCGCCGCGGTCTGGAACTGGACGGTACAGTACTCACACGAGTACTGGTCAGTCCAGTACCCTTCGGAGGCAGGCAGAAGCGGACGTGGAGAGGGAGCCGACGATGGACAGCCGGTCAGCGCGCAAGCACCAGGCGATCCTGGAGGCCGCGACCGATGTGTTCCTGAACAAGGGATACGCGGGCACGAGCATGGACGACATCGCGAAGCTGGCCGCGGTCTCCAAGCAGACCGTCTACAAGCACTTCGCGGACAAGGAGAAGCTGTTCGCCGACATCGTGCTGGCCACCACGGACCGGATCGACGCCTTGGTCCACCTGGTGGCCGACATCCCCGCCGACGCGGAATCCCTCGCCGAGAACCTGAACCGGCTCGCCCGGCAGTTCCTCACGGCGCTCACCCGGCCCCAGGTGATCCAGTTGCGGCGCCTGATCATCGCCAACGCCGACGCCTTTCCGGAGCTCGGCGCCGCCTGGTACGAGCAGGGGTTCGAGCGGGTCCTCGCCACGCTGGCGGACACGTTCCGCCGTCTCACCGACCAAGGGCTCCTCAAGACCCCCGACCCGCTCCTGGCCGCCCACCACTTCTCCGGGCTGCTGCTGTGGATTCCGGTGAACCAGGCCATGTTCCACGGCAGCGCCCAGCACACCACCGCCGAACTGGACCGCTACGCCGACGGCGGCATCCGGGCCTTCCTGGCCGCCTACGCGTGAACGTCCGCCGCGCGCGGCAGCCACCAACGGGTGGACGCGAGGGCGGCCAGCGCGGCGCCGGCCGCGTTGACCAGGACGTCGTCCACCGAGGAGACGCGGTCGAGCCGGAGCACGTATTGGAGGGTTTCCAGCAGCACCGAGAGGCCGGCCCCGAGCGCCAGCACGCGCGGCAGCGACGCCAGCGCGGCGTACCGCATCGGGGCGAAGAAGCCGAGCGCGGCGAACACCAGCAGATTGCCGAGCAGCCCGAGCGGCCCCATCGTGACCAGGTCCACGAGCGGCACCAGGCTGACGCGGCCGGGGACCTCACCGGCGTGCGCGCCGGGCATCAGGACGAGCCAGACCCACGGCAACGTCCCGTGGACCATGGCGACATCGGCCAGCGACACGCGTCGCGCCCGGGCCGGCTCGACCCCCGCCGCCCGGCGCCTGCGCGTCAGGAGCCACACGATCAGGGCGGACAGCGGCAGCGCGGCCACCATGGTCAGCATCACGCCGTTGAACGTGCAGAACCAGGCGTACCAGCCACCGTGGACGACCATGGGCACGGACACCACGAACATGCGCAGCACGAACGGGGCGACGGCCACCGCGACGACGCCGAGAGCGGTGAGCACGACCAGGCGGAGGACTCTTCGTACGCGGCCGGCCGAGGTGGGCAGTGCGCTGTTCTGATCCATGCCGCCCAGTCAATACGCGGGGCTGTTGCGGGGGCGTATGCGCATCTCCATACGCGGGCGATATGTGCGGTCAGGGTCGTGGCGGAGGCGTGGCGGCGGGCAGTTCGACCGTGACGCGGAGTCCGCCGGCCGGGCGCGGGGCGAGGGTGAGCGTGCCGTGGTGCGCGTGGGTGATGGATCTGACGATGGCCAGGCCGAGCCCCGCGCCGGGGTGGTCGGTGTGCACGCGTTCCGTGCCGCGCTGGAACGGTTCGGTGAGGCGGGGGACGAGGTCCGGTGGGACCGGGTCACCGGTGTTCTCGACGGTGAGCGCCACGGTGTGCGGGCGGACCTCGGTGGTGACGCGTACGCTGCCGTGCTCGGGCCGGTTGTGGACGACGGCGTTGTGCACGAGGTTGGTGGCCAGCTGGAGCAGCAGGGCCGGCGAGCCGGTCGTGGGCGCGATGTCCCCGTCGGTCTCCAGGGTGACACCGTGTTTCTCGGCGAGCGGCAGGAGCGTCTCGGTCGCCTCCTCCGCCACGAGGGAGAGGTCGACGTCCTCCCGTGCGAAGTTCTGCCGGTCGGCGCGGCTGAGCAGGAGCAGGGCCTCGGTGAGGTCGATGGCCCGGGTGTTGACGGTGTGCAGGCGGTCGACGAGCGGATCGGTGCCGCGGTCCGGATCGGCGCGGGCCACGTCGAGCAGTGCCTTCGTCACGGCGAGCGGGGTGCGCAGTTCGTGGGAGGCGTTGGCCGCGAATCTCCGCTGTTCACCGACGTGTGCTTCGAGCTGCGCGAGCATCGTGTCGAAGGCGTCGGCGAGTTCGCGGAACTCGTCCTGGCGTCCGGGGAGCCGGATGCGGTGGGAGAGGGAGCCCGCGGCGGCCGTGCGGGTGGCCTGCGTGATGCTGTTGAGCGGGGCGAGCATGCGGCCGGCGAGGAACCAACCGCCGCCGAGCCCGAACACCAGCAGGGACGCGAGTGTCACGGCGGCCAGCGGGGCGAAGTCGCGGGCGACGGCGAGTTGGTAGTCGGGCACGAAGACCAGCCCGATGTGCGGGACGCGCGTCAGGAACAGCCACCCGGTGACGAGCATCAGGATGCCCGCCAGCAGGACGAATCCGGTGTAGCTGAGGGTGAGCTTGAGGCGGATGCTCGGGCCGGGCTGTCTAGCCACGGTCCGCCGCCCGGTCGCCGGGTGCCGGCGTGGTGTCGATGCGGTAGCCGACGCCGGGCACGGTGGCGATGACCCACGGCTCGCCGAGCCGCTTGCGCAGGGCGGAGACCGTGATGCGTACGGCGTTGGTGAACGGGTCGGCGTTCTCGTCCCACGCCCGTCGCAGGAGTTCCTCGGCGCTGACGACGCCGCCTTCCGCGGCGACGAGGACTTCGAGTACCGCGAACTGTTTACGGGTCAGTGCGACGTAGCGGCCGTCGCGGTAGGTCTCACGGCGGAACGGGTCGAGGCGCAGGCCCGCGACCTCCTGCACGGGTGGCCGGCTGTGCGCGCGTCTGCGGTCCAGCGCCCGGAGTCTGAGCACCAGCTCCCGCATGGCGAAGGGCTTGGTGAGGTAGTCGTCGGCGCCGAGTCCGAAGCCGGACGCCTTGTCGTCCAGACGGTCGGCGGCGGTGAGCATCAGGATCGGCATGCCGCTCCCGGAGGCGACGATGCGCCGGGCGATCTCGTCGCCGGAGGGGCCGGGAATGTCCCGGTCGAGGACGGCGATGTCGTAGGTGTTGATGCTCAGCAGTTCGAGCGCGGTGCCGCCGTCGCCGGCGATGTCGGCCGCGATGGCCTCCAGCCGCAGACCGTCGCGGATGGCTTCCGCCATATACGGTTCGTCCTCGACGATCAGCACACGCATGCGGCCATGCTACGAGCCGCCGCATATCGTCGGCGTATCCGAAGCGGAGGGGTCCGCCGGGCGGGCCCTACACCTGGCCGGTGGCGAACAGGTCGAGGTGTCCGCACTTGGGGCAGCGGAACGCCTCGATCTGCCGGCGCGGCCGGCCCATGCGCTTGGCGCCGCCGAACACCCCGCGCTCCAGGGCGCCCTCGATCCAGCGGGCGTATCCGCGCGAGTGGTCGCCGGCGTCCTCGATGAAGCCGTCCTCCAGGCCGACGGTTCCGCAGTGGGTGCACGTCAGGTTGTTCATGCGGCGAGTCTAGGGACGCGCCGGGCAGAGGTGGTCCTGCGTCTTCGAACGGTTGCCCAACCGGTACGTACGCATGGGACGCCCCGCTTCCGGGGCACACTGCCGTTGACCGTCGCCACCGCGCACAGCCCTGGAAACCGGAGTCGCAGCATGCCCCCTGCCGGCCGCCTGTCGGACGTTCTCGTCTTCACCCGCACCGCGGACTACCGCCACGACTCGATCCCCGCGGGGCGGGCGGCCCTGCGCGAACTGGGCGAGGAGCACGGGTTCGGGGTGGAGTGCTCCGAGGACCCCTCGGTCTTCACGGACGCGTCCCTGGCGGGGCGCGACGCGGTGGTCTTCCTGTCCACCAGCGGGGACGTGCTCACACCGGAGGGGCGGGCCGCGCTGCGCCGCCGGGTCTCCGACGGCTGCGGTTTCATGGGCGTCCACTCCGCCGCGTGCACCGAGTACGGCTGGCCGTACTACGGGGAACTGGTCGGCGCACGCTTCGCCGGGCACCCCGCCTTCCAGCCCGGCACCGTGCTGATCGAGGACCGGGACCACCCGGCGACACGCCATCTGCCGCCGCGCTGGGACCGGGAGGACGAGTGGTACGACTTCCGGAGCAACCCGCGCCACCTCCCCGGGGTGCGGGTCCTGGCGACGATCGCCGAGTCCGGTTACGAGGGCGGTGGCATGGGGGCCGACCACCCCTTGATCTGGTGCCGCGAGTCCGGCGCGGGCCGCTCGTTCTTCACGGCTCTCGGACACGCGGAGGCCGCCTACTCCGATCCGGCGTTCCGCGCGCATCTGCTGGGCGGGCTGCGGTGGGCGGCGGCGGACGTGCTCTAGGTGTTCCGTCCAGGGAGGCCGTGGGCGGAAATGGAGGAGACGGGCGCGGCCTTCGCTGGCAGGATGTCCGGGTTCGGCTCTCTACGCGATTGGACCCCGCGACATGCCCCGCGCCGTCACCCTGATCCGCTCGGCCGCCCTCTCCGATGTCGCCGAGTACGCGTACGCGGCCACGGCGCCCGCCGAGTCGCGGCTGATCTTCCTCGCCGGGGCGTGCCCGTTGAACGACGACGGTTCGACGGCGGCGGTCGGGGACTACGCGGGCCAGGCGCTCAAGGCCGTCGAGAACATGGAGGTCGCCCTGCGCGCCGCCGGCGCGTCGCTCCAGGACGTCATCAGTACCCGGGTGCTCGTGGCGTCGAGCGACCAGAAGGACCTGGTGACGGCCTGGCAGGTGGTCCGGAACACCTTCGGCGAGCACGACGTGCCCAGCACGCTGATGGGCGTCACGGTGCTGGGTTACCGGGACCAGCTGGTCGAGATCGAGGCGGTCGCCGCCGTGCTCGACGCCTGACACCGGTGGTGTGCCGGGTTACACGGCCGGGGTCCGTACGCCCATCCACTGTTCGGCGCCCCACGCCTCGAAGCGGTGGATCTCGGTGAAGCCGAGCTTCTCGGCGACGCGCAGGGAGCGGGCGTTGGCGGTCTGGGTGAAGAGCACCACGGGTTCGCCGGGGCAGGTCGCGGCGAACCGGTCGAGGAGCGCCGCGCACGCCTCGGCGGCGTACCCCCGGCCCCATGCCTCCGGCAGCAGCAGGTAGCCCAGTTCGGCCGTCCCGGCCTCCGGGCGGACCGCGTCCGGCCCTTCCAGGTCGCGGCGTCGGAGCTCGATGGTGCCGATCATCGCCCCGTCGAGTTCGATGACGAAGTGCCCCGGGCGCCTCCCCGGCGTTCCGGGCAGTTCGAGGGCGAGCCGGTCGCGCGGGCGGGGGCCGCCCAGGTAGGCGTTCACCTCCGGTGAGGCGAACAACTCGATGAACGCCGGGCGGTCCCGGCTCTCCGCTTCGCGCAGCACGAGCCGTGCGGTGGGTATCGGCGCGGGCGGCCAGGGCAGGAAGCTCGGTTCAGCCATGGCCGGGAACCTACCCGACCGGTCGTCGCGAGCCCGGGGCCCACCGCTTCACCGGCGTGGGCGATGCTGTTCCCCTCGTCCTTCCCCTTCGTCCGCCCGCCGCCGATTCCGGAGCCCCACCCGTGCTGTTCGACATCGCCCGTACCGAACTCGTCGCCCTCTTCGGCGAGGACCGGATCGTCACCCTGCCCGCCGCCGGATTCCCGCCTGCTGCCGCCCGCACCGAGGGTGCCCGCCTCCTGTGCACCGTGGGCGTGCCCACCGGGACGCTCTCACTGCGGACGGCCGCTCCGGAGTCGGGGCTGCTCCCCCTCGTGCGGGAGGTGGTCGACGCCGGCGAGGACGCGGGCGGGTGGCCGGTGATCGGCTGGCTGCTGAACGCGCACCTCGCGCTCGATCCTGGCTCCGGGAGGGTGTACGCCTTCGACCCGGACGAGGAGACCGTGCGGGCGCTGCACTCCGATGTCTCCTCCCTCGTGCACGTGGCCGTGCTGCTCCAGCGGCTGCTGGAGGAGTTCGCCTTCAGCGGTGAGGACGCCGACGAGGAGGCGGACTTCGAGCGCCTGGACCGCGAGGTGGAGCACATCCGGCGGACGACGAGCGAGGTGGACCCGCTGCCCTTCGGGGACGAGGAGTCCGTGTGGTCGGTGGTCGCCGACGAGATCGCCGCGGGTCAGCGCTTCGCGGCCGGCAGCCCGGGGGCCGTGTCCCTCTACGGCTGAACGCGGTCGGGTCCGCGGCGCGTCGTCAAGCCACCGGTCCGGTGACCGCACTCTTGCCCGGGTCCGCCGCGCCCTTTACCTTACTCTGAAGTAAGTTTACTTCAGAGTAAGGAGTTTGCCTTGACCGCCTATCGGACCGTACTGGTCGGCACGGACGGGTCCGCATCGTCGTACGCGGCCGTCGAGGCCGCCGCACGCCTCGCCGCCGTGTGCGGCGCCGAGCTCGTCATCACCTGCGCGTACGCACCCATGCGCGGCCCCGAACTCGCGGCCGCTCAGGATCAGTTGGGCGCGGAGGCATACCAGGTGGTGGGCTCCGCCCCCGCCGAGGAGACCTTGAGGACCGCGAGAGACCACGCCCACCTCCAGGGCGCGGCCGAGGTGCGCACGGTCGCCGTGGAGGGCGAGCCGGTCCCCTCGCTCGTGCGGACGGCCCGGAAGTGCTCGGCGGACCTCCTGGTGGTCGGCAACCGGGGGCTGAGGTCGCTCGCGGGGCGGCTCCTCGGCTCGGTGCCGGCGGACGTCGCCAGGAAGGCCGGCCTCGACGTCCTGATCGTGCACACCACGTGAGCGGGGAGCCGGACGGCGCGGCGGCGGGGTCGGTGGAGGAGGTGCTGCTCGGCGGCGGCCGGGTCTGGACCCGGCGGAACGTGGCCGCGCGCGCCGGGGTGGAGTTCGAGCGTGCCGTGCGGGTGTGGCGCGCGCTCGGGTTCCCGGCGGTGGACGACGAGTCCGCGGTCTTCACCGACGCCGACGTCGAGGCCCTGCGCGCGGGGGAACGCCTCATCGCGACCGGGCTGATCACCGAGCACAGCGAGACCCTGATGGCCCGGGCCCTGGGCCATCACCTCTCCCGGCTCGCCGACTGGCAGGTGGGCACCTTGCGGGACTGGATGGGGCGCGGCGGGGAATCCTCGCCCGACCGGGAAGCCCTTCTGGAGCACATGGCGGCGCTGCTGCCGGAGATCGAGCGCGTCCAGCGGTACGTCTGGCGCCGTCATCTCGTCGCGCAGGCCGGGCACTTGCTGACCGAGGAGCAGGCGGACGGCGCCGTGGCCGGTGACGGCGCGCACGTCCGGGAGCGCTCGGTCGGGTTCACCGACATGGTGGGCTACACCCGGATGACCCGTGGCCTGGACGGCGCCGAACTGGTGGGCGTGCTCGACCGGTTCGAGACCCTGACCGGCGATGTGGTGGCCGAGGGCCGGGGCCAGGTGGTGAAGACCATCGGCGACGAGGTGCTCTTCGTCTGCGAGTCCGCGGCCGATGCCGCCGGGATCGGCCTGGAGCTGACGGCGCGGGCCCAGGCCGACCCGAAACTGCCGCAGGTGCGGACCGGGCTGGCCCACGGCCCGGTGATCGGCCGGTTCGGTGACGTCTACGGGGCGGCGGTCAACATCGCGGCCCGGCTCACGGCGGTGGCCCGCCCCGCGTCCGTCCTGGTCGACACCGCGCTCGCCGGGGAGCTCGCGGGGCTGGCGGCGTACACGCTGAGGCCGCTGCGCCCGGTGTCGGTGCGCGGCTACAGCCGGCTGCGGCCGGTACTGCTGCGGAGGGGCGGGCCCGGTGCCTGACCCGATGAGGTGGCCGGGGAGCGCGTGCCGGTGGCGGGCGGGCCGCCCGGCACGGCGTACAAAAACAGGAAGCAGGGAGAACCCTCTCCCTGCCGTAACCAACATATAGCGCACCGGGGGGCTTGCGGCAAGGGCCGGGTGGTGCCGCAGAATCATCGGCCTGACCACCCCGACCTGCGGAAATGAGGACGCTGCGTGCGCGAGCGGTACGTGTGGGATCTGAACGAGGCCGAGGGGGCGCCGGTCGCGGCCGTCGGCGGCAAGGGCGCGCACCTGGCCACGCTGGCGCGGATCGAGGGCGTCCGGGTGCCGGCCGGATTCTGCGTCACGACGGACGCCTTCCGGCGCGTCGTGGCCGCGGAGCCGGCGGTCGCCGAACAGCTCGACCGGCTGGCGGGCGTGCACCCGGACGACCGGGAGGCCGTACGCACCCTGAGCGCGGAGATCCGGCGGACCGTCGAGGGCCTCGCGCTGCCGGAGGACCTGGCGGCGGAGGTCACCGGCGCACTCGCCCGGCACGGCGAGCACGCCGCGTACGCCGTGCGGTCCAGCGCCACGGCCGAGGACCTGCCGACGGCGTCCTTCGCCGGCCAGCAGGACTCCTATCTGAACGTCGTGGGTCCGGAGTCGGTGCTCCGTCACCTCAGCCGGTGCTGGGCGTCGCTGTTCACCGAGCGGGCCGTGACGTACCGCCGGCGGGGCGGCATCGACCACCGAGCCGTTCACATGGCCGTCGTCGTGCAGCGGATGGTGTTCCCGCGGGCGTCGGGCATCCTCTTCACGGCCGACCCGGTGACCGGCAACCGCCGGGACGCCACGGTGGACGCCGGCTTCGGGCTGGGCGAGGCCCTGGTCTCCGGCCTGGTCAACCCGGACGTCTTCACCGTGCGCGACGGTGAGATCACCAGCCGGTCGATCGCCGTCAAGGAGCGTGCCGTCGAGGCCCTGGAGGGCGGTGGCACGCGGGAGGTGGCGGTCGACGCGGGACGGCGAGAGGAGCCGGCCCTGACGGACGAGCAGGTCCTCGGCCTGGTGGAGCTCGGGCGGCGGGCCGAGAAGCACTTCGGCCGCCCGCAGGACATCGAGTGGTGCCTGTCCGACGACGGTTTCCGGATCGTCCAGAGCCGGCCGATCACGACGCTGTTCCCCGTCCCGGACGCGGCGGACGACGGGAACCACGTCTACGTCTCCGTCGGGCATCAGCAGATGATGACCGACGCGATGAAGCCCCTGGGGCTGTCGATGTGGCGGCTGACGGCCATGGCTCCGATGGTGGAGGCCGGCGGGCGGCTGTTCGTGGACGTCACCCGGCGCCTCGCCTCGCCCTCCGTCCGGGCCGGGCTCCTGGACATGATGGGCAAGGGCGACCCGCTGGTCAGGGACGCCCTGGAGACCGTCCTCGCCCGCCCCGGCTTCGTCCCGGCACTCCCGGACCCGGCACCCGCCGCGCCGCCGGCCGGTGGCGCGCCCGCCCCGATCGCGACCGACCCGGCCGTCGTCGCCGGCTTGATCGCGCGCAGCGAGGAGTCCGTCGCCGCCCTGGAGCGTGAGATCCGGACGCGTTCCGGGACCGCCCTGTTCGACTACCTGCCGACGGCCTTCGCGGAGCACAAGCGGGTACTCGGCGACCCCGTGAGCATGCAGGCGATCATGGCGGGCATGGAGTCCACCTGGTGGCTCAACGACAAGCTGCTGGAATGGCTGGGCGAGAAGAACGCGGCCGACACGCTCACCCTGTCCGCCCCCGACAACGTGACCTCGGAGATGGGCCTCGCCCTCCTGGACGTCGCCGACGCGATCCGCCCGTATCCGGAGGTGGTGGCGTACCTGCGGGGCGCCGTGGACGACGACGGCCTGCTGGACGGGCTGGGAGGAGTCCCCGGCGGGGCCGAGGCCCGCGAGGCCATCGAGGCGTACCTCGCCCGGTACGGCATGCGGTGCGTCGGGGAGATCGACATCACCCGGCCGCGCTGGAGCGAGCGCCCCACCGCGCTCGTGCCGGTGATCCTCGACAACGTACGGCTCTTCGGGCCGGGCACGGCCGCGCGGCGCTTCGAGGAGGGGCGGCGAAAGGCCCTGGCGAAGGAACGGGACGTGCTCGCACGGCTGCGGGCCCTTCCGGACGGCGACCGGAAGGCCGAGGAGACCAAGCGGATGATCGACCGGGTCCGCACCTTCATCGGGTACCGCGAGTACCCGAAGTACGCGATCGTCTGCCGCTACTTCCTCTACCGGCAAGCCCTCGTCCGGGAGGCCGGCCGCCTGGCCGAAGCCGGAGTGCTGGCCGACTGGGAGGACGCCTCCTACCTCACGCTGGAGGAGTTCGGTGACGCCGTGCGCTCCGGGGCGGTGGACCAGGACCTCGTCCGGCGGCGCAGGGAGGAGTTCCGGGCGTACAGCGCGCTCACCCCGCCCCGGGTGCTCACCTCGGACGGTGAGGCGGTGAACGGGGCGTACCGGCGGGACGACGCGCCGGAGGGCGCGCTGAGCGGCCTGCCGGTGTCCGCCGGGACCGTCGAGGGACGGGCCCGCGTGATCCTGGACGTGGCCGAGGCCGATCTCGAAGCGGGCGACATCCTGGTCACCACCTTCACGGACCCCAGCTGGTCCCCGCTGTTCGTGGGGATCGCGGGTCTGGTGACCGAGGTGGGCGGGCTGATGACCCACGGCGCGGTGATCGCCCGGGAGTACGGGCTCCCGGCCGTCGTGGGCGTCGAGCACGCCACCCGGCGCATCCGGGACGGGCAGCGCATCCGCGTGCACGGCACCGACGGGTACATCGAGCTGCTGCCCTGAGGGCGGGGCGGTGGGCGGCCGGTTCCGTACTCTGGAGGAATGCGCATGCGCCCCACTCTGAGCTGGACCCCCACCGCGGGGCTGCCCCCGGCCACCACCGACCTGGAACCCGTGGTCGAAGCGCTCGGCCGGGGCGGTGTGCTGGTGCTGAGCGGAGCCGGCATCTCGACGGAGTCCGGCATCCCCGACTACCGGGGCGAGGGCGGAAGTCTGAGCCGGCACACCCCGATGACGTACCAGGACTTCACGTCCGGCGCCCGAGCCCGGCAGCGGTACTGGGCCCGCAGCCACCTCGGCTGGAAGACCTTCCGGCGCGCCCTCCCGAACGCCGGCCACCGGGCGGTCGCCGCGTTCGGGCGCGGTGGCAGGCTCGCCGGGGTGATCACCCAGAACGTCGACGGCCTGCACCAGGCCGCCGGCAGCGAGGACGTGGTGGAGCTCCACGGGGGCCTGGACCGGGTCGTCTGCCTGAACTGCGGCACGCTCGTCGCGCGGCGCGAGGTCGCCCGGCGCCTGGAGGAGGCGAACCCCGGTTTCCAGCCGGTGGCGGCCGGGGTCAATCCGGACGGTGACGCCGACCTCACCGACGAGCAGGTCGGGGACTTCCGGGTGGTGCCGTGCGAGGTCTGCGGCGGCATCCTCAAGCCGGACGTGGTGTTCTTCGGCGAGTCGGTGCCCCCGGCACGGGTGGAGCACTGCCGGGAGCTGGTCCGTACGGCGGACTCACTGCTCGTTCTGGGGTCCTCGCTGACGGTGATGTCCGGGCTGCGGTTCGTCCGGCAGGCGGCGCAGGCCGGTAAGCCGGTGCTCATCGTCAACCGCGAGCCGACCCGGGGCGACGGCCAGGCGGTCACGCGGATCGGGCTCCCGCTGGGTGCGGCTCTGGGCACGGTGGCGGACCGGCTGGGGCTGCGGGCCGAGGAGTAGCAGGGGGGGGTCCCGTCAAGGGGCCGACCGCTCCCGCACCCACGCCGGGTCCGGGTTGGTGTGGGCCCGCCCCGCCACGAGGACGGTCGGCACGGTCTCGTTGCCGTCGTTGACCGCCCGCACCGCGGCGGCGGCCTCGGGATCGCGCCAGATGTCGACCCAGTGCAGCCGGCGGGCGTGCCGGCGCAGCCGGAAGCGCAGCCGCAGACAGTACGTGCAGCCCGGCCGCCAGAACACGATGGGACGGCCGTCGGCCGCACTGCGGCGCCGGGCCTCCGCCACGCTGACCGACCTCGGGAAGACCAAGGGAGAATTGAGGCCCGCGAGCAGCGCGAAGGCCACCAGGAGGACGACGCCTTCGCCGGTGCTCCCCCGGACGATCGACCCGGCCGCGGCGGCCGCTCCGACGGCGAGGAAGACGATCGGCAGCAACCAGGCACGCATCATGGTGCCCCAGGCTAGCGGCGCGCCGGCGGGGCCGGGAAGCCGGGCCGCCGCAGCCGCCACCACCGGCGCGGGCGCCCGTGCGGGTCGGCCTCCTCGGGGCCCGGCAGCGGTGGGTCCGCATAGGTCCGGGCGGTGAGCTCCGCCGCCAGGCCGACGCGGCCGGGGTGCACGCAGACCGGGGTCCGGGTGTCCACGGTGTACCGGAAGCCGTCCGCCGCGTCGAACGGCCAGTCCCGGCTGGGCCGGTCCGCGACGAGGAAGCCGGGGCGCGGCAGCCGCAGCGCCGGGCAGAACCAGCAGCACGGGTAGTCCGACTCCGGGTCGATGAAGGGGGCCTCGGCGTCGTCGTCCATATCCCCAGGAAGGTAGCGCACGCCCTGGCGCCGGTCAGCCGGCGGAGGGCCGCCAGTCGTCCGGCCAGGGCACGGCGCGGGCGGCGGCCCCCGGCACGCCGAGGCTGGCCCGTGCACGGTCGACGTACCGGTCGCGGGCCTGCCGGAACTGCAGGTACGCCTGGTCCCAGTCCTGCTCGACCGCGGTCTCGACGCCCCGGGCCAGGGACTCCAGCCGCCACAGGCAGTGGTCCACGGACTTGGACGCGGTGTTCGCCTCCGTGTCGCCGAGCAGGCCGAGCGTCTCCGAGAGCGCGGAGCGCCGCGACTCCAGCTGGCCCACCTCGGCCAGGACCTCGGTCGTCGCCTCCACGGGGATGGGACCGGTCGTGAGGCCCCGGCCGGCGGCAAGCATCTGGTAGCGCGCGGCCAGTTCCTTGACCGCGTGGGCGTAGTCGGCGTAGGCGGTCAGGCGGCGTTCGTCCCATCGGACGGACTGCTGCCTGCGCCATCTCGTACGCTCGTTGGCACTGGTCACCACGAACGAGGTGACGGCGCCCAGGACCACGCCGGCGAGCGGCAGTATCTGTGCGGTCAGACTCACGAAGGCCCCCCCGGTCGGTCCTGTGCACGGCGGAAAGACCATAACGTCACGCGGCACGGGCCCGCGCGGCCGCCGGTCGCCGTGCGGGAAACAATTCCCTGCGCTCTCGGGGCGCTTGCGGGAACACTGTGCCGATGAACGCACCTTCCTCCCCCACTCCTCGGCGGCGTGCCCTCGCCCATGTCGCGGAGCGCGCGTCGGGTCCGGCTCTGGACCCCGGCCTGCGCGTGACCCTCAACTTCCACCCGGACCGGCTGTCGGCCGGCAGGCCCTTGCTGGAGGCGATGGCCGCGACCGGCGTCTACGCCTCGCAGTTCGTGACCGGCACGAGCAACGGCGGCCTGACGGCCCATCCGGGCGGTGACCGGTGGCGCTGGGAGAGCAGGATCTTCGGCGGCGCGTACGACGACGCACCGGCCGGGGACCGGCCCGTCTACGGGGCGTTGAACTTCCGCCGGTACGCGGTCGGCGGAGCGCCGAGGTTCGGCTCGGCGCACTTCCGGTTGGGCGTCGGGGCGCTGGAGCGTACGACCTTCTGTTATCCGGACAGCTTCCTCGAGCCCACGGACTTCGGGGTCGCCGCGCGTATGGGCCTGATCGCCCTCGCGCTGGCCGATGAGCAGGATGTGCTCGACGACTACATCGAGTCGCAGGTGCACGGGCCGGTCCGCCCGGACCGCGATGTGGAGGCGCTGGTCCTGGACCCCTGCTACCGGGGGACCGAGGTGGCGGCGGCGGCCGAACGGCTGGGCTGTCCGGTGGAGTGGCACCCCGGGTTCCGCCTCACGGTGGACGAGCTGCGCCGGCACCCCGGCTACCGGGGTCAAGAGTACGTCGACCTGGGCGCGGCCATCGCCGTGGACGGCGTCCTCGACCCCCGGATCGTCGGGGAAGCGGCGTGCGCGGGGCGCTTCGATCCTCAGGCGGTCAAGAAGGTGTGGCACTGCCTGGCACGCTACGGATTCCCCTACGAGGACCGGGCCGCGGCGGTCACCGGGTCGTCGGCCGAACCCGTGCCGGCCGGGAAGGACGGATGACCGGGGGGCCTGCCGTGCGGGGCTGGGTGTCCACATCCGCAGGACGGCCGCCCCGGCCATGGAGGACGTGTGCCCCGTGACGTCGCCGTCAACGGGGGCGCGGGAATTCGACTTCGGCCGAAAACGGTTGGAATGGTCCGCGCGTGACGGGGAATCCGATGATCGTCGTGAGCGACGCCCCCTCCCCGGCCACCTTGTCGGCTCGGGAGGGTCAGTTCAGTTGAGAGGAGTTGGCTGTGCTGCTTCCCACGCCCGCGGACCTGCGTGCCGCACTGTCCCGATATGCCGACGCGGTGATCGAGGACGAGCGCCGTTCCACCCCGGAGACCGTCCGGCAACGGGAGGACACCGCGTACACCCTGTGCGTCATGACGGGCGTCAGTGACGTGCGCGAGGCCCTGAGCACCGCCGACACCCTGCTGAGCCGCGGCGCCTCCGCCGCGGAGGCCGACCGGCCCGACCACTCGGGGGCCGTGCCCGTCTGAGGTACGTCCGGCACGTGGAACCGGCCGCCGGTGCCCCTGGAGATCCTGGGCGCCGGCGGCCGGCGTGTGACGGCCCGGGCCGCCGGGGCGTGTCAGGCCCCCGGGAGGAACAGGCAGAAGGGGTGGCCGTGGGGGTCGCGCAGGACCCGGACGTCCTTCTGCGGCTGGAGCTCCTCCAGCGTCGCGCCCAGGGCACACGCCCGCTGGGTCTCCGCCTCCAGGTCGTCCACCTCCAGGTCCAGGTGCGCCTGCATCTGCTGGGTGCCCGGGAGTTGCGGCCACACCGGAGGCGTGTGGTCCGCTTCGAGCTGGAAGCTGAGACTCGGGCGCTCCCGCTCGGGGGCCCTCAGCCGGACCCACTCGGGGTCCCGTTCGACCTCCTCCCAGCCCAGCAGGGCGCGGTAGAAATCGGCCAGGGCGGCGGGGTCGGGCGTACCGAGAACAAAGGCACCGAGCTTCGTCGTCATGCCCCTCACGTTGCCCCGGCTGCCGCCCTCATGCATCCGGGGGTATGGGAACCGGGCCGCCGGGTACCCGGGGTTCCTCCCGCCGCATACGGGGCCGGTGCGACCGGCCGCGGCAGACCCGATGGAGGACGCGGTACCGGATGACGTCGATGCACGGCATATACGCGGCTGCGGGGATCGGCATCCTGCTGGCCGCCGTCCTTCCCCCGCTCGTCCGTCGGCGTCCCTTCTCGATGCCCATGGTGTTCCTGGTGGCGGGTGCGGCGCTCGCGCTGCTGCCGCTCGGCGTGCCCGTCGTGGACCCGGTTCGGGACCGGGTGTGGGTCGAGCATGTGACGGAAGTCTGCGTGATCGTCTCGCTGATGGGGGCCGGGCTCGCGATCGACCGGCCCTTCGGATGGCGTGCCTGGGCGGGGGCCTGGCGGTTCCTCGGGCTTGCCCTGCCGTTGACCATCGGTGGCGTGGCGCTGCTCGGCTGGTGGCTGATGGGCTGGCCGCCGGCGGTGGCCCTGCTGCTGGCCGGCGCGCTGGCGCCGACCGATCCGGTGCTGGCGGCGGAGGTGCGGGTCGGGGAGCCGACGAGCGGGGACGACGAGGAGGACGAGGAGGAGGTGCGGTTCACGCTGACCTCGGAGGCCGGTCTCAACGACGGGCTCGCGATGCCGTTCGTGCTGGCCGCCGTGGCGCTCGCGGCGGCTGCGGGCGACGGCTGGTCGGCGGGGTGGATCGGCCACTGGCTGCTGGCCGATGTGCTGGTGCGGGCGGTGGTCGGGCTGGTGGCGGGGGTGGCCGTGGGGCGGCTGCTCGGCCGGCTGTTCTTCCGCTCCCGGTACGTCCGCCTCTCGCGGCAGATGGAGGGCTTCACCGCGCTGGGGGCCACGTTCACGGCGTACGGGCTGACCGAGCTGCTCCACGGGTACGGCTTCCTCGCGGTGTTCGTCACGGCGTGCACCATCCGGGGCGCCGAACGCGGCCACGGCTACCACCAGGTGCTGCACGGCTTCAGCGAACAGATCGAGCGTCTGCTGACCGCCGTGCTGCTGTTCCTGCTGGGCGGCTATCTGGTCGCCGACGGGCTGGCGGACCTCCCGTGGCAGGGGGCGCTCCTCGGCCTCGCGCTCATCCTGGTGATCCGCCCGGCCGCCGGCGCCGCCGCGCAGCTGGGCTTCCCGGCCGGACCGCGCGAGCGGGCGGTCACGGCCCTGTTCGGCATCCGGGGCATCGGCTCGCTCTTCTACCTGGCGTACGCGCTCGGCGAAGGGCCTTTCACGCGCTACGCCGACGAGCTGTGGGCGGTCACGGCGTTCACCGTGCTGGTCTCCGTACTCCTGCACGGCGCGACGGCGACCCCGGTGATCCGGCATCTGGACCGGCGACGGGAATGGTCGGACAGGCCCTAGGGTGCGCGGCCGGGCCGGACGGTCTCCACACGTTCGACCGGGTTGACGGGTTCCACCAGCTCCGCCGTCGCGGCGGCCACGAAGTGCGCGGGCGGCTCGCCGTCCAGCAGGGTGCGCGCGTAGTCGGCCGCCGCCGCGGGCGGCATGCCCGGCAGCTTGCCGCGGAGCATCCGTACGGCGTGCAGCCGTCCGTGTTCGGCGGCGGCCGCCCGTACGGCGTCGTGGAGGTCGTCCACAGCCGTCCGTACGGGCAGTCCCCTGATCCGGCCGCGGTAGTCGTCCTTCCACGCGCCGGACACCGCCGAGAGTGCGCCGATCCTGTGCAGGCCCCCGTCGACGCGGTCGACCAGGTACGGCCCGATGCCCAGCAGCATGTCCCTGAAGGACGCGGTCCGCAGGTACTCGACCGACTGCCAGTACACGATCCACACCAGCTCGTGTTCCTCGACTTCGGCCACGGCGACGGCCGGCTGCTCCACGCCCTTGGCCAGCCACTCGCGGTGCTCGCGCTCCAACTGCTCCTCGACGAGGCGTACCGCTGTCTCTCGCTCGATCATCCCCCGAGCCTCCCGTACGGGCCGGCGTGCCGTCCATGCGTTCCGCGGAACCACCGCCGGGCGGGGCGAGAGCCTCCATGGCGGGTTCCTCCCCCGTGAGGGCGCGACCGGCGCCCGGGTCCGGCGGGGCTGCTCAGGCCGTGTCCAGCATCACCGGGCCCCAGGGGGCCGCGCCCGAGCCCTCCGCCCAGGCCGCGAGTTCGGTGCCGTCCACGCAGCGGATGCCGCACGCCTCCGCGTACTCCAGGGCGGGTGCGGTGAACTCGCTGGTCGTCACCACGGCGGCGAGTTGCGCGCCGTGGACCGTCCAGCAGGTGCCGCCGAAGCGCTGGAGGTCCTGGGAGCCCACCTTGTGCTCGGGACCGTACTGCTTGCACTGCACGACGACGCGGCGGCCGTCCGGGGCCGTGGCGAGGACGTCGGCCCCCAAGTCACCTGCTCCGCCGACCACTTCGACCTCCTGGCAGCCGTCCCGCTCGCACAGCGCGGCCACCGCGGCCTCGAAGCCGTCCGGGTCGAGGGCGGTGAAGTCGGGGGCGGGGGGCGGGAGTACGGCGGTGAGCCCGTCGTGGGCACCGGTGGGGCCGGCCGGGACCCGCGGGGCGGGCTCAGGTCCGGGCGCGGCCTCTTCCCCGGCCGGCGGGGTCATGCCGGCGCGGGCCGCCCGGCGGAGCTCACGGGCGCGGGGCATGGCCCGGAACAGGACGTAGAGGACCGGCAGGGCGAGCAGCGCCAGCAGCACGGCGGTGACCGGGTGGGTGCCGGCCCAGTGCGCGAAGCGGACGAACAGGAGGACGGCGGCGCCGATCACGGCGCCGGCGAGGGCGAGGGTGAGCAGGGGACTCCGCAGGGCGCCCGTGGTGCGGGGGCGGGGTGTCGCGCCTCTCGTTCTGCGTATCGGCACCGGCGTCTCCTTCGGCGGGTCGCGTATGTCGTCGCCCGCCGTGTGCCCCGAACCGCGCCGTCCATGATCAGCGAGCGGCGTCCGCCCTCAGGCGCTCCGGTACCGGTCGTGGATCTCGGGGCGCCGCTCGAAGCCCGCCGACACGTACGCGGCGACGCCGCCCGTGTTGGAGCCCGGGGTGCACACGAGTGCGCTCGACGCGCCGAGGTCCCGGAGCACGGCCGCCGCGGCCAGGGTGATCGCCCGGCCGTGGCCCCGGCGGCGGTGCTCCCGGTGCACCCCCATCGGTTCGAGGAGCCCCGGTCGTCCCGGGCCGGCGGACCACACCGTCACCGTCGCCACCGCGTGGCCCCGTTCGTCGCGCCCGAGCAGGCAGCGGGCGTCGGCGAACAGCGGCCCCGCGGCCATCGCCCGCCACGACGCCTCCGTGAACCGCGAGCCCGGGAACGCCGAGCGGTGGACGGCCGCCACCTCGCCGGCCCGGTCGGGACCGGCGGCCTCGACCGCCGGACCGGGTGCGGGCACCGGCCCGGTCAGGTCGCGGCACAGCGGCGTCCACGGCTCGTCGATGCCCCAGCCCCGCTCCCCCAGCACCTCCCGGACCAGCGCGTCCCGCGGCGCCTCGACGGCCGCCCTGCCCGTCGGAAGCACCCCGTGCGCGGGGTCGGACAGGTCGTCGGCCAGCCGTCGCGCGAGCGCTTCGTCGCCGCGGACGTCCGGCGCGGTCGTCAGCCGGACCAGGCCGGGGCCGTCGAGCAGTCCGACGGCGAGGATCCGCCCCGCCCGGCTCCACGTCCTGACCGCTGCGGCGGTGGCGTGGGGGCCGTTGCGCCCGTACCAGCCGAGGTCGCCCGGGTGCAGTTGCATCGGGGCGCCCTCGGCCTGCCACTCGCGCAGCGCGTCCGCCGCCGCGGCCAGTCCCCCGGTGTCCGGTGTGCCGAGTGCGATCGTCATGCCCCGATCCCACACCACCACACGGCCGGACCGCAGCCGATATATCCCCGGGCTCCGGGCCGGCCACGGGCGTCAGTCCCGGAGCACGCCCGCCCGCGCGGCGGGGAGTTCGCCGCAGTCGTACGTGTAGAGCCAGGCCGTGGCCTTCTCGTGGAAGAGGCGGATGCCGACCGGCATCATCAGGTCCCGCGCCCAACGGCCGAGCGGGCCTGCCGTCTTGGAGTCGCGGTTGCCCGCCGCCGCCCTGGCCATCCGGGCGAGCCGGTCCGAGCGCGCCGCGTCGTATGCCGAGAGGGCGGCCGGCACGGAGGTCGCCGTGCCGAGCGAACGCGCGAGCACGAGGGCGTCCTCCAGCGCCATCGACGCCCCCTGGCCGGCGCCCACGGGATGGTCGGCGTCCCCGAGCAGCACGATGCGGTCGCCGTGCCGGACCGTCACCGCCTCCAGGGAGTGCGTCAGGGTGGGGCGGTGCAGTGCGGTGGTGGCGGCGAGGACGGCGGACGGCACCCGTTCGTGCCGGTGCAGACCGGCGAGGTGGCTGAGCCACCCGTCCTCGGTGCGGTCGAGGTCCGGCTCCCCGGGGCTCGCGACCTGGGCCGACCACCAGACCCTGCCGTCCGGGGCCGCGAGGTGGAGGAAGGCGCCGTTGCGGGCGAACGTCAAGTGGAAGACGCCGGGTTCGACGTGCACGCCTTCGGAGACGCCGGAGATGCTGTACAGACCGGCGTAGGCGGGCACGGGTGCGTGCGGGTCGAGCAGGGCGCGGGTCACCGAGTGGATGCCGTCCGCGCCGATGAGCAGGGACGCCTCGGCCGTGCGGCCGCTCGCGAAGACCGCGCGTACACCGGTGTCCGTCGTGACGGCGTCCACCAGGCGTTCGCCGGTGACGATGCGCGCCCCTGCGGCCAGCGCCTCGGCGCGGAGCGTCTCGACGAGGGCGCCGCGCAACAGCGTCACGCTGTGCAGGTCGTCGCCGCCGAGCCGTCCCCGCGGTACGTCCCCGAGCAGCTTTCCGGACCCGGCCCACATGCGCTGCCGCGGTACCTCGACACCCGCGCGCCGCACCTGTTCCAGGACGCCGAGCGTCCGGAGCACCCGGAGCCCGTTGGACGCGAGGCTCAGGAACGAGCCGACCCGGCCCGCCGGCTCGGCGTACGCCTCGTAGACCGCGACCTCAACTCCGAGCCGCCGCAACGCGATGGCGCTCGCCACTCCGGCCACTCCCCCGCCGACGACGATGACGTGCACATCAGCCCCCTGAATCCATATTCAGTGAATCACAATTCATCGAACTCGGGTTCACTATGATGGGCACCCCGACCGCACGTCAAGCGCGACAAGGAGCCCCGTCCGATGGGCGTTCGCAAGGAGAAGGCCGCCGAGACCGAGGCGGCGCTGAAGGAGGCGGCGCGCCGGCTGTTCGCCGAGCGCGGCTACCTCGATACGAAGATCACCGACATCACCCGTGAGGCCGGGCGCGCCACCGGCTCCTTCTACGCGCACTTCGCGGACAAGGAAGCCCTGCTGAAGGCGTTGGTGGGGGATCTGGAGGCGCAACTCCACGCGGAGATGGGGGCGCAGGAGCACCCGGCCGACCACGACCTGACCGACCCGGCGCAGCTGCGTGCGCATCTGGCGGTCACCTGGGGGGTCGTGCGCGACCACCTCCCGGTGATCGTGGCGATGATGCAGACCACCTTCGCGGGGCCGCCGAGCGAGGGCCGCGCCTGGGCGAGCCTGGCCGGGGACACGGGTGTCTTCCGCGAGCACCTGGCCTGGCTGCGCGACCGGGGGCACCGGCTCCCGGGCGACCCGGCCGTGGTGGCCGCCGCCATGGGCGCGATGGTCTCGCAGCTCGCGTTCGCGGTGACGACGGCGGGGCCCGGGCGGCCGGAGCTCTCCGACGACGAGATCATCGACACGCTGACCGGGCTGCTGCTGCACGGACTGGCCGGACCCGCGTCCGCGACGCCGGGTCCGGCCTGAGGGATGCGCCCGGAGGCGTTACGAGGTCTGAGACAGGGGCTTGGCGATGTCCTCCAGGGAGCGCTGCTCCGCGTCGACCGCGAGGAAGGCGGCGACCAGGCCCGCCGCGCACATCAGAGCGGCGCCGATGGAGAACGCGAGGGCGGTGTCGCCGGGAATGCCCGACTCGGTGAGGTCGGCGAAGATCAGGGGGCCGCTGATCCCGCCGGCCGCGGTACCGATGGCGTAGAAGAAGGCGATGGCCATCGCCCTGGTCTCCATGGGGAAGACCTCGGAGACCGTGAGGTACGCGCTGCTCGCGCCGGCCGAGGCGAAGAACAGCACCACGCACCAGCAGGCGGTGAGGGTGTTGGCGGTCAGCGAGCCCCGGTCGAACAGCCAGGCCGTGACGAAGAGCAGGATGCCCGGCAGGATGTACGTGGTGGCGATCATGACGCGCCGTCCGATGGTGTCGAACAGTTTGCCCAGAACGAGCGGACCGATGAAGTTGCCCGCCGCGATCACCGCGAAGTAGTAGCCGGTGTGTCCGCTCTCCACGTCGTAGAAGGTCGTGAGGATCGCACCGAAGCCGAAGGTGATCGCGTTGTAGAGGAACGCCTGCCCGATGAAGAGGGAGAGGCCGAGCACCGCGCGCTTGGGGTAGCTGCGGAAGACGGTCTTGGCGATGAGCCCGAAGCCGATGCTCTTGCGCTGGTGGATCGTGATCTCCCCGGCCGGCGGCGGCAGTTTCTCGTGCTTCTCCTCCTCGACCTCCCGCTCGACGGAATCGACGAGTTCGTCGGCCTGTTCGCCGTGCCCGTGGATGAACTGCCACCGGGGACTCTCCGGAACGTGCCGGCGTACGAGGAGGATCACCAGGCCCAGGACGACGCCGAGCGCGAAGGTGAGGCGCCAGCCGAGGTCCTTGGGGAAGATGTCCGTGTCCAGCATGACGATGGACAGCAGGGCGCCGCCGACCGCGCCCAGCCAGTAGCTGCCGTTGATGATGAGGTCGACCCGGCCCCGGTACTTCGACGGGATGAGCTCGTCGATGGCCGAGTTGATCGCCGCGTACTCGCCGCCGATACCGAAGCCGGTGAGGAAGCGGAAGAGGAAGAACCACCAGGCGCTGAAGGACAAAGCGGTCATGGCGGTCGCGGCGAGGTAGACCGCGAGCGTCACCATGAACAGCTTCTTGCGGCCGTAGCGGTCGGTGAGCCAGCCGAAGAACAGCGCCCCCGTACAGGCGCCCGCCACGTAGAGGGCCGCGGCGAGCCCGGTGACCTGGGCGGACGTGATGTCCAGGCCGGACCCGTCCTCCGAGAGGCGGCTCGCGATGTTGCCGACCGTCGTGACCTCGAGGCCGTCGAGAATCCACACCGTGCCGAGGCCGATGACGATCATCCAGTGCCAGCGGGACCACGGCAGCCGGTCGAGTCTGGCCGGCACGGCGGTGGTGACGGTGCCGACTCCGGAGTCGCCGGGCGCCGCCGCCTCGTCGCGCCGATCGCGACCTCGGTCCCCTTCCCCACGTGAGCGGTGTTCCCTGTCCCCAGGTCCCTCGGGTGCGGCGGGGGTCGTCACGGCAGCTACCTCCTCGTCCTGGCTGGTGCGTCCTGCGGAGCCGCAGAGCATCCAATATCCGCCAGTTGCCCCGGCGCCGCCGCCGCACACGCGGTGACTCCGCCACACGGGTCCCGTACCCGGTCCGCCGACGGCGTGTCGGAGGACGGCCCACCCGTTCGGAGCAGACGGGGGAATAGCGCGGGCCGGGGGCTGTTGTCCCCGGCATGACTTCTGAGAAGCGTGAGACGTTCGGCCGGATCGGCATCTGGAGCGGCGCCCTGCACACGTCACGGGTGGACGCCGACGGGAAGAAGGCGATCGCGGAGGCGGCGGCCGAGATCGAGGCGCTGGGTTACGGGACACTCTGGCTCGGCAGCAGCCCCTCGCCGGACGACGCCGCCGCGATGGTCGACGCCACCCGGACCGTCACCGTGGCGACCGGCATCCTGAGCATCTGGAACCACACCGCCGAGGAGGTGGCCGCCCGTGTCGCCGCGATCGACGCGAGCGCCCGGGGACGGTTCGTCCTCGGCCTGGGCGTCAGCCACGACGTGCTGGCCCCGCAGTACGCGAAGCCCTACACCGCGATGGTGGAGTACCTCGACGCGCTGGACGCCGCCGACCCCTCCGTGGGCCCCCGGCACCGGGTGCTGGCGGCGCTCGGCCCGAAGATGCTGAAGCTGGCGTCCGACCGGGCGCTGGGCGCCCACCCCTACCTCGTCTCCGCCGCGCACACGGCGGAGGCGCGGCAGGCCCTCGGACCCGACGCGCTGCTGGCGCCCGAACTGTCCGTCGTGCTCGATTCCGATCTCGGGCGGGCCCGCGACACGGCGCGCGGGATGCTGGCGATGTACCTCAAGCTGCCGAACTACACCTCGAACCTGTTGCGCCTCGGCTTCACGGAGGGCGACTTCGACGGGGGCGGCAGCGCGCGCCTGCTGGACGCCCTCTTCGCGCTGGGCGACGCCGAGCGGGTGAAGGCGCGGACGCGCGAGTACGTGGACGCGGGCGCGGACCACGTGGCGCTCCAGGTGGTCACCGCGGGCGAGGGCAGGACAGGGCTGCCGCTGGCCGAGTACCGCGAGCTGGCCGAGGCGTTCGGCGACGAGCTGTAGAACCCCTTCAAAGCCCCGGTCCGCGGCTGCGCGGGCCGGGGCTCTTGCGTGGGCGGAGCCGTCCTCGTACATTGGTGAACATGTTCGGTGAACACGTTCACTCAACCCGTGCGGAGCAGAAGCGGCGGACCGCCGCCCGCGTCGTCCGGGCCGCCGCCCACCTCTTCCAGGAGCAGGGTTTCCAGAGCACGACGGTGCGTCAGATCGCCGGACGGGCCGGCGTTTCGGTGGGCGCGGTGATGGCGGTCGGGGACAAGGAGTCCCTGCTGAGCCTGGTGTACGACCAGGCCATCGCGGACCGCGTTCCGCCCCCGCCCGGACCGGCGGGGGCGGGGGCCGCGCCGCCCGCCGTCGAGTACCTGGCGCACTACTTCGATCCGTTCCTGGCCCTGTTCGCCGAGAACGACGACCTCGCCCGCGCCTACTTCCGGACCCTGGCCCGGGGCAGGCCGGAGAACGCCGCCCTGGGAGCGCTCCGGGCGCTCTCCGAGGACAACCTGACGGCCGCGATGGTGAACGACGGCATGGACGAGGCGCGCGCCCGGCTCGCCGCGCAGGTGATGTTCGCCGGCTACCTGGGGGAACTGATGCTGCTCGCCGCCGGAACGACCGAACCCCGGCAGACGGCGACGCGACTGCGGACCATCGCCGCCTTCGTCACCGCGCAGGAAGGGAACTGATACCCATGTCGCTCCTCGAACTCCCCTCGCCCGTATGGCCGGTGGTGGTTCTGCTCGTCATCCAGGCCGGTGACGCGGCGATGATGCTGCGCCCGCCGAAGTTCATCGTGGCCTGCCTGGAGGGCGTACTGCTGCCGCGCGAGTGGTGGTGGGTGCTGACCACCGCCAAGACCGCCTCGGTGGCGGGTCTCGTCGTCGGCCTCTGGGTGTCCGGTGTGGCCATGACGACGACCGCGGCGATCGTGGTCTACTTCCTCGCGGCTGCCGCCGCGCACATCCGCGCACGGGCGCTGAACATGACGTTCTGGGTGAACTGCCTGGGCATGCTGGTGATTTCGTCGGCGGTGCTGGTGGGGTGCTTCGTACGGGTGTGACCAGGCCCGCCGCCGCGGGACGCGCGCGCACCGCGGCGACGGGGCGGCCGGTCAGGTGGTGTAGTCGGCGTTGACCCGGATGTAGTCGGCCGACAAGTCGCAGCCGTACACGGTCGCTTCGCCCTCACCGGTGCCGAGCGTGACGGTGATGTCCACCTCGTCCTGCCGCATGAGGTTGACGAGCTCGTCCAGGGTGTCCGCCCCGGGCTCGACGGGATACACCTCCACGTCCCCGAACTTCACGGTGACGCGGGCCGGGACGATGTCGGTTTCGTCGGTGTTCTTGCCGATGGCCATGAGCACCCGCCCCCAATTGGGGTCCGCGCCGTGGACGGCGGTCTTGACCAGGGGCGAGTTCACCACACTCTTGGCGATGCGTTTGGCCTGCGCGTGGTCGCGGGCGCCGCCCACGGTGACGCGGAGGAGCTTGGTGGCACCTTCGCCGTCGCTGGCGAGTTGCAGGGTGAGATCCAGGCAGAGGCCGGCCAGCGCGTCGGCGAACCGCACGGGGTCGACGGGCCCGGCTGCCCCGTTGGCGATGACGGCCACGGTGTCGGAGGTGGAGGTGTCGGTGTCGACGCTCAGACAGTTGAACGTGCGGTCCACGGCCCCCCGCAGCGCGGCGTCCAGGTCGGCCGGCGGTACTTCGGCGTCCGTGAACACGTAGGCCAGCATCGTGGCCATGTCGGGCTCCAGCATGCCGACGCCCTTCGCCACCGCCACCATGCGGGCCGGCCCGACGGTGCGCGAGGCGGTCTTGGGCCTGGTGTCGGTGGTCATCATGGCGCGCGCGACGTCCTGGGGGGACGCCGTGAACGCGGCGAGGCCCTGCTCGGCGGTCCTGTCGAAGTGCGGAAGGATGGTGGACATCGGCAGGGGGCGGCCGATGACACCGGTGGACCCGATGAGCACGTCGCCTTCGGGGGCGCCGACGATTCCGGCCACGCGCCGGACGACCTCGGCGGCGTTCTCCTCGCCCTGGCGGCCGGTCGCGACGTTGGCGTTCTGCGCCAGGGTGGTCACGGCGCGAAGGCCGCGTCCTGCGGCGTGCCTGCGGCTGAGCAGCACGGCCGGACCGGCGAAGAGGCTCCGCGTGAACACGGCGGCGCTGGTCGCCGGCCGGTCCGAGGCGACGATCGAGATGTCGTCCCCGTGCTCGCGCAACCCGCCGTGGCCGGTGTACCCGAGGAACCCGGCGGGCCAGGTGAGGTCATCAGTGGTCTGCACTGCATGATCATGCGTCATGGCACATATTTTTGCAGTGCAGGGGTTCACGCGTCCACCCCATTTCCCGACCGGACATCCCCCGGGCCACCCCGTGCGCCCTTCGGCAACCGAGGCAACTCGCCGTCGACGCAGCCTTCATGGACGGACAACGCCTGCGTTCAACACATGAACACCGCGCGTCCATTGACATGCTCATTGCTTTATCGCTTTTATTGCGCCGGGTCGCGCCCCGCCCGGCTTCGGCCGAGCGAGCGGGAGCATCGACCTCCGCACCCCCGTCCCCCATGTCACGGGCGGGGCGGCGCACGACGCGGGATGGGAGCGCTCCCACTCCCTTCTCGCGCCGTGCACCGCGCCGCCGAGAGAGGAACCAGCACCGTGCTTCACCCTCTCCGCACCTTCCGAAGAGCCGCCAGAACCGTCGCCGTCGCCGCGGCGGCCCTGCTCCTGCCCCTCGCCGGCGCCCACGCGGCGTCGGCCGGTGAGGCCACCGCGGCCGCCGCCGGCTCCGGCTACTGGCACACCAGCGGGCGGCAGATCCTGGACGCGGACAACCAGCCGGTCCGCATCGCCGGCATCAACTGGTTCGGCTTCGAGACCGCCAACTACGTGCCCCACGGCCTCTGGTCCCGCGACTACAAGAGCATGATCGACCAGATGAAGTCGCTGGGTTACAACACCATCCGGCTGCCCTACAGCGACGACATCTTCGCCGGCACCGAACCGGCGAGCATCAACTACTCCTCCGGGATGAACACCGACCTGGCGGGCCTCGACTCGCTCCAGGTGATGGACCGCATCGTGGACCACGCGGGCAGCGTCGGCATGAAGGTCATCCTGGACCGGCACCGCCCCGACTCGGCGGGCCAGTCGCCGCTCTGGTACACCTCGGCCGTCCCCGAGTCCACGTGGCTCGCCCACCTCAAGTCGCTGGCCGCCCGGTACGCGGGCAACGACGCGGTGGTCGGCATCGACCTGCACAACGAGCCGCACGACCCCGCCTGCTGGGGCTGCGGCGACACCACGAAGGACTGGCGGCTCGCGGCGGAGCGCGGCGGCGACGCGGTGCTGTCCGCCAACCCGGATCTGCTGATCTTCGTGGAGGGCGTGCAGACCTTCGACGGGGTGTCCGGCTGGTGGGGCGGCAACCTCATGGGCGTCGGGCAGTACCCGGTGGAGCTGAGCGTGCCGCACAAGGTGGTGTACTCGGCGCACGACTACGCCACCAGCGTCGCCCAGCAGCCCTGGTTCACCGACTCCTCGTTCCCGGACAACATGCCCGGCGTCTGGGACAAGTACTGGGGCTACATCTTCAAGCAGAACATCGCCCCGGTGTGGGTCGGCGAGTTCGGTACGACGCTCCAGTCCACCACCGACCAGAAGTGGCTGAAGGCCCTGGCCGACTACCTGCGGCCCACCAGCCAGTACGGGGCCGACAGCTTCTCCTGGACCTTCTGGTCCTGGAACCCGAACTCCGGCGACACCGGTGGCATCCTCAAGGACGACTGGACCTCGGTCGACACCGTGAAGGACGGCTACCTCGCTAGCATCAAGGCGCCCGACTTCGGCAGCGGCGGCGGCAACGGCGGCGATGACGACACCCAGGCGCCCACGGCACCGACGGGCCTCGCCGTCACCGGCACCACCGGCACCTCCGTCTCCCTGTCGTGGAAGGCCGCGTCCGACGACACCGGGGTCACCGGCTACGACGTCTACCGGGGCTCCACCAAGGCCGGCAGCGCCACCGGCACCACGTTCACGGACACCGGTGTGACGTCCGGCACCTCGTACACGTACACCGTCCGGGCCCGCGACGCCGCGGGCAACACCTCCACGCCCTCCGCGTCCGTCACCGCCACCACCACCGGCTCCGGCGGCGACACCGACTGCAAGGCGGTCTACACGGTGAACGGGGACTGGGGCAGCGGCTTCGGGGTGGACGTCACCGTGACCAACACGGGTACCGCACCGGCCACCTCGTGGAAGCTGACCTGGACCTACGCCGGCGACCAGAAGATCACCAACATGTGGAACGCCGCCTACACCCAGACCGGCACCGCGGTCACCGTGACGAGCACCGGCTACAACGGCGGGCTCGCGGCCGGAGCGCACACCAGCTTCGGCTTCCAGGGCACACCGGCCGCCGGAGCCGTTCCGACCGTGAGCTGCACGCTCTCCTGACCGTCCCGTCCGCACGACCCAGCCCGGAAGGAAGCACCGTAGCCCGCCCCTCGTGGCGGGCTGCACCGCATTCGGGACACCGTTTTCGAACGCGGACACGACCACCGAATAGGCGTCGAAACCGCTCGGCTAGCATGATCCCACCCCGGCGACCACCCTCATCGCCCGCACACCATGCCATGTGGCATGAAAAGCGACCTATTTGACCAAAACCCAGGACATCGGCCAGAGAATTGATATCTACAGCATCGCGGGTGTTTTCGCGAATAAGCCGCCGAATACCCTTCGCCGCGTGGCGCCGGCCGCGAGCGATCCTATGGACTGCGGCGGCGGTGGTGACACTCGCGTTCCTCGTCGCGCTGGAGATCGCCGCGCGCCACTACGGTCTGCCGGGGCCGGTGACCACTCAGATCCAAGAAGTGTACGTAGCCCCCAAATCAGGCTTCCTGCTGTACGCCAGCATGGGGCTGATGATGGTGGTCCTCACCTGGCGGCAGCGGTTCATCGGGGTCGGTGTCGCGGTCGGCATCGACCTCCTCGTCGCACTGATCCGGTGGGTGGCCGACGCTCCGGTCACCGAGGGGCACCCCTTCGGCAACGGCGCGTTGTGGGTGATCATCGGTGTCACGGTCATCGCCCTCACCCGCCGTACGGGCCAGGAGCGCATGCTGCTCCTCAAGGGTGTCGGCCTGGGTCTGCTGCTGGTGGCCGGGCGGAAGACCGGTGACACCTGGCTGGTCATCACGTCCAAGACCCGCCCCGAGGTGCTCGACCAGTACATGGCCAACGCCGACCACGCGCTCGGCAACCCGTCCTGGGTGGTGGGGCGGCTCATCGAGGCGACCGGCTCGGCCGGTGCCCACTTCCTCGACGCCGTGTACACACAGCTCGCGGTGGCCGCGGTGTGCGTCGCGCTGTACCAGCTGCGCAACGTGGCGACGGACCGCCGCTTCCCCGGCCACCACCTGGTGCGCACCTTCCTGGTGATCGGCCTGTTCGGTCCGGCCATCTACATGATCTTCCCGGTGGTCGGCCCGATCTTCGCGTTCGGCTCCGACGGCGGCCACTGGGCCGTGGGCGACCTGTGGCCCGACACCACCGTGCCGATCGGCACCCCGCACCACATGCCGTTCGACGAGATCACCCCGCGCAACTGCATGCCCAGCCTGCACACCGCGTGGGCCACCGCGATCTTCATCCACTCCCGCAAGGGTCCGAGGTTCCTCCGGTACGCGGGGGCCTTCTGGCTCGTCGCCACGCTCGCCGCGACCCTGGGCTTCGGCTACCACTACGGCGCGGACCTCGTCGCCGGTGTGGTGTTCACTCTGACGATCGAGACGGGCATGCGCGCACTGGAACGCGGCTGGGACCGGCCGGCGGTCGGCCTGGTCGCCTACGGCACCGTGGTCTTCGCCGCGCTCCTGGTGTCGTACCGCTACCTGTCGCTGGAGATGGCCCACCACCCGTGGCTGTTCGGGCCGCTGCTCATCCTGGCCATGGTGTCGGTGATCTACGGATACGTACGGACCATCCGTCGCTGGGAGCCGAAGGCGGCGGCCGTTCCGAAGCTGGAGCCGCAGCCCGAGATGGCCTGAGCCACCGTCCGCCTTCCTGGGTAACGTGTGACCACCCGCATCACCCCGCCGGTTCGCGAACCGGCGGGGTGATGCCGTCGAAGATCCTGGAGCCCGGGAAGGAGCGACCCGCCGTGAACGCGTTCGACCGGTTCACCGACGCGCTGGACTATCCGATGTATGTCGTGACCGCCGAGGCGGACGGCGAGCGGGCCGGCTGCCTGGTCGGCTTCGGGTCACAGTGCTCGATGCGGCCACCGCGGTACATGGTGTGGCTGTCGGAGCTGAACCGGACCTGCCGGGTCGCCGCCCGCACCGACCGGCTGGCCGTCCATCTGCTCCGCCGCGACCAGGCCGCCCTGGCCCGGCTCTTCGGCGGTGAGACGGGAGACCGTACGGACAAGTTCGCCCGGGTCGCCTGGCACCCCGGGCCGGGCGGGGTGCCGGTGCTGGACGAGGCGCCCGCGTGGTTCGTCGGACGCGTTCTGCGACGCGTCGACGGCGGGGACCACATCGGACATCTGCTCGCCCCGGAAGAGGTGTGCCACCCGGCGGACGGGGGCTTCCCGTTCCTGTCGGTCTCCGGTGCCATCGACATTCCGCCGGGCCACCCCGTGGACTGAACGCCCGGCGGTCAGAAGTCACCCCGCGCGGTCCGCTCGGCCAGCTTCTGGAACTCGCCGAGGTCGTAGTTGGCCAGCACCGAGTCGAGGTTGGTGAGGGCACCCAGATATTCCACGAACCCCTGCGGGTCGTACTCGATCTGGAGGGCCACCCGGCTCGACTCGTCGTCCAGCCGGTGGAAGGTGACGACCCCGGCGTGCTGGACGCCTTCGATGGTCCTCCAGGCGATCCGGTTCTCCGGAATCACCTCGGTGAGTTCGGCCACGAACTCCTTGTCGGCGCCGGGGAGGGAGAGCTGCCAGGCGAACCGGCGGGCGTCCAGGGGGTCGACGCGACGGACGTGGCTCAGGAAGGCGGGCCAGCGGGCGACATCGCTCCACAGGGCCCAGCTCACGGCGACCGGGGCCTTGATGTCGACGGTTTCGACGATCGAGGAAGACATGGGAACTCCTAGTCGTAGGAATGTGTGAGGAGCGCCGCCGACACGTCCTAAGGGCGTGTCGCCAGCGTGAAGGGGTGTCCGGCAGGATCGGAGTAGAGGCGGGCGTCGCGTGCGCCGCCGTTGTTCTTCGTGTCCAGGGGACGTGCGCCGAGGCCGACGGCCTCCCGTTCCGCCTCGTCCATGTCCTCGCGGGCGACCAGGATGCGCAGGTGGGCCTGTTGCGAGTCGTCGGGCCTCGGCCAGCTCGGCGGTGCGTAGCCGTGGTCCATGCGGATGGCGAGGTGGATTCCGGCCGCGCCCACCACCTCGATGACATCGAGGTCGTGACCGGGACGGACCTCGGCCCCCAGCAAGGCGGCGTAGAAGTCCGCCAGCTCCTGCGGTTCGGCGCAGTCCAGCACCAGCAGACCCGTCTTGGGCACCGCCATGACCGTCCTCCTGTTCGCGGTTCCTCGTTCCTCCGGACGCAGCACCGCGTACCCGCGCCGCCCTCGGTCACACCCGGTCACCGGCGGTTCCACGGCCGGCGCCGATGGAATGCCTGCCGGGCGGTTTACGGGGCAGACGGCGGTGCACCGGAAGCGCCTCAGCCTTCCCATCGCCGAACAGGGGGGACTCATGTCTGCCGCCCAGCCCGAGAGACCCGTCCGGCCGACGGGGTCCCGCGCCCCCGCCGGACCGGGCCGTTCCCCCGCCCTGACGACCGGCCTCCGCACGGCCGGTCTGCGCCTCGGCGCGCTCACCGTCGGGCAGGCGGCGCTGATGGTGGGCCTCGGGCTCCTCATCACGGGGCCCGCGCAGGCGATCTGGCCGCTGAGCGTCGAGGACCGCGTCAATGAGGGGTTCGAGCACCTGCGGACCGGCCCGCTGACCGATCTGTCGTTCGTGGCCTCGGAGGCCGGCAACACCCTCACGATCATCGTGATCACCGTGCTGGTCTGCCTGGGCCTGGTGGTCCTCCCCCGGCTCCCGAAGTGGCGGCAGGCCGCCTTCCTCGCCGTCGGCGTCTCGCTCCAGTCCCTGGTGTTCCTGGTCATCACCGTCTGCGTGGACCGCGACCGGCCCGATGTGGACCGGCTCGACGCGTCACCGCCGACGGCGAGCTACACCTCCGGGCACACCGGGGCCGCGACGGCCCTCTACGCGGGGCTGGCCGTGCTGGCCCTCCTTCCCGGCGGGCGCGGCCGGCGCCGCAAGGTGCTCGCCGGGCTGCTGCTGCTCCTCGCGCTGCTGGTGGGGCTCGCCAGGCTCTACCGGGGGATGCACCACCCCACCGATGTGCTCGGCGGCATGCTGAACGGTGCCCTGTCGCTCCTGGTCGCGGGCCGGGCACTGCTGGCCGAGGGCACGAGCCCGGCCCCGGTCCCGAAGAACGCGATGGAGATCGCCCAGGAGGCGGCCGCCGAGCACGCCGAGCGGATCGCGGGCCGCACGGTGGTCGTGGTCAACCCGACGGTGACCGACGAGGTGCAGCGCGAGACGTTGCGGCTCGTCCTGGAACAGCACGGGCGTCACGGGGCGGAGTTCGTCGACACGACCGCGGACGATCCGGGCGGCGGCCAGGCGGAGGCAGCGGTGCGCGCGGGCGCGTCGCTGGTCGTGGTGTGCGGCGGCGACGGGACCATCCGGGCGGCTGCCGACCGGCTGGCCGGGACGGGGGTCCCGATGGCCGTGGTCCCGTGCGGCACGGGCAACCTGCTCGCCCGGAACCTGGGTCTGCCGGTGTCACCCGTCGACGCGCTGGCCACCGCGCTGTCGGGCGCCGAGCACCGGATCGACCTCGGCCGGATCGAGGGCGACGGGCTGCCCGCCACGCACTTCACCGCGATGTCCGGGGCGGGTCTGGACGCCGCCATGCTGGAGAACACCGGCAGTGCGGCGAAGGCGGCGATCGGCTGGCCCGCGTACGTGGTCGCCGGTCTGCGCGGACTGCGGGCGCCGCGCATGTCGCTCTCCGTCCGGCTGGACGACGGGCCGGTGCTGCGCCGCACGGCGCGCATGGTGCTGCTGGCCAACATCGGGGCCGTGCAGGGCGGGGCCACGCTCGTCCCGTCCGCCGAGCCCGACGACGGACTCCTGGACCTGGCGGTGTTCGACCCGCACGGGCCGGGCGGCTGGCTGCGCGCCGTCGGGGCGGTGCTGCGCGGGCGTCCGCAGCCGGGCGGTCCCGCCGGTGCGCCCGTGGAGTACTTGACCTTCCGTCGCGCCGAACTCCGGTTCGCCGCACCGCAGTCGAGGGAGCTGGACGGCGACCCGGTGGGCCAGGGGCGCCGGCTCGTGGCCGAGGTGCGTCCGGGGGCGCTCACCGTCCTGCTGCCGTCGGGGGGTGAGTGATGGGTACCGCGACGCGGGTCCCGCAGACCCGTGACATGGCGGGCGACGAGCTGACCGCCGACGAGGCGCTCGCCTCGCTGCGCCGCTACGGGCGCTGGCCGCTGGTGCGTGACTCGTTCGTACGTTTCCGTTACGCGGACGGGTTCAGCCACTCGCGGGCGCTGGCGCTCCAGACGGTGCTCGCGGTCATACCGCTGGTGATCGCGTTCGTCGGGCTCTCGGCCTCGCTGCACACCGAGGACGTGGGCCGCATCGCGGAGTTGACGATCCATCGGATCGCGGCGGGGCCGAGCGCCGATGTGGTGGACGACGCGCTCGACCGCAGCCGCCGGCGGGCCGGTGAGGGGTCGCAGCTCACGCTCTGGTTCGGCCTGCTGTTCTCGCTGGTCAACGTGACGACCGCGATGTGCCAGATCGAGCGCGGGGCCAATCGCATCTACGGGGTCGAGCGCGACCGGCCCTTCCACCGGAAGTACTTCCGGGGCCTGGTGATGTCGCTGACGGCCGGGGTCCCGCTGGGGCTCGGGTTCATCCTGATGGTCGTCGGCGGCGACCTCCTCACGGCCGCCGCGACGGTCTACCACCTCGGCGACACGGCGCGGACCACCTGGGACCTGCTGCGCTGGCCGTGCGGGCTGCTCCTCGCGCTGATGTCGGCGAGCGCGATCTTCCGTCGCTCCCCGCGCCGCAACCAGCCCGGTTACAGCTGGCTGGCGTTCGGCGCGGCCCTGTACCTGGTGCTGTGGACGGCCCTGACGTATCTGCTGAGCCAGTATCTGTCGCTCAGCGGCTCCTTCGACACGGTCTACGGCCCGTTGAGCGCCTTCATGTCGCTGCTGCTCTGGGCCTATCTGACCTCCATAGCCCTGTTCCTCGGGCTGTCCTTCGCGGCGCAGCTGGAGGCTGTCCGCGCCCGCCGGCCCGGTCCGATACACGCCGATCCGGGAGCATGAATGGTTGTACGAGCCACTACACGTCTGCTGCGGAAGCACCGGCGCCGGACCGCGGACCGTGCGTTCGGCGTGCGTCTGCTCGGGGCCGCCGCCGTGGCCGCCGTGTCCGCGGTGCCGTTCGCACTGGTCCTGGTCCTCGTGGAGGGGCACTGGCGGCCGTTGCGGGCGGTGGACTCGGGCGCGGCCGGCCGGCTGCACCGCACGGCGCTCGACCACCCGGCCTGGACGAGTGCGCTGCGCTTCCTTTCGGACTGGGTCTGGGACCCGCTGACGCTGCGCTGCGCGGTCGCGCTGCTGACCGGCTGGCTGCTGTACCGGCGGGCCTGGCGGCTGGCGGCCTGGTCCGCCGTCACGGCGGTGGCCGGGGGGCTGACGGGCCTCCTGGTCAAGGTGGTCGTCGAGCGGGCCAGGCCGTCGCTGGACGATCCGGTGGCACGGGCGCCCGGCTTCTCGTTCCCGTCGGGGCACGCGATGACCGCGACGACGACGTTCGCGGTGCTGCTGCTGGTCCTGCTGCCGCTGGTGCCCCGGCGCGGCCGGGTGGTGTGCTGGGCGGTGGCGGTGCTGTCGGTGCTCGGTGTCGGCTTCACCCGGGTCGCGCTGGGGGTGCACTGGTTCAGCGATGTGGTCGGCGGCTGGTTGCTCGGGCTCGCGGTGGTGGCGTGGACCGCTTGGGCCTTCGAGGCATGGCGGGCCGAATCCGGCCTGGGGCGCAGCGAGCTGACGGAGGGGCTGGAGCCGGAGCTGACCCACGTGGCGCCGGAGCGCTGAGGGGCCGGTCTCCGCCTTCCGGCGCGGCGGGGCGTCGCGGTGTCCGCCTTCCGGAGCGCCGGGCGCGCGCGGGGGTTTCAGGGGAGTGAAACTTCTCACCCGGTTGGCGGTGTCGCCCCAGCTCGGTGGATTCTTCACTGGACTGGACCACAGAGACCGATCCGAAACCCTTTACGACGCAGTGGTGTTCATGCGTCACTCGTGGCATGCCCTCGTCAAGGGAGTGGTCCCGCCGCCCTCTGTGACAGGCCATCCCCCGCACCCGCCGCTACGCTCGGAACCGCTCCACATGCTACGCGAGTAGACACCCCTTCGCGCCGCTCACCCCAGGAGGCTCCCGTGTTATCGATCCGCAGCCGCAGACCCGCACTCCGCAAGCTGGTGGCCCTCGGAGCCGTCGGCATCGGCCTGGTGGCAGTGCCTTCCGTCACCGCCGTGCCGGCATCCGCGTCGCCGCAACCGCCCGCGTCGTCCGGCGCCGCCATCCCGCTAGGCGACGGTTACATGGGCGCCGGTTACCTCGCCGACGGCGACACGTTCGCCCCGGACGACCGGCGCGTCGACCTCACTCCGGAGCGCGAAACCTCCATCCAGGCGACGACGCTCCCCGGCATCGACGTCTCGCACTACCAGGGCTCGATCAACTGGTCGTCGGTGAAGTCGGCGGGCATCAAGTTCGCTTACATCAAGGCCACCGAGGCCACCTCGTACAAGGACCCCAATTTCAACGCCAACTACCTCAACGCCTACAACGCGAAGGTGATCCGGGGCGCGTACCACTTCGCGCGTCCCAACTTGTCCAGCGGAGCGGCCCAGGCCACTTACTTCGCCGGCCACGGCGGCGCGTGGTCGCGGGACAACCTGACGCTTCCGGGGATGCTCGACCTGGAGGGCGGCTGCTACGGCAAGTCGGCTTCCGCCATGCAGTCGTGGATTCTCGACTTCTACAACACGTACAAGGCCAAGACGGGCCGCGACGTGGTCATCTACACCAGTGCGAGCTGGTGGAACTCGTGCACGGGCGGCTGGAGCGGCATGTCGGCGCGCAGCCCGCTGTTCACCGCGCACTGGACGACCGCGTCGAGCCCGACCATCCCGAAGGGCTTCCCGTACTGGACGTTCTGGCAGTACACCGACTCCGGTTCGGTGGGCGGGATTTCGGGAGCCGTGGACCGCGACCGGTTCAACGGTGACTCCAGCCGGCTGCTGGCTCTGGCCAACAACACCTGAGACACCGGCCGCAGGAGGGCGGCCACCCGGTGCGGGCTCCGGTCCGCACCGGGTGGCCGCCCTTCCGCCTCAGCGGGACCCGGCGAGCCACTCCTCGTACGAGGTGGGGGCGATGCGCGCCCCGGGCCCCGCGAGCAGCACGTCGCCCTCCACGGCCGCGAACATGCCCGCCCGGTCGTCCGTGACGACGGTGCGGCCATCGCCCCGGGCGGCCAGCGTGAGGCGCCCGAGCTCGTCGAGGGCGTAGATGTCGGGCCCCGCCACCTCGACCATTCCGTTCAGCGGCGCGCCGGTGGCGGTGTCCGCGAGGGCGGCGACCACGTCGGCCGTCGCGATGGGCTGGACGCGCGTGCCGGGGAGCCGGACGGTGTCCTCGTCGGAGGTCCACGACATGACGGCGTCCATGAACTCGAAGAACTGCGTGGCGCGCACGACGGAGTAGGCGGCGGGCCCGTTGCGCAGAAGTTCCTCCTGGAGCGTCTTGGCCCGGTAGTAGTCCAGCTGGGGCACCTGGTCGACACCGACGATCGACAGCACGACCTGGTGCCGCACACCGGCCTGCTCACCGGCCGTCAGCAGGTTTCCCATGGTCGTGCGGAAGAAGTCCGGGGACGCCTCGTCGAACGTGGGCGAGTTGGAGACGTTGACGACCGTCTCCGCGCCGGCGAGCGCCTCGTCGAGACCCTGTCCGGTGAGCAGGTCGACGCCGGTCGACAAGGAGGCGGGTTCCGCCGTGTGGCCGGCCTCGCGCAGCTTCGACACGAGCTGGGAGCCGATCAATCCGGTACCGCCGATGACCGTGATCTTCATGGACGAGCCTTCCGTGCGCCGGTGGTGGCCGGCCGCCACCGTAAGCCCCGGACTCCCGGGCGCACGTGCCGTAACCCGGTCTTCCGGCAGCTCATGACCCGTACGGCTCAGCGCGGCCGACCGGGGCCGCGGCGGTCGCGGCCGGGCGGTGCGCCGCGGTCAGCCGGCGAGGGCCGCGTGGATCTGGCGGGTCGTCTGCGAATCGCCCAGGGCCTCGACGGTGGCGGGCTCACCGTCCAGCCAGCGGGTCACCGCCCACGGCCACGGACAGCCGAAGCCGGGCTGCCCCACCGCGACCGGTGCAGGGACGGCCAGCGGCAGGTGCGGGGCGAGCCGGGGCAGCCAGGCGAGCTCCTTGCCGGCCTGCCCGCTCGCACCGGCGTGGCGCGGCAGCCGCACGGTGAGCTCGCGGCCGAGCCGGTGGATCACGTGGTCCGCGCCGGCCGGGGCGAGCCGTTCCAGCGGCAGTCCGGCCCAGTGCGGGAACTGGCTGTCGACCAGCCGTCTGACCAGCGGGGTGTCGATCGCGGGGCGGTCGCTCGCGGCCGTCAACGGCGGCTCCCAGTCCTCGGCCCCCTGCGTGCGGCGGGCGGTCCGGACCATCACACGGCGTCGCGCCCCGTCTGTCGAGCCGTTTTCCGGGCGGTGGCGAGCGGTCCGGCCGCTTCCGGTCGGGTGTCAGAATCGCGCCATGACTCGGCACGCGTCGGACCACGGCTGTCTCCTGGACAACCAGCAGTCGGAGGCGGGCACCCGCTTCGGCGCGCTCTCCGAACCCTTCGACCCGGTGACGTTCCGCCATGTCGACCGGCTGGGCATCGGGCCCGGCATGCGGTGCTGGGAGGTCGGTGCGGGCGCGCGCTCCGGGGCGATCAGGCGGCGGCCTCCGCGCGCGCCAGGAGAGCCGGGAGGCCGGCGAGGAGCGGGGCCTCGCCGCACGCCGACGCGACGACCACCTCCTCCAGCGCCCACAGGTGCGCCCTGATCCTGGGCGGCGGGAGGTAGGCGGTGTCGGCGGTGAGCATGACGGCGAGGACGCCCTCCTCCTCGGTGACGTGGACGCAGTACCGGCAGCCCAGCTTGTCCTCGGTGGCCGGGAAGCCGAACGCGGTACGGGCCCGTGCCGCGCGCAGCTCCGCCGCGCCCGGCGGCGGCCCTTCGTCCGGCGGGCGTACGTGGAACCGCTGGTCGTTGTAGCAGCAGTACGGGTGTACGGCGGTGCCGCGCTCGCGGCCGACGCGTTCGCGCAGGGCCTCCCAGGCGACCGGGTCGTAGGACGCGGCCCGGTATCCGGCCAGGGCCGCGCGCCAGGCCACGGGGAGGAGGTCCGTGAACCGTTCCGCGCCGGTCGTGTCGAGCAGGAACGGCGCGTCCTGGGAGAGCATCGCGACCAGGTCCCGCCGGTCCTCGGCGGCCCGGTTGGCGACGATGGGCATCATGGCCGCCGCCCGGTGCCCGCCCTCGGCGGCGACCAGGGCGGCCAGGGCGGTCATCAGGACCGTCGATCCGCTGACCCGGTGGGCGGCCGCGAGCGTGTCCGTCGCGCTCATCAGCGCCTCGGACACCAGCCGGCCGCTCCAGAACCGGGGTGTGCGGGGTGCGGCGGCCTGCCGGGGGAACATCGTCGGCGGCATGGTCCGGTAGAAGCTCTCCCAGTGGGCGAGGGCCCGCTCGCTGCGCCGCACACCGGCCGGTCCGTGCTGGTAGCGGGCGAGGTCGAGGGGGTTGGTGCGCGGGGGCCGCCCGGCCGAGCCCCGGCGCACCAGCAGCCGCAGGTCGCGTACCACCTGCTCGGCGGCGTGGCCGTCGGCCGCGAGGTGGCAGAGGACCAGGGCCGCGTGCGTCACCCGGCCCCGGTGGCAGACGGCGCCGACGCGCAGCGGCCACTCCCGCGCGTAGTCGAAGCGGGTGGCGGTCATCTCGTCGAGCAGCGCACGTGCGGTGGCTTCGGTCCGGTCGGGGTCGGGCTCGTCCACCACGGTGACCGGCAGGGCCCCGCAGTCGGTGAGCGACTGGCGGGGGTCGCCGTCCTCGCCGTCGTACAGCCGGGTGCGCAGCGCCTCGTGGCGTTCGAGGAGGGCGGCGAGCGCGGTGGCGAGCCGGGGCAGGTCCGTCACCCGTCCGCGCTCCGCCAGCGGGAGGAGGCGCCCGATGTTGAAGTAGACGTCGTTGGGCGCGGTGCGCAGGATCGCGTTCCAGATCGCCCGCTGGCCCCAGGTGAGGGGCGCCGTGCCCGCTCTGCCGCCCGCGAAGGGGATGTGCAGGGTGCGGGCGGTGGCGAGGCCGGTCATCCCGTCACCAGCCTGGCCGCCAGGCTGTCGACGCTCTCCTGGTAGAACGCCGGGTCCGCCAGGTCGAGTTCGATGCCGTACTCGTCCTCCAGGGTGTCGGCGAGCCGCAGCAACGCCAGGGAGGTGACACCGAGTTCGGTGAGGGTGCCGCGGGCGGTGAGGATCTCGGCCGCCGCGAGCTGCCCGTCCATGGCATCGCTGATCAGCCCGGCGAGCCGTGCGCGTTCCTCGGTGGCCGGGTCCTGGGCGGTGCTCAACTGTCCTCCTCGCCGGCCAGTCGGCGGCGCAGGCTCAGGGGCCTGATGTCGGGCCACACCTGGTCGACGTGGGCCGCGCACTCCTCCTCGGTGCCGCTGAACCCCTCCGCCCGCCAGCCGGCGGGCAACGGGGTGCCGGCGGGCCAGAGGGCGTGCTGTTCCTCGTCGTTGACCGCCACCAGATAGCGGAGGGCGGATGTGTTCACTGGTTCTCCTCGATGAGTGCGGCGACGCACGCGGCGACGCCGTGGACGGTGGGGTGGTCGAAGAAGACGTCGAAGGGCACGGAGACGCCGTACTCCTTGCGGATGCGGCCCGCGATGGCGGTGATGGTGAGGGAGTGGCCGCCGAGGTCGAACAGGTCCTCGTCGGCGCCGAGGTCGTCGAGGTCCAGCACCTCCCGCCAGATGGCGAGGACGGTCGCGGTGACGCCTTCGTCGGCTCCGTGCTCGGGGGTTTCGCCGCCGGCGGCCCGTTCACGCGGCGGTTCGGGCAGGGCGGCCCGGTCGAGTTTGCCGTTGGGGGTGAGCGGCATGGCGTCGAGGGTCACGTACGCGTCGGGCAGGGCCGCCGCGGGCAGCTTGCGGGCGAGGTGATCGCGCAGGGTAACGGGCGTCGGCGCCGCGCCGGCCGGGGCCGGCACCAGGTAGGCGACCAGCCGTCCGGACTCACCGTCCGGGGCGCCCCGCAGCACCGTCACCGCCTGCGCGACGTGCGGGTGGCTGCCGAGGGCGGTGTCGATCTCGCCGAGTTCGATGCGGTGGCCGCGCACCTTCACCTGGGTGTCGGACCGGCCCGCGAAGGCGATGCGGCCGTCGGCGGTGAGCCGGACCAGGTCGCCCGTGCGGTAGAGGCGGGCGCCGGGCGGACCGAACGGGTCGGGGACGAAGCGGGAGGCGGTGAGTCCGGGGCGGCCCCGGTAGCCGTGGGCGACACCGTCGCCGCCGATGTACAGCTCGCCGGTCAGCCCCTGCGGCAGGGGTTGGAGCCGGGCGTCCAGGACGTAGGTGCGGGTGTTGGCCAGCGGGCGGCCGATGGTGACCGGGTCGTCGGGTTCGAGCTCGGCGGCCGTGGACCAGACCGTCGTCTCGGTCGGCCCGTACACGTTGACCAGCCGGCCGACGGCGGAGCGCAGTTCGCGGGCGAGGGCGTCGGGCAGGGCCTCTCCCCCGGTCAGGGCCACCAGGTCCGGTGCGTGGAGTCCGGCGGCGAGCATGGTGCGCCAGCCGCTGGGGGTGGCCTGTACGTGGGTGAGGCGGTGCCGTGCGACGAGTGCGGTGAGCGCGGTGCCGTCGCGGTGACGGCCCTCGGGGACGAGGACGACGGTGCCGCCCGTGACCAGGGGGAGGAAGAGTTCGACGGTGGAGATGTCGAAGGAGAGCGAGGTGAGTCCGAGCCAGCGGCTGCCGGTCCCGGTGCCGGTGGTGTCCCGCAGGGCCGTGAGGAGGTTGGCGAGGGCCGCGTGCGAGACCTCGACGCCCTTGGGCACACCGGTGGAACCGGAGGTGTACAGCACGTAGGCGGGGTCCGTGAGGGCGGGTGGCGCGGGCGCCGCCGGGGCGTCGGGCAGCCGTTCCAGGTCCTCCCGCCTCGGATCGGTGGCGGTCTCCAGGGTGATCCCGGAGTCGGTGCGGAGGAATGCCAGGCGCTCCGCCGGGTGGTCGGGGTCCAGTGGCAGGTAGGCGGCACCGGCGGCGAGCGTGCCGAGGACGGCGACGAGTTGGGCGGCCGAGCGGGGCAGGGCGATGCCGACGAGGGCGCCGGGCCCGGCCCCCTGGGCGCGCAGCCGGTGGGCGCGGCGGCGGACGGCGGCGTCGAGTTCGGCGTACGTGAGGGTGGTGTCGCCCTCGATGACGGCGACGGCGTCCGGGGTCGCTGCGGCCTGGGCGGCGAACAGCGCGGGCAGGGTGGCGCGGCCGTGGTCCGGGGTGCGGGTGGTGTCGGCGAGCAGCGTCGTCCGTTCCCGGGGCGGCAGGACCGGCAGGCGGCCGAGGGCGGTGTCCGGCGCGGCCAGGGCCCCGTCGAGCAGGGTGAGGAAGTGGTCCAGGACGCGGCTGGGCGCCTCGCCCTCGAAGGCGGCGGTGCGGTACTGGAGGCTGCCTTCCAGGCTGTCGGGGGCGTCGACCAGGTGGAGGTGGGCGATGTTGCGTGCGGTGTGCGCGAAGCCGGTCCACTCGGTGCGCACGTCGAGGCCGGGGCCGAAGTCGGCGGGCCGGGAGGTGTCGCGCCGGCGGTAGCTGAGGGAGACCGGGCAGAGGGCGGTCCGCGGGGTGAGCCCGCGCACCGCACGGCTGAGGGGGACGGCGCGGTGGGCGTAGAGGGCGCGCAGTGCGGCCCGGACCTCGTGGGCGAAGTCGGCGAAGGCGAGTTCCGGGCGCGGGTCGGTGAAGAGGGGCAGTTCGTTGACGTGCAGGCCGACCTGCCGGGGTCCGCCGGGCACGCGGGTGGAGAGTTCGATCGCGGTGGCGGGGGCGGTGTTGCCGTAGCGCAGCAGCAGGGCGTGCCAGGCCGCCGTGAGGAGTTCGAACCGGGTGACGCCGAGCGTGGCGGCGGCGGTGACCAGGCGGGCGTGCCGTTCTCCGTCGCGCCGGAAGCCGCAGGCGCTGCCGGGGGCCGGGGCGACGGGGTCCGCGTGGTGGGCGGTGAGGCCGGGGAGGGCGGGCGAGGGGCTGTCGTGCCAGCGGCCGGCCCAGTAGCGGGCGGCGTCGTGGACGGCCGCCTCGGAGACGGGCGGCGGGGGTGTCGGCTCCTCGGCCGCGGCGGGCGGCGGGCTCTCCCCCGTCACCGCCCGGTACGCCCGGGCCAGTCCGGCGACCAGGAGGTCCTTGGACTCGCCGTCGAAGACGAGGTGGTGGGCGACCACGAGCAGCAGATGCCGGTCCGGGGCGGTGGTGAACAGCGTGGCGCGTACCAGGGTCTCGCCCGGCCCGAAGGGGACCGCGGTCTCCTCGTCGCGGAGCTTGCCGAGGTCGCCGGGGGCGGCCGGGACCGCCCGGAGGGGCGGTGCCTCGTCCGGGACCAGGTGCGGCCCGGCGGGGTCGGTCCGGGAGGTGAGCACGGGGACGGACCTCGCGTAGTCGTCCCAGGCCGCCGCCATGGCCACCGGGTCCAGGGGGCCTCGGAAGTCCAGGGCCAGGCTGAGGTGGTACGCCGAACCGGTGTCGAGGGTCTGCTCGGTGACCCAGAGCCCGTGCTGGGCCGGGTCGAGCGGGGCCGGTGCTTCGAAAGAGGGGGTCATGGGGTCGCCTCGTCGTCCAGGAGCCGGTGGAGTTCACGTTTGAGGACCTTGCCGCCCTCGTTGCGGGGCAGGGTGGCGCGGAAGAGGATGCGGGCCGGGAGCTCGTGCGCGGCGAGCCGGTCGAGCAGGAACGACCGCAGCCGGGGCATGTCCGGCTCGCCGTGCCGGGGTACGACGACGGCGGCGACCACGCTGCCCAGTACGGGGTGCGGGATGCCGAAGGCCGCCGCGTCGGCGACGTCCGGGTGGGCGTGGAGCGCGTTCTCGACCTGGATCGTGGACACCTTGTGGGCGCCGGACTTGATGACGTCGCGCTCCCGGTCGAGCAGGTGGAGGTAGCCGTCCGCGTCGAGCCGCCCGATGTCCCCCATGCGCACCCAGCGGCCCCGGAAGACCTCGGAGTCCGCGTCGGGTGCGCCCAGGTAGGCGCGGGGCGCGGTGGGTGAGCGCAGCCAGATCTCGCCGGGTTCACCGGTGGCCGCCGGGCGCCCGTCGGCGCCGGTGACGCGCAGGTGGTCGAGGGAGGCGGGCCGGCCGGGCGAGTCGGGGTGGTCGGGGTCGAAGAGCAGGGTGATCTGGGCGGGTGCGGCTTCGGTCGAGGTGTAGTAGTTGACGATCTGCGCCCCGGGGAACGCCTGCGCCAGCCGTAGCGCGACGGGTTGCGGGAGTGCCGCCGCCGTGGAGCCGACCAGCTTGACCGTGCTGAGGTCGCGCCGTGCCAGGGCGGTGGACGCGAGGAGTTCGATGGCGGTGGCGGGCACCAGGAAGACGCTGCCGACGGCGTGCTCCTCGATGAGCCGGGCGAACCGCAGCGGCGTGAACTGCGGGGCGGCGACACCGGTGGCCGCCGTGTCCAGGCAGTTCACGAGCATGGTCTGTCCGGCGTTGGTGCCGATCGGGAAGGCGTGCAGGAAGGCGCGCGAGTGGCGCAGGGGCCGGCGGCGTTCGTCCAGGGTGCAGCCGTGGGCGAGGTTGGCGTGGGTGGCCCGGACGCCCTTGGGGAGGCCGGTGGTGCCGGAGGTGTAGAGGTACTGCGCGGGTGCGGCCGGCCCGGGCAGCGGCAGGCCGTCCCCGGTCCCGGTCTCGATGTCCTCCGCGGACGCCTGCCACGCCTGCGCGGGCAGCCGGGGCGGTGGTCCGCTCGCTCCGTGCAGGACGCCCGCGCACCGGCTGTTCTCGACGATGTGCGCGGTGGCGGCCGGAGCCAGCCGGTCGGACAGGGGTACGGCGATGCCGCCGGCCCACTGCACCCCGCAGTAGGCGACCGCGTAGTCGGTCCACTCCGTGCTGCCGTAGCGCAGCCCGACCGGGTCGCCGGGGCGCAGACCCCGGGCGAGCAGGCCGTGGGCGAGGGCGGCGGCCCGGTCGCGCCAGGTGCCGAAGTCCAGGGCGCGCGGCCCGTTGCGGAGGGCGACGCGGTCCGGGTGGAGGGCGGCGCGGTGGACCAGCAGCTCGATCAGGGAGCGCGGGGGCGCGGCGGGGCTCACCGGTCGGCCCCGGCGGGAACGGGCGCGGAGGCCGCGAGGGCGGCGGCGCGTTCCCGGAGACCGATGAGGTCGTCGGGTTCGGCGTCCGGCACGTCGCGGTCGAAGCGGGCGAGGACCGGCAGCCGCAGGGCCAGGGCCACCAGCGCCAGCATGATCAGGCAGCACAGCAGGTACATCAGCCCGATCCCGCGCCCCGGCCCCGTGCCCAGCACCCGGCCCACGCTGTCGGCCAGGACCCCGTCGTCGGCCAGCAGCGGGTCGAACAGCCGGGCGCCCAGGGGGGCGACGAGTCCGTGGCCGAGGGGCAGGGTGGACCAGGCGACCATGGTGTTCAGGGCGAAGACGCGGCCGTGGAAGCGCTGCGGGACCTTCACCTGGACGATGGTCGAGTAGACGCCGTTGACCAGGGCGATGGTGCAGGACATCCCGAAGGCACCGGCGCCGATCACCCAGAGGTCGGCCCGCAGCCCGGTCACCGCCCCGGCCAGGGCGAACAGCCCGGCCAGCGCGAGCATGCCGCGCACCCGGTGTCTGCGGGGCCCTCCCCACACCCCCATGATCAGGCCGCCCGCGACGGCTCCGGCACCGCCCGCCGTGGCCACCGCCGCCGCCCCGTCCAGGGTGTCGAAGGACAGCACCAGGGGCGTCACGAGCAGGAACAGGGGTGACAGGAAGAGGTTGAGCGCGGCGAACCACAGCAGCATCGAGCGGAAGCCCCGGTGCCGCCAGGTGTACGCGAAGCCCTGTTTGATCTCCTCGACGACCGGTTCCCGGCGGGTCCAGGGCAGGGTGCGGGGGAACCGCACGCAGACGAGTACGGCGACCGCGACCACGTAGCTCGCGATGTCGAGGATCAGGATGCCGCGCATACCGATGCCCGCCATCAGCGCCACCGCCACCAGCGGCACGACGAACTGTGCGGTGCCGAAGGCGAGTTGGACGATGCCGTTGGCGTGGCCGAGATAGCGCTTGGGGACGAGCTGCGGGATCGCCGAGCTGTACGCGAGGCGCTGGAAGGTGAGCGCCACCGAGAGGCCGCCCAGCAGCACGTACAGGTACCAGGTGTCCAGCACACCGCCGAGCAGCAGGCACAGCATGGCCACCTGGCTGAGTCCCGCCGCGAGGTCGCCCGCGAGCATGACCTTGCGCCGGTCGAACCGGTCCACGACGGCGCCGGCCAGCGGGCCGACGAGGATTCCGGGCAGCATCGCGACGACCGAGTACAGCGCGAACCGGGTGAGTGAACCGGTCTCCAGCAGTATCCAGATGGGCAGGGCGAACTCGGTGAGCGCGGAACCCACGATCGATCCCAGCTGCCCGATCACGACGGCGATGAAGCGTGCGGCACCCGGTGCGGGGGCGCCCGGGGCCCGCGCCTCGCCGCCGTCCGCCGGGGCCGCCTCGGCGTCACCCGGCGGCCCGGTCTCGGCATGGAACCACCAGGCCGCGTCCGGGGAGCGCGCGGGCAGGGTCGCGGTGCTCTCCGCGCGGATCGCCTCGTGGACGTGCGTCACCGCCTCGGCGACCTCGGCGGCCCGGTACTTCACGAAGAAGTGGCCGCCCTGGTCGATGACCGCGACCGCCGAGCGCTCCGCGAGGAGCAGCCACTCCCGGTAGCGCTCCTGGTAGAAGTCGGCGGCCGGGTCGCGGTCGCCGACGAGCGAGACCAGCGGGGCGCGCAGTTTCGGGGCGCCGGCCTCGACGTCCGCGATGGCCCCGGTGAAGTACTCCTCGGCGGCCTGGCTGTCGCGGCGCATGTTGCCCACGATGAACTCGGTCTGCTCCCGGTCCAACTGGGAGGTGTCCACACCCATGCCCGTGAGCCAGTTGACGTACACCCGGTTGCCGAGCAGCGATTCCAGGGAGGCCACCTTGGAGAGGGCCCCGAGTACCCTCCCGCGCGGCTTGGCGAAGGGGAACTGCGCCCCCGCGTACACCGCTTCGAGCTCGCGGCCCGACGCCTCCAGCAGCCGGGCGGTCGCCACGGCCAGCGCGGTGCCGACACCGCAGTGCCCGTACACGATCAGCGGGCCGCGGACCCGTTCGCGTATCTCGGCGGCCAGGTTCTCCGCGAGTTCCCCGAACGGCAGGTGTTCCTCGGTCACACCGACGTCGTGGCCGGGGATGGCGACCGACCACAACTCGTAGCCCTCGGGCAGGAGATCGGCGACGGGCTGGTACACGACCGCGCTGCCCCCGCCGTACGGGACGCAGACCAGGGTGGCGCGCAGGCGTCCGGCCGGGGCCTCGGGGGTGAGGCGGTGCAGCAGTCTGCGGGGTCCCCGGGCCTCCTCCGGGGTGTCCGCCAGGGCGGCGAGGTCCCTGACGGTCCGGCAGGTGAACAGGTCCATCACACTGACCGGCCGGGCGCCCGCTTCCGGGAGCAGCCTGCGGGCGCGGGCGACGACCTGGGTGGCGAGCAGCGAGTGGCCGCCGAGGTCGAAGAAGTCCTCGTCCACCCCGACTTCGTCGAGACCGAGCACCTCGCCCCAGACGGCCGCGAGCACCCGCTCCGCCGGGGTCCCGGGCGCGCCGGCCGCTCCGGTCGCCCGGTGGACCTGCGGGGCGGGCAGCCCTCGGCGGTCCAGCTTCCCGTTGGGCGTGAGGGGAAGGGCGGGCAGGGCGGTGAACGAGGCGGGCACCATGTAATCGGGCAGCACCTGCTTGAGCGCGGTGCGCAGGTCCCCCGGGTCGGGCGCGGGCTCGTCCCCGGTGGTGACGAGGTAGGCCGCCAGCCGCTTGTCGCCCGGGGTGTCCTCGCGCACGACGACGGCCGCCTCGCTCACCGGGGGCAGGGCGCGCAGGGCGGACTCGATCTCGCCGGGTTCGATGCGCAGGCCGCGCAGTTTCACCTGCTGGTCGATCCGGCCGAGGTGTTCCAGGGCCCCGTCGGGGCGGCGTCTGCCCAGGTCACCGGTGCGGTAGAGCCGCGATCCGGGCGGCCCGTAGGGGTCGGGGACGAACCGGCGGGCGGTGAGCCCCGGTCGCCGGTGGTAGCCGAGCGCGACCCCGGTCCCGGCGATGTGGATCTCCCCGGGCGCGCCCGGGGGCACCGGTCGGAGCGCCCGGTCCAGGACGTAGAGGCGGATGTTGTCGACCGGGAAGCCGATGGGGACGACGTCGGCCGGCTCCTCGCACTCCCAGGCCGACACGTCGACCGCCGCTTCGGTGGGTCCGTACAGGTTGGCCAGGGCGCAGCCGGGCAGCGCCTCGCGGAAGGCGCGCGCCGTGTCGGGGGGCAGCGCCTCGCCGCTGCACACGACGCGGCGCAGGGCCGTGCACCGGCCCGCGCCCTCCTCGGCGAGGAAGAGCGGCAGCATCGAGGGGACGAAGTGGGCGACGGTCACGGGCGCGGAGCGGATGAGTTCGGTCAGGTAGGCGGCGTCCTTCTGGCCCCCGGGACGGGCCAGCACGAGGCGCGCGCCGGTCATCAGCGGCCAGAAGAACTCCCAGACGGAGACGTCGAATCCGGCCGGCGTCTTCTGGAGCACGGAGTCCCCGGGGCCGATGGGGTAGCTCCGCTGCATCCACAACAGGCGGTTGACGATGGCGCGGTGGGTGTTCGGCACGCCCTTGGGCCGGCCGGTGGAACCGGAGGTGTAGATGAGGTAGGCGGGATCGTCGGGTGCGGGAGCCCCCACCCGTGCCGTGGGAGCGCTCCCGTGGTGCGGATCGTCGTCTTCGAGGAAGAGGACGGCAGCCCGGCAGCCCTCGGGGACGGGGACGGACCGCTGGGTCAGGAGCACCCGCGCGCCGCTGTCGTCCAGCATGAACGCGAGCCGTTCGGGCGGGTACTCGGTGTCAAGCGGGGTGTAGCAGGCGCCGGTGCGCAGGACGGCGAGGAGCGCGGCGACCAGGTCGAGGGAGCGTTCCGCGCCGACGGCGACGACGTCACCGGGGCCGGTGCCCGCCGCGACGAGCCGGGCGGCGATGCGGTCGGCGGCGGCGTCGATGCCGGCGTAGGTGAGGCTGCGGTCGCCGGCCGTCACGGCGGTGGCGTCGGGGGTGCGCGCGATCTGCTCGGCGATGAGGGAGACCAGCGTGGCATCGGCCGGTACCTGCGCCTCGGTGCGGTTGAAGCCCTGTGTCTCCAGGGTGTGTTCGCCGTCCGAGAGCGTGTCGATTCCGGACAGCGGCACGTCCGGGCGGTCGGCCACCGCGTGCAGCAGCCGGTCGAGGTGGGCGGCGAGCCGGGCGACGTCCTCCTCGGCGAAGAGGTCGGTGTGGTAGTTGAAGGCTCCGCGCAGCCCGTCCGGCCACTCCATCAGGAAGAGTTCGATGTCGAAGCGGGTGCCCGAGGCACGCAGGCCGTAGGTCTCCACATCGAGCCCCGGGGCGGCGGTGGCCTGGCGCCCGGTGGCGTAGTTCTGGACCGCGAGCACCGCCTGGAAGACCGGGGAGCGGGAGACGTCGCGTTCCACGTGCAGTTCGGTGACCAGCTGGGCGAACGGCAGCTCCTGGTGTGCGTACGCCTCCAGACAGGTTTCGCGGGTGCGTTCCAGGAGTTCGGCGAAGGTGGGGTCGCCGTCGAGCCGGGCGCGCAGCGCCAGGACGTTGACGAACATGCCGACCAGGCCCTCGAGTTCCGGCTCGGGGCGGCCGGCGACGGGTGATCCGACGGCGAAGTCGCGCTGGCCGCTGAACCGGGCCAGGAGTTCCTGGAAGGCGGCCAGCAGCACCATGTGGATCGTGGCGCCGTGCGCCTTGCCGAGGGCGGCGAGCCGGTCGAGGAGTTCACGCTCCACCTGGAAGCCGTAGCCCGCCCCGTCGAAGGTCTGCCGCGCCGGACGGGGCCGGGCGGTGGGCAGGACGAGCGGTTCCACTCCGGCGAGCTCGTCCGCCCAGTAGGCGACTTCGGCGGTGAGCGCGTCCCCGCTCAGCCGGTCGCGTTGCCATTGGGCGAAGTCGCCGTACTGCACGACCAGTTCGGGCAGCGGGTGGCCCTCCCCCTCGACGCGGGCCGCGTAGCAGCGCAGGAGCTCGGAGATCAGGATCTCACTGGACCAGCCGTCGCTGACGCTGTGGTGGACGACGAGCAGCAGGATGTGGTCGCGGTCGGTCACGCGTACGAGCAGGCTGCGCAGCAGCGGACCGGCGGCCAGGTCGAAGGGCTCGGCCCCCGCCTCGTCCACCAGCCGGGCCGCGTGCTCCTCGTCCTGGGCCTCTACGAGGGGCAGCGGTGCGGGCGCGGGCGCGGCGATCTCCAGCACCGGGCGGCCGTCGTCGGTCACCGGGTAGCGGGAGCGCAGCGTCTCGTGCCGGGCGATGACCGCGTCCAGGGCGTGGGCCAGCGCCTCCCGGTCCAGTTCGCCGCGCAGCCTGCGGGCGACCGGGATGTTGTACGCGGCGGTGCCGGGCGCGAACTGTTCCATGAACCAGAGGCGTTCCTGCGCGAAGGAGAGCGGCGGCAGGGCGCCCTCGGGTCTCCGGGGGACGACGGGACGGGACGCGGCGGCCCGGCCCGCCTTGAGCCGGCGGCTGAGCAGAGCGCGCTTGGCGTCGGAGAGCCCGGCGGGGGGCGTGGTGGTGTCGCTCATGACGGCGTACCGGTTCCTTTCAGGGTGGCGCCGTCCGATGCGAGGAGGGCGGCGGCCTCCTCGTCCGACAGGGCGTCGATCTCGGCCATCAGGGCCGTCTCCACCGCCTCGGCGAAGGCGGCGACCGTGCGGTGGGTGAAGAGGGTGCGCAGGGGGACGGTGAGTTCGGCGGTGGCTCGGACACGTGCGATGACCCGGGTCGCGAGCAGGGAGTGCCCGCCCAAGTCGAAGAAGTCGTCCAGGGCGCCGACCCGGTCGATGTCCAGCACTTCGCGCCAGATGTCGGCGACCAGTTCCTCCGCCTCGGTGCGCGGGGCGAGGTAGCTCGCGCGGAGTTCGGGGCGCTGCTCGGGGGCGGGCAGGGCCGCGCGGTCCAGCTTGCCGTTGGGCGTGAGCGGCAGCCGGTCCAGGACGAGGACGGCGGCGGGCACGAGGTGGGCCGGTAGGAGCGCTCCCACGGCGCTCCGCAACTGTCCAGGATCAGGCGCCTCGGCAGCGGGGACGACGTATCCCACCAGCGTGTCGCGGTGGGCGACGACCACCGCCTCGGCGATCCCGGGCTGCGCGAGGAGCGCGCTCTCGGTCTCGCCGGGCTCGACGCGGTAGCCGCGCACCTTGAGCTGGCCGTCCAGCCGCCCCAGGAACTCCAGGGCTCCGTCGGGTCTCCGGCGCACCAGGTCGCCGGTCCGGTAGCGGCGCGCGCCGGGCGGACCGTACGGGTCGGGGACGAAGGCGCGCGCGGTGGCGCCGGGCCGGCCGGTGTAGCCGTAGGTCACCCCGGTTCCGCCGAGGAGGAGTTCGCCCGGGGTGCCGGGCGGGACCGGGGCGCCGTACTCGTCGCACACGGTCGCGGTGACGCCGCCGATCGGGGTGCCGATGGGCGGCCGGGCGCGGGTGTCCGCGTCGCCGAGGTCGGCGGTCGTGGCGATGACGGTCGTCTCGGTGGGGCCGTAGGAGTTGACGAGGCGTACCCGGTCGCCGAACCGCTCGCGCCAGGCGCCCACGGCGGCGGCCTGGACCTGGTCTGCGCCCAGGATCAGCAGGCGCAGCCCGTCCGGCCAGGCGACGACGTCCGGGTCGCCGACCAGGTGCTGCCAGTACGGGGTGGGCAGGTCCATGACCGTGACGTCGGCGGTGAAGTCCTCGGTCAGCTGGTCGGGCAGGGTGGCGCCGGCGTCGGCCACGACGAGGGTGGCACCGGCCGCCAGCGCGGGGAACAGCTCCTCTGCGCAGGTGTCGAAGCTGAGCGAGGCGCAGTGCAGGACGCGGTCCTGGGCGGTGATCCCGTACCCGTCGCGCATCCAGCGCACCCGCTCGGCCAGCGCCCGGTGCGGCACGACGACGCCCTTGGGCCTGCCGGTCGAGCCGGAGGTGTAGACGAGGTACGCGGGGTCGTCGGGGAGGGGCACGGTGGGGCCCTCCCCCGCCGGACCGGTGTCGTCGCCGTCCTCCACGTACCGGGTCCGGACGCTCCCGGGCAGCTCGGGCGGTGGGATGTCGCGCGAGGTCAGGACGGTGCGCGCACCGCTGTCGGCGACCATGTGCGCGATCCGGGCGGGCGGGTAGTCGGGGTCCAGGGGGAGGTAGGCGGCACCGGCGCGCCAGGCGGCGAGCATCGCCACGACGGCGCGCGGCCCGCGCGGCAGCAGCACGCCCACGGTGTCCCCGCGCCGCACCCCGTCCGCGGTCAGCCGTCCGGCGAGTCTGCCCGCGCCCTGCCACAGCTCGGCGTACGAGAGCGAGTCGTCGCGCCCGCGCAGGGCCTCGCCGCCGGGGCGGTCGCGTACGGTCCGGGCGATGGCGTCGTGCACGGTGGACGGGCCCTCGGGCAGGGCGGGGCCCCGGCCGGCCGCGTCCAGGGCGGCGCGCTCGGGCTCGTCCAGCAGCGGCAGGAGGTGGACCGGGGTGTCAGGGCCGTCCGCCGCGCCGCGCAGCAGCGTCTCGAACCAGCGCGCGAGGCGGGCGACCCGGTCCCCGTCGAGCAGGTCCGTGCGGTAGCCGAAGACGGCGACCACGTCGTCGCCGTCCCGGCGCACGTCCAGGGTGAGGTCGAACTTGCAGGCCCGCATCGAGGGGTCGAGTTCGGTGCAGCCGAGACCGGCGAAGGATGCGTCGCGCAGCAGACCGGCGTCCTGGGTGTGGACGGTGAGCATCGTCTGGAACAGCGGGGTGCGCCCGGGGTCCCGGTCCAGGCGCAGGGATTCGGCCAGTTCCTCGAAGGGAACGCGGTCGTGGGCGAAGGCGCCGAGCACCGTGGTGCGGGCCCGGCGGAGGAGGTCGGCGAAGGTCGGCGTCCCGGACAGGTCGGAGCGCAGGACCAGGGTCCGCGAGAAGTAGCCGATGGCCTGCTCGGCGTCGGGGCCGGCGCGGCCCGCCGTGGGGACGCCGACGCAGAAGTCGCGTTGCCCGGTGCAGCGGTGCAGGGTCGCCTGGTAGGCGGCGAGCAGCACCATGAACGGGGTGCAGCGCCGGGCCCGGGCCAGGGCGTCGATCAGGGGCCCGGCTCCGGTGAGGAGCTGGGTGTGGAAGGCGCCCTCCGGCGAGGGGTGTTCGGGGCGGGGGCGGTCGAGGGGCAGTTCCAGGGCGGGCGCGCCGTCCAGCCGTTCCCGCCAGTAGGCGAGGGCTTCCCGTGCCTGCGCCTCGTCCGCGTCCCGCTCCTGCTCGGCCGGGTGCGCGGGTGGGGCGGGCAGGTCGGCGGTGGTGCCCCGGAGGTGTGCGGTGTAGTGCGCCGCCAGCTCGTCGCGCAGGACGTTGAGGGACCAGCCGTCGGCGACGATGTGGTGCAGGACCACGCACAGGACGTGCTCGGTGTCTCCCGTACGGAAGAGGGCCACGCGCAGCAACGGGCCCCGGGCGAGGTCGAAGGCGCGGTTCGTGCGCTCGGCGATCAGCGCTTCGATTCGGTCGCCCCCGCCGCGCAGGTCGCGGCGCTCCACGTCCACGGGGCCCGGTGCGGCCACCAGGACGGCCGGTTCGCCGTCCTCGGCGGGGAAGCGGCTCCGCAGCGCCTCGTGCCGGGCGGTCACCGCGTCGAAGGCCGCGCACAGGGCGGGTTCGGACAGTTCTCCGGAGAGGCGCAGGACGAGCGGAATGTTGTACGAGGCGTCGTCGGGGTCCATCTGGTGCAGGAACCACAGACGTTTTTGGCCACGCGTCAGGTACGACTGGACGGCCTGGGTACTCATCCGACTCCCTCGGCGCGCACGCCGAGCGGCGTGGTGTGCGGTTGCTTCAGGTCAATGGGGACGTGTGGAGCATGTGGGGGGGGACGGAGCGACGCGACGGCACGGGGATACCGCGGCGGCCGAACGGTCTCGCCAACGGCGAGATCCGGTCAATTCACGGCTTCAGGTGTTGCGATGTTATGAACAGCACACGCGTCCGTCAATGCAAGACCTGTACACACAAACGGAGTTGTGAAATCCGAGCGCCGTGAGCTCCCAGCCGGAGGGAGCACTCTTGTCCTCAGCCGGGCATTCATCCCTTCGGCTGGATCTTGGGCACAAATTGCGCCTTTCGCGTCCTTCCGGGTGGTGAATGGGGGCGTGCGACAGCAAACCCCCGGCCCGAGGAGTGTGGACCAGCATGAACAACGCGGACAGCGCGTCGCAGAGCGTACAGACGATGTATGCCGAGCGGTTCGCCAGCGATCTCACCGACAACCGTGCGGAGCAGAAGGAGTTGGCCGCGCAGATCGAGCGGCTGCGGGCCCGCCTGGAACAGCTCGAGGCGGACGAGACCTGGCTGACCGGGATGCAGGCCGCACTTCCGGGAGAGACGATGCCCCCTCGGCCGCGCCGCGCGCCGCGCACCGAGGAGAAGCCTGCGGGAGATGACGCCCCCGCCGGCACCCCCGTCCCGGGCCCCCGGCCCGCCGGACGCGCCAAGGCGAGGCCGTCCCGGGCCAGGACCAGCGGCAGGAAGAAGGCGGCGTCCGCGGCGGGCGTTCCCCTGCATCAGCTCATCCGCGCCCTGATGCCCGTGGGCGAACCGCGCCTGGTGCGCGAGGTGCACGCGGACCTCACCGAGGCGCACCCGGAGCGCGGCACCTCGGTGCAGGTGGTGCGCAACACCCTGGAGACCATGGTGAAGCGGGGCGCCGTCGGCAAGGGCATCCAGAAGGGTACGGCCATGTACACCGCGACCGCACCGGCCGCGTCCGAGGGCGGCGAGGCCCCGGCGGCCGGCTGAGAGGCGCGTGGCCGTGTCACACGTCCGGCCCCCCGGGAGCGTGCTCCCGGGGGGCCGGACGGTGGTACCGCGGCGTCAGGCGGCGGTGATGTTCTCCGCCTGCGGGCCCTTCTGGCCCTGCGTGATGTCGAAGGTCACCGCCTGGCCCTCCTGGAGCTCACGGAAGCCGGTGGCGTTGATGTTCGAGTAGTGAGCGAAGACGTCCGGCCCGCCGCCGTCCTGCTGGATGAAGCCGAAACCCTTTTCGGCGTTGAACCACTTGACGGTTCCGCTGGCCATGCCGGTGCCTCTCAGTCGATATCGGGAGCCGCACCACGCGGTCCCACTGGCGTCCCGGTCCGCCCCCCTGCACAGCAAGGCGCCCGCGCCGGAGCACGGGCGGTTTCGGCGAACCACGACTTCCGGCAGTGACGCTACATGGCGAAACCCCTCTCCACCAGAGAGCAACGACTTCGCGTCGCGCCGGATGCCGGGGAAAGCCGCTGATGGGGCCGTCCGCACGAGGAACCGGGGCCAGTGGCGGCCTCCGCGGCGGCGTCACCGTACCGGAGCACCGCGGGGTGACGGCCCGGCTCCGGATGGAGCAGTGCCCGCCGGGATGAAAATGGTGCGGTCGGCAGGGGGGCTGCCGACCGCACCGAGTACCGCCCCGCCTCGGCCCGGGAGACCGAGGTGGGTGACGGAAAGAGCCAGATCAGCGGACCGTGCCGCACTGTCCGCCCCTCCAAGGAGCGAATTACGGTCTGCTGGTCAAGCCCTTCCCGCCACCGTTCTGAACGGGTGCGGAATTCCGGCTGCGAACATTGCCAGGAGAGGACAGCAGGAAGACCGCACGTCAGGCGTGGGCCCACCGCCCCGAAGAGCCGCGGTCCACTGCCTCACGCGGTCCAGCATGGAAGGTAAACAGACTGTTTTCTACGTCCAGTTTTTAGCGCTAAGCCACGTCGCGCCAATTAGGCTCACGCCCGCGCAACCGGGCCCATACGCGGGGGATTTGATCGCATGACCAACACCGACAAGACGGCACTGCGGACACTGCTCAGAGTCCGTCGTGCACTGATCGACCCCACCGGACACGGTTTCCACCGTTCGTCCCGCCAGGGGCGCCGCGCACCCGGACTCTCCCAGCACCAGGTCGACCAGTTGCTGCACCGCACCCCCGGCACCTACCGCCGGCTGGAGTCCGGTGCCTGGCCGAGGCCGGACACCGGCTTCCTCCGTGATGTGGCGATGCTCTTCGCCCTCAACGAGCAGGAGTGGGTGTCGCTGTGCCGGTACGCCGGGATAGGCGACCCGCCGGGCCCGCTCACCGCCCGCTCGGGCAAGGAGGTGCCGGGTGTGTGGCAGGAGGCCATCGACGGGATGACCCATCCCGCCTACATCACCGACGCCTCCTGGGAGCTCATCGCGCACAACGACGAGTTCGCGCGGCTGTTCCCCGCCGGAGATGTGCCCACCAACACCATGCGGTGGATGCTCCTCGAACCGCAGGGCCGCGAGATGCTCATCGACTGGGACACCGCCTGGGCCCCGCTGGTCGTGCCGCAGCTGCGGGCCGCGCTCGCCAGCCGGCCCGACGACGAGGTGCTCCGCCGGCTCGAGAAGGACGTGCTGGCCGATCCGCAGTGTGCGCCGATCTGGGAGTCGGGCGGCGCGCACATCCATCCCGACGGCGACGAACGGCCCATCCGCCATGCCGTCGACGGTCCGGGGTGGGTGACGATGTGCGCGGCTCAGCCCATGGCGGCCCCCGGCGCGCGCATGATCGTTCTCGTCTTCCACGCGGGTGCGCGGCGCGCGCACACACGCGTTCCGGTGCTGCGCGCGCCGTGAACACTTCCCTCCGGCTCTCCGCGGTGTTGTGATCAGGGCGGCACGGCCGTTCGTGGCTTAGGTTGTGCCCACCCCCACATCGCCGCCGCACCGTGCCCGCCGGAGGATGTCGTGCCTGCCTACATAGCCCGCCCCACCACCGTGTTCCCCGCCCACAAAGTGACCACCGGGGAGATCGCGGACGATATCCGCGCCCACCACCCGGACCACCCGCGGCTCGCCGCGATCCTCCGCATCGTGGCCAACACCGGGGTGCGCAGCAGGTACTTCACCCGGCCGCTGGCGGCGCCGACCGTGTCGGGGGACGCCGGTGTCGCGGCCCGGGCGGCGGCGGCGTTCACCGACGCGCTGGACATGGCGGAGCAGGCGGCACGAAAGGTGCTCCTGGCGTACGGGGTGGAGCCGGGTGAGGTGGACGCGGTCATCACGACGCATTCGACCGGCTGGTCCGTGCCGAACATGGACATCCACCTCATCGACCGGCTGGGCCTGCGGCCGGACGTCCGCCGGATCGCCCTGACGACGCTGGCGTGCGCGGGAGGCACCCAGGCGCTGATCCGGGCCGTCGACCTGGTGGCCGCGAGACCCGGCGCGACCGTCCTGGTGGTCGCCGCCGAGGTCATCTCCGCCGTGTACAACCACCAGGACGACGCGGTCGAGCACATGATCTACAAGGTGCTGTTCGGGGACAGCGCCGCGGCGACCCTCGTGACCGACGCCCCGCTGGGCCCCGGTTTCCGCGTGGGTTCCCCGGCCGACACCTATGAGCACGTGCTGCCGGACAGCCTCACCCGGTACGCGGGCCGCGTCGATCCGGCCGGATTCCACTTCGACAGCACGAAGGAGGCGCTGAGCGCGGCGGACGACGTGCTGCCCGGTCTGCTGGACTGGCTCGGCCGGACCTCCGTGGACTTCGGGGTCATCCACCCGGGCAGCGCGCGCATCATCAGCGACACCGCGACGGCGCTCGGCCTCGACGCCCACGACACCCGGCACTCCACCGCCACCCTCACCGACGAGGGCAACCTCGGCGGTGTCTCCGTACTCCGCATCCTCGAACGCACCCACGCCGAGCCGCCGCCGGCCGGCGCCGACGGGATCACCGTCGCGTACGGGCCGGGCTTCGCCACGGCCGCGCTGCGCGGAACCTGGACCGCCTGAGCGGCCGGGGCCGGGCCGCGTCGGGGAGGATGAAGGTTCAGGACCTCCCGACCGTGCGGATGTCCGCCGGTGCCGGACAGCGGGCCTGGAGGAGCGCCAGCGCCGCGAGGGTGATGCCACAGGTGATCCGCCCCTCGGCCAGCCATTGGGGCAGCTCGCCGGGCGTGACCCAGACGGGTTCGCTGAGGGATTCCATCGCCTCCGGCTCCGCCGGCCCTCCGGCCGCCCCGTCCACCTCCGCCACGTACGCCTGGACCGGAGCGGCGAGGATGCCGGTGTCGGCGTGGATGACGCCGAGGGGCCGCAGGGACGCGCAGACGAGCCCGGTCTCCTCGCGCAGTTCGCGGGCGGCCGCCGCCGCGAGCCCTTCCCCGCCCTCGCTCGACCCCCGGGGGAACTCCACGGAAGTGGCCTGGATCGGGTAGCGGTAGCTCGCCACGAAGGCGTAGCCGGCCGGGCCGACCGGGACGACGACGGCCCCTTCCTTGCGCGCCTGCCAGCGCAGGTACTGTCCGGTGGCTCCGGACGGGGCGACGACGTCGTCGTTGAACAACGTGCCGTACCGGCTGCGGAAGACGGGGACTTCGCGCACTCTGCGGATGGGCGCGGGTGCGGCACCGGTCTGCGTCGAGCCGAATCCGGTCACTGTGGTCACTTGGGCCTCCTCAGGTATCTCCCGCCCTGTGAAGGTGTGCCGGGAGAACGGGGTGTGACGCCGCGGGAGTTACCGGGCCGCCCGACCGGTAGGCTGCTCTGCGGGGTGGGCCGTAGCGCAGTGGTCGTCGCGCCTTCACGACATGTAGGAGCACGCCGGTTCGAATCCGGTCGGCCCGCCCCGTCCTGCCTCCGGCAGCGGGAGCCTCCGGTGGCTGACGCCGTCCCGGGTGCGACCGGGCCTGCGCCGGTTGACGCACGGGCCCGGGACCGGTTTCCTGACGCGATGACCGATCTTCGTATCGAACCGGTGAAGGGCGACGCCTCGCTCCTGGACTGGCGGTTCGTCCACAACACCGTCATCCCGACGGCCACCCTGTCGTTCGCGGACGTGACGGAGCGCGCGGGGCGCAACCGGCTGTGCGTCGCCTACGCGGGGGATGTCCTGGTGGGGTGTTCCACGGTGCGCCCGCCCGGCGCGGACGCCCCGGTGGGGACCGTGATCGCCCGCGTCCTGCTCGAACACCGGGGCCGGGGGTTCGGCCAGCAGTTGTACGCGCACGGGCTGGAGCTGGCCCGGGGGCTCGGCGCCGAGGTCATCGAGACGTGTGTCCTGGAGTCGAACCCCGAGGGCCTGCGGTTCGCGTTGCGGAACGGCTTCGTGGAGACCGAGCGCTACGTCCTGCCGGGCGACACCGTGCCGTTCATCGACCTGCGGCTCGCCTGACGGCTCCGCGCGCACGCGCACCGGGGCCCGCCGTCCCGCTCGGCAGGCCCCGGGTTCCGCGGAACTCGGTCAGGCGGTGTGGAGGGTCAGCCCGTACCGGTTCAGGATCTCGTTGATGGGCTGGTGCCAGGTCTCGCCGCCGGAGCTGCAGTTGCCCCAGCCACCCGAGGTGACACCCTGCGCCTGGTCACCGCTGATGAAGGAGCCGCCGGAGTCACCGCCCTCCGCGCAGACGCTGGTCTTGGTCATCTGGTAGACCGCGCCCTGCGCGTAGTTCACCGTGTCGTTGGTGGCGAGCACATTGCCGCAGTGCCAGTGCGAGGTGGAGCCGGAGCGGCAGATCGAGGCACCGATCGGGGCCACGTTGGAGCCGCGGACCAGTTGGTCGGAGACGGTGCCCCAGCCGAGGACGACGGGGACCGTCCACCAGCCGTTGCCCACGCTGACCCACGCGTAGTCGTCGCCGGGGAAGGACGACCCCTGGAAGTTGCCTATGAAGGAGCCGTCCCAGCCGCTGACCCCGGCACCCGCCCGGCCGCAGTGGCCGGCCGTGACGAAGCCGCCGTAGACGGAGAAGCCGATGGAGCACCGGACGTTGCCCGTGTAGTACGGGTCGCCGCCCACGGTCCCGGCCGAGAAGGTGCGCGGCGCTTCGGCGGTCTGCTCGACGGTGACCGGGCCGGCCGCCTCGGCCTTCCGCAGGAAGGCCTGGACATCGTTGTCAGCACGCTGTGAGGCGACGACGTCCACCACGACCGAGTTGGTGCGGGGGTCGACGTGCCAGCTGCTGACCCCCTGCGGGGCGTTCAGCTTGTCCAGCTTCGCCTTGACCGAGTCGAGGCGCTTCTCGGTGTGGGTCACCATCCGTACGGCGGCACCCGTGGCCCGCACGGCGTCCGCCTGTCCGGCGTCGGTGACGGCGACGGTGAGACCACCGGTCGCGGGGTCGAACCAGGAGCCGCCGTACGCCGGCCCCGCGGCGTGGCGCGCCTTGGGCTGGAGCGCGGTGGCGGTCTTCTCCTGGGCGATCCGCACCTTGGCCTGACGTGCCGTCAGGCCCAGGTCGCGCTGCATGGCGTCGAGCAGGCCGTCGGATGCGGGTGCGGGTGCGGCGGCGGGCGTGTCGGCGGCGGAGGCCGAGGGGAAGCCCGCGCCCGCCCAGGCTCCGAGGAGGAGTACGGCGGAGAGTGCGGTCCTCAAGGCTGTGGAGCGTCTCAAGGTCTTGGCCCTTCTGTTGTTCCGACTGGGTGGGGGAGGAACAGCAGGCGTCCGAGGCGTCCTCGCTGAGAGCGCTCTCAGAGTGTGCCGCTCCGGACTGTAGCGGAGAAGGCGTTAGCAGGTCCATGCCAATGACATGGGTGACCGTACGGGCCGCCCACTGAGTAGCCGTACTCATCCCTCGCACGCGCCCCCGTCCTACCGTCACATCAGATGAAGGAGCAGGTCCGGCCTTCGGGCGGGCCGGAACACGAGTGGGGGCGGGCGGAGATGGGCGGATCACCGAGATGGCGCACGACGGCGGCGGGGATGGCCGGGGCGTTGGTGTGCGCGCTCGCGGCAGCACTCACGGGGTGCGGTCTGGTGACCACGACGAAGGAGGACCGCGCGTACGCCGAGAAGCTGGCCGAGAGGTACCACCCGGGCGTTCTCCGCGTCATCGAGGCGCACACGCTGGTCCCGCACTCCGGCGGTTCGGAGGTCGTCTTCGCGATGACCGACGACTCCGACGCCGTGGTCCGGATGCGGGTGGACGCCGAAGCGGGCACCTGCAACACCCATGACTGCCGGGACGTGATGGACGAGGCGGTGGAACGCGGGCGGCGCGAGGCGGCGGCGCTGCGCGTGCTCCTCGGCGCGTTCCGGCGCTGCGGCCACGAGGTGATCGCCGTCGACCCGCGGACCGGGGCGCCCTGGATCGCCGCCGCCCCCACGAATGCGACGGTCTCGGGCCTGCTCAAGGACATCGGAGCCTGCGCGCGGCGGTGGAAGGAGGGGGCCGAGGTGAAGGGCGCCTCGGTCAACCTGGTCTCCCCCGCCGTCGCGGAGAAGCGGCCCACCGGCGAGAAGTCGCAGCCGACGGCCATGCGGCTGAGCGCGACGCCACTGCTGGCGGCGCTCGGCTCGCACGCCTACTACAGCGCCGGCTACGCGGCGAAGGACGGCCGCGTCGACCCGGCGTCGGGCAGCGCACGCATCGTGCGCCCGTTCGCCGAACGGCAGAAGTTCGCCACCGCCGTCCACAGCGCCGTCGCGGACCGGCTCCGGGCCGCCCACCCCCGTGTGCAGGTGAGCGACTACGAGTGGATCTGGCGTCTGGAGCCCGGGACCGTCGACCGGCTCACGGGTTACGTCCTCTACTGCGAGGAGCCCGACGGGGACCTGGAGTGCCTGGGCGACCGGGCCGTGCTGGCGACCACCGACCTCGACGGCGGGCTGCTGGGCGAACTGCGGGAGATCGGCAAGGTCCGCGAGGGCCGGGGTCCGCTGCGCCTGCCCCCGATGTGACCTCGCGCGGCCGGCGCCGCGTCAGGAGCGGGCGGGCCGGTAGGTGTACGCGTCCCACAGCGCCCGGACCGCGCCGCTGTCCCGCCAGTGTCCGGAGGCCGCCGCACGGTCCGGCGTCGCCCACACCCTGACGTGGCCGGCGCCCGGCTCCCAGCCCGGGTCGCCGGTGGCCGCGAACGCGGCCCAGGCCGAGGTCATCCGGTCCGCGAGGGCCCGGTCGTCGGGCGTCGGCGCGGCGCCGCCGATGAGGAACCGGGTGCGCTCGTCGTCCACGTTGCCGAAGGCGAAGGGCACGTCGGCGCAGTGCCAGGCGCGCACTCCGCCGCCCCTGCGGTCGAACCGGGAGAGGTGGGCGCGGCCCCCCGCCGCCGCGTGGGCCTCGGCGAGCCGGGTGCTGTACTCGCCGAACATCAGGTCCCCGTATACGGCGAGGTGGATGTCGTGCGGTCCGGCGCCCGGCATGAGCGCGCGGTACCCGTCGACGAGCCCGGGCGGCAGTCCGAAGTCGGCGGCGAAGCGGCGCAGCCGCTCGTCCGTGGGGACCGGGATGCTGCTGCCGACGGCGTCCATCAGCCAGTACTCCTCGGTCGTGTGGCAGACGAGCAGGTCGACGTCCCGGGCGGCTCCGGAGGCGAGGAGGGCCAGCGGGTCGTCGCGCAGGAGGCGTCCGTCGGCCACCGGGCCGTAGATGACCCGGTCCCAGTGCAGCTGCCCGGAGCCGGGGTCCTCGCGGTGGTCGCCGACGACCTTGTCGGAAGCGGCGAGCAGCTCCTGCGGGGCGGCCCCGGTCACGGGTGCCCCCGCGGCGGCGGCCACCCGCGCCGCGACCCGCTCGGCGAGCTCCGGGGCGAAGACGGGGCCGACCGCGCTGTGCGCGATCACCCGCCGGAAGAGCCCCTGGGCGCGGTCCATCACCATCAGGCAGACCGCGGAGGTCGCTCCGGCCGACTGCCCGGCCAGGGTGACGTCGTCCGGGGCTCCCCCGAACGCGGCGATGTTGTCGCGGACCCATGCGAGGGCGGCGATCTGGTCGAGCAGCCCCCGGTTGGGCGGGCAGGCGTCGTCCGGGACATGGCCGAAGCCCTCGAAGCCGACGCGGTAGTTCAGGGTGACGACGACGAGACCGGCACGGGCCAGCGCCGTACCGTCGAAGTCCGGTTGGGCGCTCGATCCGAAGGTGTAGGCGCCGCCGTGGAGCCAGACCAGGACGGGCAGCGGGTCCGCTGCCGCCACGGGGGCCCAGATGTTGAGGCTCAGGACGTCCTCGTCGCCGGGCGACCAGGTGGGGGCGCCGGGTAGCTCGGCGGACTGGGGCGGAACGGGCCCGAACCCCGTGCAGTCGCGGACGCCGGGCCACGGGGCGCGCGGGCGGGGGGCGCGGAAGCGGTTCTCGCCGAACGGCGGCTCGGCGTAAGGGATGCCGAGGACGGCGACGACGTCTTTGTGCGGGGCGCGTCCGCGTACCCGACCGCTTGCCGTCTCGTACACACCGCTGTTCGCCAACGCGTTGCCACTGCCCTTCGATCACGGCTCCCGGGCCGGGAGCGATGATCAGGATGGCTCACTTCCTGCTCCGACGCGATGGAGATTCGGCGGAAGTGATCAAGGAGTTGGTCAGCCGGTCTGTCCGATGGCGCTGCGGAGCATGGCCACGGTGGTCGCCGCGGCGGCCCGCTCCGCCTCGTCCTCCGTGGCCCGCACCCGTTCCTCCAGCAGCACCACCGCCGCCTGGAGTACACCGACGCGCACCGGAACGGACCGCATGGCGGTCAGGACGGCCGCCGCCTGTTCGGCGGGCGTGGCCTGTGCGGCCTGCGGGATGAGCGTGGTGATGCCGCGCCCGAGCGCGCGGTCACGAGGCGGCTGGGCCGCGGGTGTGGTCACCGGGGAATTCTGCCGCACCCGGTGCCCCGTCGGGGTCATCGACCCGGCCGTGCCGGTCCGGTCTCCCGCGCCCCGTCGTGGACGCGGAGCAGCAGGGCGGTCAACTGGGCGCGTTCACGGGGCGTCAGGGGCGCGAGGACGTCGTCCTGCACGGCCAGCGCCTCGGACTTGAGGTTTTCCAGCAGGGCCCGGCCGGCCGGTGTGACGGTGACCGTGACGCGGCGCCGGTCGGCGGTGTCCCGGGCCCGCTCCACCAGGCCGGACCCACCGAGGCCGTCCACGATCTTCACGACGTCGCTCCGGTCGATCGAGAGCCGCGTGGCGAGTTCGCGCTGCACATGCGGGCCGAAGTCGGTCAGCGCGGCGAGCACCGCCATGTGCCAGAGCCTCAGCCCGCGTTCGGCCAGCCGGTCCGCGAGCCTGCCGCGCGCCGTCTTGCCGGTCTTGGACATGAGGTAGGTCGTGAGGCCCAGGAGACTGGGAGGAGTTTCGTTCATCAGGTATATCGTAGGGCCAACCCAATGATGGGTGTGCACCTATCGAAGGAGACACCGTGGACGCACTGCATCCCCGCCTGCTCGTCGACCGGTTCGCCGACTGCTTCCGTTTCTACGACGCCGTACTGCCGGAGCTGATCGGGGCGGTACGCGCCAGCGGCAACGCCTCGGGGCCGTACGCCCATTGGGACGTCGAGGGCCAGGGCGTACTGGTGCTGTTCGACCGGAGCGCGATGGCGGCGGTCGCCGGTACGGCCCAGCTGCCCGCGGACCCGCCTCCGGCGCAGGACCGGTCGATGTTCGTCCTGCGCGTGACGGACGTGGACGCGGGACTGGCCCTCTGCCTCGGCCGTGGCGCGGAGCCGACCGCGCCCGCGTGCGACCGCCCGGAGTGGGGGCCGGGGCTGCGCACCGCCCATGTGCGCGACCCGGAGGGGAATCTTCTGGAGCTGCAGTCCTACTGACGGGTGCCGGCCCGGCGCCCGAAAGACCCTAGGTCACTTGCGCGCCCACGCGCGCATGGCGGAGCGGGAGGAGAAGTCGGCGACGTCCTTGTCGAGCGGTCGGTCGGTGTACTGGTGGATGCGCCAGGATGCCTTGATGCGCGGCTTGCCCGCCTTCACGTAGTCGGCGATCCAGAGTCCGTCTCCCGCGTACGACGTGGTGTCGTGGTTCAGCCAGAAGTAGCGGTTGCAGTACAGCAGGACGCGGTGGTGCGGCCGCAGGCGTTTGACCTCGCGGATGAAGCGGTCCTTCTCGGAGTTGCTCGGGCGGGTGCCCTCGCCGTTCTGCTCCCAGTCGACGGCGAGCAGATCGCCGGCCTTCTCCGGCGCCTTGCTGAGGAAGTACTCGGCCTGAGCCGCGATGTTCCCGGGCCACAGGAAGTGGTAGAAGCCGACGACGCATTCGGCGTCGCGGGCCTGCTTCGTCTGGTCGGTCAGGCGTGGGTTGACGTACGAACGGCCCTCTGTGGCCTTGATGAAGACGAAGTCCACTCCGTCCGTGTCGAACGAGGACTGATGGGCGCTGACGTCGACACCGTGCAGCATGGGCGCCACCTCTACAATTGGGGTGCTCTGTTCCGCTTACTTTCCCTGATCGCCCGCCTCCCACCCTCACCCGAAGCACGAATGCGCGTGTGTGCCGGGGCGCGCGCTCCGGCACACACGCGCGGGCGGGTACGCGCCCGCCGGGCGTCAGGCGTCGAATCCGGTGGAGCGGCTGACCTTCTCCCAGGTGAGCACTTCGGCGCGGGAGGCGTCGAGCGCGCCGAGCACGGCGTCCGTGGCGTCGTTGCCGAGCGGCAGCCGCAGCGGGGTGTCCTCGGCGTCCAGTGCGGTCAGGATGGCCGCGGCGGCCTTGGCCGGGTCGCCCTCCTGCTTGCCGTCCGAGTCCGGCAGGCCGCTGCGGACCGGGCCGACGGAGTCCGCGTAGGCGTCCAGCGGCGCCGACTGCCGCAGGGCGCCGCCGCCGGCGAAGCCGGTGCGGAAGGAGCCGGGTTCGACGATGAGGACCTTGATGCCGTGCGGAGCCACCTCGGCGGCCAGGGCTTCGGAAAGGCCCTCCAGAGCGAATTTCGTGGCGGAGTACCCGCCGACGCCGGGGAAGGTGAACCGGCCGCCCATGCTGCTCATCTGGACCACGGCGCCCGAACCGTTGCGGCGCATGTGCGGCAGCACGGCCCGGACGAGGGCCGCGGGGCCGAAGAAGTGGAGGTCCATGAGGTCGCGCAGCTCGCGGTCGGTGGTCTCCTCGACCGCGCCGACGAGCCCCATGCCCGCGTTGTTCACGAGCACGTCGATCCGCCCGTACCAGAGCACGGTGTCCGCGACGACGTCGGCGATGCGGGCGGTGTCGGTGACGTCGAGCCGGACGGCGACCGCGCGGTCGGGGTGTGCGGCGACGAGGGCGTCGAGCGTCTCGGGCCGGCGGGCCGTGGCGACGACGGTGTCGCCGGCGGCGAGGGCGGCCTCGGCGATGGACCGGCCGAAGCCGGAGGAGGCGCCGGTGATCAGCCAGACGCGGCCCTGGGCGTTGTCGCGGGCGGGGGTACCGGGTGCGGTGTTCATGTCCAACTCCGTTTTTTCATCGGCCCGTTGTGGTGATCCCTTTATGTCATCCGCGCTCCCGAACGGTCCAAGACATGGATTCTCCGGAGCGATAAACGCGGCTTATGATCGCGCCATGGAACTGCGCCAGCTGCACTACCTCACGGTGATGGCCGAGGAGGAGAACCTGGGCCGGGCCGCCCGCAGGCTCTACGTCAGCCAGCCGGCACTCTCGTACGCGCTCAAGACCTTGGAGACGGAACTCGGGGTGAAGCTCTTCGACCGCCACGCGGGCGGGGTCTCCCCCACCCCGGCGGGGCGCGACGTGATCGCCGAGGCACTGCTCACCGTGCGCCAGGCCGAGCGCGTCACCGCGGCGGCCGAGCGGCACACCCGGGGCGAGACCGGGGTGCTGCGCGTGGGCTTCGAGGCGAGCGGGGCGGGGGAACTGACCACCAGGGCGCGGGCGGAGTTCGCCCGCCGCCATCCCGGGGTGCGGGTGGCGCCCAAGCGTTACGACTGGGGGCAGGAGGCCGACGCGCTGCGGGACGGCCTGGCGGACGTGGCGTTCGTCTGGCTGCCCAACGACCTGACCGGCCTGACGTACGAACCGGTGCACACCGAGCCCCGCGTCGTCGGACTGCCCACGGGGCACCCGCTGGCGTCCCGCGACGGCGTCTCCGTCCTGGAGGTCAAGGACGAGCCGCTGCTGTGGACCCGGCGGGCACCCCGGCAGTGGGTGGACTGGTGGGCCGTCAACCCGCGCCCCGACGGGTCGGCCCCGGTCTGGGGGCCGACCAACGACAACGTCGAGGAGATGCTGGAGCAGGTGGCGCAGGGGTCCGCGATCTGCTTCGCACCCGAGAGCATGGCCCGCTACTACGCGCGCCCCGACCTGTCCTGGGTGCCGCTCACCGACGTCGAGCCGCTGCGCGTGGTCCTGGCCTGGGCGGACGGCGCGGACGGGGCACTGGTCCGGGGCTTCGCGCGCGTGGTGCGCGAACTCGCCGCGGAGGTCTGAGCGCTCAGTCCGCTTCGGGGGCGGCCGGCAGGCTGTCCATGAAGGAGCTGACGGAGAACACCGCGTTCCCCGCTCCGGGCGGGCCGTAGCCGGGAGGCGAGCTGAGACCGAACTCCTCCATCGTCGCGCGGTACGACTCCAGGAGCCGGATGTGGTACTCCAGCGGCGCCCCGTCCGGATTGGTCTTGCCGAGCGGGGTCGTCGGCTCCGGGCACCAGGTGGTGAACCGCGGGGTGATGCCGTGCGACATGAAGAAGCGCAGGCCCTCGGTGGTCGAGTCGATGGCCTCCTTCACCGTGGTGAAGCCGAACGGCTCGGCCATCTCCACACCGGCCACGAAGTTCGGGATGACGTTGCGGGCGCCGAAGACTTCGGCGGAGTCGAGGATGCGGCGGTGCCACTCGTCACGGCCGACGTAGCGCTCCTTGCCGGGGCAGTACAGCTCGAACAGCCGCCGGTCCCACACCTCGTAGTTGGGGTGGTAGATCTGCACCCCGTAGTCGTGGAACCGCTGGACGTCCGCCTTGGGCAGCGCCTGGGCGACGACCTTCCCGATCCAGCGGCCCGGGAAACGCTCCTCGATGGCCTTGGCGTACTGGCCGTAGAAGTCCGCCTCGTCCCGGCCGCCGATGTGCGAGGTGATGGCCCCGCCGGTGAGGGTGTACGCGGTGGAGGTCTTCGCCGTGTCGTAGCGGTCGATGATCTCCAGTGCCTCCAGCACCTCTTCGACGGGCTTCACCCCGGTGTACGGGCGGCCCGCCGCCTTGTGCTGGCGCCAGTTGTGGTTGATGTCGCAGTACTGGCACTCCTCCTTCGCGCCGAAGTACTGGCAGACGCGGAACACGGTGAGGTAGACGAGGTAGCCCCACTGGATCGTCGGGGCGACCTCCATCACGGACTTCCCGTTGGCCAGCGTGTGCCGGTAGTAGTCCGGCATCGGGGGCAGGCCGACGTCGGAGATGCGCCTGCCGTCGAGGTAGAGCCCGAGCATCCCGTCCGCGTCCGCCGCGACGCGGTACGGGGAGGCGGGGTTGACGCGCACGGAGACGACGGTGCGCCGCAGCTCGTACGGGCCGCCGGTGAGCACGATCTCCTCCGGCGGGCGGCGCAGGGCGGCCGCGCCCAGCTCGGGCAGGGTGCCGTGGTCGAAGGAGAAGATGAAGTACGACTTCGGCTTGACGTCACCGCCCTCGTTGTCGCTGAGCGCGGACTCGTCGAAGGCCACGCCGCCGCGCAGCAGGTCCTCCTTGATGACGGCCTCGCGCGGCACGTGCGGGAACTGTTCCATCAGCCGTTCGACGAGCCGGGTGCGGTCTGCGGTGCCGGGCTCGGTGCGGCTGGGATCGGTACGGCTGGGCATGTGCGGGCTCCTCGGTCGGTCGTCGGCGTGTTCCGGATGCGACGTCTGTGCAACGAACCACGGCCGCGGGGCGTTCTCGTCCCCGCTGCCGGATGCGTCACTCCCCGCCTCCCGATCCTATGTGACCGGTCAGTAAGGTATGGGGGCGGGAGCCCGTCGGCCGAGCGGCCGGTCCGACGCCCCGTCGTGACCGCAGCCGGCCGCGGAACGGAAGTGCGCCATGCCCCGCACCATGTCCGTGTCGGACAGCATCGTCGTGCACACCGGACCGATGGAGGTGTACGCCCGGCTGAGCGACCCCACGGCCATGGGCCGCTGGAGCCCGGAGAACCTCGGCGCGCGGGTGCGGGGGGAACGCCGGGAGGCGTACGTCGGCATGGTCTTCGACGGCCGCAACAAGCGGGGGCCGGTGAGCTGGACGACGCGGTGCACGGTGACGGCGGCCGATCCGGGCCGGCGGTTCGCGTTCCGGGTCCACGCCATCGGTGCGCGGCGGCCGTTGCTGCGCGGGCCGATCGCCACGTGGGAGTACCGCTTCGAGGCGGTGGAGGGCGGCACCCGGGTCACCGAGACCTGGACGGACGACCGCCGCGCCTGGCCGGACGTCGTGGCCCATGCCTTCGACCGGGTGGCCACCCGGGGGCACACCTTCGCCGTGTTCCAGCGCCGCAACATCCGCACCACGCTCGAACGCCTCAAGGCGGCCCTGGAATCCCCGGACGCCTGACGGTCACGCCGTCCAGTGCGCGGGGCGCCCGAGCGACGGCGGGAGCCGGGTCGCGGCGCTCCCCCGGGCGGCGTTCACCTGCGCCTGCGTCAGGAACAGCGCCCCGGTCAGGTCGGCGCCCGAGAGGTCCGCGTCCCGGAAGTCCGCGCCGATCAGGTCCGCGAGGCGCAGGTCGGCGCCGCCGAGGTCCGCCGCGATGAGGTAGGCGCCGCGCAGATCGGCGCCCCGCAGGTCCGCCTTCCTGAGCCGGGCGCCCATGAGGTCGCCGCCCCGGTGGCCGCGCCGCTTGCGGCCCGGGGCCGTGGCGCGCACGAGTTCGCTCACGCGTCCGAGGAGCACGGCGACCTCGGCCCGGTGGGCGGCCACGTCGAGCTCCGCCAGGGCGGCGGCATCGAGGCGGGTCAGGGCTTCGGTCGCTTCGAGAGTGCGCCGGATCTCGCCGTGCAGGGACCGGGCGGGGGCGAGGGCGGTCGCCTCGGTCAGGTACCAGAGCAGTTCGTGGAGTTGCCGGACGACCGGGAAGACCTCGAACATCTGCTGCGCGGTCTCCGGTGCGGCGCGCCAGTCCCGGCCGCCGTAGATGTCCACCGACACCTTCTGACCGGCCCCGAAGCAGTCGTAGACGGTGCAGCCGGGGAAGCCCTCGGTGCGCAGCCGGGAGTGGATGCCGCAGCGGAAGTCGTCCCGGAGGTTTCGGCAGGGCGTGCCCGCGGCCTTGTTGACGGCGAAGTCCGCGGAGCGGGTGAGCGTCAGCGCGACACAGCACAGGGCGAAGCAGCTGCCGCAGTCGGCCCGCAGGGCGTCACGGCCGTCTCCGTCCTGGCGGTCGGTGCCGGAGGGCCGGTCGGTGTCGGGCACGGTGGGTGAATCCTTCGGGGTGCGGTGTTCGTGAGCAGCACCGGAGCCTATCCGCTTCGGGTGCGGTCCGCCGTTGTCGGTGGGGCGGCGCACACTGCAGGGGTGCGGAACGGCGAAGGGAACGGAGGGGCGCGGATGAGCGGCGGCGGGGAGGAGAGCGGGTTCGAACCGGCGACCGGGGACGGCCCTCCGGCCCCCGGGGACGCGGAGGCGCGTGCCGCTTCGGTGCGGTCGGCGCTGGCCGGGCTGCGGCAGATCAGGCGGCTGGCCAACAGCGGCCTGGCCGGCCCGGAGTCGGTGCCCGCGCCATGGGAACTGCACCGTCCGGTGCGGGCCGTGGCCCTGGTCCTGGAGGCCGCGGGTCTCCCCGCCTCGGCCGTCGGCCCGTCAGGGGAGCGCACCGCGAAGGGTTACCGGGTGACGGCGGGAGCGGCGCCGGGCACCGTGCGGGTGGAGTGGCTGGGGCCGGCCGGGAGCGGGGCGGCGTACGAGGAGGACGGCGAGCTGTCCAGGTGTGCGGCGGCGCTGCGGGAGTCGGGCTGGACCGCGCTGCTGTACCGGGGGCCGCGGGGCCGGCGCTTCCTGGAGGTCGAGCCGCCGGCGGGTCGGCCGGACGGCCGATAGTCGCCGTGCCGTGCCGCTCGCCGGACGCCGTTGTCGGACCCATGGGGGATGCTGGTGGCGTCCGACACCTCTGACCCTGGAGATGCTGAGATGCGCAAGGACGAACTCGCGGCGGCGCAGGCGTATGTCCGTTTACTGGAAGCCACCCGGGCGGCCCTCTCCGACCCGGAGGACGCCCCGGTGTACCTGCCGTTGCTCACGTCGCCGATGGAGGAGGCCGACGGGGCGCTCCGGCGCGCGGGGTTCGCCGGCAACGAGACCCGGTTCTTCGAGCTGGTCGGATCGCTCCGGCCGAGTCTGACGGGCAGCGGCCGCTGAGGGGTGCGCCGGGGCGGGTCCCGCCGGCGGCGCCTCAGCCGGCCTCGGGCAGGGGCGCGAGGCCGAGTTCGCGGTCTCCGAGGAGCGCGAAGTGGCGGGCCACGTCTTCGGTGGTGACGTGGGCCAGCTCGGCCGGATTCCACCGGGGGTCGCGGTCCTTGTCCACGATCTGGGCGCGTACGCCTTCCACCAGGTCGGGCCCCGCGAAGGCGGCGGTCGAGACGCGGTACTCCTGGTCGAGGACCGCTTCGAGCCCGCCGAGGCGGCGCGCCCGGCGCACGGCTTCGAGCGTCACCTTGAGCGAGGTGGGCGCCTTGGCCAGGATGGTCGCCGCGGCCTGCTTGGCGGCCGGGTCCCCGTGGCCGGCGAGGCGGTCGACGATCTCCTCGACCGTGCCGGCCGCGTAGCAGGAGTCGATCCAGGCACGGTGCGCGGCGAGCTCGCCGCCCGGGGCGGGGCGGGCGTGGTCCTGCACGGTCGCGGTGACGGCGTCGGGGGTCGTGCAGTCGGCGAGCGCGGCGACGAGGGCGGCGAGCCCTTCGGCGGGCACGAAGTGGTCGGCGAGTCCGCAGAGCAGGGCGTCGGCCGCGCCGACCGGCTCACCGGTGAGCGCGAGATGCGTGCCGAGTTCGCCGGGGGCGGCTGCCAGCAGGTACGTTCCGCCGACGTCCGGGACGAACCCGATCCCGGTCTCCGGCATGGCGATGCGTGAGCGCTCCGTGACGATCCGCACGGAGCCGTGGGCGGAGACTCCGACGCCGCCGCCCATCACGATGCCGTCCATGAGGGCGACGTACGGCTTGGGGAAGCGGGCGATCCGTGCGTTGAGCCGGTACTCGTCCCGCCAGAAGTCCAGCGAGGCGCTGCCTCCGGCCAGGGCGTCGTCGCGGACGGCTCGGATGTCGCCGCCGGCGCACAGGCCGCGCTCCCCCGCGCCGGTGAGCAGCACGGCGACGACGGCCTCGTCGCTCCCGGCCGCGTCGAGCGCGTCGGCCATGAGCCGCACCATGGCGTGGTTGAGCGCGTTCAGGGCGCGCGGCCGGTTGAGCGTGAGGTGGCGGACGCGTCCTTCGGTGTGCAGCAGGACGGGGTCCTCGTGGTTCATGCGCGCGCTCCGCTCAGCCCGGGTGCCGTGCCGTCCGCCGGTCGGGGGACGATCTTCCGCTGCCATTGTGCGCGGGGCTCCGGCGGGCGGGCGGTGCGGGGTGGTTTCCGCTGTGGCAGGCGTGCCGGACCGGCCGGACAATTGAGGCACGCCGTACGGCGGACCCGCCGGACGATCTTCGGAGCTGGAATGACCGATCAGAACCGGCCGACGGTCGTCCCCGGACCGGACGACCGGCCGGAGGGCAGGATGCCGGTCGGCGAGACCGGTACGGCGGAGCGGCTCGCCCTGAACCGGACGGGCAGCTTCGAGTGGGACCTCGACGGCTGGACGCTGGATGTGGACGAGGCCGGTCTGCTGGTGTTCGGCCTGGACCCGGCCGGGTTCGACGCGCGCCCGGAGTCCCTGGCGGAACTGCTGGAGCCGGAGGAGCGCACCCGTCTGAGCGTGGCGACGGACGAGGCGCTGAACGGCACGGGCAGCTCGTACAGCATCCACTTCCGCATCCGGCTGGCCGACGGCCGGGACCAGTGGACGCATGTCCAGGGGCGCATCCTGCGCGGCGAGGACGGGAAGGCGCGCCGGGTGATCGGTCTGGTGCGGGACGCGACGGCCGAGGTCACCCATTCGGACTTCGTGCTGGAGCTGGAAAAACGCCGGCGCCGCCAGACGGACATAGTGGAGCGTACGACGAGTGCCTTGTCGCGTGCGGTGACGGTGGACGACGTGACCTCCGCCCTGACCGGTCCCGGCGGGCTGGCGCGGCTGGGCGCGGACGGGCTGGCGCTGGGGCTGCTGGACAACGCGGCGCTCGACGTCATCGCGCTGAGCGGCGAGTCCCTGGAGGTGCTGGACGACTTGGGTTCCGGCCGCCTCGACCCGACGTTTCCGCTGGCCGACACCGTGCTCAGCGGGCGTCCCCGTTTCGTCGGTTCGCTGGCGGCACTGACGCGGCGCTATCCGGTGCTGGAGCCGTACGTGGGCCGGTTGACGTTCCAGGCGGCGGCCTATCTGCCGCTGGTCGCCCAGGCGAGGACGCTCGGTGGGCTGGCGCTGTTCTACCGGCAGCGCATCGCTTTCACGGCCGACGAGCGCAATCTGTGCCTGGGGCTGGCCGCGATCGTCGCCCAGTCCTTGCAGCGGGCCAAGCTGTTCGACGAGGAGCGGGAGTTCGCGACCGGGTTGCAGTCCGCGATGCTGCCGCGCCGCATCCATGACATCGAGGGCGGCGAGATCGCGGTCCGGTACCACGCGGCGTGGAGCGGCCGTCAGGTGGGCGGTGACTGGTACGACGTGATCGCCCTGCCCAAAGGGCGGTTCGGGATCGTGGTGGGCGACGTGCAGGGGCACGACACGCACGCGGCGGCGATCATGGGACAGCTTCGGATCGCGCTGCGCGCGTACGCCGCCGAGGGGCATCCGCCCTCGACGGTGCTGGCCCGCGCCTCGCGGTTCCTCGCCGAGCTGGACACCGACCGGTTCGCGACGTGCGCCTACGCGCAGGTCGATCTGGAGACCGGGACCGTCCGGGTCGTGCGGGCCGGCCATTTCGGGCCGCTGATCCGGCACATGGACGGCCGGGTCGGCAGCCCTCGGGTGCGTGGCGGCATGCCGCTGGGCATCTCGACCGACTTCGGCGACGAGGAGTATCCGGAGACCCGGCTCGACCTGGTGCCGGGCGAGACGCTGGTGCTGTACACGGACGGGCTGGTGGAGGAGCCGGGCGCCGACATCGACGCGGGGGTGCGCACCCTCATCACCGAGGTCAGCGCGGGGCCGGCGGGCGCCGAGGCGCTGGCGGACCATCTGTCGGACCGGCTGTGGGAGCGCTGGGGTTCCGGTGACGACGTGGCGCTGCTGGTGCTGCGCCGCAGCCCGGACCCGGGGTCGCCCCGGGCGCCGAGGCTCCACCAGTACATCCACCAGGCGGACCCGGAGGGGCTGTCCGAGGCCCGGACCATCGTGCGCCAGGCCCTGACGGACTGGGACATGGCCGAGCTGGCCGACGACGCCGAGCTGGTGACCGGGGAGCTGCTGGTGAACGTACTGCTCCACACGGAGGGCGGGGCCGTCCTGACCCTGGAGGTGCTGCCCGAACCGGTCCGCCGGGTGCGGCTCTCGGTGCAGGACCGCTCCAGCGCGTGGCCGCGCCGCCGGTCACCGGGCGAGACCGCGACATCCGGCCGGGGGCTGCTGCTGCTCGACGCCGTCTCCACGCGCTGGGGCATCGAGCCGCGGGGCGAGGGCAAGGCGGTGTGGTGCGAGATCGGGCCGGGCGCCCCGCCCACCTCGCCGCCCGTGCACCGGCACGCCGCGAAACCGCCCCGGGGCGGCCCGTGAGGGGCGGCGCACAACGGTGAGGGGCGCACCGCCGCGTCACGCCGTGACGGTGCGCCCCTCGGCCGCGCCCCGCTACGCTGTCCGCGTCCGGGTGGCGCGGTTCATGTCAGTGCTGTGCGGTGCGGCGCTTGCGCACCGACCACATGATGCCGCCGCCGGCCAGCAGCACGGCGACCGCCGCGCCACCGATGATCGGCGTGGCGGACGAGGAGCCGGTCTCGGCCAGGTCAGGCGAGCTGGGGCTCGGCGTAGCCGCGGCGGGCGCGGACGGCGAGACGGACTCGCTCGGCGTGCCGGTCGGGCTGGGCGACGCCGTGGTCGGCGTCTCGGACGGCTTCGTCTCGGTCGGGCTCGGCGTCGGCTTCGACGGCGGGGTGCCCTCGCACACCGGCGCCTGCTTGGTCTCGTCCTTCGAGAACCGTTCGCCGTCCCCGGCCTTGACGACCAGGCGCACGTTCAGCGGCTGGTCGTGCTCCGGCAGAGCGAGCTTCTTGTCGAAGTCCTTGCCGAACGTCTCCGTCGGCAGCAGGTCCTTGCCGTCGACGGTGACGGTCACCTCGTTGGTGACACCGGCGTTGTACTGAGTGAGGTGCAGGCTCACTTCGTCACAGGTCACGTCCCAGGTGGGGGTGTGAGCTGCGGCCGGACCGGCGGTGAGGACCGCGCCGGAGAGGCCGACAACCGCGGCGGCGACGAGGGTTCCCGCTGCGCGCCACGATCTCCTGGGTATGGTCATGGATATTTCCTCCGCAGATGTTTCGCGCCCGTATGGACGGTGCAGCGCACAGTACTGCCCCCGTCCCCACGGTGTGCACCCGCCCCACAGCCGTTTCCGCGTCCCAACCACACCCACATCCGCGCCGGTTGGGACATGCCGGACACGAACCGGTACCGCGCGGCGGGCCCCGGCGCTCGCCTCGCCGTCAGAGGCGGCGGTGCATGATGTGCAGCCCCACGAAGCCCTCGACCGGGTGGGCGAATCCTTCGGGGAGGGTGCCCAGGATGTCGAAGCCCAGCGAGCGGTACAGCTTCACCGCGGCGGTGTTGGTCTCCACCACCGCGTTGAACTGCATGGCCCGGTACCCGGCCGTGCGTGCCCAGTCGATGGTGTACTCGCACAGGGCGCGTCCGACGCCCTTCCCCGAGTGCCGGGGGTCGACCATGTAACTGGCGCTGGCGATGTGAGATCCGTTGCCCATGTGGTTCTTGTTCATCTTCGCCGTGCCGAGGACGGTCCCGTCGTCGGCGACCGCGACCACGGTCCGGTTGGGCGGCTCCAGAAGCCACCAGCCGGCGGCGTCCGCCTCCTGGAGGTCGAGGGGGTAGGTGAAGGTCTCGCCCGCGGCGACGATTTCATTGAAGAACGGCCAGATGGCGGGCCAGTCTTCGGAGGTGGCTTCCCTGATCAACATGGCGCACAGGATGCCCGGCCCGCCCGCCGATGACCAGCGATTATCCGGGGTGCCCCGCACCGGTCCGGCCTCCGGTCCGCCGGCGCCCGCCGGGTCGCACCGCGCCGGGTGCCCTGTCGTAGGGCGGCCGGCGGAACCCCCATCCCCGGGCCGCGCGCCCCCGCAGCCGGGCCAGCAGCCCCGGCGGACCCTCGGGCCGGGCTCGCACGGTGGGGGGCGGGACCGGTCGTGGCGCCGGCCGCGCCTCCCGGGCGGCGTCCAGCTCGGCGATCAGGCTGATCCTGCGCCAGAGGATCTCGTCCGGTGCGTCGGCGGACATCAGCCGCGTCATGGCCTCGCGGCCGGCGACCGATCCTCGTCGCCCGAACACCGCCTCGGGCCTCACCCGGGCGAAGTGGGCGCGCTCGTACGGGTCGTCCACCACTTCCGCCAGCTGTTCCGGGTCCAGGCCCTGGGCGACGATCGCGGCGCGCACCCAGGGGTCGCCGGTGAGGGCGAGCAGGCGTTCGATCCGCCGGGAGCGCCAGTTGCGCGGCCGCCAGTCGGCCCCGGCGTCCAGCCGGCTGCGCATCCAGGGCGGGCTGTTGCCCACCAGGAGTTCGGGCGTGCGGGCGGCCAGCGCTTCGAGCTCCTGGGCGAGATAGACCCACACCACCGCCCGGTACCGGTTGAGGTAGAAGGCGACGGGCGTGAGGCATCCGGCCCGGGCCAGCCGGGTGAACCGGGCCGGGCTGATCCCCAGCAGTCGGGCCCCCTCGGCGGTCCCCACCGTCCGGACCCGCTCGCGCAGCGCGTCGGGGAAGCCGTCCTGGGCCCGCAGGCGCTCGATCTCCGCGCGGCCGATCCTGGGCCGGCCGTCCGGTCCGCTGTTCACCCGGACCGCTCCCAGGTACACGGCGAGGTCGAACTCGTTGCGCTTGAGGCCGAGCTCCGTAGCCGCGCGGGCCGCACCGAGCGTCCCCGCGACTTCGTCACGCACGGTATCGGGTGTCGGCGCCCCTCCAGGGCCCGACTCGGCCCTCAACATCCCGTTCCGCAGCTGATTCATCGTCATGCCGTCACTCCCCCGCGACTCGTGATCACTCTCCGCAGTCAGAGTAGTCCCGAAAAAGCCGACCGCCGCCGAGCCTGTGGATAACTCCACGGACTCGGCGGCGGTCGGATCGCGTCGGGCCGGGCCGTCAGAGCCGGTCGGCTCCCCCGCTCCCGTCCTGCCGTGAGTCCACGCCGAGGTGCTGTCCCACCCGGTTGACCAGAAGCGTCATCTCGTAGGCCACCTGACCGACGTCCGACTCCGCCTCACTCAGCACGCACAGGCAGCTGCCTTCCCCCGCGGCCGTGACGAAGAGCAGTGCCTCGTCGAACTCCACCATGGTCTGGCGGGCCTTCCCGGCCCGGAAGTGCCGGCCCGACCCGCGGGCCAGGCTGTGCAGCCCCGACGAGACGGCCGCCAGGTGCTCGGCGTCCTCCCGGGCGAGGCCGGTGCTCGCACCGGTCACCAGCCCGTCGTTCGACAGCACCAGGGCGTGCCGGATGTGCGCCACCCGCTTGGTGAGATCGTCCAGGAGCCAGTCGAGTCCCCTGTCCATCGCCATTCTGTTTCCTCCCCGTTCACGCGTTCCCCGTGCCTCGCTCGTGGGCAAGCCTTGCGCACGGGTCACGTACGGGCAAGCACCCCGCTCCCGCCACCGGTCGGGAAGCAGCCACCGCCCCTCAGCCGTAGGAGAGGTTCTCGCACGGGTCGTCGTCCGCCGACCGGGCCTCCTCGGCGATCCTGGCCCGCGCCTTCGGTGTGGCGGACGCGGTGTCGGGCGCGGCCGACGGCGCGTCCGCGTAGTCCTGTCCGACGGTGACCCGGACTCCGCTCACCGCGCCGCCGGATTCGGTGATCCGTGCGCCCGGGAAGAGCCCGGCCGTGGTGCGGGCCTCGTCCCGCAGGCCGGGGCCGTACGCGACGACGGTCGTGGCGCGGGTCTGGTCCTGCGCGGTGGCCGTGTCGGTGACGGTGAAGTCGTGCGCGCGCAGCAGTTCGGCCGCCTTGGCCGCGAGTCCGGGCACCGTGGTGCCGTTCTGGACGGCGACCTGGATGCCCGTACCCGAGACGGGGGACCGCGAAGCCTTGGGGGAAGCGTCGGCAGCCGCCTCGGCGTCGAGGGGGCGGTCGGCCTTCAGCGCCGCCCAGAGCGCGTCGGCGTCCGGCTCCACGACGGCGACGCGCTCGCCCTCGTACCGCCAGGGGACGGTGACGAACTTGGTGTTGTGCAGATCGATGTTCTTCATCGAGAGCGCGAAGGAGAGCAGCTTGTCGGCGGAGCCGAGCCCGGGGTCGACGGTCATCGCGTCGGTGGCGGCGTCGGCCAGCGGCAGGAGGGTCGTGGGGTTCATGCCACGCGACTTGATCTTCTTCACCAGGGAGGCGACGAATGCCTGCTGCCTCTTGATCCGCCCCAGGTCGGAGCCGTCGCCGATGCCGTGGCGCAGCCGTACGTAGTCCAGCGCGCGTTGGCCCGAGACCGTCTGCGGGCCCTTCTCGAAGACGAGGCCGCCCCGGGTCACCCGCTTGGGGTTCAGGTCGCGCTCGTACACGTCCTCGGGCAGGCACACCGGTACTCCTCCGACGGCGGAGGTCAGCGCGGAGAACCCCGCGAAGTCGATGACGACGGTGTGGTCGACGCGCAGCCCGGTCAGGTGCTCGACGGTGTTCTGGGTGCATGCCGGATTGCCCTCGGTGGTCCCGCCCACCGAGAACGCCCCGTTGAACTGGCTGTGCCGGCGCGGGGCGGTCCAACTGCCGTCCGGCTTCCGGCAGGCCGGGATGTCGACCATGGCGTCGCGGGGGACGGACACGGCCACGGCGTGTCGGCGATCGGCGTAGACGTGCAGCAGGAGCACGGTGTCGGAGCGGCCGACCTCTCCGGTGGCTCCGCCCAGTCCCTTGTTCTTGCCCGAGCGGGTGTCCGACCCGATGACGAGGACGTTCTGCCCGCCCGAGGAACCGGGCGGCCGGTCGCCGGAGACCCCGTCGGCGCTGAACGTGTCGATGCTGCCGGTCAGTTTGAGGTATCCCCAGCCGATCCCGGCGACCAGGAGGACGAGGAAGGACAGTGCGGACACCGCCGTCCGCCGCAGACGGCTCCCCCTCCTCCCCGCTCCTGTCGCTCTTTTCCTGCTTGCCATGGGCCACCCCGTTCGTACGGCTGCCGCGCGGGCCCGCCTGCCGGCGGAATCCGTACGGTCGTGCGGTTTTGGTCGTGCCGTGCGGTGGCTTCATGCGCCTCCGGACCTGACCATCGTCAGTCCGATCCCCTCTCCCCACAGCGGCCCCGGAAACATTGACCGGAAGACACCGGGAGGCGGCGGGGCGAAAAGCGTCTCTTCCCCGGCCGCCCCGCGACGAATCGGGCCGGAGGCCACCCGCGCCCTGGGCAAATCCTCGCGTTTCCTGAAGAGTGAGGGGACAGCCGCCGTCCGTTCCGGGCAGCGGCCGGACCGCGACCGGCGGCACGCGCGGACGGCGGTCGGTGAACCACTGGATCATTGGAGGAAGTTCATGGGTGTGACCCTGGCCAAGGGCGGCAACGTCTCCTTGTCGAAGGAGGCGCCCGGCCTGACCGCGGTGACGGTCGGCCTGGGCTGGGACGTACGCACGACGACGGGGGCGGACTACGACCTCGACGCCAGTGCGCTGCTGTGCGCGGAGCACGGGAAGGTGGTCTCCGACCTGCACTTCGTCTTTTACAACAACCTCAACAGCCCGGACGGCTCCGTCCAGCACACGGGGGACAACCTGACGGGTGAGGGCGACGGCGACGACGAGTCCATCAACGTGACTCTGTCGGCGGTCCCCGCCGACATCGCGAAGATAGTCTTCCCGGTCTCCATCCATGACGCGCAGAGCCGGGGGCAGAGTTTCGGCCAGGTGCGCAACGCGTTCATCCGCGTGGTCAACCAGGCCAACGGTGTGGAACTCGCCCGGTACGACCTCAGCGAGGACGCGTCGACGGAGACCGCGATGGTGTTCGGCGAGCTGTACCGGCACGGTGGCGAGTGGAAGTTCCGCGCCGTCGGCCAGGGCTACGCCTCCGGTCTGGCGGGCATCGCGAAGGACTACGGCGTGAACGTCTGAGCGTGACGCCCACCGGCCCGGCCCCGCGTCAGCGGTGGCCGGGCCGGCTCCGTCCGGGCGGCCGTCAGTCCGAGCGCCCCGGCTCCGCTGCACGCGGGGTACGGCTGATGGCGCTCGGCCACCAGGCCCTGGGCCCGATGTCCACGACCAGCGCGGGCGCCAGCAGCGACCGCACCACCAGCGTGTCCAGCAGGACGCCGAAGGCGACGATGAAGGCGATCTGCGCCAGGAAGGCGAGCGGGATCACGATCAGCGCGGCGAAGGTGGCCGCCAGCACCACGCCCGCCGACGTGATGACACCGCCCGTGCTCACCAGGCCCCTCAGCATGCCCTGCCGGGCCCCGTGCGCCAGCGCCTCCTCGCGGACCCGTGACATCAGGAAGATGTTGTAGTCGACGCCGAGGGCCACCAGGAACACGAATCCGTACAGGGGCACCGAGGCGTCCGTACCGCTGAAGCCGAAGGCATGCTCGAAGACCAGGGCCGAGACGCCGAGGGTCGCCAGGAAGTTGAGGCCGACGGTGGCCACCAGGAGCACCGGCACCAGGACCGACCTCAGCAGGCCCATCAGGATCAGCAGGATGATGACGAGCACCACCGGAACGATGATGTCCCGGTCGCGCTCGGCGGTGTTCTGGGTGTCGTACTGCTGCGCCGTGTAGCCGCCGACGAGCGCGTCCGCCCCGGGCACGGCGTGCACGGCGGTACGCAGCCGCTTCACCGTCTCCGTGGCCCCGTCGCTGTCCGCCGCGTCCTTCAGGGTGACGTCCACGCGGACCCGGCCGTCGACCACGAGCGGCTCGCCCCCGCCGGGCCGGCCGGAGGCCGTGACGGGCGCCGCGGAGGCCACCCCGGGTGTCGCCTCGGCGGCCTCGGTGACCTCGTCGGCCCGGTCGGCGTCCGCGATGACGACGGCCGGGTTCCCGGAGCCTCCCGGGAAGTGCTTGCTCAGCGTGGCCTGGGCGGAGACGGAGGGGGCGTCGTTCACGAAGATCTCGTCCAGCGGAACGCCGTGGGACTTCAGGGTGGGGGCGAAGGAGGCGCAGGCGACCAGGACGACCGCGCACGAGAGCCACACCTTGCGCGGCGCCCCGTCGACGCGGGCGGCGACCCGGCGCCAGATCCCGTGCCCGCCGGTCGCCTCGTCCATGGGGCGCGGCTTGGCCGGCCAGTACGCCGCCCGCCCGCACAGGACCAGCACGGCGGGCAGGAAGGTCATCGTGCTCAGCACCGCGCAGACGATGCCGATCGCGCCGACGGGCCCCAGGGCCCGGTTGTTCGTCAGGTCGCTGAGCAGCAGCGCGAGCAGGCCGAGCGCCACCGTGGCGGCGCTCGCGACGATCGCGCCGAAGGAACGGCGGAGCGCGGCGAGGGCGGCTGTCGTCCGGTCGCCGTGGCGCGCCAGCTCCTCCCGGAAACGGGCGGTGAGCAGGAGCGCGTAGTCGGTGGCCGCGCCGATCACCAGGATGGACAGGATGCCCTGGACCTGGCCGTCCACGAGGACGACGTCGTGGTCCGCGAGGAGGTAGACGACGGCGCAGGCCAGCGCGAGGGCGAAGACGGCACTGATGATGATCAGGAAGGGCAGCAGCACACTGCGGTAGACCAGCAGCAGGATCACGAGGACGGCGGCGAGCGCCACCCCGAGGAGGAGCCCGTCGATGCCGGCGAAGGCGTCCTTGAGGTCGGCCTGGGTGGCCGCGGGTCCGGCGAGTTCGGCGCTCGTGCCCGCCACCGAACCGGCGGCGTCACGCACCTGGTCGAGGGTGGCCGGGAGCTCGTCGCCGAGGTCGGAGCGCAGTTGCACGACACCCGACAGGGCCTCGCCGTCGTCGGACGGCAGCGCGGGCGACGGGGTGCCGACCACGCCGGGCTTTCCGGACAGGGAGGCCAGCGCTCGCGTCGCGGACGCACGGGCGCCGGCCGGGAGCGTCCCGTCCTCGCCGGTCCAGACGACGATGGCGGGCACGGTCCCGGACCGCTGGAACGCCTTCTGCTCGTCCGCGACCCGGGTCGACTCGGCGCTGCGCGGCAGGAACGCCGCCCGGTCGTTGGTCGCCACCTCGCCGAGCTTTCCGGCGTACGGGCCGAGTGCCCCGCCGATTCCGAGCCAGACGACGAGCAGGGCTACGGGCACGAGCCAGCGGATGACGCGGTACCTCGGTGGGGGTTTCATCGCTTCCTCAGGGTTCGACACATGACACACATGACCCGAAGTCTCTCTGTCATTCATTATCTCAATGATTGAGAGATATTACTGTAGAGACATGCGCACCGCAGACGAGACCCCGGGCAGCGGCACGGACGACGACGGGCCCACGGGCCTCCAGTCGTTCGCCGTACTGCTGCGCCGTATGAACAGCGAGTTCAACCGCATCGCACATGAATTCGCCCAGGCCCAGGGGCTGCACCCGACGGATGTGCAGGCCCTCGTGGCCATCCTCGACGCGGACCGCGGCGAGGGCGACCGCGCCATGACACCGGGGCGGCTGCGTGCACAGCTGGATCTCACGTCGGGAGCGGTGACCGCGTGCCTGGACCGGCTGGAACGCGCGGGACACATCCGGCGGGTACGGGACAGCAGCGACCGGCGCGTGGTGCACCTCCACTACGCGGCCGCCGCGAAGCATGTGGCCCGTGACTTCTTCAAGCCGCTGGCGGCGGGCACGGACGCCGCGCGCAGGCAGTTCGCCGACGACGAGCTGCGTGTCGTGATCCGTTTCCTGGAGGCGATGAACGAGGAGCTGACCCAGCTGCGCCGCACCGAACCGCGAGCGTAGGGCCGGTGCCCGCGGTCACTCCGCGACGGCCTCCGGCCGGGCGAGATCGCGGACCGGACAGCCGCGCACCCCGGGGGTGGGAAACGTGCCCAGGGCCGCCACCTCGTATCCCCCGGGGTAGCCCTTGATCTCAGGGTTCTGCCGCGCGTAGTGCGGCGTGGCGCGCGGCGGCAGCAGGCGTACGGCGCGTGCCCGCAGTCGCAGCGCGCCCCGGGTGAGGCTCCGGGCCAGGGGCGCCGGCCGCTCGTAGCGGAAGGCGCGCAGCAGCGAGTCGTCCAGGAGCGCGAGACTGGCGCCGCGTACGAGCGGTGCGAGGGGGCGGGGGTACCAGGAGGCCATCAGGTCCAGCGTGGCGTCGGAGACCGAGCGCGCGCCCTCGTCCCAGCCGAAGTGCGCGTCCTCGTAGGTGTCGAGGGTGTGCTCGAAGTCCTCGTACGTGTGCGGCAGATCCTTGATCCCCATGCGGGCGCCCAGCGTCCGGTAGTACGCGGCGAACGCACGCAGCTCGTGGTCGCAGAGCCGGCGCCAGCCGTAGGCGTCGAGCCACCGCTTCGGGGTGACGACGAAGGTGCACAGGACGTAGCGCATGTCGTCGTTGCCGATGTCGTAGGCGGCGTGCATCCGGTTGATCCGGCGGAGGGCGGTGCGCCCCGGATCGCTGTCGAAGCCGTGCTCGACGACGGTGTCGAGGAGCAGCGCGGTGTCGTCGTACCGCTTCTGCGAACGGTCCGTCAGTTCGGCCGTCTCGGCCAGGAGGCGGCCGATGCCGGGGACGGCATAGGTGCGGTAGAGGGCGAGTTCGAGGGCGCGGGTGACGTCCCAGGGGAACTCGTAGGTGACGGTGAGCCGGTAGATCTTCAGGAAGTCCCGCTCCGGATCGAGGCGTTGGATCTCCTTCAGCCGGTCGTAACGCTTCACCGCACCGTCCCCCTTGTCCAGGTCGAGTGTCCCAGCCTACGTCCGGGGGCAGGACCGTGAGTAGGCGCGACGCACGCGCGTCGACATGTTGACGCACCGACGGAAGGCGGGCCCCCATGACCGCGATATTCGGCGTCCTGCGCAGAGCCGTGACCACGGGCCGCAGGGCAGGCAGCCCCCGGACGGTCCCCGCATCGGCCCGGCGCAGGCAGCACAACCTCTTCGAGGCGGCGGCCGTGTTCGTCGCGGCTTCGGCCGAGGACGACGAGGAGCGGATGGACGAGGCGAGCGGCTGGGTGTCGCCGGAGCAGCTCTCCTTCGGCGTCAGCGAGCTGGCCTGCCGGGCGGTGATCGCGCTGGCCCGTGAACGGAACGAATCGCCGCAGGTGGTGGCACGGGAGCTGCTCGGCCTGTCCGACGCCTGATCCGGGTGGGGCAGGGGGGACGCCCTCGTGGGACATCCGTCCTCGTCAGGGCCTCGACGGCGGGGTTACCCACTGGTTAGGGTGCGCCGACGAATCCACGACGGACGAGGAGAGCGCAGTGACCGGGACGGACGACGCGGTCGCCGACGACGACGCGCTGTATGTGCTGACCGCGGTCCTGCTGACGCCCGCGCAGTTCCCGAGCGTGCTCGGCGACGACTATCCGGCGGCGTGCGCGGCGCTGGGCCTTGAGCCGTACGCCGAGGGGTACGGGCTGGTCCTGGGCCAGGATTCCGACGGCGCCCGGTGGACCGTCGTCGTGGACGACGTCTCCCTGGTGGCGGTGGCGATCGCGTCGTGGGACTGCGGCATGGAGTACGACCTGTCACCGGACGACGGCTCGGTGGTCTGCGCGCTCCCCGGCTGGCCGCTCGCCGTGGCCGTCGCCGCGCCCGGGGTGCCGGACCCGCACGACCCGGACCCCGGTCCGGACGCGGACGGGGAGGACCCGGCCCCCCTGTCGCCTCCCGACACCGATGTGTGGGGGCCGGCCCAGCGCCGTCTGGGCGCGGACGCCATCGCCTCGCAGTGGGCCGCCTGGCGCGAACAGATGGACGACGCGACGGACCCCGCCCCGGACGACGCGGCGCCGCCACCGGCCTCCGGCGGGCATCCCGGCATCCGGCGCGCCCTGGCCGAGGCGCGCGGCTATCTGGACGATCCGCCGCCGCCGGGCCGCGTCCGGTCCTCGTTCGCGCCCGGGGATGCCCGGATGATCCGGGCCGACGGCCCCGGCTGGTCGATGGTGGCCAGGACCGACGACATCGCCTTCCTGCTCCTGGACGAGGTCCCGAGCGAGATCCTGCCGGTCGGGCGCGGGCCCGAACTGCCCGGTCTCCTCACGGCCCTGGACGCCATCGCCGTACGCCCGTCCTGACCGCCGGCGGGGCGGGTGCCGGCGGGATCGAACGGGTCCGGGCGGGATCAGACGCGATCGAGCGGCCGGTGCGGCTCGGCGGGGAGCTCGACCTTGACCGGGTCCCCGGGCCTGACCACGCCGCCGGCCGTGACGACGCCCATGATGCCGGCCCTGCGGACGATGTTGCCCGCCTCGTCGCGGCCGACGACCTGCTTCAGGAGGCCGCCCTGGAAGTCGTCGATCTGCATGCACGGATTGCGCAGCCCGGTCACCTCGACGACCGCCTCGTCACCGAGGCGCAGCAGGGTGCCGACGGGGAGGGCCAGCAGATCGATCCCCCGGGTCGTGATGTTCTCCCCGATGTCGCCGGGCGCCACCTCGAAGCCCAGCGCACGGACCTCGTCGAACAACTCCTCATGGATGAGGTGGACCTGGCGCAGATTCGGCTGCGTCGGATCCTGGGCCACCCGGGAACGGTGCTTGACCGTGAGCCCCGCGTGCACGTCGCCCTCCACGCCGAGGCCGGCGAGCAGCGTGACACTGTCGCGGTTGGGCTTCGTGAAGCTGTAGGTCTCGTTCCTGCTGACGGCGGTCACGGTGCCACTCACGGCGGATACCCCTCTCAGCGGCCGGCCCTCAGCGGCCGATCTCCTTGCGGGTGATCCTACGGAGCCGCCGGCGCTGGCCGGGATCCAGGGCGAGATACGCGAGCGTGGGGACGCCGACGAGCACGAGCAGGGACAGCCAGAACCCGATGAACGGCATCAGGACGACCGCGACGACGACTCCCCCGATGGCGATCTTGGCGCTGTTCGACATCGTCCGTACCTCCTTCGCGGCCCGTGGCCGCCTCTGATGGTGAGAACGTCCGCGCGCCCTCATCGGTTCCTGCTTCCCGCTCCGTCCCGCGCGGAGCGCCCGGTCACCGCAGCGGCGCACCGACCTCGTGCATGTGGGTGAGCGCCTGCCGATAGGACTCGACGAGTCCGGTCTCCGCGTACGGCAGGCCGACGGACTCGCAGTGGGCCTTGACCAGCGGCTGGACCAGGCGCAGGTGCGGCCGGGGCATGCTCGGGAAGAGGTGGTGCTCGATCTGGTAGTTGAGGCCGCCGAGGAACCAGTCGGTGAGGGCCGCCCCGCGCACGTTGCGCGAGGTGAGGACCTGGCGCCGCAGGTGGTCCCAGCGGTCCCCGTCGGGGTCGGGCATCTCCATGCCCTTGTGGTTGGGGGCGAACGCCATGCCGAGGTGGAGTCCGAACAGCGCGTGGTGCACGAGCGCGAAGACGAGGGCCTTGCCCGGGGACATGACGGTGAGGAGCAGGGCGGCGTAGAGGCCGAGGTGCGCGGTGAACAGGAAGGCGGACAGGGCGCGCTCGCGCGGGGGCTGCCGCTTCAGGTACTGGAATCCGGAGACCTTGAGCGCGATGCCTTCGAGGAGCAGCATCGGGAAGAACAGGCGGGCCTGGTTGCGGGTGAGCCAGCGGGCGAAACCCTCGCGCTGCGCGGCCTGCTTCTGCGTCCACACGAGCGCGCCCACTCCGACGTCGGGGTCCTTGTCGATGTGGTTGGGATTGGCGTGGTGGCGTACGTGCTTGTCGTTCCACCATGCCTCGTTCATGCCGAGCAGCAGGTTGCCGTGGACGAGGCCGATCACACGGCTGACCTTGCGGTTGCCGGTTATCTGGGCGTGCCCCGCGTCGTGTCCCACGAATGCGGTACGGGCCCAGAGGAGCGCCAGGGGCAGGGCGAGCGGCAGCACCCACCAGGTGTCGCCCAGGAGCACGATGCCGGTGACCACGGCCGCCAGGGCGAGCAGGTTGACGGTGATTCCGACGGCGTACCAGCCGGTGCGCCGTTCGAGGAGTCCTTGCGCCTTGGCGTCCCGCAGCAGCGGCGCGAAGTCGCTTCCTGGGCTTCGGGCGCCGTCACGCGTTCGTTCCGCTGGGGCGAGGGTGGCCTGGGGCATGGTGTCTCCGGTCTCGAATCCGCTCCGACCTCAGGAAACGTACGGTTCACGGGGTACGCGGAGCCATGGCGCCACCACCCGAGGCATGGTGGTGCCAGCACCCGCCCGGGATGGGGGGCCGACTGCACCGGGGAGTCGCACCCGTACCGTCGCGTGGCGTACCTCACACGGGACGAGGGCCCCTGGACGCGGAAGTTGGAGTACCCTCGGCGACCTCGGTCGGCTAGTCAAATTTGAGGAATCTGACATCGCTGTGCACAGCCCCTCCTCCGCTTCCCTCTCCCACGTCTCCGAACTCGCCGGCTGCTCCGTGGTGTTCCTGCCCTCGGACCCGGCCCGGACCAGCCGTCTCGCCTTCTGGCACCCCGACGGGAGCAGCCCGCCCGAAGGCCCCGGCGAGCCCGGCACCCTGACGGTCGCGGGCCCCGACGCCCTGCCGTACGAGGTGCCCGCGCACCTCCTGTCCGTCGCCGACGGGCTGCCCGTGCTCACGCGGGCCCGGGCGGCGGCGCACGCCTCTGCGGCCGTGGCGTTCTGGGGCGCGGCGGGGCTGCTCGCCCTGCAGTTCGCCGCCCGGGGCCTGCTCCTTCCGGGGCTGAGCGCGACGGACCACGACAGCTGGCGGTCGGGGCCGCTGACGCCCGACGACCTGATGCGCGTCCGCACCCTGGCCGCCTCCATGCCGCCCACCGCCCACGCCGTGCCCGTCGACGCGGCGGCCCGGCCGTTGCTCCTGCCCGAACCGGAGCGCCTGGTACGGGCGTTCCTCGACGCGGTCGCCGACTCGCTGCCCCGGACCCCCGCCGCGCCGCTCGCCGCAGGAGGTCCGGCGTTCAGCGCGTGGGAGCCGCAGCGTCTGCCCGGCCACCGGGCCTGGGCCGCCGATGTCGCGGCGGGCCACGACGCGGGGGTCCGGCTGTCGCTGCGCGTGGAGGTGACGGGGCTCGACGGGGGCGACGGACCCGGGTCCGGGCCCTCGTTCCGCGTGGTCCCGCAGATCCACAGCGTGAGCGACCCCGCCGTGGTCGCCGACGCCGCCGAGGTGTGGGCGGGCGGCGGCCCGGCCGCGGAGGCGTTCGGGCCGCGCGCCCGGATGGACACCCTGCTGATGCTGCGCCGGGCCGCCCGGGCCTGGCCGACGCTCACTCCCCTGCTGTCGGCGGCCGTGCCGGACGCGGTGGAGCCGGCCGACGAGGAGATCACCGAACTCCTCGGACCCGCCGCACGGGCGCTCGCCGCGACGGGCGTCCAGGTCCACTGGCCCCGGGAACTGACCGCCCGCAAGCTGACGGCGCGCGCGGTGATCGGCCCGGACGGCGACGAGGCGGACGGCGACGGCGACGCGCCCCGGGGGCTCGCGCGGACCGCGTCGGACGCCGCGCCGCTGCTGTCGTCCGACGCCCTGCTGACCTTCAACTGGTGGTTCGCCCTCGGCGACCAGCAGCTCAGCCGCGAGGAGCTGGACCGGCTCGCCGAGGCGGGCCGGCCGTTGGTGCGGCTGCGCGACCAGTGGGTGCTCATCGACCCCGACGAGGCGCGGCGGGCCAGGGAGACGCAGGACCGGAAGGTCTCCCCGATCGACGCGCTGGGCGCGGCGCTGACCGGTTCCGCCGAGGTGGACGGCCGGCGGGTCGAGGTCCGGGCCACCGGCTGGCTGGAACGGCTGCGCGAGCGCGTCGCCGACCCGGCCCGGCCGGACGGCGGCGGGGAACCGGCGGTCGGTCAGCCGGCCGCGCTCACCGCGACCCTGCGGGACTATCAGCTCCGGGGTCTGAACTGGCTGCACACCATGACCTCGCTCGGGCTCGGCGGCTGCCTCGCCGACGACATGGGGCTCGGCAAGACGATCACCCTGATCGCGCTGCACCTGCACCGCCGGACCCTGGAAGGAGGTGCCGGGCCCACGCTCGTGGTCTGCCCGACCTCGCTGATGGGCAACTGGCAGCGCGAGATCGAGAAGTTCGCCCCCGGCACCCCCATCCGCCGCTTCCACGGCGCGTCCCGCACCCTGGACGGCCTGGCACCGGACGGCTTCGTGCTCACCACGTACGGGACGATGCGGCTGGACGCGCCGAAGCTGGCCGCGGCGCGGTGGGGCATGGTCGTCGCGGACGAGGCGCAGCACGTCAAGAACCCGTACTCGGCGACGGCCCGTGCCCTGCGCACCATCGGCGCCGGGGCGCGGGTGGCGCTGACCGGCACCCCGGTGGAGAACAACCTCTCCGAGCTGTGGGCGATCCTCGACTGGACGACTCCGGGGCTCCTGGGGCGGCTCGGCACGTTCCGCACCAAGTACGCCCGGGCGGTGGAGGGCGGGGACCCGGCGGCGGCCGAGCGGCTGGGCGCGCTGGTGCGGCCGTTCCTGCTACGCCGGCGCAAGTCGGACCCCGGCATCGCGCCGGAGCTGCCGCCGAAGACGGAGACGGACCGGGCGGTCTCGCTGACGCCCGAACAGGCGGGGCTGTACGAGGCGGTGGTCCGGGAGACGCTGGCGGCGATCGCGGAGGCCGACGGCATGGCCCGGCGCGGTCTCGTGGTGAAGCTGCTGACCTCGCTCAAGCAGATCTGCAACCATCCGGCGCAGTACCTCAAGGAGGACGAACCGCGCATCGCCGGCCGCTCGGGGAAGCTGGAACTGCTCGACGAACTCCTGGACACCATGGTGGCGGAGGGCGCCGGTGTGCTGGTCTTCACGCAGTACGTCGGTATGGCCCGGCTCCTCGAACGGCATCTGGCGGCGCGGGGCATCGGTACGCAGTTCCTGCACGGGGGGACACCGGTCGCCGCGCGGGAGGAGATGGTGAACCGGTTCCAGGCGGGCGAGGCACCGGTGTTCCTGTTGTCCCTGAAGGCCGCGGGCACCGGGCTCAACCTGACCAGGGCCGGTCATGTGGTGCACTTCGACCGCTGGTGGAACCCGGCGGTCGAGGCGCAGGCCACCGACCGCGCGTACCGGATCGGGCAGACGCAGCCGGTGCAGGTCCACCGGCTGATCGCCGAGGGGACGATCGAGGACCGGATCGCGGACATGCTCGCCCGCAAGCAGGGCCTGGCCGACGCGGTGCTCGGCTCCGGCGAGAGCGCCCTGACCGAGCTCAGCGACGCGGAACTGGCCGACCTGGTGGAGCTTCGAGGGGGAACGCGATGAGGGACGGATACGAGGCCGAGGAGTTCGCCGAGGGCGGCGGCGCACGGGAGGACGGGGCGGCGGCACAGGAGCGTACGTTCGCCGCCCTGCCCCCGGCGCCCGGACGCGGTTTCGCCGCTTCCTGGTGGGGAAAGGCGTGGCTCAAGGCGCTGGAGGACACCGCTCTGGACCTCCAGCAGCTGAAGGCGGGGCGGCGCGTCGCCCGGGAGGGCGGGGTCGGTGCCGTGTCCGTGCGCCCCGGTCGGATCACGGCCGTGGTGCGGGAGCGGGACGGGAGCACCTACCGCAGCGATGTACTGCTCCAGGAGCTGGACGAGCAGGAGTGGGACCGTTTCCTGGGCATGGCGGCCGAGCGGACGGGACACATCGCGGCGCTGCTCGACCGGGATATGCCGCCGCATCTGGTCGAGGACGCCGCGGCCGCCGGCATGGACCTGCTTCCGGGGGTCGGCGACCTGGAACCGCGCTGCACGTGCGAGGCGTGGGACCACTGCCCGCACACCGCCGCCCTCTGCTATCAGGTGGCGCGGCTCCTGGACCAGGACCCGTTCGTGCTGATGCTGATGCGGGGGCGCGGCGAACGGATGCTGCTGGGCGGACTCCAGGAGCGGATCGCGGCGGCGGCCGGGGTGCCGGAGGTCACGACCGAGGAATCGGTACCCGACCCGGTGACCGGCATACCGGCGGATCAGGCGTACGCCGCCGGCTCCATCCTGCCCGGGCTGCCGGCTCCTCCGGCGCTTCCCGGGGAACCGGGCCCCGCCCCCTCGCTCGACACGGAGACGGACCCCGAGGCGGGCATCGACCCGACGGCGCTGGAGATGCTGGCGCGGGACGCGGCGGCCCGGGCGCACCGGATGCTCGCCGACGCGCTGGCGCCCGGCCACGAAGGGCGCCCGGTGCCCGAGGGGCTGACGGTGCGCCAGGACGCGGTCAGGCTGGCCGCCGAGGCCCGCCCCGAGCCGTGGATCGCCCACCGGCTGTCGGGCGGCGCGGGGAAGACGCGCGCCGGGCTCCCCGCCGCGGTCGCGGCCTGGCGGTACGGTGGGGCGACCGCGCTCGCCGTGCTCGACGAGGACCGGCCCCTGGACGGCGAGGCGCTGGCCCGGGCCAGGAGCCGGCTGGCCGAGGCGTGGGAGGAGGACGAGGCGCCCCGGCTGCGGGCCGAGCGCAACCGCTGGACGTCGGCGGACGGTGGCCTCCAACTCCGCTACGGACCGGACGGGCGCTGGAATCCGTACCGGAAGGAGAACGGTCAGTGGTTCCCGGCGGGTCCGTCGGACGACGATCCGGCGGCGGCCTGGGCGGAGGCGCTCGGCGTCTGACGACGGGGGTCTGCTTTCGCCTGAACTCCCCTGCCATGGACAGGATTTGGGACTCCCGCCGTCTTCCGCGACCTGCGCGGCGCCCGTACGGTGGGGCCCGCACTCGGCGCCGCGCCTTCGGTATCCCTGCCCCTCTCACCCCCCACAGGAGTTCGCATGGAACGCAGAAAAATCCTTCAGGGCGCCGCGGTGGCGGCGGCGGGAGCGCTGCTGCCCGCCTCCGTCCGCGCCGTCGCCGCGACGACGGGTGCCACGGATTACCCGGAGGCGCATTGGGTGCCCGCTTCGACGTCCAACTACACGGCCTCTTCGCGCCCTTCGGCGTACCCCGTGCAGTACGTCATCATCCATGTCACGCAGGAGACGTTCTCCGAGACGGTGTCCATCTTCCAGAACCCGGCGAAGCAGGTCTCCGCCCACTACGTGGTGCGCTCGGGTGACGGCTACGTCAACCAGATGGTGCGGGAGAAGGACATCGCCTGGCACGCGGGGAACTGGGACTACAACACCCGCAGCATCGGCATCGAGCACGAGGGGTGGGTGGACCAGCCCTCGTACTTCACCGACTCGATGTACGAGCAGTCCGCGCTGCTCACGGCCGATGTCTGCGACCGCTACAGGATTCCGAAGGACCGCGCCCACATCCTCGGTCACGTCGAGGTCCCGGGCACCGACCACACCGATCCCGGTCCGCACTGGGACTGGGTCCGCTACATCCGCCTGGTCAATCTCCTCGGCGCGGGCTGACCGGGCAGCGCACGAAGAGGATTCCCTGCGCATCGCCGTCGGGCGCGCTGTAGACGTGGGGCACGTCGGCGCGCCACCGGGCGGAGGCCCCGGGCCCGACGGTGCTGAGGTCGTCGGGCCGCCCGACGACGGCGGTGCCGGCGAGCACCATCAGGCTCTCGGACGTACCCGGCACATGGGCCTCCGACTCCTGGACCGCGCCGGCCCGGATGGTCACCCGGAACACGTCGGTGACCGCTTCCCCGTCCTCGTACCGCTCGATCAGCACGGCGGTGACGGCGCTGCCGGAGACGCCCGCCCCGTCCGGTGACGGGTCGCTCAGCACCGCGCTGAGGGGGCGGCCGAGGGCGGTGGTGAGGGCGTACAGGGTCTCCAGCGTGGGGTTGCGCCTGCCGCTCTCCAGTTCCGAGAGCGTGCCCTTGCCGACCCCGGAGCGCCGCGAGAGCTCCGAAAGCGATACGTCCATGCCGTGGCGCAGGGCCCGCAGCCTGCGCCCCACGTCCTCGTTCAGCCCCATCGCCGTCCGCCCGCTCGCCCACCTGGTTGACGGGCACCGGCCCGCGTCTCTAGTGTTCCACAAACAGAACGTTCCGTATACGGAACGCCCGGCAGCATCCCGGAAGTGGCTCACTCATGCCCGCGTTGACCCGCATACGTTCGGCCGCGCCTCCCTCCGCCGTGGCGGCCGGCCTGATCGCCGTCATGGTCGGGGTCACCAGCTCCGCCGCGCTGGTCTTCACCGCCGCGAAGGCGGCGGGGGCGGACGCCCGCGAGATCTCCTCCTGGATGCTGGCGCTCGGCGTCGGACTGGCCTGCACCTGTGCCGGCCTGTCGCTGCGCCACCGGGCGCCGGTGGTGACCGCCTGGTCGACGCCCGGCGCGGCCCTGCTGACGACCGGTCTGAGCGGGGTGTCCATGCCGCAGGCGGTCGGCGCGTTCATCTTCTCGGCGCTGCTCATCGTGGTGAGCGGGGTCACGGGCTGGTTCGCCCGGGTCATGAACCGCATCCCCGTGCCGCTGGCCGCCGCACTGCTCGCCGGGGTGCTGCTGAGGTTCGGCACCGGCCTGTTCGGCACCATGCACCGGAGCTTCGCGGTCGCGTTCCCGATGTTCGTGATCTACCTGCTGGGCCGTCGGCTGCTGCCGCGTTACGCGGTGCTGCTGGCGCTGGCCGCGGGGGTGGTGGCCACCTTGTTCACCGGGGGCTGGCGGACCGGCGAGGTCCAGCTGTCCCTGGCCACACCGGTCTTCACCGCGCCCGAGTTCGACTGGAAGGTGCTCGTCAGCGTCGGCGCGCCGCTGTTCGTCGTCACCATGGCCTCGCAGAACCTGCCCGGCGTCGCCGTGCTGCGCGGTTCCGGTTACGACGTGCGGGTGTCCCCGCTGATGACGTGGACCGGCGCGGCCAACGCCGTGCTCGCCCCCTTCGGGGCGTTCGGGATCAACCTCGCCGCCATCACGGCCGCCATCTGCACGGGCGACGAGGCACATCCGGACCGCGACAAGCGCTATCTGGCGGCGGTGTGGGCCGGGTTCTTCTACCTGTGCGTGGGGCTCCTCGGCGCGACCGTCGCCTCGCTGCTGACCGCCATGCCGCACGAGCTCGTCATGGCGATCGCGGGCATCGGACTCCTCGCGACGATCGAGTCCTCACTGGCCACCGCCCTCGCCGACAAGGCGTCGCGCGAGGCGGCCGTCGTCACCTTCCTCGCCACCGCTTCGGGCGTGACGCTGCTGGGCATCGGCTCGGCGTTCTGGGGGCTGCTGGCCGGCCTGGTCACCAGCGTGATCGCCACGGTGGGCCGCCCCCGGCACGAAGAACCCGCGCCGGAGCGGCGGCCGGACGAACTCCCCGTGCGCTGACATCCCCCCTGTCGCCGGCGGTGTGCTGTCCCCTAGGTGGAACACAGTTGCCCCGGGCATCGGTCGCGGGTTGGGATGGTGCCATGCAGAAAGCGGTATCCCCACCCTCCGCCGAATCCCCGGCACCCTTCGACCACCTGGACCACCACTACCGCGGCGAACACCCGGTCCGCACCCTCGCGCTCCTCTTCCGCCCGGACCGGGGACGGCTGGCTCTCGCCGTCGTCCTCTTCACCGTGAAGCACAGCCCCATATGGCTGCTGCCCCTGATCACCGCCACCGTGCTGGACGTGGTGGTCCAGCACGGCCGGGAGGCCGAGCTCTGGAAGGCCACCGGCCTCCTCCTGTTCATCCTCGTCCTCAACTACCCGCTCCATCAGTGGTACGTCCGCTGCCTCGGCGGCAGCATCCGCCGCATGGGCATCACCCTGCGCTCCGCGCTCTGCCGCCGGATGCAGCAGCTGTCCGTCGGCTACCACGCCCGCGTCAGCTCCAGCGTGCTCCAGGCCAAGGTGGTCCGCGACGTCGAAGCCGTCGAGCAGATGGTGCAGCAGAGCGCCGACATGGGGCTCGGGGCCGTCGTGACGCTGGTCGGCGGGCTCGTCGTCATCGGCGTCCGGGTCCCCTCGTTCCTGCCCGTCTTCCTGGTCGTCGTCCCCGCCGCCGGGTTCCTCGTGATGAAGCTGCGGGGAAGGCTGCGCAGCCACAACGAGTCGTTCCGGCGCGAGGTGGAGCAGCTGTCGTCCCGGGTCGGCGAGATGACCACGCTCATCCCCATCACGCGCGCCCACGGACTGGAGCGCACCGCGCTGGGGCGCGTGGACGGCTCCCTGCGGCAGGTGTTCGCCGCCGGTCTGCGCCTGGACATGCTCAACGGCCGTTTCGGCTCACTGGCCTGGGTGCTGCTCAACACGCTCGGCGTGCTCTGCCTGACCGGGTCCGCGCTGGTGGCGTACCACGGCTGGCTGGACGTCACCGCAGGTGACGTCGTCATGCTGAGCGCCTTCTTCACCGTCCTGACCGGCTCGGTGACCACCCTGCTCGGCCTCGCGCCCATCCTCACCAAGGGCCTTGAGTCCGTCCGTTCGGCGGGCGAGGTCCTCCAGGCCCCCGACCTGGAGCACAACGCGGGCAAGGCGCAGGTGGAGCAGGTCACCGGCCGCATCGACTTCGAGGGCGTCTCCTTCGCGTACGAGGACGAGCGGCCCGCCGTCGACGGGTTCACGCTCTCCGCGCGGCCCGGCGAGACGATCGCCCTGGTCGGTGCGTCGGGAGCGGGCAAGTCGACGGTCCTCAACCTGCTCATCGGGTTCATCCGGCCCACCGGGGGGCGCATCCTGCTGGACGGCACCGACATGGCCGGGCTCGATCTGCGCAGCTACCGGCGGTTCCTCTCGGTGGTGCCGCAGGAGTCGATCCTCTTCGAGGGCAGCATCCGCGACAACGTCACGTACGGGCTCGGGCACACCGACGAGGACACGCTGCGGAGCGCCCTGGAGGACGCCAACGCCATGGAGTTCGTCCGCCGGCTGCCCCAGGGCCTGGACACGGTGGTCGGTGAGCGCGGCGCCCGGCTCTCGGGCGGCCAGAAGCAGCGGCTCGCGATCGCCCGGGCGCTGATCCGCGACCCCCGGGTCCTGGTGCTCGACGAGGCCACCTCGGCGCTGGACAACCGCTCCGAGGCACTGGTCCAGGAGGCGCTGTCCCGCCTCGTGCACGGCAGGACCGTCTTCGTCGTCGCCCACCGCCTCTCCACCATCCAGGGCGCCGACCGCATCGTGGTCATGGAGGGCGGCCGGATCGCGGAGGCCGGCACGCACGAGGAGCTGCTGGACCGGCACGGCGTGTACGCGGGCCTCCAGCCGGCGTTCCCGTGACGGCGTCGGGGTCCCGGGCACCCGGGACCCCGGCGAACGGTCACCAGTCGTGGACGGTGCCGTCCCGGAGCCGGTTGACGGGCAGATAGGTCTGCTCGTACGGGTGGGCCGCGGCGCGCTCCTCGTCCAGTTCCACACCGATTCCGGGGGCCTCCCCGGGGTGCAGGAAGCCGTCGGTGAAGGTGTACGCGTGCCGGAACACCTCCTCGGTGAGGGGGTTGTGGCCCGAGTACTCCTGGATGCCGAAGTTGTGGACGGCGAAGCCGAGGTGGACGGCGGCGGCCATCCCGACCGGGGAGATGTCCTCGGGCCCGTGGACCGCGCTCTTGATCTGGTACTGGGCGGCGAAGTCGAAGAGCTTGCGCAGCGGGGTGACCCCGCCGAAGTGGGTGACGGCGCTGCGCACGTAGTCGATCAGCTGCTCGGTGATCAGCGTCTGGTAGTCGTACACCGTGTTGAAGACCTCGCCGAGCGCGAGGGGCGTCGTCGTGTGCCGGCGTACGAGCCGCAGGGCCTCCTGGTTCTCGGCGGGGGTGCAGTCCTCCAGCCAGAACGGGCGGTACGGCTCCAGGTCCTTGCCGAGCCGGGCCGCCTGAACGGGCGTGAGCCGGTGGTGGGCGTCGTGGAGGAGCGGTAGCGCGGCGCCGAACTCCGCTCGTACCGCTTCGAACACGGCCGGGGTGTGGCGCAGGTAGGCGTCCGTGTCCCAGTCCTCGACGAGAGGGCGGGACTGCTGGTGAAGGACGGGCGCGCCGTGCTCGTCGGTGGCGTGCACCCCGTAGACGGCCTTGAGGCCGGGGATGCCCGTCTGGATGCGGACGGCGGGGTAGCCCTCGGCCAGCCGCTGCCGCACGGAGTCGAGGAGTTCGGGGATGTCGCGGCCGTTGGCGTGGCCGTAGGTGGCGAGGCGGTCGCGCGAGGCGCCGCCCAGCAGCTGGTAGAGCGGCATCCCGGCCGCCTTCGCCTTGATGTCCCACAGGGCGACGTCGACGGCGGCGATCGCGGCCATGGTGACGGGGCCGCGCCGCCAGTACGCGCCCCGGTAGAGGTACTGCCAGGTGTCCTCGATCCGGTGCGGGTCCAGGCCCGTGAGCAGGGGCACCACATGGTCGGTGAGGTAGCTGACGACGGCGAGCTCCCGGCCGTTGAGCGTGGCGTCGCCGAGACCGGTGAGACCCTCGTCGGTCGTCAGTTTCAGCGTCACGAAGTTGCGGCCGGGGCTGGTGACGACGACCTGTGCGTCGGCGATCCTCATGGTGGCTCTCTTTCGGGCCGCGGCGGGCGGCAGCCCGTCGCCCTGACCGGGGGCCGCCCGCTGCATAGAGTGGCGTGCGTGATGGTGCGTGAGGATACGGGACGGACGGGCGGGCACCGGGCGGGCTACCCGGCGGCGGCGGTGGTCTTCGCCATCGGCATGGCCGGCACCACGCTGCCGACGCCCCTGTACGGGCTCTACCAGAAGGAGATCGGCTTCTCGGAGCTGATGGTGACCGTCGTCTTCGCCGTGTACGCGGTCGCGGTCATCTCCGTGCTCCTGCTGGCGGGCAACTACTCGGACAAGGTGGGCCGCAAGCCGGTGCTGCTGGCCGCCATGGCCCTGTCCGCCGCGAGTGCCGGGTGCTTCCTGCTGGAGACCGGGCTGCCTCTCCTCTTCGCCGGCCGGGTGCTGTCCGGTGGCGCGGCCGGGCTGCTGAGCGGCGCGGCGACGGCCGCGGTCATCGAGCTCGCGGGCCCGGGGCAGAAGGCGCGCGCCGGGTTCGCCGCGACGGCCGCGAACATGGGCGGTCTGGGCTGCGGTCCGCTGCTCTCCGGTGTGCTGGCCGAGTACACGCCCTGGCCGCTGTCCCTCCCGTTCTGGGTGCACCTGGGGCTGGTCGCCGTGGCGTGCCTCATCACGTGGCGGCTGGCGGAGACGGTGGCCGAGCCGCGGCGGTGGCCGCGGCTCGAACCCCAGGGCGTCAGGGTGCCCGCAGAGGTGAAGGGTGTGTTCGTGCCGGCCTCGCTGGCCGCCTTCGCCGGTTTCGCGCTGCTCGGCCTGTTCACGGCGGTCGCGCCCAGCTTCGCGGCCGAGACGCTGGACGTGCGCAATCTGGCGGTGACGGGCGCGGTGGTGTTCTCGGTGTTCTGCGCCTCGACGGCCGGGCAGTGGCTGGCCCCGCGCGCCGGGGCGCGCCGGGCACTGCCGCTGGGGTGCGCCGTATTGATCGCCGGACTGCTGCTGGTCGCCTCCTCCTTGCTGGCGAAGTCACTGGCGCTGCTCGTCCTGGGCGCGGTCTGCGGGGGCATCGGGCAGGGGCTCGCCTTCCGGGCCGCGCTGACGCTCGTGAGCGCCGCGGCCCCCGCCGAGCACCGGGGCGGCACGATCTCGGCGTTCTTCGTCGTCGCCTACACGGGGATCTCGCTGCCGGTGGTGGGGGTGGGCGCGCTGGCGACCGCGGTCGGGCTGCGCGCCGCCGGGCTGGTCTTCACGGGCTGCGTGGTGGTCCTGGCGGCGGTGTCGGGGACGTACGCGGCCCTGCGTACGCCGCCCGAGGCGTGACGGGCTCCGCCCACCGGCGGAGCCCCACCGCTCACACCGGTCAGCCGCACTCCTTCCCGTTGAGCGTGAAGGAGTCCGGATCGGCGGCCGGCGCGCCGGCCGCCTGGAAGCCGAACGAGGCGCTGCCGCCCGCCGGGACCGAACCGTTGTGGCCGGCGTTCTCGACCGTGACCCGGGTCCCGCTCTGCGTGGCGGTGGCGTTCCACGCGTTGCTCACGCTCTCGGCGCCCTGGAAGTCGAAGACCAGCTGCCAGCCGTCCAGCGGCGTCGATCCGGTGTTCTTCACCGTCACATCGGCGGTGAAACCCGTGCCCCATGCCTGGCTGACCCGGTAGCTGACGTCACAGGCGCCCGGTTCCGGGTCGGGCGTGTCCGTCGGGTCGGGCGTCGGGGAGGGGTCGGGGGTCGTCGTGGGGTCGGGCGTGGTCGTCGGGTCGGGGTCCGGCCCGGGGTCCGTGCCGTCGGGTGCGCTGCCCCACTGGGGCGCCGAGCCCTCGAGCAGCACCATGTGCGGGGCGTCGACGGGGGTGCCGCCCGGGGTCGTCGCCGTCGACGGGTAGGACCAGTCGTTCGACGGGTCCCACGCACCGGCCGAGCTGATCCGGAACTGCACCTCCTTGCGGTACGCGGACTGGCCGGCCGGCGCGATGTCCGTACCCGAGCAGTCCACCGTGGCGTAGTAGACGTCGCCCGCCACATGCGTGGGGCCCGTCACGTCACCGCACTGGTTGTAGTTGGTGGTGAAGCTGATGTCCTCGGGTGCGACGCCCGGCTCCAGCGTGAAGTAGTACCGCACCGAGGCATCGGTGAGCGCGCGGGCGGGCCAGGCCGACCGGTTGATCAGGTACGCCTTGATCTCGGTGAAGCCGGCGCCCGTCGCGTTCACCGACGCCTGGACGGACATCTCCGGCCCGTCCGGCTCCTCCGGCTGCGGGAAGTCGGCGAGCGGTGCCCCGCCGTACTCGGCGTAGAGCCGGGCCAGCGCCCCGGTGAACGCGGCGTTGTAGTCGGTGGCGACCTCGTTGTTGACGTAGTTGCCGCGGTCGTCCGTGTACGAGTCGTCGGGAGCGCTGGGGCCGCCGACCAGGGCCCCGTACAACGTGTGGCGAGTCTCCACCGGGTTGTTCATCTGGTCGGTCCACGAACCGTGGGCCGTGCGGTGGTGCGGCTTGGTCGGCGGGTTCTCGCCGAAGCCGACCACGTAACTCGATCCGCGCGGGTTGTCCCCGAGCGCGTAGTCGATCTGGCGGACCGCGAAGTCGTGGTACCTGGCCTTGCGGGTGGCGTCACCGGTCAGCCAGTCGGAGTAGCTCAGCGCGGCGAAGGCGGTGTTCGCGGCGTACCTGAGCGAACCCCAGCTGTCCAGAACGGCCTGGCCGCCGGGTGAGTAGGGCACCCGCTGCCCGTTGACGCCGACCGTCCACCAGTCCAGCCAGCGGTTCGCGTCGTCGACGTACTTCTGCTTGCCCGTCAGCTGGGCAAGCAGCACATAGGCCCCGTAGGAGGTGTCGTCCCAGGAGAGCGTCCAGCGGTAGGACCGGGTGGTGGTCTGCGGCTCGGTGGACAGGTCGTCGTAGTACGACTCGGCCTTGGCGAGGTACGTGCTGTCTCCGGTCGCCTTGTACAGCCAGATGGCTCCCCAGACGAGTTCGTCGTCGTACCCGCTCCAGGAGTTGTAGTAACTCTGCACGTCGGTGATGCAGTCGCTGTACTTGCCCCGGTAGGTGTCGGCGAAGGTGTACAGCTGCTTCGCGTGGGTGAGCAGCTTCGCCGCGTACGCCGGGTCGCTGTCGGAGAACACCATCGAGGAGGAGGCCAGGGCCGCGGCGGTCTGGCCGGCCAGGTCGCTTCCGGGGCACGAGGCGTCGATCTTGTACGCCGGGCGCTTCATCGGCATCACCTCGGCGGGACCCCACCACTTGTGGTCGTCACCGCCGTTGCCGACCTGCCCGTACAGCACGTTGGGCGAGGGGTGGGCCTTCAGGAGGTAGTCGTCCACGAAGCGCAGGTTGTTCCGCAGGTACGGCAGCTGGCCCGACGCCTGGTACGCCGCCTTCTGCTCCGTACCGCCCCAGGCGAGCATGGTGGCCGAGTAGGCCATGGGGAGGCCGAACTTCACATGGTCCCCGGCGTCGTACCAGCCGCCCGTCAGGTCCAGGCCGGCGTCCTTGCCGTCGTCCAGCGCGGAGTCGCCGCGCCAGGAGACGCGGTTGGTGTCGGGCAGCTTTCCGGACTGCTGGGCCTCGTAGAAGAGGATCGACTTCTGCAGCGCCTCGCCGTAGTCGAAGGCGGGGGCGGCCGCCGCGCCGGCCGGCAGGGACAGCGGGAGCAGGAGGCCGGCGCCGACGGTGAGCGCCAGGCCTACGGCTCCGAGCGGTCTTGGTCTTCGGGACCGCCTTCGCAGGGCGGGGAGGGTGAGCGAGCGCAACGGACTTTCCCTTCGTCACGTCGGTGGGGGTGCCGGGTGTGTGTGGGGTGCGTGCGTGACCCCGAGGGCGTGGGAGCGCTCCCAAGGGCGTTGCTCATGAAGCCAGTTCCCGCGAGAGCTGTCAACGGTTGCGGCACGCCCTCTTCGGCGCACGGTCATCCGCGAACACCGCATCGGCCGCCCGTGGTCCTGATCCCCCGCGCGCGGCCGGACCCGGCCGGGTCTCACATACCCGGCAGGTCCGCGGCGTCGGACGGGGCGGCCTCGTTCAGCGCGAACCAGGCGGTCTTCCCCTCCGGTTCGGGCCGTACGCCCCACTGGTCGGCGAGGATGTCCAGCAGGAGCAGGCCGCGGCCCGAGGAGGCGAGCTCGCCCGGGGTGCGCTGGTGGGGCAGTTCGTCGCCGCGGTCCATGACCTCGACCAGCAGCCGGCGGGTGCCGGTCTCGCCGGAGACGGTGGCGTTGAGCGCGCCGTCCTGGTCGGTGTGCACCAGGACGTTGCCGAGGAGTTCGGTCGCCAGCAGCACGGCGGTGTCCACCTGGTCCGGGCGCGCCCAGTCGTGCAGCAGCGCCTTGAGCTCCGCGCGGGCCTCGGCCAGTCCTTCGCCCTGGTCCTGGCCGACGGTGAGCATGAGCCGGCGCTGGCTGATCTCGGCGCGGGCGTGGATGGCGTCGCGGCGCAGCAGGAGGAGGGCGATGTCGTCACCGTCGCGGGCGACGGCTTCCTCCCGGGCGCCGGGACCGGGGTCGAGGACGGCCGCCATGAGCCGGTCGGCCATGCCCTCCAGGTCGTCGGTGGGGCCGGGCGAGAACGCGTCGCGCACCCGCACCCAGCCGGTGTACATGTCGTGGCCGCCGTTCTCGATGAACCCGTCGGTGCACAGCATGAGGATCTCGCCCTCGTGCAGGCGCACGACGTCGATCGGGTAGTCCTCCTCACCGGGCATCAGCCCGAGGGGCAGCCCGCCGCTGACGTGCTTGAGGACACACGTGCCGTCCGGCATGCGCAGGACGGGGTGCGGGTGGCCCGCACGGGCGATGAGAAGGTCGCCGGTGGACGGATCGGCCTCGATGTAGAGGCAGGTCGCGAAGCGGTCCTCGTCCAGGGTGGTCAGAAAGCGGGAGGCGCGCGCCAGGACCGCGTCGGGACCGTGCCCCTCGGCGGCGTACGCGTGCACGGCGGTACGCAGCTGCGCCATGAGTCCCGCGGCGTGCACGTCGTGCCCCTGGACGTCGCCCATCACGACGGCCATGCGGCCGTTCGGCAGGTCGATGGTGTCGTACCAGTCCCCGCCGACCATGAGGCCGCCACCGGTCGGCACGTAGCGGGTGGCGACGCTGAGCCCGGTCAGGGCCGCGCCGGCGGTGTGCATGCTGCGACGCAGGCCGCGGGAGAGTTCCAGTTCGGCGCGGCTGGCCCGGGCCCGTTCGAGGACCTGGGCGATCATGCGGCCGGTGACGGTGAGCAGGGCGCGCTCGCTCGCCGTGAAGTCCCGGGGGGTGCGGAAGGCGGCCAGCCAGACCCCGACGACCCGGCCGGCGGTCACCAGGGGAAGGAAGGCCCACGCCTCACGGCCCTTGCGCGCGGACATGTGCCAGGTCGCGGGGAACCGGCGGCGGTAGTCCTGCGGGGAGCCCAGGTAGACGGCGCGCCCGGTCCTGGCCACTTCGGCGGCCGGGTAGCCGGTGTTCATGGGCATGCGGAAGCCGCGCCCCGCGCCGCCGGGCCGGAATCCGTACTGCCCGATCGCGGTGAGGTTGCCCTCGGCGATGCCGAACACGCACTGGCCGTCCAGCGGGAAATCGGGGGCGTACAGGCCGGCGGCGAGTCTCAGGGCCTCGTCGAGGGTGTCGGCGGCGGCGACCGCGTGTCCGGCGGAGAGCAGCAGGGAGTCGCGGCGTCTGGCCTCTTCCGGCGTGCCGCCGGCCCGGGTCCCGTGGTCGGGTCCCGGGGGGAGCGCCGGGTCGGGGCCCGGCGCCTGCATCCGGTTCAGCGCCTCGATCTGGTCCAGCTCGGCCTCGAACGCGTCGGTCGGTGGCTCATGCCGTTCACCACCCATCCGGCTTCCCTTCGTCCCGATGTCGTCGGCGACTGTTCGTTCCATGCTCCGACGGGAGAGCCGGGTCCGCAGTGCGAGACGTCCCCGCGCCGCCGCCGGAGTGTGCCGGGCGAGGGGTGCGGGCCGGGCCGTCCGCGCGGGCCGGCCGGGGTCTCCGGCGGGTCGGGAAGCGCTCGGACGTGAGCCCGGATCGGGAGGGCGCGTGGGCTAGCGGTACACGGGTGACCTGCGGAGATCGCTGAAGTCGATGGCCCGGTCGGCCTCCCGCATGGTCTCTTCAGCCACCCGGCGCACCTCGGCCGGTACATCCCCGTGCTCCTCCACGAGACCGGCGTAAATCGGTGCGTCGGTACTGTCTGTGAAACTCACGTCGAACTGCCTCAATCGGTCGTGTCTGCCGTGGTCCGGCCGGAAACAGGGGCCGATTCTACGCACGTCCGATGCCCGGCCCGCACAGGGCACCGAAAGTTTGACCTCAAGTTCGCTTGAGCTTCTAGCGTTCTTCCCACACCCCGGGTCCGCACCGGCCGCCGGGGCCGTACCGATCCGTCCTGCCCCGGAGGCACCCGTATGAGCATGGAAGTCACCGCGTGGTCGTCGCTGCACAGCGCGATCAACGCGCAAGCGGACCGCCGCCCCTTCTCCCGGGCCACCGTGCGCCGGATCGCCTCGTTCGCCCGCCCGCGCCGCCGCCAGCTCTACCGGTTCCTGCTGCTCAGCGTGGTCACCGCGCTGCTGGCCGTGGCGACGCCGATGCTGGCGGGCCGGGTGGTCGACGCGATCGTGCAGGGCAAGGAGAGCGGCACGGTCGTCCGTCTCGCCCTGCTGATCGCCGTGATCGCGGTGGCGGAGGCGGGACTCGGTCTGCTCACCCGGCTGCTGTCGGCCACGCTGGGTGAGGGGCTGATCCTGGACCTGCGCACGGCGGTCTTCGACCACGTGCAGCGGATGCCGGTCGCCTTCTTCACCCGGACCCGGACGGGGGCTCTGGTGAGCCGGCTCAACAACGACGTGATCGGCGCGCAGCGGGCGTTCAGCAACACCCTGTCGGGGGTGGTCTCCAACGTGGTGACGCTGGTGCTGACGCTCGCGGTGATGCTGACGATCTCCTGGCAGATCACGCTGCTCGCACTCGTGCTGCTGCCGGTGTTCGTCGTGCCGGCCCGGCGGATGGGCTCGCGGATGGCGCGCATGCAGCGCGAGGCGGCGGCGCACAACGCGGCGATGAGCACGCAGATGACCGAGCGGTTCTCGGCGCCGGGCGCGACCCTGGTGAAGCTCTTCGGCCGGCCCGCCGACGAGTCCGCCGAGTTCGCGGCGCGGGCCGGCCGGGTACGGGACATCGGCATCCGTACGGCGATGGCGCAGTCCACGTTCATCACGGCGCTGACCCTGGTGTCCGCGCTGGCCCTGGCGCTGGTCTACGGGCTGGGCGGCTACTACGCGCTGCACGGCAGTCTGGAGCCGGGCGCGGTCGTGACGCTGGCGCTGCTGCTCACCCGGCTCTACGCCCCGCTGACGGCGCTGGCGGGCGCCCGGGTCGAGGTGATGAGCGCGCTGGTGAGCTTCGAGCGGGTCTTCGAGATCCTGGACCTGAAGCCGCTGATCGCCGAGAAGCCGGACGCCCGTACGGTGCCCGAGGGGCCGGTGTCCGTGGAGTTCGACGGGGTCTCCTTCGGCTACCCGTCCGCCGACAAGGTGTCGCTGGCCTCGCTGGAGGAGGTCGCGACGCTGGACTCCCGGGGCGGCACGCGGGTGCTGCACGACGTCTCCTTCCGGGCCGAGCCCGGCCGCATGGTCGCGCTGGTCGGCTCGTCGGGCGCCGGCAAGTCGACCATCGCCCAGCTGCTGCCCCGGCTCTACGACACGGACGAGGGAGCGGTACGGCTGAACGGTGTCGACGTGCGTGACCTCACCGCCGCGTCGATCCGTGAAACGCTCGGCATGGTCACCCAGGACGGGCACCTCTTCCACGATTCGGTGGGCGCGAACCTCCTGTTGGCCAGGCCCGGCGCCACCGAGGACGAGATCTGGGACGCGCTGCGGCGTTCCAGGCTCGACGGTCTGGTGGCGTCGCTGCCCGACGGGCTCGACACGGTGGTGGGCGAGCGCGGCTACCGGCTCTCCGGTGGTGAGCGGCAGCGGCTGACGATCGCCCGGTTGCTCCTGGCCCGGCAGCGGGTGGTCATCCTCGACGAGGCGACGGCGCACCTCGACTCGACGTCCGAGGCGGTGGTGCAGGAAGCCCTGGCCGAGGCGCTGGAGGGGCGCACCGCGGTGGTGATCGCGCACCGGCTGTCCACGGTGCGGGCCGCCGATCTGATCCTGGTCGTCGAGGAGGGCCGGGTGGTGGAACGGGGCACCCACACCGCGCTGCTGGCGGCGGGGGGCCGGTACGAGGAGCTGTACCGGACGCAGTTCGCCTCGCCGGACGCGGCGGACGATCAGCAGGAGCCGGTGGGGTCCGCCTGACACGGGCGCCCCCGGTCCGTGCGGACCGGGGGCGCTCGTTGCGCGGGGTGCTCAGTCGTTGTCGGTCTCCTGGTGGGTGACCGAGCCGTTGGACGCGTCGATGTCGAAGGTCGTCTTCTTCCAGTCCTTGGTCACGACATCCGTCTTCCAGACGAGGGTGCCCTGGTCGTCGTCGTCGAGGTCGAGGGCGGTCACCGTCCCCTGCTGCTTGGCGGTGGCGGCCTTCGCCGCCTGCTGCGGGGTCTGCTTGGCCTGGGTGATCCGCTTGGCCGTCTTGGCCTTGTCCGAGGTGCTCTGGTCGGCGTCCTCGGAGGAGCTGACGACCTTGCCGGAGACCGCGTCGATGTGGACCTTGTGCTTGGTCCCGGTCGTGGTGGCGACGGTCGCGACCCACTGCGGCGCGCCGGCCGCGGCGGTGCCCGTCGGCGAGGGGCTGCCGGTGGGCGAGGGGCTGCCCGTGGGCGAGGGGCTGGGGCTCTCGTCGTCGTCGGCCGCGTCCTCGGCGCTCTTGAGTTCGAGGTCGACGAGCTTGCCGCCCTTGACCTCGCCCTCGGCCGTGGTGACGGCCTTGTCGTACGTGACCTTGGTGGCGGAGATCAGCTCCTTGCGTTCCTGCTGGTCCTCGGTCAGCCGGCCCGGCGAGGGGCTCCCGGTGGGGGACGGACTCTTCGTGGCCTCGGGCACGGCGCGGGCCGCCTCCGAGGTCTTCGTGCTCGCGGAGGTGCTGCCGCTGTCCTGGCCGCAGCCGGTCAGCAGGGCGGCGGTGACCACGACGCAGGCGACGCCCGCGGCGCGCACCCGGTGGGCACGGAGGAATCCGGTGTTCTTGGAGGGGGAGTCACATGTCATGCCCGCATGCTTAACCGCCGCACGGCCCCGGCATGTGGAATGACCGGCCAGTGTCACCCGATCGACCGCCATCCCGCCCCGCTGCCGCGTGTCGCCGGGGATCGGGGGGATTTCGTGCACGCCGGGCGAAGATGCGACGACAGTCCGAATTCCCTGGTGACGCGGGTCGCGATCCGCCCGCTTTGGTGCGAGCCTGAATGCATGACCTGGGCGTCCTGGACAACACGCGGAGTGTATTCGGGGCACGGCGGCGTGCTCACCGATGAGGTCGGGCCGCTGTCCGGTGACCTGACCATCCACACCACTTGGGCCGAGGGCACGGCACAGATCACCGTGCAGTACACCGATGCGGCCGACTGGTTCACCATGGCGGGCAGCCCCGTGCCCTGCCCGTCGGAGGAGGCGAGCCGCGCCCTGCACGCGGCCGCCGTCGAGGCGGTCCGGCGGGGCTCGGCGGCGACGGTCCCCGTGCCGGAACCCGGCCCCGAACAGACGGCGGGCTCGGAATGACCGGTCCCGTACGGGTACGGGACCGGCCGGCGCGGTGTGCCGCGCGTACGGTCAGGGCCTGATGCCGCTGACCACGTCGGCGGTGGCCGTGATGCCGTCCTGGATCGTGGGGGCCATGCTGGTGCCCGCGAGGAGGAATCCGAGCACTCCGCACACCAGGGCGTGCGAGAGCTTCATTCCGCCGTTGCGGAGGAAGACCACCGCGAGAATCAGCAGAAGCAGCACCACCGAGATCGAAATTGCCATGGCCAAACCTCCTCCGCCGCGCCTGGTTTGCGGCATTCGGCGTCAGTGTGGCGCAGGCCGCGGGGTGTCCGGCGCATCGGCGTGTCCGCCAAACGGGTAGGGATTGGGTCGAGGCCACCGCAGCGGGGAAGAGGGAGGGGCCGCGCGGCGGCGCGGGGCCTCCCGCACCCCCGCGCGGCTGTACCTCAGGGCGCCGGCAGCTCCATGAGCGCGGCGACGGTGTTCCGGTGGCTTCCCGCCGTGCCGTACGCGGTGGCGTCGGCCTTGGCCCGCTTCAGGTAGAGGTGTGCGGGGTGCTCCCAGGTCATCCCGATCCCGCCGTGCAACTGCACGCACTCCTCGGCGGCGTGGACCGCGACCTTCGAGCAGTACGCCTGCGCGACGGCCACCGCCAGCGGCGTGTCGGGGCTGCCGGTGGCCAGGGCGTCGGCGGCGTTCCGCGCGGCGGCCCGGGCCGAGACGACCTCCAGCCAGAGCTGCGCCATGCGGTGTTTGAGCGCCTGGAAGGAGCCGATGGGCCGGTTGAACTGGTGGCGCTCCCGGGTGTGTCGCACCGTCTCGGTGAGGCACCACTCGGCGAGTCCCAGCTGTTCGGAGGCGAGCAGCCCGGCCCCGGCCAGCAGTCCCCGGTCCAGCGCGCGCCGGCCGGCCCCGGCGTCCGCGAGCCGGGTCCCGGTGGCGCCGTCGAGCGTGACGGTGGCGAGCGGGCGGGTGAGGTCGAGCGCGACGAGCGGCTCGACCCGTACCCCGGGCGCACCGGCGGCGACGGCGTACAGGCCGTCGGCGGCGGGGACCAGGAGCACGTCGGCGGCGGCCGCGTCGGCGACCGGGCCCGGCGTTCCGTGCAGGGCACCGTTCCCCGCCGACGCCTGTACGCCCGCCGAGTCCGCCGACGCCGCCGCGAACGGCACGGCCACCACCGCGACCTGGCGTCCCTCGGCGAGTGCGGAGAGGAGTTCCGCGGCCGGCCCGTCCTGCGCGCCGAGCGCCAGCAGCGTCTCGGTGGCGACGACGGAGCTGGTCAGGAACGGCGCGGACGCGACGCTGCGGCCCAGCTCCTCCAGGACCACGGCGGCCTCGCGGTGCGTGGCGCCCTGGCCGCCCAGTTCCTCGGGGACGAGGAGTCCGGCGGCGCCGATGCCGGTGGCGAGCGCCTTCCACAGCTGCGGGTCGTACGGCGTGCCGGACTCGGTGCGGGCGATCACCGACGGCGCGTCGGCCCGGTCCGCGAGCAGGGAGCGGACGGCGGCGCGCAGGTCCTCCTCGGCCTCGGAGTACAGGAGGTCGGGCGCCTGGCCGGCTTCGTTCTGTGCGGTCATCGGGAGAGGTCCTTCCAGGCGACGTCCTTGTCGTTGCGGGGCTCGGAGGGGAGACCGAGTACGCGCTCGGCGACGATGTTGAGCAGTACCTCGCTCGTTCCGCCCTCGATCGAGTTGCCCTTGGAGCGGAGGTAGCGGTAACCGGCGTCGCGGCCGGTGAAGTCGACCAGTTCGGGCCGCCGCATGGTCCAGTCGCCGTACAGCAGGCCCTCGTCGGCGAGGAGTTCCACTTCGAGGCCGCTGATCTCCTGGTTGAGCCGGGCGAAGGCGAGTTTCATCCCGGAGCCCTCGGGGCCGGGCTGCCCCGCGACGAGTTGCTGGCGCAGCCGCTCACCGGTGAGCCGGGCGACCTCCGCCTCGACCCACAGGGTGAGCAGGCGCTGGTGCAGGTCGTGGGTGCGCAGGTCGGGGCGTTCGCGCCAGGTCCTGGCGACCGGGCCGATCATGCCGCCCTCGCGGGGGATGCGGGAGCCGCCGATGGAGACCCGCTCGTTCATGAGGGTGGTCTGGGCGACCTTCCAGCCCTCGCCGACCGGCCCGAGCCGGTGGCTGTCGGGGATGCGCACCCCGGTCAGGAAGACCTCGTTGAACTCGGCCTCGCCGGTGATCTGCCGGAGCGGCCGGACCTCGACGCCGGGATCGGTCATGTCGCAGATGAAGTAGCTGATGCCGCGGTGCTTGGGCACGTCGGGGTCGGTGCGGGCGATGAGGATGGCCCAGCGCGCGAGGTGGGCGCTGGAGGTCCACACCTTCTGCCCGTCGACCACCCAGTCCCCGCCGTCGCGCACCGCGCGGGTGCCGAGGGCGGCGAGGTCGGAGCCCGCGCCCGGTTCGCTGAAGAGCTGGCACCAGACCTCTTCGCCCACCCACAGGGGGCGCAGGAACCGCTCCTTCTGCTCGTCGGTGCCGAAGCCGAGGATGGTCGGGGCCGCCATGCCGAGGCCGATGCCGATGCGGCGCGGGTCGTTGTCGGGGGCGTGTGCGGCGGTGAGTTCGGCGTCCACCACGGGCTGGAGGGAGCGCGGGGCGTCCAGGCCGCCGAGCCCGGCCGGGTAGTGCACCCAGGCGAGTCCGGCGTCGAAGCGTGCCTTGAGGAAGTCGGTGCGCTCGGTGGTCGCCGGGGGGTGCGCGGCGAGCAGTTCGCGGGTGCGGCGGCGCAGTTCGGCGGCGTCGGGTGCGGTCATCGGGCGGCTCCTGACGGGAGGACGACGATGCGGCCGGTGCTGGTGCCGTCGGCGACGCGCTGGACGGCGGCCGCCGCCTCGCCCATCGCGACCCGCTCGCTGACCAGCGGCTTGACGACGCCTTCATCGGCGAGCCGGGTCAGCTTCTGGTGGCAGTCGCGTACGGCCTGCGGGTCCTTGGTGTTGTAGAGGCCCCAGTGGAGCCCCAGAACGGAGTAGTTCTTCACGAGGGCGTGGTTGAGCGCGGGGGCGGGGATCGTGCCGGAGGCGAAGCCCACGACGACGACGCGCCCCTCGAAGGCGATGCACTTCACGGACTTGGCGTACGCGTCCCCGCCGACCGGGTCGTAGACGACGTCGGCGCCCCGGCCGCCGGTGAACTCCTTGACCGCCGCGACGATGTCCTCGGTGCGCCGGTCGATGACCAGGTCGCAGCCGAGCGCGGCGGCGGTCTTCGCCTTCTCGGCTCCGCCGACGACACCGATGACGGTGGCACCGGCGGCCTTCCCCAGCTGGACGGCTGCGCTGCCCACCCCGCCGGCGGCGGCGTGCACGAGCAGGGTCTCCCCCGCCTTCAGCCGGGCGCGCCGGTGGAGTCCGAACCAGCCGGTCTGGTAGCCGATGTGCAGGGCCGCGGCCTCCGCGTCGTCCAGGGAGTCCGGGGCGTCCAGCAGGGCCGCCTCGTCGGCGACGACGTACTGGGCGAGGCCGCCGTGCGGCAGGGCGGGGGTCGCGAGGACCCGGCGCCCGTCCTCGGTGCGGCCGCAGATCTCGACGCCCGGGGTGAACGGCAGCGGGGGCCGCACCTGGTACTGGCCCCGGCAGAGCAGCGCGTCGGGGAAGTTGATGTTCGCCGCGAGCACTTCGACGCTCACCTGCCCGCCGCCGGGCACCGGCCGGTCCGTCTCCTCCAGGCGCATCACCTCGCTCGGCTCGCCGTTCCGGTGCACTCGCCATGCCTGCATGAGGGGCCTCCACAACACTGTCGGCATTACCACTGCTCCGGCGCATACTAAGCGGTCGCTTGCCCCTGTGGGAACAACCTGCGGACAACGGTCCCGGAGACGTCCGTGCGCCCGGCCCCGCCGCGAGGAACGCGGGGCGCCGGGCGCACGGACGTACGCGAGGGCTACCTGCCCACGACCACCTCGGCGACCCGCGGTGCCGTCGTCCCGTCCCGCCAGGCCAGGCGTACCGCGTCGGCGGTGCGCCCCGCGGTGTCGACGGCGGTGTAGGCGCCGCTCAGCGCGCCCACGGTGTGCCAGGTGCCGTCGACCGTGCGCAGCTGGACGTCGGCCGCGCCCTCGGAGCCGGACGGCCGCAGCACCGTCACCGAGCCGACCGGCCGCGCGGCCACGAGGTCCACCTCCAGCGACTCGCCGTTCCCGGCCGGTCGCGCGCCCCGGTACACGGTGCCGGGGTCGCCGTCGGCCGCCGCGCGCAGCGAGGAGCCGGTGGCGGCGGGCGGGTTGCCGGTGACGGCGCCGTCCGTGGTCGCGACCTGGAATTCGCGGACGACGACCCAGTTGCCCTGCCCGGCGGTCGCCCGGGCCCGCACATAGCGCGCCTTCGTCCCGGCGGGCGGGGCCGCCGTGACGTCGGGCTCACCGGAGAAGTCCGCGAGCCGCTGCCAGTTCTCGCCGTCCGCCGAGTACTCCAGGACGCCCTCGTGGAGGTAGTCGTCGGCGCTGCCCGGCTTGCCCATGGCGAGCGTGACGGAGCCGATGGCCCGGGGCTCACCGAGGTCGACCGTCAGCCGGTCCCCGGCCGTGGGCGCCCCGTCGCTCCAGAAGTACGTGGAGTCGTCGCCGTCGAGCATCCGGGCGACGGTGTTGCTCTGGTACGTACCCAGGCTGGTCGAGGCCGTGGGCCGGCCGCTGACGCCGAGCAGCCGGTCGTACTCGGCGGTGGCGGCGTCGGTGAACCCGTCCAGCTGTCCGTCACCGACCCGCACCGGCACCTTGCGCCCGTCGAGCCCGGTGTACGTGAAGGAGGCGGCCCGCTCCACCTGGGCGGGCAGCTGCTGCCGGAGCTCCCATGCCCGGGCGCCGTCCCCGGCCCGGGCGGCCTCGACCATGCGCAGGGCGGTGCGGGTGGCGGTGGCCCAGGACTCGGTGGCGTCCAGCCAGGGGCCGGCGTCCGCGATGAAGCCCCGGTCGGGGAGAGCCGCGCGCAGCCGGGCGGGGGCGGCGCCCAGCGAGGCCAGGACGGAGTCGAGCCGCTCCGCGTCCCCGGACTCCCAGTACCGCGCGAAGGCGGCGGACAGCTCGGGCGCCTCGGCGGTGTTGAGCGCGGAGCTGTAGTTGACGTCGGCGAAGGACCGCAGCGCCTTCGCGGTCCGGGCGTCGCCGCCCGCGTACTCCTCGATGCCCTTGCCCCACGACGCGCGCGGGTCGTAGGCGGCGTCGTTCCAGGCGTAGTCCGCGACGGTGTACAGCGACAGCTTCGACGCGTACGGCTGGATCATCGGGTTGGCGGTGATGCCGGCGAGCCGGCCGGGCAGCCCCTTCTCGCGGCCGTTGAACGGGCCGAGCAGCAGCCGGTCGGTGGCGTAGTCGTTGACCGGGTAGTTGTCCCAGGTCAGGATCGGATGCCCGAACACCTCCCGGGCGGCGTCCGCCTGAGCGACCGTCATGGTGGGGGCGACGACGCCGACCCCGGTCCACTCGACCAGCACATCGGGGTCGAGCTGTTCGGACAGGGCCGTCTTGTACGCCGACGAGCTGACGTTGTAGTACTCGGTGGGGACCATCTGGAGCGGCTGGGCGCCGGGGTGGGTGGCGATGAACTCCTGGTTGACCCGGTTGAGCAGATGGGCCTGGGCGGCTCCGGCCGCGCCGCCGCCGGTCCCCCACTTCGCCTTGTCGGCGTCGCAGTTCCAATGGGTGTAACTGATGTCGTCCAGCGGGACCGCGAAGGTACGGACGCCGATGTCCCACATCGTCTGGAACTTGTCGACGAGCGCCTTCACGTCCGCGTCGGAGCTGTAGCAGACCGAGAGGCCGGGTGAGAGGGCGTAGGTGAACTCGACGTGCCGCAGGGCCGCCCGGTCGGCGAGGTCCTCGATATCCGCCAGCCGGTCGGCGGGGTAGGGGTCGCGCCACTTGGCCCGGAGGTAGTCGTCGTCCTTGGGCGAGTACACGTAGATGTTCATCTTGTGCTCGCCGTAGTAGTCGAGCTGGTCGAGGCGGGCCTCGTGCGACCACGGGGTGCCGTAGAAGCCCTCGATCACCCCGCGCAGCGCGGTGCCGGGCCAGTCGCGCACGGCGAGTCCGGCGACCTTGCCGCCCGGGTGCTTCCGGTGCGGCAGGACCTGGCGCAGCGTCTGCGCGGCGTAGTAGGTGCCGGTGGTGTCCTTGCCGGCGAGGACGATCCGGCCGGCGCCGATGCCGAGGACGTACCCCTCCGCGGGCAGTGCGGCGGGCCCGTCGAGCTTCTGCGCGGCGAGGGCGGCGGCGTCGCCGGCGTACACGGTGAGCCTGCCGGGGGCGGGGCGCTCCGCACGGACCACGTGCCGGGCGCCCGCCTCGCGCAGGGCCGTCTCCACCACGTCGAGCGTGGGCCCGTCGGCCGTCCCGCCGGCGACGAGGGTGACGGTGGGGGTGACGGTCACCCGGTCCGGGCGGGGCTCGGCGGACCGGGGGGTGGGGGTGATCGTCGGTACGCCCTGGGCCGGGGCCGGCACGGGCGGGGCGTCGGCGGCCCGGGCGGTCGGCCCGGCGGCCAGCAGGCCGCCGGCGAGCAGGGTCGCCGCGGCGGTGAGTGCGGTGATGCGGGGCGGGCGAGGCGTCACAAATCCTCCATCGGTCACTCAAGTCACCAGAGTCGCGCAACACAACGACACCGAATGCAACATCCTGGCGCTTACATGTCAATGGTCTGGACAACATCAATGCGTGGACCTGCGCTTTTACGAACGACAGCCCCTCCGCGGCTACCGAGGGAAGAGCTCGAACGGAACCGCCGGCCGCCCGCCGAAGCGCTCGGCGGCAGCCTCGGCGTTGCCGGTGAGGAAGCTGCGGCAGTACGTCTCGGGGTCCTCGTCCGTGAGGACTTCGATGTACGTGCGGTGGGCCAGCAGGGACCGCACGGACCGTTCCAGACCGGCGGTCGCGTCCACCGCGTGGGTGGGCGTGGACGATCCCGCCACGGCCACCCAGCGGACTCCGTCCCACGGGTCGAGACCCCGCTCGGCCAGCTCCGGGAAGATCCAGCGGTTGCCCGCGTCGGCCGCGGCGTCGAGCGTGGCACGGCCGACGGCGCGGTGGTCGGGGGTGTTCCAAGCGACGCCGCCCCAGGTGTCACGATGGTTGAGCGTGATCACCAGCTCGGGGCGGTACCGGCGAATGGCCGCCGCGATGTCCCGGCGGAGCGGGACGCCGTACTCGATCACGCCGTCCCGGTGGTCCAGGAACTCGACGCGGGAGACGCCGACGGCCGCCGCGCTCGCACGCTGCTCCCGCTCGCGCAGCGGTCCGCAGCGCTCCGGTTCGAGGGTGTCGATACCGGCCTCACCCCTGGTCGCGAGGAGATACGTGACCTCGCGTCCGGCATCGGTCCAGCCGGCCACCGCTGCCGCGCAGCCGTACTCCAGGTCGTCGGGGTGCGCGACCACGGCGAGCGCGCGCCGCCAGTCCTCGGGCATGGGCCTCAGCTGCTCGGTCATATCCGCAGGCTAACCGGCAAGGCGGGGGGTGAGACCCGTGACACGACGGGCTTCGATACCCAGGGGGGTATCCTTGACCGTCCGGGGCAGGAGAGAGCGAGATCTGCCCCGTACCCCGGTGACCGAAAGGAACACAGCTCGTGACCAGCCCCGTATCCCTCTCCCCCGCCCAGGCGGCCGCCCGGCTCACGGAGTTCACCGTGATCGACGTACGCGCACCCGGTGAGTACGCGGCGGGGCATGTGCCGGGGGCGCTGAACATACCCCTCGACCGGCTCGACGAGGCGCTGCCCGCGCTCAAGTCCGCCTCCGCCCGCGGTGCGCTGCTCATGGTCTGCGCCTCGGGCAACCGCTCGACACGCGCCTGCGGCATCCTGTCGGCGGCCGACATCGACGCGGCGACGCTCAGCGGCGGCACCTCCGCCTGGGAGAGCGAGGGCCACGGGCTGGAGCGCCCGGTGGGCGCGCGGGCCACCTGGCCGATGGAGCGCCAGGTCCGGCTGGCGGCCGGCTCGCTCGTGGTGGCCGGGCTGCTGGCGGGCCTCAGGTACCCCGCCGCGCGCTGGCTGTCCGCCGGCGTCGGCTCCGGTCTCGTCTTCTCGGCCGTCACCAACACCTGCGGGATGGCGGCGGTCCTGTCGAAGCTCCCGCACAACCGCGCACCGCGCTCGGCGGCGAGCCTGAACGCGACGCTGGACGCCCTCCAGGGCTGAGACACCGCGGGGCCGGCCGGTGCCGGCCGGCCCCGCGCGATGTACGTCAGACCTCGTCGCGGACCAGTGCGAGCAGCCGGTCCAGTACGCGGGGCCCGCCCGCACGCAGCCCGTCGTGCTCGAACTCGTCGGTCACCCAGGTGCGCAGGCCGCGGATCGCGCCGGCGGTGCGCAGCGCGTGGGCGGTGTCCACGTACATGTCGTCGTGGTAGACGGCGGCGGCCACCGGGACCTCGTTGGCGGCCAGGCGCTCGGGGTCGTACAGCGGCTCCCAGTCGGTGCGGGCGGCGAGGAGCGCGGCCGTCTCGCGCAGCGGGCGCAGCGCGGGGTCCACCTCGAAGTGCCAGGGGTGGATGGACTCGCCCGTGAAGAGGACCGGTCCGTCGCCCGCGAGGGCCGTAGCGGCGTCGAACTGCGGGAACTCGGCGCGGACCCGCTCGGCGGCCCAGTCGGTGGGACGCCCGCCCTGTCCGTAGATCGCCTCGTGCAGGAGGGCGTACAGGGGGTGTCCGGCGAACGAGGTCGCCGCGCGCACGGCCTCCTGGAAGGTGTCGGACAGCTCGGTGCCGTGCGGGGTGCGGACGAACGCGTTCTCCAGGAGGTAGTGCAGCTGGTGGCTGCCGCTGCCGCCGCCGAGCATGATGCCCAGCGACTGGAAGCTCTCGGGCGTCAGCCGGTGCCCGGCGCTCTCGGGGCGGTGCTCCGCGAGGTGAGCGGTGATCTCCCGGGCGCGTTCCACGTCCTGCGGGTAGCGGGCGTAGTGCGCCGCGACCTTCCGCTCGATGCGGGGGTACGCGGCCCGGTAGACGTCGTCCGCGTGGGCGTCGAGGGAGGGCAGACCGCCGGTGATGAGAACGGTGTTCAGGCCCTCGGGGGCGGCCGAGAGGTAGCGGACGGCGCAGAAGCCGCCGAAGGACTGGCCGAGAACCGTCCAGGGCGCGCCGCCGGTCAGCCGCGGACGGATGAACTCGCAGTCCCGCACGATGCTGTCCGCGCGGAAGTGGCCGAGGTGGTCGGCCTGCTCGCGGGGTCCGCCCCGCAGCGGCAGGGTCTGCCGGTTGGCCGGGCTGGACAGGCCGGTGCCGCGCTGGTCGAGCAGGAGCACCCGGAATTCCCGCACCGCCCGCCCGAGCCACGCCTCGGCGCCGGTGAAGCGCCGCGCGCCGAAGCCGGGGCCGCCCTCCAGGTACAGCAGCCAGGGCAGCTCCTGGCCGGCCTTCGACGCGGCCACGACCTCCCGGCCGAAGACCTCGATCTGCTCGCCGCCGGGGTCGGCGTGGTCGAGCGGGACGGTGAAGCGGTGGTCGGTGAGGACGAGGCCGGGCTGCCGGTAGCTGTTCAAGGGTGCTCCTGGATCGGACGGTTCCCGGACAGTTCAGCACACCGGTGTGCCCCGGACGGTCGCGGCCCGTGTGCGGCCGGGGCACGGGGCTCCTACCGTGCTTTCATGATCCGGTTCGAGCAGGTCGGCAAGGTCTATCCGGACGGCACGACCGCGGTCGACGCACTGTCCTTCGAGGTCGCCGAGGGAGAACTGGTCACCCTGGTCGGTCCGTCGGGCTGCGGCAAGACGACCACGATGATGATGGTCAACCGGCTGATCGAACCCACCTCGGGCCGCATCCTCGTGGACGGCCGGGACATCGCGAGGACCGACCCGGTGAAGCTGCGCCGCGGCATCGGCTACATCATCCAGCAGGTGGGGCTCTTCCCGCACCGGACGGTCCTCGACAACACCGCGACCGTGCCGGCGCTCGTCGGCTGGAAGCGGTCCAGGGCCCGGGAGCGGGCGGCCGAGCTGCTGGATCTGGTGGGCCTCGACCCGTCGGTGTACGGCTCCCGCTACCCCGCGCAGCTCTCCGGCGGCCAGCGCCAGCGCGTCGGCGTGGCCCGGGCACTGGCGGCCGACCCGCCGGTGCTCCTGATGGACGAGCCGTTCGGCGCGGTCGACCCCGTGGTGCGCGAGCGGCTGCAGAACGAGTTCCTGAAGCTCCAGTCGAGGGTGCGCAAGACGGTTCTGATGGTCACCCACGACATCGAGGAGGCCGTCCGGATGGGTGACCGGATCGCGGTGTACGGACAGGGGCGCATCGAGCAGTTCGACACGCCGGCCGCGGTGCTCGGCGCGCCCGCGACCCCGTACGTGGCGGAGTTCGTCGGCGCGGACCGGGGGCTGAAGCGGCTGTCGGTCACCGCGATCGAACCGGCCGACCTGGAGCAGCCGCCGGTGGCCCGGCTGGCCGAGCCGGCGGGGGTGGCGGCGGCCCGGCTGGGCGCGGCCGGCGCCCGCTGGGCGGTCGTGCTGAACGAGGCGGGCGAGCTGCACGGCTGGGTGGCGGCGGACGCGCTGCGGATCGCCGGGGACGAGGGCACGGTGGGCGAGCTGGCCCGCCGGATGGACGCGTGGGTGCCGGTGGGCGCGCCGCTGAAGCGGGCGTTCAGCGAGATGCTCCAGCGGGACGCGGGGTGGATCGCGGTGCTGGACGGGGCGCGGTTCCTCGGCGTGCTGACCCCGGCGAAGCTCCACGAGGCCCTGCGGCGTTCGGTGGACGCGGACGCGCAGGGCGTGGGGCGCGACGAGGTGGGGTTCGACTCGGTGGCGGACGCCTGAGGGACGCGCCCCGGTGACCGGTCAGGCGTCCGCGGCGTACTGCCCGAAGGCCGCTGCGCGTCCTCATCCCGGGCCGCCGGGGAGGAGGTGTGCGGAGCGCAGGTAGGTGCGGGCCACGTCCTCGGGGAGCCGGCGCCAGCTGTCGACCCGTTCATTGAGCCGGGCCAGGTCGCCGGTGGTGAGGACGGTGTTCAGCTTGCCGAGGGCCTTGCGCACGCCTGCGCCGCCGGCGCGGGCCCGGTTGACGACGGGGACGAGGTAGTCGGCGTTCTGGAGGTGCTTGTCGTCGGCGAGGAGGACGAGCCCGAAGTCGTCCAGGGTGGCGTCGGTGGTGGTGGTCAGCACCATCTGGTCGCGACCGCTCTGGACGGCCTGCTTGGCCTGTGTGGTGCCGACGCCCTTGGGGTCGACGGCGGTGATGTCGATGCCGTACGTCTTCTTCAACCCGGGCGCGCAGTACGGGCGCTGGACGCACTCGTCGCCGGCCGCGAGGCGTACCGGGAGGCCGGAGCGGCCGAGGTCGCCGAGCGTCCTGAGGTGGTGCTCGCGCGCATAGGCGGCGGTGACGGCGAACGCGTTCTGGTCCACGGCCCGGCCCGGGTCGAGGACGGTGAGCCCGCGGGGTGCGGCCAGGGCGCGCAGGGCCTTCATCGTGGCGTCGAGGTCCGGCGAGCCGACGGGGGTGGCGTCGGCGCCGTGCTCCTTGGCGCCCAGCCAGTCGGCGAAGGTTGCCGCGTACTCGGGGACGATGTCGATCTGGCCGTTCTCCAGGGCGGGTTCGTAGATCTCCCGGTTGGTGACCGAGATGATCTTCGTGGAGTATCCGGCGCGGCCCAGCAGCAGGGCGTACATCTGGGCGAGGAGGTCGCTCTCGGTGAAGCCGGCGGAGCCGATGGTCAGGTGCTTGCTGTCGCCGGGCGGGGCGGTGACCGCGCCCTGGTTCTCCAGCGTGGGTCCGGTGGTGCAGGCGGTGGCCGCCAGCAGCAGAAGCGCGACGAGCGGCCGGGCGGCTCTCACCCGCAGTCCCGCCCTCCCAGGGGGTCCCGCTCTCACGGGGCCTCCCCCGCGCGCAGCCCGAACCGCCGTGGCGCGAACCGCTGGGCCGCCTCGAAGACCCCCTCGACGACCAGGGCGAACGCGGCGACCAGGACGGCTCCGGCGACCACCTGCGGGGTGGAGGCGAGGTTGAACCCGGCGGTGATGATGCGGCCGAGCCCGCCACCGCCCGCGAGGGCCGCGATGGTGGCCGTGGCGACGAGCTGGACGGCGGCGATGCGCACCCCGGTGAGGATGAGCGGCAGGGCGAGCGGTACCTCGACCTGGAGCAGCAGTTGGCGGCCCGTCATGCCCATGCCCCGGGCGGCCCGGACGACGTCCCGGTCCACCTCGCGCATGCCGACGTACGCGTTGGTGAGCAGCGGGGGCACGGCGAACAGGACCAGCGCCACGACCGTCGGGCCCTCGCCCCAGCGGCCGACCGGGGTGAGCAGGAGCAGCACCAGGACGGCGAAGGTGGGCACGGCGCGTCCGACGTTGGAGATGTTGACGGCGAGCGCGCCGCCCCGGCCGAGGTGGCCGAGGAGCAGGGCGACGGGCAGCGCGATGAGACAGCTGATCAGCAGGCAGACGGCGGTGAGGTAGAGGTGCTGGCCGAGCCGGGCCCAGATGCCGTCCTGCCCATGCCAGTGCGCGGAGGTGGTGAGCCAGGACCAGGCTTCCGCCAGGGTGTTCACGACCGGCTCCTCGTCCATGGGGTGAGCAGGCGTTGCAGCAGCAGGAGGAGCAGGTCGGCGGCGACGGCGATGACCACGCACAGGACGGACGCGGTGAGCACCTGGGCCTTGAAGTACGTGTTCATCCCGGCGTAGATGAGGTTGCCCAGGCCGCCGTAGCCGACGATCGCCCCGATGGTGACCAGGGAGACCGCGGAGACGGTGGCGATGCGCAGGCCGGCCATCGCGGCGGGCAGGGCGAGCGGGAGTTCCACGGCGACGAGCAGCCGTACGGGGCCGTAGCCCATGCCGCGCGCCGCCTGCCGGGTCTCCTCCGGAACGGCGCGCAGCCCGGCGAGTACGTTGCGCACCAGCAGGGTCAGTGAGTAGAGGACGAGGCCCGCGACGACGAGCGAGGCCGAGAGCCCGTACACCGGCAGCAGCAGGGAGAACATGGCGAGCGACGGGATGGTGTAGAGGATCGTCGTGACCCCGAGCACGGGCCCGGCGGCCCAGCGCCGGCGTCGTGCGGCGAGGGCGAGCGGCAGGGCGAGGGCGAGCCCGATGAGCACGGCCACCGCGGTCAGCTGCACGTGTTGCACCGCCGCTTCCCAGAGGATGTGCCGGCGGCTGCTCAGGTAGGCGCCGCAGACCCACTCGTTGCGCGCGAGGCAGTCGTCGGGGGGCGCGGTCACCCGTCCATTGCAGCCCGCTCGGCCCGGGGGCGCGCGTCCGGGTCGTCCGATCGGGCCACCGCACCGTCCGGTTGCGGGTCGGCGCGGGCCGCTGGCTCGGCGGGGCCCGCCCGCGCCCCGGACCTCGGGAAGCGCGTCGTGGTGGCCGGTATCGCGGTGTCACACACAAGACCTGGGCGTATTGTCCGCTTATGGGTAATGTCGGGCCCGCCATGGATACGGCGGAGGAGCGTCTGGACGCGGCGGTGGCGTGTGCCGTGCGGGAGACGGGCGCCGCCGTGGCGATGCTCTATCTGCTGCCGCCCGGCGGATCGACGCTCCGGCTGGCCGTGCTCGCGGGGATCCCGCCGGAGATCGCGGACCCCTGGCTCCGGGTGCCGCTCTCCGCGCCGATGCCGGTGTCGGACGCGGTGAAGGACCGGCGGCTGGTCTGGCTGGGCAGCCAGGAGGAGCTGGCCAGGCGGTATCCGCGTCCGGCGCTCGTGCTGCCGTACCGGTTCGCGCTGGCCGCCGCGCCCCTCGCCGACGGGACCGGGGTGCACGGCGGACTCGTACTCCTGTGGCCCGGTTCCCACCCGGCGCAGCTGACGCCGCAGGAGCGCACGGCGGTCGGCCACTGCTGCCGCGACGCCGCACAGGTGCTCCACGAGGCGCGGGAACGGGGCCGGCCGCTGGAAGCGGGCACGAGCCCGCGGGTGCTGCCCCCGGTCACCGCTCCGCCGCCGGCCCACACCGAGGCGGTCGCCGCGGCCGACTTCGTGGGCCGGCTGCCGGGCGGCTGCTGCACGCTCGACATGCACGGGAGGATCACCTATCTCACGGAGACCGGTGCCGCTCTGGTCGGAGGGCGCGTCGATGACCTGGTGGGGACGCTGCCGTGGGAGTCGCTGCGGTGGATGGCCGATCCGCTGTTCGAGGACCAGTACCGGGGCGCGATCATCAGCCGGGAGCCGATGTCCTTCGTCGCCCTGCGGCCTCCGGACCAGTGGCTGCGCTTCCGCCTCTACCCCGACGCGTCCGGCATCAGCGTGTACATCACACCGGTCTCCGGCCCGCAGGCCCCGGCGCTCCCCACCGCCACGGGCGCCGTCGCCTCGCCGAGCGCCCCGGGACGCGCCGTCGCCCTGTACCACCTGATGCACCTGGCCGCGACCCTCACCGAGGCCGTGGGCATCCAGGACGTGGTCGAGCTGATCTCCGAGCAGTTGGTGCCCGCCTTCCGCATCCAGGCGCTCGCCGTGCTGACCGTCGCGGAGGGGCGGTTGCGCATCGAGGGGCACCGGGGCTTCGGCGACGAGCTGATGGAGTGCTTCGAGGGCGCGCCCTTGACGTCCGACGCCCCCGTGGCGCGCGTGCTCAGCACCGGGGTGCCCGCCTTCTACCGGACCTTTGACGAATTCCGGCGCGCCTTCGGGCCCGCCTCGCTCCAGGAGGGCCTGACCGCGTGGGCCTTCCTGCCGCTGTTCGCCTCCGGGCGCCCGGTCGGCACACTGGTGTTCGGCTACGACCGCGCACACCCCTTCGAACCCGAGGAGCGGGCCCTCCTCACCTCGATCGCCGGGCTCATCGCCCAGGCGCTGGACCGGGCCCGCCTGTACGACACCAAGGAGCGGCTGGCACACAGCCTCCAGGCCCATCTGCTCCCCCACACCCTGCCCCGGATCGGCGGACTCGACGTGGCCGCCCGCTATCTGCCCGCCACCCGCGGCATGGGCATCGGCGGCGACTTCTACGACGTCATCCCGCTGGACGCCACCACGGCCGCCGCGGCCATCGGCGACGTGCAGGGCCACAACGTGACGGCCGCCGCGCTGATGGGGCAGGTACGCACGGCGGTGCACGCCTCGGCCGGCGCACCGCCCGCCGAGGTCCTCGCGCGCACCAACCGGCTGCTCGCCGACCTCGATGCCGACCTGTTCACCAGCTGCCTCTACGTCCATCTGGACCTGGCGGGCCACCGCGCCCTGCTGGCCACCGCCGGCCACCCGCCGCCACTGCTGCGCCATCCCGGCGGGGATACGGAGGTGCTCCGGCTGCCGCCCGGCCTGCTGCTCGGCATCGACCGGGACGCCCGCTACCCGACGACCGAGATCCCGCTGCCGCCGGGTGCCGCGCTCGCGCTCTACACGGACGGGCTCGTCGAGGTGCCGGGCACCGATCCCGACCGGTCCACCGCGGCGCTCGCCGACCGGTTCGGCCTGCTCACCGGCCGTTCGATGGAGGCCGTCGCCGACAGTCTGGTCCAGTACGCGAAGGACGTCACACCGGGCAGCGACGACATCGCGCTGCTGCTCATCGAGGCGTTGAGGGCCGGGGGCGACTGAGGCACGCCCGCTTCACCGGCCGCTCCCCCGGGCCGCCGCGAACCACCGGTCCGCCGCCACGAGTCCCTTGGTGCACGGGTGCTCCGGCGCGCCCAGCACGCGCTTCGAGGGCCCCGCCTCCACGATCCGGCCCCGGTCCATCACCGCGATCCGGTCCGCCCGGGCGGCGGTGCCCAGGTCATGGGTGATCAGGACCAGCGCGTCGGTCCGGCCGGAGCGCAGCAGCCCGCCGAGCAGGCCGAGGACCGCGTCCCGGGACCGCGGGTCGAGGCCCGACGTGATCTCGTCGCAGACCAGGACCCGGGGGCGGGCGAGGACCGCGCGGGCCAGGGCCGCGCGCTGGAGTTCGCCACCGGACAGGTGGGCGGGCAGGCGCACCGCCTTCGCCTCCGGGAGCCCGAGGGCGCCCAGCAGCGCGAGCGCCTCGCGCCGCGCCCCGGCCGGGGCCGCTCCGCGCAGGCGCACCGCCGTCCGCGCGACCTGGTCGAGCACCGGGCGGTACTCGTCGAAGGCCGCCTTCGCGTCCTGGAACACGTACTGCACACCGGCGACCTGGCTCCGGGTACGGTCGCGCAGACCGGCCGGCAGGGGCTCGCCGCCGAGGAGCGCGTCCCCGTCGTGGCGGGGGTGCAGACCGGCCACGCAGCGGGCCAGGGTCGTCTTGCCGCTGCCGGAACGGCCCACGACGGCGAGGCACTCACCGGCGTGGACGGTGAGCGACACCCGGTCGAGCACCGGCGTCCGGCCGTGACGCGCGACCAGGGCGCGCACGTCGAGCACCGCGCCCTCCCGCCCGGCGCCGCCCAGCGGGGCCCGGGCGGGCGCGTCCGCCGGCGCGGCGTCCCGTACCCGGCCGTCCCGCAGGACCACCACGTCGTCGGCCAGCGCCCGGACGACGTCCGCGTCGTGACTGAGCAGGAGTACGGCGATCCCCTGCCGGGCCAGCTCGCCCAGCAGGTCCACGATCCCGCGCTTCGTCAGCGGGTCCTGACCGGTGGTCGGCTCGTCCGCGACGACGGCGCGCGCACCGAGCAGCAGTACCTGGGCGAGCACCACGCGCTGCTGCTGGCCCCCGGAGAGCTGGTGCGGGAAGCGGCGCAGCAGCCGTCCGTCCGCCGGCAGCCGGACGCGGGCGAGTGCGTCGAGCACGCGTTGCCGCGCCGCCACCCGGCGCCCCGGCCGGGGCAGGTGCCGCACCCGGTCACGGGCGATGTCCAGGAGCAGCGCGCCGATGCGGCGGGCCGGGTTGAGCGCGGCAGCCGGGTGCTGGGGTACGTAGCCGATCAGGCCGTCCGGGACCCGTACGCGGCCGGTCACCCGCGCTCCGGGCGGGTATTCGCCGAGCAGGGCGAGTCCGGTGGTCGTCTTGCCGCTGCCCGATCCACCGGTCAGCGCGGTGATCCGGCCGGGCCGCAGGCTGAGGTCCACGCCGTCGAGCACGACGCGCCCGCCGACCTCCACCCGCAGCCCCTCGACCGCGGCGACCGGTTCGCGCGCGGCGGTACGCAGGTGTGTCATCGGTTCTTCTCCGTGCGGTGCGGGCGGGTGAGCGCGGCGTCGGCGAGCAGGTTGCCGCCCATGGTGAGGGCGACGATCAGCAGGGCGGGCACCACCGTCGCCCAGGGCTGCACGGACAGGCCGGTGCGGTTGCGGTCCACCATCACGGCCCAGTCCGCCGCGTCCGGGGCCACGCCCACGCCGAGGAAGGCGGCGGTGGCCACGAGATACACCGCGCCGGTCAGGCGTACTCCGGTGTCCGCGGCGAGCGTGCGGCCGATGGACCGCCCGACGTAGCCGAGGGCCAGGCGCGCCCAGCTCTCGCCCTGCATGCGCAGCGCCTCGACGGCGGGGCGCGAGGCGGCTTCCGCGCCGGCGGCCCGTACGAGCCTGGCCGCGTCCGGGATGCCGACGCACGCGACGACGACCGCGAGCCCGGCCGGGCCCGGCTGCACGACGGCGGCCACCAGCAGGACGACGAGCAGGGACGGCACGGAGAGCAGGACGTCCAGGGGGCGCATCAGCAGCTCCTCCAGCCAGGTCCGGCGGGTGAGGGCGCAGACGAAGCCGACGGGCAGCGCCACCGCGTAGGTCAGGGCCGTGGCCGCGACGGCGACGGTGACGACGGACCGGCCGCCGAGCAGGACTTCGCGGAACACGTCGCGACCGGTGAAGTCGGTGCCGAGCCAGTGGCCCGCCCCGGTGGTCAGCGAGGTGCCGCGCGGTCCCGCGTCACCGGCGAACAGCGGCCCGGCCAGGGCGATGAGGAGTGGCACTGCGAGGACGGCGAGGGCCGGGACGAGCCGCCGGGCGCTCCGGTCCCGGGCGGCCTCGTGTGGAGGGCCGACGACGATTCTCTTCAGCCCGCGCCGGGAGCGGGCCACCGCCACGGCCATCACGCGGCGACCTCCGACCGGGGGGCGAAGCGGTGGGTGACCAGGTCGGCGCCCAGGTTGAGCAGGACGGTGACGAGGCCGAACACCACCGCGAGCCCCTGCACCGTGGGCAGATCGCGTTCCGCGACCGCGTCCATCAGGACGGTGCCGAGACCGGGGACCACGAACAGGGCTTCCACCACGACCACCCCGCACAGCAGCCAGTCGACCGTGCGGGCCAGTTGCTGGGTGGCCGGGGTGAGGGCGTTGGGGAGGGCGTGCGCGTAACGGACGCGGGCGCGGGAGATGCCGCAGCGTCGGGCCTGTGCCGCGTACGGGGAGGCCAGCGCGTCGAGCATGCCGGCGCGGACGAGCCGGGCGAGGGAGCAGACCGGGCGCGCGAGCAGGACCAGGACGGGCAGGACGAGCGCGGCGGGGTGGGAGGCGAGCTCGGTGCCGTAACCCACGGCGGTCGGCGGGAACCAGCCGAGCTGCAGGGCGAAGACGGTGACCAGCAGGGCTCCCAGCGCGAATTCGGGAACGGCGTACAGGGCGAGCAGCACCGCGCTGATGGTCCGGTCCGCCGCTCCTCCCTCGCGCCGGGCCGCCAGCACGCCCAGGCCGATCCCGGCCGGGACCAGCAGCAGGACCGTCGGCACGGCGAGCAGCAGGGTGGGGCCGATGCCGTCGGCGAGCGCGGCGGCGACCGGCCGTCCCGAGGTCAGCGACGTGCCGAGGTCGCCGTGGAGGAGTCCGGCCGTCCAGTCCAGCAGGCGTTCGTGGGCCGGCCGGACGAGGTGCATGGCCGTACGGACGGCTTCGATGCGTGCGGGGTCGGGCTGGTCGCCGGCCAGGGCGACGGCGGCGTCGCCGGGCAGGGCCTCGGTGGCGGCGAAGACGAGCAGGACCACGGCGGCGGTCTGCGCGCCACCGAGGAGCAGCCGCCGCGCCACCCAGCGCCTGGTCGCGTTCACGCCAGCCACACCTTGTCGAAGCGGGCCCAGTCGAGGGTGTTGGCGGGTGCCTCGCGCTCGATGCCCCGGACGTTGCGGGCGGTGCCGAGTATCCAGTCGGCGAAACCCCAGATGAGGAACGGCCCCTCGGTGTGCAGGCGGCGCTGCATGCGGGCGTAGACGTCGGCGCGCTGCTTCGGGTCCTTCGTGGACTGGGCCTCCCGGTACAGGGCGTCGAAGTCCCGGTGGCGCCAGTGGGTCGCGTTGGTGGTCGAGTCGGTGAGCAGGCGCTGCGAGAGGTGCGACTCGATGGGCATCGCCCCGGACCGGTAGCAGCACAGGGTGCCCGCGTCGAGGATGTCCCTCCAGTACGTGTCCTTGCTGCCGGTGCGTACGCGGACGGTGATGCCGGCCTTCGCGGCCTGGTCGCGGAAGACGGCGGCGGCCTCGGTGAAGCCGGTGGCGACCGGTGAGGTGTCCAGGGTGATCCGCAGGTCGTCGGCCCCGGCCTCCTTCAGCAGCCGCCGGGCGCGGCCGAGGTCCTGCTCGCGCTGGGGGAGGCCGTCGGCGTAGTACTCGTATCCCTTGCCGAAGAGGTCGTTGCCGATCTCACCGGCGCCGGAGAGGGCGCTGCGCACGAGCTCCGCGCGGTCGGCGACGAGGAACAGCGCCTGGCGGACGCGGCGGTCGTCGAAGGGCGGCCGGTCGGTCTTCATGGCGAAGGACTGCATGGCGCTGTTGCGCAGCCGCACGATGGTCACGCGCCCGCCGTGCTCGTGGGCGCGGGCGGTGGCGGGGTTCAGCTCGTGGGCGTACTCCACCTGGCCGCCGAGCAGGGCGTTGACGCGGGCGGACTCCTCGTCGGCGACGACGAACTCCAGCTCGTCCAGGTGCGGCGCGCCCTCCCAGTACTCGTCGTTGCGGCGCAGCAGGGTGGAGCGGCCCGGTGCGAAGGAGACGAGGCGGAACGGCCCGCTGCCGACGGGTGCGTGGTCGAAGTCGCCCTCGCGCGCCGACGCGGGAATGATGTACGCGCCGAACGCGGCCATGACGTTCGGGAATTCGGCGGTCGGGCGCTTCAGGACGAACTCCACGGTCCGCTCGTCCAGGGCCCGGCTGGCGGCCAGGTCGATGGGTTCGAGCGAGGCCCTGGCGCGGAAGGCTCGCTCGGGGTCGGCTATGCGGCGGTAGCTGTGCAGGACGTCGGCGGCCGTCACCGGTGTCCCGTCGTGGAAGACGGCGGTGCGCAGGGCGACCTTCCACCGCTTCAGGGTGGCGTCCGGTTCCCAGGAGGCGGCGAGCCGGGGCCGGGCGGCGAGGTCGGCGCCGTAGTCGGCGAGCTTGTCGTACAGGGCCTTGGCGCGGGCCGCGTCGGCGAACAGGTTGCTCAGGTGCGGGTCCAGGGTCTCGCTCGCCCCTCCCCCGGCGAAGGCGGCCCTCAGCCGGCCGCCGCGCTTCGGAGTGCCTGCTTCCTCCTTCGCGTCGGAGGTGCCGGGGGTGCTCGCGCAGCCGGAGAGGGCGAGGGCTCCGGCGGCGCCGGCGGCTCCCGAGGCGATCAGGAAGCCTCTGCGGTGCAGGCCGGGGAAGTGCTCGTCGTGCATGACGGGGTGTCCTTGCTGTGTGGTGGGTTGCGGGCCCGGCTCAGGCGCGCCGGGCGATGAGGTGGAGTCGGTCGCCGGCCGTCGTGCCCGCCGGGACCGCGCCTTCGCGCCAGGCGGGTTCGGTGCGGGGGCCGGGCCCGTCGTGCAGGGCCAGCACCTCGAAGCCGGCCCCGGTGACGGTGCGGTGCAGTTCCTCGGGCCGCAGCAGGCGCCAGGCCGAGCGCTGTTCGACCGGGGGCGAGCCGTCGTCCGTGGTCCAGGTGCGGGAGCGGTGCAGGAGGCGTCCGGCGGCGTCCACGCGCAGCCGGGTGACGGAGCGGTAGGTGACGCCGTCGTGGGTGAAGGCGTGGACGGCGGGGGCGCCGTCGCGGTGGGCCCGGCCGAGGAAGTAGGCGCCGTTGCGCATCTCCGCGACGAGCAGGCCGCCGGGGGCGAGCGCCCGGTGGCAGGAGGCGAGGCATCCGTCGAGTTCGGCGTCGGACCGGCAGTACAGCAAGGCGCTGTCCAGGCAGACCACGGCGTCGAAGCGCCCCGCTCCCAGGTCGAAGCGGCGCAGGTCCGCGCGTCGATAGCGGGGGCCGGGGTGGTGCCGGGCGGCGTACCGGAGCATCGCCCCGGAGAGGTCCGCGCCGGTCACCGTACGGCCGGCCGTGTGCAGGTGGGCGGCGTCGCGGCCGGTGCCGCAGCCGATGTCCAGGACGCGGGCGCCGCCCCCGTGGGTGCGCAGGCACTCCTCGGTCCAGCGTCCGGCGAGCCGTTCGGCGTCCGGGAAGCGCGCCTCGTAGAGGGCCGGGTTGTCGGTGAGCAGGTTCCTGTCGTTCATCGTGCCCCCCTCAGGCACGGGCCGGCAGGGGCGCCGGCCCGGTGGGCAGTGCCCCGGTGCGGTGCAGCCGGGCGACGGCGGTCGCCGAGGCGAGCCCGAGGCCGGCGCAGCACGCCCACGGCAGCCATCCGGCTCCGGTGCGCGCGCCGGTGTCCATGGCCCAGCCGACGGCGGCGTTGCCCAGGGCGGCCGCGATGCCGGAGACCACGTAGAAGACGCCGAAGTAGGTGCCGGTGAGCCGGGACCGGCCGAAGCCGGGCACCAGCTCCATGACGAAGGGCTGGGCGATCATCAGGCCGGTCTGGAGGAGCAGGGCGCCGATCAGTACCGGCACCATGCGCAACGCGGCGCCGGGCATGTCCCCCGAGTCGGGTCCGGACGTCACGAGCAGGGGCGGCACGAAGGCCGCGGCCATGAGCGCGAGGCCGCAGCTGATCCAGCCCGCCCGGCTGCCACGGCGTTGCAGCGCCCGGGTGATGCGCAGCTGGAGCCCGAGCCCGGCGAGCGTCGCCACGACGAGGACCGGCCCGGCCGCTCCGTCCCACCCGGTGGCCCGTCGGGCGCCCTCGGGAAGCAGCAGATAGAGCTGGCTCTCCAGCGCGACCATGGCCACCATGGCCAGGGCGAACGCCATGAACGCCCGGTTTCCCACCACTTCGCGCCAGTCGGCGAGCACGCTCCCCCCGGCGGGGGCGACCTGTCCGGCCGGCAGCATCAGGGCCTGGGCGACGGTCAGGAGCGCGAAGAGCCCGGCCGCCGTCAGGGCCGCGGCCCGGAAGTCGACGAGAAGCAGCGCACTGCCGAGCAGGGGGCCGACCAGGGCCCCGGTCGTCGCGAACACGTTGAACAGGGCGAATGCCTCGGCCTTGCGCTCCCCCGCCTCCTGGGCGAGGTAGGCGCGCACGGCGGGGTTGAACAGGGCGCCGGCCAGTCCGCTGAGCACCGAGGCCGCCAGCAGCACCGCCGTTCCGTCGCCCAGGGCGAACAGGGCGAAGCCCACGGTCCGCAGTGCGCAGCCGGTGATGATCACGCCCCGGGCGCCCAGCCGGTCCGCCGCCGAGCCGCCGATGACGAAGAGCCCCTGCTGGCTGAGGTTGCGTATGCCGAGCACGGTGCCGACGGCGGCGGCGGACATGCCGAGGTCGCGGCTGAGGTGGACGGCGAGGTAGGGGATGAGCAGGTAGAAGCCCGTGTTCACGCCGAGTTGGTTGACCAGCAGCAGGCGGACGGCCGGGCTGAAGTCGCGTATCTCGCGCCAGGTCGTCACGGTCGCACCTCCGCCGGGGCGTGCGGTGGGCTCGGCCGTACGCCGAGTCCTGGCCGCGCACCGGCGCGTACGGTGCCGTCGTGGCCGCCGATGCCGGTCCAGGGGTCGTGGGCGAGCAGGAGATGGCCGTCCAGGTCGGTCCACCGGGCGCGGTCGGCGAGGTGGACGGCGGGGGCGATGCCGAGTGAGCTGGCGGTGAGGCAGCCGAGCATGAGGTCGGTCCCGCTCCCGGCGATCAGGCCGGCGATGCGCAGGGCCGCGCCGGGGCCGCCGCACTTGGCGAGCTTGACGTTGATGCCGTGGACGCGGCCGGCGAGGCGGCGGGCGTCCTCGAAGGAGACCGCGTCCTCGTCCGCGACGACCGGCAGCGGTGAGTGCGCGGCGAGCCGGGCCAGCCCCTCGGGGTCGCCCGGTGCGACGGGCTGCTCGACGGCCTCGACGCCCAGTTCGGCGAACCGTCCGAGCAGCCGGGGCGCGGCGGACCCGCTCCAGCCGCCGTTCGGGTCGAGCAGCAGACGGGCGCCGGGGGCTGCCGCGCGGACCGCGCGGACCCGCGCGATGTCGTCCTCGGGGTCCGCGGATCCGGCCTTGACCTTGAGGACGGTGAACCCCCGGTACGCGAGGCGGGCGGCGAGGGCGGCGGCCCGGGACGGTGCGGTGATGCCGATGGTCCGGGCGGTCGCGGCCTCCGGCGGGGCGGCGGCGCCGAGGAGCCGGTGCACGGGCTCACCGGCACGCTTGCCGACGAGGTCGAGCAGCGCGGACTCCACGGCGGCCGTGACCGCCGGGGGTGTCGCGGTGGCGTCCTCGGGGAGTGCCGCGAGGGCGGTCTCCGGGTCGGGGAAGGCCGCGAGTGAGCGGGAGCACCGGTGCAGCCACCGGTGCAGGGTCCCGGTGTCCAGCCCGTAGTACGCGCTGGTGACGGCTTCGCCGTGGCCGTGGAGCCCCTGATGCTCGACGGACAGCCGGACGGCGTGCCGGGCGGTCGTGGTGGACCGGGAGATCCGCAGCGGCTCGGCGAGCCGTAGCTCCACGGTGCGCAGGGCGCACTTCATCGGGGCTCCTGGGGACGGGTGACGGTGGTGCAGCGGGTCCAGCCCGTGGCCTCCGCCGCGCCGGGGTGGGAGATTTCGACGGGCCGGGTCGCGGGGGCGCCCGCGCGGAGGCCGTGGCGGGCGTTGAAGCCGTCGTCGAAGACGCTGCCGAGGTAGCGGTGCGGTCCGTCGGGGAAGACGGTGGCCACGACCGCGCCCGGGTGCGTGCGGGCGGCCCAGGCCGCGACGAGGGCGACGGCCCCGGTGCTCCAGCCGCCGCTGACGAAGTTGCCCCTGGCGAGCCTGCGGCAGCTGTCGGCGGCCTCGGCCGGGCCGACCCAGTGGACCTCGTCGAAACGGTCGTGGGCGACGTTGCGGGGATGGATGCTGCTGCCGAGGCCGCGCATGAGCCGGGGGCGGGCGGGCTGGCCGAAGATGGCCGAGCCGGTGGCGTCGACGCCGATCAGCCGCAGCGCGGGCCAGTGTCCGCGCAGCGAGGCGGCGGTGCCGGCGCTGTGTCCGCCGGTGCCGACGCTGCACACCAGCACGTCCACCCGGTCGAGCCGGCCGGCGATCTCGGCGGCGAGCGAGGCGTAACCGGCGGTGTTGTCGGGGTTGTTGTACTGGTCGGGCCAGTAGGCGTCGGGCAGCGTGGTCAGCAGCTCGCGGAGCCGGGCGAGCCGGGCCGCCTGCCAGCCGCCCTCCTCGGCGGGGCGGTCGACCAGTTCGAGCCGGGCGCCGTGGGCGTGCAGCAACTGCCGCATGGACGGTTCGAGTTCGCTGTCGCCCACCAGGATCACGGGGTGGCCGAGTGCCTGGCCCGCGAAGGCCAGGCCGACGCCGAGTGTGCCGGACGTCGACTCCACGACCGGTGCGCCGGGCCGGAGTTCGCCGCGTGCCTCGGCTCCTTGGAGCATCGAGACGGCGGCGCGTGCCTTCATGCCTCCCACTCCGAAGCCTTCGAGCTTGGCCCAGAATCCGGGGTGCGGCGAGGGCAGGGGTGTGGTGATCCGGGCGAGCGGGGTGCGCCCGACGAGGCCGAGCAGTTCGCGGTTGCCCGCGGGGCGCAGGAGTGTCGTGGTCACCGGGTGCCTCCGTACTGGTGGATGGTGCCGGGGCCGCCGTCGAGCCAGAAGAAGGGGTACGGCTCCGCGGACACGGCGGTGACCCCGGAGCCGATGAGCCGGGGCAGCACCGCGCTGCCCGTCTGGGCGAACATCACGAGCGGCTTGCCGTGCCGCAGGGCGTGGGTCCTGAAGTGCTCGAAGCTGCCGTTGCCGAGGGTCATCCCGGAGGCGAGGACGGCGTCGCAGCGGCCGAGCAGGTCCGAGGCGTCCCGGCGTACCGGTTCGTCCCACTCCGTGGTGCCGCCCTTGAGGTCGCAGGGCTCGTAACGCAGTCCGCGCTCGCGCAGCGCCTCCAGGAGCGAGTTGACGACGCCGACGACGAGCACGGTGCGGCCGGGCGGGAGGTCGAGGAGGCCGACGACGGCGCGCGCCCTGGCCCGCGACTTCTCCAGGGAGCCACCGGCGGGCAGCGGCAGGGGCAGGGCGCCCGAGGCGGGGCCGTGGGGCAGGGCGTGCATGAGGAAGGCGTCGAGTGCGGCGATCCGTACCGGCCGCAGCGGGTGGGCGAGCAGGGTGGCGGCATCGGCGCCGACGCAGTCGTCGGCCGCGTCGGCCGGCAGCTCCCCCGGTTCCACCGCGCAGGAGCCGACGGCGGCGGCGATGCGGAGGCTCAGCACCTCGTTGCGGTAGCCGCCGGCCCGCCCCGTATGCCTGACGGACTGGCGGGTGGTGAAGGCGGTGCTGACGCGCAGGGCCCTCGGATCGTGCCCGTACGCGCCGGCCAGGGCCCGGGAGACCAGCTCCTCGCAGGAGCCGGGGGCCGGGGCCGTGGCGGTGCCGGGTCGCGCGGTCATCGGGACACCACCCGGGGGCGGAGGCCCGCCAGCAGCGCTTCCACCCGGGCGCGGGCGCCCGGCCCCTCGGTGTCTCCGGCCATCACGTGCCCGAGGTATCCGTTGTTGCTGCCTTCGGCGGTGACCCGGGTGCCGGGCGCGGCGAGGCTGACTTCCAGCACGTCGTCGGCCTCACCGACCGCGTCGCCGCCGTCGATGCCGTCCAGCACTCCCCCGGCGCCGGGTACCAGGAAGCCGATGGCGGCGCTCCGCAGGCCGGTGTCGTGCGCCCGCAGGTCCGGCTCCTCGCCGAGCGCCACGCTCACGCAGGCGGCGGCGAGGTCGATGCCGGTGACGTGCCGGACGAGTTCGGTGATGCGGTTGCCGGCCGGGCGGGGGTTGACCTCCACCACGCGGGGTCCCTCGGGGGTCAGTTTGATCTCGGTGTGCGCCACCACGTCGTCCAGGCCCAGTGCCTCGACCGCCCGGACCGCCGTGTCCCGGGCCGCGCGGGCGTCCTGGTCGGTGAGGGCCGCCGGGAACATGTGGCCGGTCTCCACGAAGGCCGGCGCGCCGCCGATGCTCTTGTCGGTCACCCCGATGACCCGGGTGCGTCCCCGGTGGGTGACGGTCTCGACGCTGACCTCGGGTCCGTGCAGCAGCTCTTCCAGCAGGACGACGGGGGAACGCCGCTGCCCCCGCGCGTTGACCGGGAAGCCGGCGAGGGCGCGGTGGGCGTCGGCGAGCTGCGCCTCGTCGTCCACACGGCGCACCAGCATCCCCGCGCACAGGTCCACCGGCTTGACGACCAGCGGCAGCCCGAGCCGCGCCGCGGCCTTCGCGGTGCCGGGCCAGTCCGCGCAGACCGCGTAGCGCGGGCCGGGCACTCCGGCACGGGCGAGGACGTCGCGGGTGGCGTCCTTGCGGCAGGCGTTCTCCATCGCCTCGGGGGCGGGCCCGGGCAGGCCCAGGCGGGCCGCGATGCGGGCGGCCACCGGCAGGTAGTAGTCGCAGGAGGACACCACGGCGTCGAACCCCATGGCCCGGTGGGCCCGTTCGACGAACGGCAGCAGGCGGTCGGGATCGTTGGTGGGGGCCGTCAGGACGTTCCGGGCCGAGAGCAGCGGGTGCCGGGTGCCCTCGGGTGCCGAGCGCAGGTAGTGGTGCAGGTCGCGGGTGATGAAGGTGAACGCGTGCCCGCCCTCCCGGATCGCTCTCGGGAGCAGTCTGCTCATCGACCCGACCCAGCTCTCGACCATCAGCAGATGAGCCACAACTCCCCCTCTTGGACACACGGTTGCGGGATTCCGGGCACGCGTCGGCACATGGCCGGCACGCTGCGCGCCCAACCCCGCATACGTTAACGACAATCGTTTTCATTGTCATCCATGTTTCCGGATCAGGTGCGTTTCCGTCGATTTGCGCAGGCCCGGCGGGCGCGGTTGATTGGAATGAGGTACGCGCGTCGCCCGGCGGGAGAGCGGGGGACCGTCGTACGTGTCCCTCGACAGGGGGTGAGACCCGTGCTGTTCGCCGACCGGGCCGACGCGGGCCGGCGGCTCGCCGAAGCCCTCCGTCCCCTCGCGCAGAGCGATCCCGTCGTGCTGGGTCTCCCGCGCGGCGGTGTGCCGGTCGCCTTCCGCGTCGCGCAGGAGCTCGGCGCCCCGCTGGACGTCATCGTGGTCCGCAAACTGGGCGTCCCGCGCCACCCGGAGCTGGGCTTCGGGGCCATCGGGGAGGGCGGGGTCCGGGTCATCAGCGACGACATCGTGCGCCGGGCCGGCGTGTCGGACTCCGACATCGCAGCCGTTCGGGAGGCGGAGGAGACGGAACTGCGGCGCCGGGCCCGGAAGTTCCGCGGCGACCGGCCTCGCGTCCCCCTGGACGGACGCACCGTGGTCCTGGTGGACGACGGGATCGCCACCGGCGCGACCGCGCTCGCCGCCTGCGCGGTGGCCCGGGCGCAGGGCGCCGCAGATGTGGTGGTGGCGGTGCCGGTCGCGCCGCCGTCCGCCGCGGCCCGGCTGCGCGAGGAGGCGGACGAACTGGTCTGCCTGTCGTCGCCGGCCGGGTTCTCGGCGGTCGGCGAGTGGTACCGGGACTTCGGCCAGACGCCGGACGAGGAGGTCGTCGCGCTCCTGGCCCGGGCCACGCGGCAGACCGGTCCCCGGCTGACCAGCGACGTCCTGGTGGAGGCCGGCGGGGTCGGCCTGCCCGGCACCCTGACACCGGCCGGCCGCTCCGGGGCGCTCGTGCTCTTCGCCCACGGTTCCGGGAGCAGCCGGCACAGCCCGCGCAACCGGTCGGTGGCGGCGGCGCTGAACCGGGCCGGCCTCGGCACGCTGCTGTTCGACCTGCTCACCACGGACGAGGAGGCGGAGGGCGGCCACGTCTTCGACATCTCGGCCCTCGCCGGCCGCCTGGTGGACGCCGCCGCCTGGGTGCGGGGCCATGCGCCCGGGCCCCTCGGCGTGTTCGGTGCCAGCACGGGCGCGGCCGCCGCGCTCCAGGCGGCGGCCGTCGTGGGCGCGGACCGGGACACGGGCATCGGGGCGGTCGTGTCGCGGGGCGGCCGGCCGGATCTGGCGGGCGCCCGCCTGGGCGAGGTCCGCTCCCCCACCCTGCTGCTCGTGGGGAGCCGGGACACCGAGGTGCTGGACCTGAACCGCCGGGCACAGGCGGAGCTGCGCTGTGAGAGCCGGCTCGACGTCGTCCCGGGGGCGACCCACCTGTTCGAGGAGCCGGGCACGCTGGACGAGGTCGCCGAGCGGGCGCGGGCATGGTTCGTCGAGCACCTGGCCGACGGGTCCGCGTGACGCGGTCACGAACGCGCCCGGTCCAGCGTTCCGTCGGCAATTCCAGGGACGAGGCAACCCCGGACGCCGATCCGCGGTCTTGATCCACAGCAAGGCGGCACGCCGCACACACGACCACTCTCGCCCCTCCCCCCTGAGCACGGACCGGAGATCCGGCCAGCTATGCGCCCTGTGTATACACGCACTGCATAGTCATGTCCGGGGCCGCCCGTGCCCGCGCGAAAGGCTTCCATGCACAGCAAGGCACTGGCGCCCGAATACCAGGGCGCCCTCACCAAGATGTCCGTGAACGCCTCGCTCACGGACGTACTCGCCGAGGGCATACGCCACTTGGCGGAGGCCCAACGCTCCGGCTCCGCCGGGGACGTGGCCCGTGCGGGTCTCGCCGTGGCCGAGGCGCACCGCAGGCTCGGCCAGGTGCGGGACGCCGACTCCGCGTGGAAGGCGAGTTACCGCGCCGCACGCTCGGCGGACGACGCCGGGGCGATGGCCTGGGCCCTGTGGAGCGGCGGCACGCTGGCCCGCCAGCGCGGCCGGCTCCGGCTCGCGTTCCGGCTCCTGGGCCTGGCGGCGGACATGGGCGAGAAGGGCGGGGACGTCGTCGCCCGGGGCTACTCCCTCGCCGGCCTTGCGGAGACCGGGCGCATCCAGGGCGACTACCGGACCGTCGCCGCGCTGCACGAGCAACTGCTCGCCGAGGCACGGGCACGCGGCGAAGCCCGCCACACCGTCTGGGCCCTGGAGGGCATCGCGCAGATCCACCGCAACACCGGTTCCTTCGACACCGCCCTGGCGATGTTCGAGGAGGCGGCCCGGCTGGCCGGTGACGCCGACGACCGGCGGGGCCGGGCCTGGGCGCTGCGCGGCATGGCCGACATCATCTCCGTACGCGACAACGACCCGGACCGCGCGCTGGAACTGCTGGCGGAGGCCGAGGTCACCTGCCGCGAGATGAAGTTGTCGAGCGCCCTGGCGTACAACCACAAGATGCGCGCCAACGTGCTCTACCGCGCCGGACGCCATGAGGAGGCCCGGCAGGGCTACGCGGGGGCGCTGGAGGAGTTCCGGGCGATGGCGGAGCTCCGGGGCGAGGCGCTGGCGCGGCTCGGGCTGGTGAAGTCGCTCGCCCGGCTCGGGCGGGACGCCGGGGAGACGGCCGCCGACCTGGACGCCCTGCGGGCCACGCTCGACCGGATCGGGCTGCTCAATGCCCGGGACATGGTCGACCGGGCGTACACGGAGCTGGGCGTGGAGCGGGCCGGGGACACGGCGGCGGAGACGGGCGGTGGGCGATGACTTCTCCGACGGCCTCTCCGGTGACCGCACCGCGGATACTGGCCCGCTGCCGCGCCCTGGCCCGCCCCGCACTGTCCCGGGCCGTGCGCCGACTCCACCCGTGGCACGCCGAGATCACCGCCTTCTCGCTCGGGTGGGACGGGGTGGACGGCGACGATGTGCCGGGCGCCCAGGGCAAGGGCGTACGCCAGGCGCTGGCCGTGCTCGGCGCGGAGGCCGTCGGGGCGGAGGCCCGGGACGCGGTGCCCGGAGCGGTCGCCGTCGAGCTGATCCACACCTTCTCCCTGCTCCACGACGACATCATGGACGGCGACGAGACGCGCAGGCGACGCGCCACCGCGTGGAAGACCTACGGAACCGGCCCGGCGGTCCTCGCGGGGGACGCGTTGTTCGCCCAGGCGGTGCGGACACTCACCGACGCGCCGGGCAAGCAGTGCGCGCCGGCGCTGCGGCTGCTCGCCGGGACCCTCACCGACCTGGTGCACGGCCAGGCCGACGACCTGCTCTTCGAGTCGCGGCCCTGGACCGGTCCCGACGCCGTGCGGGCGCACGAGTACCGGCAGATGGCCGAGCGCAAGACCGGTGCGCTGCTGGGCTGCGCCGCCGGTCTGGGCGCGCTGCTCGGGGGCGCCGGGCGCACGGAGGCCGACGCGCTGGCCGCGGCGGGGCGCCACCTGGGCGTGGCGTTCCAGGCGGCGGACGACGTGCTGGGCATCTGGGGCGATCCCGCGGTCACGGGCAAGCCGGTGCACGGCGACCTCGGACGGGGCAAGAAGACCTTCCCGGTGCTCGCCGCGCTCGCCGCCGGCGGTCCGGCCGCGACGGAGCTGGCGGCGCTGCTGCGCGGCGGCCCGCTCGACGAGGAAGCGGTGCGGCGGGCCGCCGGGCTGGTGGAGGAGGCCGGCGGGCGGGCGGCCGCCACCGCGGAGGCGCACGGTCATCTGGAGCGGGCACGGGCCTGCCTGGAGAGCGTTGCGTCGGCGCCCGACGCCCTGGAGGAGATGCTCACACTGTTCCCGTACGTCGTGGACCGCGCTCTGTGAGGCCACCGCGCCGCCCTCGCTCCGGCTGGCGGCGCGGCCGTCGTCACCGGTGCATCGACGCACCCTTGAGGATCTTGTCCACCGCGTTGCGGGGCCCGTGCACCGCGATCCCGGCCAGGTCGAGCGAGTCCCGGTGCACCGCGCGGACCGCGGCGCGGTTGTCGCGGTCGTTGCCCGTCGCGAAGAGGTCCGAGGTGAACACGGACAGCGCGACGCCCCGGCCGACGGCACGGGTGTGGGCGGTGGTCAGCATCTCCTTCGGGCCCTCGAAGACCATGACCGGCTGGCGGAACATCGGCAGGTACGGGGTGTCGTCCGCGTCGGTGTAGGGCTCGCCGATCAGTTCCGGGGCGACCGTGCCGAGACCGCTGACCAGGAAGGCGGTGACGTTCAGGCGCTGCCAGGTCTCCAGGTCGTTCCTGAGCAGCACGGCGATCTTGGTGTCGAAGCGTACGGGGGCGGGTGCGGTGCTCTCGGCTGTCATGCCCGCAGCCTGCCGGGCCTCCCGGGGCCCGGTCTTGTACGAACTTTGCACGTCGGGGAGCGGCGCCCGCCCGGCGTACGATCGGCGCATGGCCGCAGGACGTCCCGAGATCACCGCGTGGTCGCCGCCCGTGGAGGGGATCGCCGAGGTCTTCCACGCGCGTTTCACCGACCACGCGTACCCCATGCACACGCACGACGCCTGGACGCTGCTGGTCGTGGACGAGGGCATGGTGCGCTACGACCTGGACCACCACGAGCACGGTGTGCTCACCCACACGGTGACGCTGCTGCCGCCGCACGTCCCGCACAACGGTGCGGCGGCCACCCCAGAGGGCTTCCGCAAACGCGTGCTGTACCTCGACACCGGCCAGGTGGACGAACGGCTGATCGGCCGGGCGGTGGACCGGCCGGTGCTGCACGACCCGGCGCTGCGCAGCCGTATCGACCGCCTCCACCGCACCCTCGCGGCCCCGGGCGACGAGCTGGAGGCGGCGAGCCGGCTGGCCCTGGTGGCGGAACGGCTCGAACAGCACCTGGGCGGCCGGGCCGGCTCAGCCCCGGACGTCCACGACGGCAGGCTCGCGCACCGGCTGCGTGAGCTCCTCGACGCGAGCTACGTCGAGGGCGTCACGCTCCAGGAGGCCGGTGCGCGGCTGCACGCCCATCACACCCATCTGGTAAGGGCGTTCAGCCGGGAGTTCGGGATGGCGCCGCACCAGTACGTCATGGGCAGGCGGGTCGACCTGGCGCGGCGGCTGCTGCTGCGCGGGGTCCCGGCCTCGGCGGTCGCCGCGTCGGCGGGTTTCTACGACCAGTCGCACCTGACCCGCCACTTCAAGCGGATCGTGGGCACGGCGCCGGGGCGCTACGCGCGGCGTTCGAGCACTCCGCGTACGTAGGCGGCCTGACCGGCGTGCTGGAGGTCGTCGGACAGGACGCTGACCAGCCGCACCCCCAGGGTGACGGGCGGGTCCCACGCCTCGTCCACGACACGGTCCAGCGCGTGGCCGCCCAGGCCGCGGAGGTAGCCGAGCGTGTTCTCGTGGACGGCGTCGTAGTAGCCGATGAGCAGATCGGCCGAGCCCACCCGGACGGCCGCGACCTCCTCGCTGCTCTGCCCGTAGCCGGTCGCGTCCGTGGGGAGGGGCAGATCGAAGCGGCCGGCCCAGCCCTGGGCGGTCCAGAGCTGTTCGGTGCCGGCCGCGTCCGCGATGTGGTCGTCCTGGACTCGGGTCAGGTGCCACACGAGCCAGGCGATCGAGTTGGCGTCGTCGTCGAGCCGGGCGTGGAGGTCGTCGGGGCCCAGGCCCTCGACGGCCGCGTGCACGGTCTCCCGGATGCGGGTGTACCCGTCGGTCAGGATGTCGGTGACGTTCATGCGTTCAACCATGGCCGTTCCCCTTCCCCGGTGCGGCCACCGACACGCACCGGGGCGGGCACCGGCGGGGCGTCCCGCCGGTACCCGCCCGGTCGTCAGCTGTAGATGCCGAACTCCCAGAGGGAGTAGCCCCACGCCGTGCCCCGCTGGGTGAGGTTGAGCTTCACATAACGGGCGGTCTGCGCGATGTCGAGGTCGTCGGCGTCGCCGTTCCCGGTGGTCGTGGTGTACACCGACCGCCAGGAGTTGCCGTCGTCCGAGACCAGCACCTCGTAGGACTTGGCGTACGCCGGGTCCCACACCAGCTGGAGGTGGCGGAACGACGTGCGCTCACCCAGGTCGACCTGGATGGACTGCGGGTCGCTCCAGTCGCTGGCCCACCGGGTGTCCAGCCGTCCGTCGGTCGCCATCGCCGCGGTGCAGGGGCAGCCGCTGCTGCCGGCCTGGGCGGAGGTGGCGGTGGCGGGGCGGCCGAGCGCGATGTTGGTGCCGCTGACCGGGGGCACCACGACCTTCACCGACTTGGTCTCGATGCCGGCGTTGCCGTGCCCGTCCTCGGCCTGGATGTACACCTTCCACACCCCGAGCCGCGCGGGCGCGGTCACCGCGAAGGTGCCGTTGCCGGTGGACCGCCAGTCGGCCTCCACCAGGGCCTTGTCACCGGTCGCGTAGTTGCCGCTCAGATAGATCTTGTAGGTGACCGGGTCGTTGTCCGGGTCGCGGACGTCGGCGCGGACGGTGAACTCCTTGCCCGCGGGGGCGCCGCCGGCGTTCTGCACCGTCATGTTGCTGATGACGGGCGGGGTGTTGTCATCGGCGGTGGAGCCGCTGTACGCCTTCTTCAGCGCGTAGTACGAGAGCCGCTTCTTGCCGTCCGGCACCACGTTGAACCAGACGCCGCCGAAGTCGTGCTCGGTCCCGTAGTGGAAGAAGGTGGCGCCCAGTGCGACACCCTGGTGGGCGGTGACGCAGTTCCACGCCTTGGTGTACCCCTCGGCCTTCTGCACGTCGGTGGGCTCGTCCGGGATGCCGTTGGCGTCGTCCGGGACCTCCCACTCACCGGCCGGGCCGCCCTCGGTGATGATGTAGGGCTTGGTGTAGCCGCCGGACTCCCAGGCGGTGCGGACCCTGCAGATGTCTCCGTAGGAGTTCATCGAGTACAGGTCGAGGTCGGGGGCGTTGCGCTTGTAGTAGGGCCAGGCACCGGTCCAGGCGTCGGTGGACGTCACCGGGTGGTCCGGGTCGATCGTGTGGATCTTCTTCGCGACGTCGTTGACGAAGCCGGTGTACGCGTTGCGCTGCCTCTCCAGCTCGTCGCCGCTGTAGCAGTTCTGGAGGCCGAGCACCGACTCGTTGCCGACGTTCCACATGAGCACACCGGGGTGGCTCTTGTACGTGTCCACCCACTTGGCGAACTCGGTGAGCGACGAGGACTTGTAGGCGTCGTCGGTCAGGTAGTTGACGCAGCCGCCGCTGCCGGGGCCGCCGCCGGGCTGCAGCCAGAAGCCGCTGACCACGCGGATGCCGTTGGCCGCCGCCGCGTCGAGCAGCGGCTTGGAGGTGCCGTCGGTGCCCCAGGTCCGGATCGTGTTGACGCCCATGGACTTCAGGTCGGGCATGTACCGCGCCGCGTCGTTGACGGACGGGCCCCAGGTCAGGCCCTTCACCTGGTACGGCTTGCCGCCGACGGTGAGCTGCCAGTTGCCCTGCGAACCGGTGACGCGGACGGCTCCGCCGGTGCCGGGGTCCGGGTTTCCGGAGCCGGCGCTGCCGTACACCTGGAACTCCCACAGGGAGTAGCCGTAACCACCGGCGCGGGCGGTGCCGTGCATCCTGACGTAGCGGCCGGAACCGCTGACCGCGAGGTCGTCGGTGCCGCCGTCGCCGCCGGTGACGGTCTTCAGGGTGCGCCAGTCGGAACCGTTGTCGGACGCCTGGATCTCGTACGCCTTGCCGTAGGCGGACTCCCAGGTCAGGACGACCCTGCTGAGGTCGGCGGCGGCGCCCAGGTCCACCTGGAGCCACTGGGGGTCGCTCCACTCGCTGGCCCAGCGGGTGCCGGTGAGGTTGCCGTCCACGGCGGCCGAGGCCGCGTATCCGGCGCCCTCCGACGAGGAGGCGGTGGCGGTCTTCCCCTGCGACAGCAGGGAGTCCGCGGCCCGGGCGACGGGCGCGGTCAGCATGACCAGTGACGAGGCGACGAGGGCGAGGAGGGTGATCAGCAGCGTGCCCGCGCGGGGTTTCGCGGGCAGGGCTGAACCGGCTCTGTGCACATTCTCTCCTGGCGGAAGAGTGCGGGACGGGGGTCCCGCGGCGGGTTGGGAGAGCGCTCTCCCAGGAGAGTGACGTGTACTCGTCCAGCTGTCAACGATCAGGACGCGCCGGGTTCACCGGAATGTGCGTGCGGAACTACCTGACGAGGCCGGGCCCGGCCTCCGCGGGCCGTTCCGGGCGCCCGCCGACACCCGCGGCCCGCGCCGCCGCGTGCAGCGAGCGCAGGGCCAGCAGGAGGAACCCGATGTCATCGAGGTAGACCGGGTCCGGCAGCAGGTCGACCGGCGACACGGTGTACAGCACCGCCGCCCAGACCAGCGCCTTGTTGTGCAGCGGGACACCGGCGTCGGCCAGCAGTTTCCTGGCCTTCAGGACCCGCACCAGGAGGACGCCGGCGGCGGCCAGCATGAGCAGCACGAGCGCCGCGCCGACGATGATCCAAGCCTTGGTGTCCATGCTTCATACTGCCTTATCCGGAGCGGTGCGTCCGGTGCCGGGTGCGACGCTTCAGTGCGCGCCGCTCGTTCTCCCCGAGACCGCCCCACACCCCGGCGTCCTGGTTCTTCTCCAGGGCCCACCGCAGGCATTCCTGCTGTACGGGGCAGCGTCGGCACACCGCCTTGGCCTCCTCGACCTGGACGAGCGCCGGGCCGCTGCTTCCGATGGGGAAGAACAGGTCCGGGTCCTCGTCGCGGCAGGCCGCGTGCATGCGCCAGTTCTCCATGGACTCTCACTCCTGACGGTCGTGTGCGTCGCGTTTGCCTCGGTACGCTGCGGGTGACCGGCATTTCACCCCCGAAACCCCGGTGGCCCTTCCTTCGCGTCCTCTTCACGTCCCCCAAAGCTGCGGGGGCGGCGGCTCAGGGGCGATCATGGGAGACGGCGGGCCTGCGTCGGGCACGGTGACGGCTGGGAAGGATCGTCCGTGGGCGGCACTGATGACATGCGGATCGGCGGCTGGGGCGAGGCCCACCGGGCGGGCGCGCGCCGGGCGTCCGAGAGCGGTCTGCTCGACGTCCTCGGGGTCGCCGCGCTCGTCCTGGACACCCAGGGCCGCATCGTGCTGTGGAGCCCGCAGGCCGAACGGCTGCTGGGGTATTCCGCCGAGGAGGCGCTGGGCCGGTTCGCCGCCCGGGTGCTGGTCGACGAGGACGACTTCGAGCTGGTGCTGCGCCTCTTCGGCCAGGTGATGGGCAGCGGCGAGGCCTGGGCCGGGGTCTTCCCCGTACGGCACAAGGACGGCACCATCCGGCTGCTGGAGTTCCGGAACATGCGGTTGCAGGACGACCGGGGTGACTTCTACGCGCTGGGGCTGGCGGCCGACGGGGACGTGCTGCGCCGGCTGGAGCGGGATCTCGCGCTGTCGGTGGGCCTGGTCGACCAGTCGCCGATCGGTCTCGCGGTCCTGGGCCCCGACCTCCGCTTCCTGTCCGCCAACGCCGCGCTGGAGCGGATGGACGGCGTGCGGGCCGCGGAGCACCTGGGGCGGCCGATGGGTGAGGCGCTGTCGTTCCTGGGCCCGGACGGTCTGGAGGCGGCCGCGCGGGAGGTGCTGGACAGCGGTGTGCCGCAGGTGTCGCGCCAGGTGGTCGGCCGCTCCCCCGCCGCTCCGGACAGCGACCGCGCCTGGTCGGTGTCGCTGTACCGGCTGGACGACTCGACGGGGCGGGTGCTGGGCATCGCCGCATCGCTGATCGACGTCACCGACCGGTACCGCGCGGCGGCCGAGGCGGAGCGGGCCCGGCAGCACCTCGCGCTGATCGCCGACGCCTCGGTGCGCATCGGCACCACGCTCGACCTGGAGCAGACGGCCCTGGAGCTGGCCGAGGTCACCGTGCCGCAGCTCGCCGACGTCGCCGCGGTGGACGTGCTGGACAGCGTTCTGAAGGGGCGCCCCGGGCCGTCCGACGGCCCGCTCCTCATCCAGGCCCTGGCCGTCGTGGCCGCCCGGCCGACGCCCGTGGTGGACGCCGCCGACCCGCCGGGCCGGGCCGCCCGGTACGGCGCCGACCGCCTCGTCACCCGTTGTGTGCGGACGGCGCGGCCGGTGCGGGAGCCGTATCTCGACGCGGAGAAGCTGGCCCGGGTGGCCCGCGACGAGCGGTCGGCCGCCCTGCTGGCCGAGGCGGGCGCGCACTCGTACCTGGCGGTGCCGCTGATCGCGCGGGGCGAGGTGCTGGGGGCGATCGACCTGATCCGGACGGACAACCCGCTGCCGTTCACGGCGGAGGACGAGGCGCTGGCCGCCGAGCTGGCGGCCCGGGCCGCGGTGGGCATCGACAACGCCCGCCTCTACCGCCAGCAGCAGGAGACCGCGCTGACGCTCCAGCGCAGCATGCTGCCGCGCAACCATCACGACCCGGCGGGCCTCGACGTGGTGTCCCGTTACCGGCCGGCGGCCTCGCGGTACGAGGTCGGCGGCGACTGGTTCGACGTGATCGGGCTGCGCGGCGGCGGCACCGCCCTGGTGGTGGGCGACGTGATGGGCAGCGGGATCAACGCGGCCACCACGATGGGGCGGCTGCGCACCGCCACCCAGACGCTGTCCCGGCTCTCCCTGGACCCCGCCGAGGTGCTGGGGCACCTGGACGAGATCACCGCCGGCCTGGACCCGTGGTTCGCCACCTGCGTCTACGCCGTGTACGACCCGGACGCCGGCCGGTGCCGGGTGTCCACGGCCGGGCATCTGCCGCCGGTGCTGATCCCGGAGGGCGGTGAGCCGGTGCTGCTGGATCTCCCCGCCGGGGTGCCGCTGGGCGTGGGCGGGGTTCCGTTCAGCGATGTCACGGTCCCGTTCGGCCCCGGCGACCGGCTGGTCCTGTACACGGACGGCCTGGTGGAGACGCGTGACGACGACATCGACAGCCGCCTGGCGACGCTGCTGGGGCTGCTGCGCACCCGGGACGTGTCGCTCGACGCGACGTGCGACCGGCTGCTGCGGGAGCTGCGGGACCCGGACGGCCACGACGACGTGGCACTGCTGATGGCCCGGGTCCACACGTGACGGAGCCGGGGTTCAGTGCGCGCACCTGCGCCGGGTGCGGCACTTCGCGGTGGCACGGACGCGGCTGCCGCCGGCGCCGAGGAAGCCCAGGCCGATGCCCAGCATCCAGGAGTCCTTGGCGAGCGCGATCCCGTCCTGCGTCGGCCGGAGGCTACCGGGCTCCCGCATGCCGGGGGTCCGCAGGTAGAGGCCGAAGAGACCGCCGGAGAACCCGGTGAGGAGCAGCCCGGCCAGCCGGGTCGGTACGAAGGGCACCAGCAGGGTGGCGCCGACCGCGATCTCGGAGCACGCGAGCAATCGGGTGAACCGGGCGGGTTCCAGCTTGCCAAGGAAAGGATAGGCGTTGCTGGCCATACCGTGCAGTCCCTGCGCGGTGCCCTCGTCGGCCTTGAGCTTGCCGAGGCCGGAGTTGAGGATGAAGGCGCCGGTGGCGAGGCGCGGCGGGATATCGCGCGGTTCGGGCAACAGCATCATGGCGTGAGCCTCCAGGGAACGGGTTGTCGGCGGCCCCCGGTCGAGCCTAGCCAGCAGGGGTCCCGGGCGCGCGTCGAGCGGCCCGGGCCGGTGGGCGATACTGGGCGCGGCGGGTACGCGAGAGGGGGCTCAGTGGTCCAACAGCCAACGGAATACGACGTCGTGGTGGTCGGCGGCAGCGGGGTGGACACGATCGTCCGCGTCGACGCCCTGCCGGTCCCACTGGCCGACTCGGTGCTGGTCGGCCCGATCCAGGAGTGGCCCGGTCAGACCGGCGGGAACGTGGCGCTCGGCGCCCGTGCGCTGGGGCTGGACGTGGTGTTCCTCGACTGCATCGGCGACGACTGGACCGGTACGCAGGTGCGTGAACGGCTTGCCGAGGGCGAGGTGGAGTTCCACGCGGTGATCTCCCCGGCCGGGACCCGGCGTGCGGTGAATCTGGTGGACGCGACGGGGCGCCGGATGTCGTTCTACGACGCCCGGGACCCGGAGGGGCTGCGGATGCCGCGGGAGTTCTACCTCCCCCGGCTGCGGCGGGCCCGCCATGTCCATCTGTCGATCACGCACTTCACCCGGTTCCTGTACGACGACATCGAGGCGCTGGGGGTGCCGGTCTCCACCGATCTGCACGACTGGGACGGACGGAGCGACCACCAGCGGGAGTTCGCCCTCCGGTCCGACCTGGTCTTCTTCAGCGCGGCGGCGACCGGTGAGCGCGCGCCCGCGCTGATGCGGGAGATCCTGCGTGAGGGCCGGGCCACGACGGTGGTGGCCACGGCGGGCGCGGAGGGGTCGTACTTCCTCACCCGTGGTGGCGGCGACGAACCGGTGCACGTTCCGGCGGTCGCGCCGCCAGCGCCGGTGGTCGACAGCAACGGAGCGGGCGACGCGTTCGTCACCGGCTTCCTGTTCGGCAGGCTGGACGGGCGTGGGCCGTCGGAGTGCGCCCGGCTGGGCGCGGTGGCGGGTGCCTTCGCGTGTACGGCTCCGGGCTCGACGGCCATGATCGGCCGGGCGGAGCTGCTGGGCACGTAGCGGGGTCCTTGGGTGAGGCGCGGGTGCCCCGGGGACCGGGGCACCCGCGTTCACCGGTCACTTCAGGTACGGGCCCGCGGTGCCGATCTTTCCGGGGCCGTTCAGCACGTACACGCGCATGTTGCCCTTGCCCGGGGCTTCGACGGTGAGCTTTCCGTCGGTCACGACCCGGGTGTCACCGGTGACGGCGTCCTTGTAGGTGCCGTTGGGGATGCCGGTGTACGAGGCGCCGCCCGTGACGGTGACCAGCGCGAAGCTGTCGGTCGATCCGCTGGTGTAGCGGCGCTTGTACGCCATCTGGCCGCTGATGCCCTCGGTGGAGTACTGGCCCATCTGGAGGGCGGGTACGGCCCGGCGGATGCGGTTGAGCCGCTGGAGGTGCTTGACCAGGGGTTGGGCGAGGGTGTCGGCGACCTCTCCGGACGCGGAGTCGACCTGCGAGAACTCCGAGGCGGTGACGTTGCCCGCGAGGTGGTCGCCGTAGTAGGCGCGGCCGGTGGTGGCCAGGGGGCAGGTGGGGCCGCAGTCGATCTTCTTGCCGGCCTGGAACTCGATCTCCGATCCGTAGTAGAGGGTGGGGATGCCGCGGAACGTCCACATCAGGGACATGTTCTCGGCCCAGGCGTCGGTGCCTCCCGCGTAGCGTTCGCTGCTCTTGTTGGGCCCGTAGTCGTGGCTGTCGACGTAGACGACGTTGTAGGTGGCGTCGTTGGTGGAGTCGTCGGAGTCCTTGCCGTTGTTGAACGCGTTGGTGGCGTCACCGAAGTTCATGTGCATGCGCATGTCGATGATGTTCATGCCGGAGAACTCGCTGTGGTCCGGGGTGTGGTAGCTGTTCCCGTCCAGGAACGCGTTGGTGGAGGTCGGCTGGTTGCCGGTGCCGAGCTTCTCCTCGTACGCGTACATCTCCAGGGCGGCCTTGGCGTCGTCGGCGTCGTACTCCTTGCGTTCCTTCCAGGTGAAGAACTGCGCGGAGTGGTTGACCGAGCCGCGGTTCCACTTGTCGTTGACGAAGGCGCCGACCTCGCCGAAGACGAGGAAGTTCTTCGCGGCCTCGGCGCCGAACCGCTGGGTGACCCGCTCCTGGATCGCGGGCAGGAAGCGGCGGTTCCAGGTGGTGCGCGGGATGTGCACCGCGGTGTCGATGCGGAAGCCGTCCACGCCCATGTCGATGTACTTGTCGTAGGCGCCGATCAGGTAGTTCTGCACCGGCGCGGACTCGGTGTCGAAGTCGGCCAGGTCCTCGTGCAGCCAGCAGGAGCGGGAGTCCTCGCCCTCCCAGTTGCCGAGCCAGCAGGTGTGGTAGTACTCCTTCGGGAACATCCCCGACGTGGGGTTGGGCCACTGGCAGTTGTAGATGGTGTAGCCCTCGGCGGACTTGCTCCCGGTCGGCTTGCCCCAGTTGAGACACGTGTTGCCGGCGGGTTCGGCCGTGGACCACAGGTCGCCGTTGTAGTAGGACTTGCCGCTCTTGGGCTCGACGGTGAGTCCGTCGTACTCGAAGCCCTCGTTCTTCTCGTCGTAGTACCAGCTCCACTGCGAGTCGCGGACGCCGTAGACGGTCGGCGTGAACAGGCCCTTGGCGCCCCAGCGCGAGGAGTGGTTGTAGACGACGTCCTGGTAGATCTTGATGCCCTTGGCGTGGGCGGCGTTGATGAGGTCCTGGTAAGAGGCTCCGGCGGACTCCAGGCGGGGGTCGACCTTGTAGAAGTCGTATCCGTGGTAGCCGTGGTAGTCGTAGTCGGACCGGTTCAGGACGACGGGGGTGATCCAGATCGCCGAGAAGCCGAGCCCCTTGATGTAGTCCAGCTTGTTGACCAGGCCCTTGAAGTCCCCGCGGAACATGGGATCGTCGTTGGCCGCGTTGCCGGACTTCACGTGCTGGCTGCCGCCCCGGTTGTTGCTCGCGTCGCCGTCGTTGAAGCGGGCGGTCAGGACGAAGTAGATCGGGTCCTTGCGGGGGTCGGTGCCGAGGGGCGCGCCCTGGGCCGCCGTGGGCGGTTTGTCGCCCGTGGTCGCCTTGGCGGGCGCGGATGCGGCGGAGGTGTTGCCCGCCGCGTCGATCGCCTTGACGGTGTAGGTGTAGGTGGTGTTCTCCTCCAGGCCGGATTCGGAGAGCACGGTGGAGGTGACGTCGGTGACGACGTCGCCCTTCGTGCCGCCCGTGCGGGTGACCTGGTAGCGCGTCACCTTCCGGTTGTCCGTGGCGGGTTCCCAGCTCAGGACGACGGCCACACCGTCGGCCTTCGCCGTGACCGCCGAGGGCGCGGTGGGTGCCTCGGTGTCGGCGGGTTCGGCGGCGCACGGGTCCGCGGCGTCCTTGACGACCGCGCGGTCCTTCACGGTGCTGAGGCCGGCCGGGATCGTGTAGTCGCCGCCGTTGTTGTTGTCCCAGACGCCGTTGCCGTTGTTGAACGCGGCCTTCATCGAGGTCGCGGCGCCGAGGTCGACCGTCTTCTTCACCCAGCCGGTGCAGGCCGGCTCCATGCCGACGCCGGGCACGGCGGTCCACGAGCCGCCCGCCGGGCGGTAGTGGAGGTTGGTGGTCGTCCAGCCGACGGTGGCGGTGGAGTAGTACACCGACGCGGTGTGCGCCCCGTCGGTCGGAGTGGGGCTCGGATCGGGGTCACCGCTGTCCGCGCACGGGTCGCTGTGGGCGACGACCCCGTCCTTGACGGTGATGCTGCCGCTGCCCAGGTCGTAGTTCTTGCCTCCGTTGTTGTCCCAGACGCCCGAGCCGTTGTTGAAGGTCGCCTGGATGCCCTCGGCTCCGGAGAGCGGCACGGTCTTCTTCACCCAGTCCGTGCAGGCGGCGTCCATGGCCACCCCGGGCACGGTCGTCCACGCGCCGCCGTCGGGGGCGTAGTGCAGGTTGTAGGCGGCCCAGTTCTTCGTCTTGGTGTAGTAGAAGACGGTGGTCGTCGCGTCGGAGGCGGCGACGGGCTGTGCGTCGAGGCCGGTGTCCGGCAGTGCGGTGAGCAGACCGCACACCGCGGCGGCGGCAGCGGCGGACGCCAGGGTGCGTCTCAGCAGCCGGTGGGCGTTGCGTTTCATGGTGTCTCCAGGGAAGGGCCACGACGGCGGCGAAGCCGTGGCGTCCGATGCGCGGGAGGTGGGGCCCGCGCGATCCCGCCGGAGACCCTGACGCGCCTCAAGGTCCGAGCGAGCTTGTAAATCAAGCCGGAATGTTGCTGCAATCTCTTGCAGCAGCGAAGTTACCGGCACATGACAAGCCCGTAAAGAGGTGTGGGGGCGCCGTCTCGCGACACCTGGCGCGTCGGCTCAGAACGGCACCGTCAACTGCGCCTGCACATGCGCGTGCAGCACCCCGGCCATGTCGGTCGCGCCGTCGCCGAGCAACCATTGGATCTGCAGTCCGTCCATCAGCGCGATGAGTTGCTGCGCCGCCTCCCGCGGGTCGATGCCCTCCCGCAGCACACCCTTCTCGCGCGCCTCGGTGTACGAGACGGCCGTGGACAGCACCGAGCACCGGTACCGCTCCACGAAGTAGGCGTGGGCCGGGTGGTCGGTGGAGGTGGCCTCGGCGGACAGTACGCAGAACAGCTCGACGATGCCGCGCCGCTCCGCGTTGAGCGCCGCGAGTGCGACCAGCCGGCGCAGCCGGTCGACGCCGGTGGGACGGCCCGCCTCCAGCCACTGGCCGTCCACGGCGTCGCGGTGTTCCAGGACGGCGAGCAGCAGGGATTCCTTGGTCGGGAAGTGGTGCAGCAGTCCGGGATGCGAGATGCCGCAGCGGGTGGCGATCACCCGCAGAGAGGCGCCCCGGTAGCCCGCCTCACCGAACATGGCCATGGCCTGGTCGAGGATTTCCTCGCGCTTGGCCCGGCCCTTCGCGTATCCGCGCCGCTCATCGCCGGTCACTCGGCACGCTCCCCGGTCGTCTCGGCGGACTCCGCCCCGTATGTTCGCATCCTACTTACTTACCACTAGGTCGGTATTCGGCGTACGGTGGTCCCCGGAGCGCTCAGCCTCCGCGTACCGCCCGATGAGAACGTCGCCGACGTCGTGAAAGGAAAGCCCGTGGGCTCCTCCCTGCCCTATCTCGACCCCCGCCTGCCCATTCCGGAACGCGTCTTTGATCTGCTGGGCCGGATGACGCTGCCCGAGAAGGTCGGCCAGATGCTCCAGCTGAACGCCAAGGACGGGGTACGGCAGCACATCGAGGAGATGCACGCGGGCTCCATCCTGCACGCCTCACCCGAACGCGTCCTGGAGGCCGCCGAGCTGACCCGCCGGACCCGGCTGGGCATCCCGCTCCTGGTCGCCGAGGACTGCATCCACGGGCACTCGTTCTGGGAGGGCGCCACCATCTTCCCGACTCAGCTGGGGATGGCCGCGAGCTGGGACCCGGAACTGCTGGAGCGCGTGGCGCGGGCGACCGCCGTCGAGGTGGCCGCGACCGGGGTGCACTGGACGTTCTCGCCGGTGCTGTGCATCACCCGGGACCTGCGCTGGGGCCGGGTCAGCGAGACGTTCGGCGAGGACCCGTTCCTCATCGGCGAACTGGCCTCGGCGATGGTGCGCGGCTACCAGGGCGAGGGGCTGGACGACCCGACGGCGATCCTGGCGTGCGCCAAGCACTTCGCGGGGTACTCCGAGACCCAGGGCGGCCGGGACGCGAGCGAGGCCGACATCTCGCGCCGCAAGCTGCGCTCCTGGTTCCTGCCGCCGTTCGAGCGGGTCGCCAAGGAGGGCTGCCGTACGTTCATGCTGGGCTACCAGTCGATGGACGGCGTGCCGGTCACCGTCAACAACTGGCTGCTCAACGAGGTGCTGCGCGGCGAGTGGGGCTACACCGGCACGCTGGTGACCGACTGGGACAACGTCGGCCGCATGGTGTGGGAGCAGAAGGTGTACGCCGACCACACGCAGGCGGCGGCCGCGGCGGTCCGGGCGGGCAACGACATGGTGATGACCACGCCCGACTTCTTCGAGGGCGCGCAGCAGGCCGTGGCGACCGGACGGCTCGCCGAGGCGGACCTCGACGCGGCGGTCGCGCGCATCCTCACGCTCAAGTTCGAGCTGGGCCTCTTCGAGAACCCGCGCCATCCCGACCGGGACCGGCAGCAGGCGGTCATCGGCAGCGCCGGGCACGCCGAGCTGAATCTTGAGGCGGCCCGCCGCTCGCTGGTGCTGCTGGCCAACGACGGCACCCTGCCCCTGGAGGGCGGCTTCGAGGCCGGGGCGGACGGGCGGGCGGTCGCGGACGCCAGTGCGGCACCGCGTACGGTCGCCGTGATCGGCCCCAACGCCGATGACGCGCAGACCCAGCTCGGGGACTGGGCGGGCTCCTCCGGCCAGGCGGACTGGCTGCCGGACGGCCATCCGCGCGCCATGATCCGTACCGTCCTCGACGGCTTCCGGGAGCAGGTGCCCGCCGGCTGGACCGTCACCCACGCGCGCGGCGCCGACATCCTGACGGTGGGCCCGGACCCGGAGGGGGCCTTCTTCCCGGACGGGCAGCCGCGCCCCGAGATCGTCGTCCCGTGCGAAGCGTCCGGCGACCTGATCGCGGAGGCGGTCGCCGCAGCCGAGGCCGCCGACCACGTCGTCGCCGTGGTGGGCGACCGCATCGAGCTGATCGGTGAGGGGCGCTCGACCGCGACCCTGGAGCTGATCGGCGGCCAGGTCGCGCTGCTGGACGCGCTCGCCGCGACGGACACGCCGTTCACGGTGGTCGTCATCGCCTCGAAGCCACTGGTGCTGCCGCCGTCCGCGTACCGGGCGTCCGCGATCGTGTACGCCTTCAACCCCGGCATGCAGGGCGGCCGGGCGGTGGCCGAGCTGGTTCTCGGCCTCGTCGAGCCGTCCGGGCGACTGCCCGTTTCCTTCGCACGCCATGCCGGACAGCAGCCCACGTACTACAACCAGCTGCGCGGCCAGCACGGTTCGCGGTACGCGGACCTGACCCAGCGGCCCGCGTTCGCCTTCGGCGAGGGCCTGAGCTACACGACCGTCGCCTACACGGACCTGGAGGTGCTGACCGACGTCCTGGGCGCGGGCGACACGCTGCGGGCGCGCGTCACGGTGAGCAACACCGGCGGGCGTCCGGCGCTGGAGACCGTACAGGCGTACGTGAGTGACCTGGTGACGTCCGTGACGTGGGCGGAGAAGGAGCTGAAGACCTACCGGCAGATCCGGCTGGCTCCGGGTGAGTCGCGCGAGGTGACGATCGAACTGCCGGTCGCGGCGTGCGCCCTGGTGGACGCCGAGGGCCTGCGGGTCGTGGAGCCGGGGGCCTTCGAACTGCTCGTCGGTCCGTCGTCGCGCGACGACGACCTGCTGCGGGCGGGCTTCACCGTCAAGGGCTGACCGTGGGGCGCGGGGGCGGTCGGCCTGTTCTCAGGGTCCCGGCCGGCCGCTCCCGCGCAGCCGTTCCAGGTCCGAGGCGCGGACCTGGATGACGAACAGCGCGATCAGCGCGGCGGCGACGGCGAAGGCCGCCGCGGCCAGGAACGCCGTGGAGACGCCCGACGCCAGAACCTGGTCGCCCCAGGGGCCGGGGAGCTGTCCGGTCCTGCGGAACCGGGCGATCTGCGCCGGCGTCGCCTCGGCCATGAACTTGGGCACCTGGCCGGTCGCCTCGTCGCGGCTCGCCGTCCCGAAGACCGTGACCAGGATGGACAGGCCCAGCGATCCGCCCACCTGCTGCGTGGTGTTGAGGATTCCGGAGGCCGCGCCCGACTCGTGCGGCTCGACGCCGGACAGGGCCATCAGCGTCAGCGAGACGAACTGCAGACCCATACCGAGCCCGAACACCAGGATCGGGCCCAGCAGGCTGCCCAGGTACGAACTGTGGACGTCGGTCTGCGTGAGCCAGCCGAGCCCGCCCGCCGCGAGGACCGCGCCCGTCACCATGAAGGGCTTCGGCCCGAACCGGGGCAGCAGCTTCGAGGTGAACCCGGCGCCGATCGCGATGATGACGCTGACCGGCAGGAAGGCGAGGCCCGTGCGCAGCGGGCTGAAGCCCAGGATGTTCTGCACGAACAGGGTCAGGAAGAAGAACATCCCGAACATCGCCGCCGCGAGGCTCAGCATGATCCCGTACGTCCCGGCCCGGTTGCGGTCGCGGAACATCCACAGCGGGGTGATCGGCTGCCGGGACCGGCTCTCGACGGCGATGAACAGGCCGAGCAGCACGACGGCCGCGGCGAACGCGAGGAGCGTCAGGGTGTCGCTCCAGCCCTCCTCGGAGGCCCGGATGAATCCGTAGACGAGGGACACCATGCCCAGCGTCGCGGTGAGGGCGCCGAGGACGTCGAAGTGGCCCGGGTGGCGTTCGGACTCCTGGATGTAGCGCCGGGTCGCGAGCACGATCAGCGCGCCGATGGGCACGTTGACGAAGAAGATCCACCGCCAGTCCAGCCACTCGACCAGCACACCGCCCGCGAGCAGACCGATGGCGCTGCCGCCCGCGGACACCGCCGCGAACACGCCGAAGGCCCTGTTGCGTGCCGGGCCTTCGTGGAAGGTGGTCGTGATCAGGGCGAGGGCGGTCGGGGACGCGATCGCGCCGCCGACGCCCTGGAGGGAGCGGGCGGCGAGCAGTTGCCAGGATTCCTGGGCGAGTCCGCCGAGCAGCGAGGCGATGACGAAGAGGGCGACGCCGGTCATGAAGACCCGGCGCCGCCCGAGGATGTCACCGATCCGGCCGCCGAGGAGGAGCAGGCCGCCGAAGGTGAGGGTGTAGGCGTTGATCACCCAGGACAGGTTCTCGGTGGAGAAGCCGAGGGATGTCTGGATGTGGGGCAGCGCGATGTTCACGATGGTGATGTCAAGGACCACCATCAGCTGGCACGAGCAGATGACCAGCAGGGCTATGGTGCCGCCGCGGTCCCTCCGGGGGGTTGCGGTGGCTCGCGTGGTTTCCGCGTGGGAGCCGGTCATGAGTTCGTAGCCGCGTGTGCGGGGAGTGAACGCGGTCGTTCACTCCCCCGACGTTAGCTCCGGCGGAGGGCCGTCGCGAATCGATCTCCGGCGGGCCCGGGAAGGCTCCTGCGCCGAGCCCGCCGGACCGCGGTGGTCGGCTCGCCGGCGGGTGCGAGGGGGCGGCTGGTACCATCGACGCGCTGTTCAGCGTGTGACGGAGCAGGCGACGAGGAGACCAGACATGGCAGGCGACGACGACATCTCCGGGTGATCCCGGAGCCCCGTAGCCGCAGCGGGCGCCCAGGGCGCAGCCGCAGTGGCCATGTCGTTGTTCCCTCAGGCCATTTCCCCGGGCCGTGGTGTCCGCGTCCCCGGATTCACACGCGAGGTCTTCGTATGTCCGACGCATCCCTCATCTGCTCGAACCTCTCCTTCTCCTGGCCGGACGACACTCCGGTCTTCTCCGGCCTGTCCTTCAGCGTGGGCAGCGGCCGTACCGGTCTCGTCGCGCCCAACGGCTCCGGGAAGAGCACCCTGCTCAAACTGCTGGCCGGCGAGTTGCGGCCGAGCGCCGGTTCGGTCACCGTCGACGGGACGCTCGGCTACCTCCCCCAGAGCCTTCCCCTGACCGGTGACCTGTCGGTCTCCGAGGTCCTGGGCGTCGACGCGGTGATCCGCGCGCTGGACGCCGTGGAGTCCGGTGACGTGGACGAGAAGCACTTCGCCGTCATCGGCGACGACTGGGACATCGAGGAGCGCACCCGCGCCCAGCTCGACCGGCTCGGCCTGGACGGCATCGCCCTGGACCGGAGCATCGGCACGCTCAGCGGCGGCCAGGTCGTCTCGCTCGGGCTCGCGGCCCAGCTGCTGAAGCGGCCGGACGTCCTGCTGCTCGACGAGCCGACGAACAACCTCGATCTCGACGCGCGGCACCGCCTCTACGACACGCTGGAGTCGTGGAACGGGACGCTGATGCTCGTCAGCCACGACCGCGCGCTGCTGGACCGCATGGACCGCATCGCCGAACTCGGCACCTCGGAACTGCGGCTCTACGGCGGCAACTTCACGGCGTACGAGGAGACCGTGCGGGCCGAGCAGGAGGTGGCCGAGAAGAACGTCCGCAACGCGGAGCAGGAGCTGAAGCGGGAGAAGCGCGAGATGCAGCAGGCCCGTGAGCGGGCCGAGCGGCGCGCGAGCAACGCGGCCCGCAACCTCAAGAACGCGGGCCTGCCCCGCATCTTCGCCGGGAACATGAAGCGGGGCGCTCAGGAGGCGGCCGGCAAGTCGGGCCAGACGCACGCCGCCCGGGTCGGTGAGGCGCAGGCCCGCCTGGACGAGGCGGGGCGTGCCGTACGCGACGAGCAGCGCATCACGCTCGACCTGCCGGACACCGATGTGCCGGCCGGCCGCACGGTGCTGCTGGCCGAGCGGCTGCGGGTGCGCCTCGGCGGCCGGGAGCAGTTCTCCGGCGACGGCGTCGACCTGACGATCCGTGGCCCCGAGCGCATCGCCCTGACCGGCCCCAACGGCGCCGGCAAGAGCACCCTGCTGCGGCTGGTCAACGGTGACCTGGACCCGGAGAGCGGATCGGTCAGGCGGGCCGACGGGCGCATCGCGTACCTCTCGCAACGGCTCGACCTGCTCGACCTCGGGCGCACGGTGGCGGAGAACTTCGCCGCGTACGCCCCGCACCGGGAGGAGGCCGAGCGGATGAACCTCCTCGCGCGGTTCCTCTTCCGGGGCGACCGCGCCCATCTGCCGGTCGGCGTGCTGTCGGGCGGTGAGCGGCTGCGGGCCACACTGGCCTGCGTCCTGTGCGCGGAGCCCGCCCCGCAGCTGCTGCTGCTGGACGAGCCGACGAACAACCTGGACCTGGTGAGCGCCGGCCAGCTGGAGAGCGCGCTCGCTTCGTACCGGGGCGCGTTCGTGGTCGTCAGCCACGACGAACGGTTCCTGGAACGGATCGGCGTGGGCCGGTGGTTGCGGCTGGCGGACGGGGAGCTGCGCGAGACGGGGGCCCCGGCATCATGAGCGCCCTCCTCGCCCACGACCTGGTCCGCGTCCTCGGCACGAAGCGTGTCCTGGACGGGGTGTCGCTCACCGCGGCGCCCGGCGACCGCATCGGCCTCATCGGTGAGAACGGTGTCGGCAAGTCGACACTCCTGCGGCTGCTCGCGGGGGTGGACGAGCCCGACGCCGGGCAGGTCGTCCGGCCCGCCGATGTGGGGTTCCTGCACCAGGAGATGCCGTTCGACGCGGACTCCACCGTCGCCGGTGTGCTGGACGACGCGCTGCGCGAGGCACGGGCGGACCTCGCCGAACTGGACCGGCTCTCCGGCCTGCTCTCCCGTACGCCGGAGGATTCCCCGGAGCACGCGCAGCTCCTGGAGACGTACGGCGGGCGGCTCGAACAGGCCGAGGAGCGGGAGGCCTGGGACGCCGACCGGCGCGCGGCCGTCGTGCTCGACGGGCTCGGGCTCGGCTCCCTGCCGCTCGGGCGGACGATCCGCTCGCTGTCGGGCGGGCAGCGCGGCCGACTGGCGCTCGCCGCGCTGTTGGTCCGCCGGCCGGCCGCCCTCCTCCTCGACGAGCCGACCAACCATCTGGACGACGAGGCCGCCGCGTTCGTGGAGGAGCGGCTGCGGGCGATGCCGGGGCCCGTGGTGATCGCCGGCCACGACCGGGCGTTCCTGGACGCCGTCTGCACGGACCTCGTGGACCTCGATCCGGCGGTGGACGGGCCCGTGCGGTACGGCGGCGGGTACAGCGCGTACCTGGCGGAGAAGCGGGCGGAGCGGGCGCGTTGGGAGCGCCGGTACGCCGAGGAGCAGGAGGAGATCGGGGAGTTGCGCCGGTCGGCCGCGGTGACCGCGCGCCAGGTCGCGCCCGACCGGGGGCCCCGCGACAGCGAGAAGATGGGGTACGGGCTGCGGGCAGGCCAGGTGCAGAGCCAGATCGCGCGCCGGGTGCGCAACGCCACCCGCCGCCTGGACGAGGCGGAGCGCCGCCAGGTCGCCGAGCCGCCCGCCCCGTTGCGGTTCCGGTACCCGGAGCGGGCGGAGCCGCCCGAGCCGGGCACGCTGGTGTCCCTGCGCGGGGTGCGGTTCCCCGGCCGGCTGGCCGTGGACCGGCTCGACGTCGGGGCGTCCGACCGCCTGCTGGTGACGGGCGGCAACGGAACGGGGAAGTCGACGCTGATCGCGGTGCTCGCGGGCCGGCCGGTGGCGGTCGGCGAGGTGGTCCGGCGGCCGGGCCTGTCCGTCGGGGTGCTGGCTCAGGACAGCGTGTTCGCCCGGCCGGACCGTACCGTCGCCGACACCTACGTACGGGTGCTGGGCGCCGAGCGGGCGGAGCTGGTGCCGTTGGTCTCGCTCGGGCTGCTGCGCGAGGCGGACCTGGGCAAGCAGGTGCGGCAGCTGTCGGCGGGCCAGCGGCGCAGGCTCGCGCTCGCGCTGCTGATGGCCCGCCCGCCGGAGCTGTTGCTGCTGGACGAGCCGACCAACCACCTCTCCCCCGCGCTGTGCGACGAGTTGGAGGAGGCGCTGGGCCCCGGGCCCGGCGCGGTCGTGGTCGCCAGCCACGACCGCTGGCTGCGGCGGCGCTGGCGGGGGCGCGAAGTACGGCTGGGGGACCGGGGCACCGGTCGGCAGGACGAGCTGCCGGGCGATCAGCCGATCTCGACGACGCGCGCCCACGCGGGTGGCGCGTCCGGTACGTAGTCGGGGTCGTTCTCGTCCCAGGAGTCCCGGTCCGGCCGGTCGAACAGGCCGACCACCGTCCGGCACTCCGGCTGGACCGACGGCCAGGGGGTCTGGCCGTCGGTCAGGGCCACGACGACCTCGGGCCGGGGGTGGGTCCGCAGGGCTCTGGCGAAGCCCGTGCGCAGGTCCGTACCGCCGCCGCCCACCAGGGTGATGCCCTCGGCGCGGCACAGCGGGTGCACGACCCGGGCGGCCGCGTCGCAGGACAGCACCGTGACCAGGTCCCGGCGACCGCCCACGGCACGGGTGATCGCGGACACCTCCAGCAGCGCGCTGCCCAGCTCCGCGTCGCTGACCGACGCCGAGGTGTCGATGACCACGGACACGCGCGGTGGCCGGCGCCGCAGGCTCGGCAGGATCACCCCGGGCAGTCCGGCCGAGCGTCGCGAGGGGCGCCCGTAGGAGTAGTCGTCGCCCGCGCCGGGGCCGGAAACGGCTGAGCGGAGGGCGGCCCCCAGCAGGTCGCGCCACGCCTGGGGCGGGTGGAACGCCTCCTCCGCCCACCGCTTCCACGCCTTCGGCGCCCGGCCCGGGCGGCCGGTGATGCCCTGGGCCACCCGGAAGCGCACCGCGTCGCGCTCCTGCTCGCTGAGCCCGTGCGCGCCGTCGGGTCCGAGGTCCCACTCCCGGTCGAGTCCGTCGGAGCCGCTGCCGCAGTCCAGCCAGGCGAAGTCCTGCGTATGCGGGCCGAGCCGGAACAGGCGGAGGTACTCCTCCATCAGTTTTCCCTCGGGGAGCCCGAGCGTCGCGGGCCGCACGGCGCCCTCGGGGGCGGCCAGCCCGTCCCCGTACACGTCGTCGTTGATCTCGCAGTCGGCCGCGATGTTCATCCGCAGGCGCTCCGCCACTCCGGTCAGTCCGTGCCGGCGGGCGAACCGGTCGCCGCGTCCGTGGTGGTCGCGCAGCAGGTGGGACACCTCGTGCACCCACACCCCGGCGAGCTCCTCCACGGGCGTGCGGTCCACGAACCGCGGCGACACGTAGCACCGCCAGTGGCGGTCGACGGCCATCGTCGGGACGCGCGGCGACTCGACCACGTGGAGGGCGAACAGGGCCATCGCCAGGAACGGGCGGGCCCCGACGGCCCGCAGCCGGGCGGCGAAGAGCTTGTCGCGGTCCAGCCCGGCCCCGGTCACCGGCCGCCCTTCGTCGCCACGGCGGCGCGGGCCGCCGCGTCCTCGGCGCGCCGCGACACCGACACGACCCCTGCCAGCGCCTCGATCGACGCGGGCACGTCCCACTCCTCCTGCCGGAGCGTGGCGAGGGTGGTCGCGGGAACGACGACGAGGTCCGGCGCTCCCGTTTCCACGGCGCGTACCAGGAGCGCCCAGGCGGCGTCCCAGCGCGACCGGTCGAGGCGGTTGCGCACCGCCGCGACCACCCCGTCGAGCACCGCCTGCCGCAGGTCCCCCCGTTCGGGCAGTACGGCGGCGGCCGGGTCGGCCAGGAGCGTTTCGGGGTCCGGGAGGTCCATCCGGTCGATCGCCGCCAGCAGTTCGAGTCCCGGCCCGTCCCCCACCGTGCCGCGGACGAGCAGGGAGAGCACGTCGCGCGAGACGCCGGCGGCGGTGGCGAAGGCGGTCAGGGTGAGGGTCATGTCCCAGCTCCGGGGCGACGGCCAGGGGCCGCCCCTGCGGGTCTCGCCGCTGGGCAGCCGGTGGACGAGCGCGGGACGGGCCGCGAGGAGCCCGCACACCGCCCGCCGGGCGAAGTCCACCGCCTCGCCGAGGAGTTCGGGCCGGAGCCGGGGCAGGGTCGCCCGGGGCCAGGTGCCGCCGAGACCGCGTACGACGACGTCCTGGTCGTGGGTCCACTGGAGGTGGACGAAGCGGTTGGCCAGCGGCGGGCTCAGCTCCCAGCCGTCGGCCGCCGACGACCGCGGGTTGGCGGCGGCCACGATCCGTACGCCGGGCGGCAGCCGGAGCGCTCCGACCCGCCGTTCGAGTACGAGGCGGAGGAGGGCGGCCTGCACGGCGGGCGGTGCCGTGGACAGTTCGTCCAGGAAGAGCAGTCCGCGCCCGGCCCGGACCAGGCGCACGGCCCAGTCCGGCGGGGCCATGGGAACGCCCTGTTCCGCCGGATCGTCCCCGACGACGGGCAGCCCGGAGAAGTCGGACGGTTCGTGCACGCTGGCGATGACCGTGGTGAGGGGCAGCCCGAGGTCGTCGGCGAGCTGGGTCAGGGCGGCGGTCTTGCCGATGCCCGGCTCGCCCCACAGCAGCACGGGCAGGTCGGCGGCGACGGCCAGCGTCAGCGCCTCCAGCTGGGTGTCGGGGCGCGCTTCGGTCGTCGTGTCGCGCAACAGGCTCGTCAGCGCCCCGGCGATGTCGAGCTGGGAGGCCGCGGGCGGGGCGGAAGGGGTGCTTACGGGCATGGGTCATCACCTTGTGAGTCGTGGTGGGTGCAGGGGGTGCCGGCCCGCGGACCGGTCGGTGCGGGGTGCGGGCGCACCCGTCAGCGCGCCCCCGCCCGGCGCGGGCGCGTTCGGCGTGCGGGAGCGGGCGGGGGGACGGGGTGGCAGGTGCTGGGTCCGGGTTCGATCAGGTCGGCCCGGTACAGCCCGTAGGTGATCCGGCGTTGCGCCGCCGTCTCCAGTTCGTCGCGCAGCGGGCCGTCGCGGAGCTGTGCGCCAGGGCCGAGGAGACCTTCCACGATGGCGAGGGCGCCGGCGATGTCGCCGTGGTCGAGCCGTTCCCGCACCCCGGTGAGGCAGTCCGGGCGGCGGTAGGCCTCGTCGATGGCGCGGAGGCACGGCACCGGGGTCCCGGTCAGGGCGACCAGCAGCTCCTCGCGCCGGATCTCGGCCGGGTCGTGGTCCAGGGCGGACAGCACCCCGTCGACCAGGCCGATGCGGTGCCGGGCGCCCCGGCATTCCACGACGCGCGGGTGACCGGCGCCGACGGGGGCCGGTGGCGGACCGGCCGGTGTGTGTCCGGGGGCCAGGGCGTCCGCGACGAGCGGGTGCAGCCGGTCGGCCCCGATCGCGCCCGCGCGCAGGAGTTCGAGGTCGGGCAGCGCCCAGGTCGCCGCGTCGGGCAGCACCAGCGGGGTGCGGGCTGCGCCCCGGCCGTCCGCGAGCCGCACGCTGCCGTCCACGTCCAGGAGCAGCCGGTGCCGCCCGCCCAGCCGTACGGTGACGGGGCCCGAGGTGCGGCCCTCGGCGGCGAGCAGCAGCGCGGCTTCCGCCGCCCAGCGGCCGACGGCACAGCGGCGCCCCGGCGGCAGCCGGCCGAGGAGGTCCGGTGCCGTCTGCGTCCCGTCCTTCCCTCCCCCGCGTACCCGCAGCTCAGCAGCGCTGCGCGCGTCCCACAGGTGGCGGTGCAGGTCGAGCCGGAACCGACGGCTGGGGTAGGGATGCGGATGCAGGCGTACGGTGCCCGGGCCGCTGCCGTCCCACAGGCCGAGGCTGATCCGCTGGCCGGCGTCCGCCCAGGCGGGCGGTGTTCTGGCCACCAGGTGCAGGGGGGCCGGCGCCCGGGCGGTGCCGGCGCGCGGCTCGGAGTCGTACCGGGCGAGCGCGACCGTCAGCCCGGGACGCAGCAGCCCGCGCGGGGCGATCCTCGGCATGTGCCAGCGCAGCAGGTCCGGTGCGAGGTGGCGCAGGTCGGCGCGTACGCGGGCGGCGAGTTCCCGCCCGTACGCGCGGGCCAGCGCCCGGGGGTTGAAGTCGACGTCGACGCCGGCGGCGGCGCAGGCGCCCGCCCAGTCGCCGGTACGGCGCCGCGCGGTGGCGGTTTCGATCATGGAGGGCGGCACGGCGAACTCGCGCACGCGCAGCCAGAAGGACAGGAAGGGGTCCTCGTCGGGCCGGTGAGTGGTCATCAGCACTCACCTTGCGCGGACGGGTCCCCCATTCTTCTGAGAGAGTGAGTCGTCATCGCGGCACAGCGTAGCGTCCGGGCCCCGGCCGCGCAGCCCCTTATTCGGTCAGGCCGGCCGCCAGCGTGGCTCCCAGCTCCCAGCAGGCCTCGGTGTCCGCCCTGGCCGGCTCGCCCGTCACCCGCACGGCGTCCGCCGCCCGGCGCCAGCCGAGGCCGGTGGTGATCGTCTCGATGCCGCGCACGGCGCCCGTGACGTCGTTGCCGCCGTGCACGTAGTAGCCGAAGGGGCGGCCCCGCGTCGTGTCCAGGCACGGGTAGTAGATCTGGTCGAAGAAGTGCTTCAGCGCCCCGGACATGTAGCCGAGGTTCGCCGGGGTGCCGAGGAGCAGCCCGTCGGCTTCGAGTACGTCGGAGGCCGTCGCGGCGAGCGCGGCGCGCCGTACGACGCGTACGCCCTCGATCTCGTCCGTCGTCGCGCCGGAGACGACGGCCTCGAAGAGGGCCTGGCAGTTCGGCGAGGGGGTGTGATGCACGATCAGGAGAGTGGGCACAGCACCGAACCCTGCCGTCCCCCTCCCTCCGTCGCAAGCCGGGCGCGCGTGGCGGGCCGCGGTGTCAGGAGCGGTGGCCGAAGAACTCGACCTCGGCGATCGCCACCCGGCGGCCCTTGCCGGTGCCGTACGCGGAGTCGACCGTGAGCCGGATGCGGACGGTCTCCGAGCCCCGTACGTCGAACGTCTGCTGGCCCGCCTGGTCGGCGAGCCGGATCGTCCTGGTGCTCCTGGTGCCGTCCTTCGCGGTCAGTTCGGCGACGAGCCTGGCCGGCCGCGCCTGCGTCAGATACTCGTCCGTACGCGTCGAGGTGCCGGAGAAGACCACCATCTTCCGTAGCCGGACCGGCGAGTCGAACGTGCACTCAAGGAACTCCCCCGCCCCGCCACCGGTGTCCTCGGGCGCCCAGTACCGGTTGTTGAAGCCGTCCACGGCGGCGCCCGCCGCGTGTCCGCGCGCCGCGCTGGACGCGTGGCACGCGGAGGGCGGCATTGACTCCGGCGCGCCCGTCTCCTCCTTGGCGAGGCCCAGCAGCCCGGACAGGTGCGGCAGCGCGAACCACGCCCCGGCCAGGACGAGGAGCAGTGCGAGGGGGATGCCGAGCCGCGGTCCACGCCGACGGCGTCGTGGGCGCGCCCCGGCCTGGTGGCCCCGTGCCGGGCCCCTGCGGAAGAGGCGGCGCCACCACGGCGGGCGCGCGGCGGGCGGGGGCCCGGGGTCGAGGAGCAGGGCGCACCGGACGCACAGGGTGCGGTCGGGTGCGTTCTCGGTGCCGCAGCCGGGGCACCGCACGGGCGCGGCCGGCGGTGGTTCGGGCGACGACGCGTCGGGGGTCCGGGCGGCGGGACCGGGCGGGGTGTCCGGCCGGTCCCCGGGGCGCCGGGGGCCGGCGCCCGCGGGTGGTGCGGGTGCGTGGGGCGTGCGGGGCGGCGGGGCCGGCCGGTCCGCGTCCTCGCCGCGGAGCGCGGGGGCCGGCGGGCGTTGCGGCGGGATGGCGGGGAGGGGGTCCACCGCGTGGGACGACGGGCGGGACGGGTCCTGGTGTACGGGGGCGGGCGCCGCGGAGGGCGGGGGTACGGGGGCCGGGGGCCCGGCGTCCGGTTCCGGTTCGGGAGCGACGGGTGGTGGCGGGGCGGGGGCCGGCGGGCTCGTCACCGGCGGACCGGACCGCGCGGGCGCACGAGGCGTGGAGGGTGCGGCCTCGTCGTCCTCCTCCCAGGCCAGAAAGGCCTCGCACGACACGCAGAATGCGCGGCCCGGTTCGTTCCTCGTACCGCACGACTCGCAGATCACCGCGTCGCACCCCCCGCGCCCTCGTCCGAGGGCAGGATCTCCAGCGTGAAGCCCACGTGGGCCGGCACCTCCGTGCCGATGAGTTCTTCCAGCCGGGCCCGGTCGACGGGCCGGCCGTGCCCCTCCCGGACCCGGATCGTCACCCAGGGGCGCGGCGCGCCGGGAAGCGCGGTGCCTGGCCCGGTGGACCAGGCGGTGCCGCCGCTCTCCGTGATCTCCGGGTCCGCGCCGGTCGCCAGGCGCACCGCCTCGGCGAGGCCGCCCGCCGTTCCGCGCCGGGCGTGCCGGGCCACCGCGCCGCGTACCGTCTCCCGGCGCCTTTCGACCGGGCCGTCCTCGGGGGACTCCGCCGCCACCCACTGCGCCAGCCAGGCCAGGAAGTCGTCGGGGGCGCTGCGCGGGTCCAGGTGGGCGGGGAGGTTGTCGATGGTGAGCAGGACCGGGGCGAGGACGTCGTCCAGCGCGCCGAGGAAGCGGCGGAGGAAGTCCTGTTCCAGGTAGACGGCGGGGAGCTGGTCGACCAGGGGGTGCGGGGTGGGGAGCCCGGGGACACCGGTGCGCATGGGGTCAGGCTCCTCTCACCCGGAGCTGGTGCTCGTAGCTGAAGACCAGCGCGTGCCGGTCGAGCGGGATCTTGGTGGTGGCGTCGGTGCGTTCACCGGTCACCGGGTCGGCGCGGTAGAGGCGTACGTCCTCCACCAGGTCCACGCCCGGCACCCGCTGGAGCACGGCGAACGCCTCGCCGGACTGGACCGGGCGTCCGAAGGGCCAGCCCTGCCCGTTGGGGCCGCCGGTCAGGGGGTTGAAGTACCCGTACAGCGCGGCCAGTGCCGCGTCGCGCACGCGGTCGCGGTCCGCGCCCGGCTCGGCCTGGACCGAGGCGACGACGGTGACGCCCTGGTAGAACGGCGGTTCGACGGCGAGGCGGGCGCCGATCGGGCGGCGCTCCTCCAGGTGCCCGGCGATGAGGCGCAGGGTCGGGGCGGGCGGGACCAGCTCGTCGAACTCGATCCGGCCCCGGTCGTCGCTGCGCCCGGCCGGCACGACGAGGAGCCGTACGCCCTGGGCCGTGGCGTCGCTCTCCTCGCCGTCGGCCCCGGCCCTGATGCAGTGCACGCGGGCGGCGTCCGGGGCGACCTCGCGGGCCAGGAGCTCGTAGTCGTGCGGGACGACGGCGCGGTGCAGGGTGCGCAGGGTCATCGGGCCGCGCACCCGGGCGCTCTCGACGCTCTCCCCGTCGACCCCGCCGAGCGCGGGTCCGCGGTTCTCGACGCGGGCCACGTACGGGATGGCGCTGCGCAGGATCTTCAGGGTCGAGCGGGCGACGTTGCCCCGCACCCCGCCACCGGTGCGGTACGAACGCACCCGGACCGTGGCGCCCTTGGCGGGGACGGCCCCGTAGGAGCGGATGGAGCCGTCCCGTTCGCGTACGGCGGGGCCGAACTCGACGCGGCCGGAGTTCGGGTCGAGGGTGATGTGCCGGTCCTCGGGGCCGGAGTGCGCGAAGTCGTCGACCCTGGTCCAGCGGGTGTACTCCGGCTCGGGGCCGCTCGCCGGGGCCGCGACCTCGACCACGAAGTCCCCCGGCACGACGGGCGAGCGGGCCAGGGTGAACGCCTGGCCCGGTACGCCCTCCGCCGCGCCGAGCACTTCGTCGGTGATGGTCTCGGCGTGCTCGGCGTCGACGGTGGCGCCGATGGTGAAGGCGGTGACGGACCGGACCACGGGCGGCGCCAGGTAGGTGGGGCGGCCGGGCTCGGCCTCGATCAGGCGGCAGCGCAGCCAGCCGCCGGTGCGCCGGACGACGGCGGCCGGGGTGTGGGTCCTCGGCAGGTGCAGGATGAGTTCGCCGGACCGGTTGAAGCCGCCGGTGTCGTCCTTCTCGACCTCGCAGGCCGCCCAGCCGGTCCCGTCCCACGCCTCCCAGACCAGGGGCGGGCGCAGCGGGTCCACGCCGACGCCCTCGACGCGGCAGTCGAGCCGCAGCACGACCACACCGGCCGGCACGGCGGCCGACAGGCCCACGTAGAGGCAGTCACCGGGGGCGGGGGTGGCGCCGAAGCATGCCACGTCACGCCCGATGGCGAGCTGTTCGGTGCGGTCGACCACCTCCTCGGCGGCCGGCCAGGTCGCCAGGTGGGCGAACGAGCACGGCACCACGGTCAGTTCGGACGAGGTCGTGAAGACGACCGCCTCCTCCGTCTCCGTGCGGACGGTCGCCACCTCGGTCCCGGCGCGCACCACGACGGGGTCGGGGCGGGGGGCGGACAGCCGGAAGGTCACCTCGGTGCGCGCGGCCGTCGGCGGGTGCAGCCGTACGCCGATGAGGTCGAGGAAGGTGAGGTAGCTCTTCTCCGGTACCCGGTTCACCCGGTAGACGAGCTGGTCGACCATGGTCGCGAACGCCTCGATGAGCGTGACGCCCGGGTCCGACACGTTGTGGTCGGTCCATTCCGGGCAGCGCTGCTGGACCAGGCGCTTGGCCTCGTCCACCAGCCCCTGGAAGCGGCGGTCGTCCAGATGCGGACTGGGCAGGGTCACGCGCCGGCCTCCTCGTCGTCGGGGTTCGTCTCCGGTCCGTGCGGGGGGATCACGTAGAACGGGAAGACGAGGTTGCGCGGGTCGTTGGAGCCGCGCACCGTGTAGCCGATGTCGATGTAGAGCACCCCGCTGTCCGCCGCGTCGAACCGGACGGTGACGTCGGCGACCTCGATGCGCGGTTCCCAGCGCTCCAGGGCGAGGCGCACCTCGTACGCGAGCTGCCCGGCCGTTCCGGCGTCGGCCGGGGCGAACACGTAGTCGTTGACGGCGCAGCCGAATTCGGGCCGCATCGGGCGTTCGCCCGGTGACGTCGCGAGGATCAGCCGGATCGACTCCTCCAGTTCGCGTTCGCCGCGTACCAGGGCGATGGACCCGGTGGCGTCCGTGCGCGGTGGGAAGGCCCAGCCGGCCCCGATGAACTGCTCTCCCATGTCCGTTCAGCCTCCGATCAGCACCGTGGCGCAGCCCGAGAGGACCGGCGCCCCGCAGCCGCTCAGGTCTCCGACGCGGGCGGCCGGTCTGCCGCCGATGAACACGCTCCGGCTGCCGGGGGGCGCGATCGGGGTCGGGGGGTGTCCGAGCGGCGACGCGCACTGGTGGGTGGTACCGACCGTGGCCGCGGGTCTGCCGCCGATCAGCACCGAGACCACCCCGGGCGGCCCGACCGTGCCCGGGTGCCCCGTGGGGTCGCCGACCCGGGCGGCTGCTGCTGACGGCATGCGGTGCGCTCCTGTTCGCTGCGGGTGTGGTGGTGCGTCAATTGAGCTGGATCATGGGTGCGTTGACGGAGACGGAGCCGCCGCTCTTCAGGTCCGTGCGCCGGCTGCCGTCGACCGTGACCTGGCCGCCGTGCACCTCCACGGCACCGTCCGTGGAGAGGGCGACCCTGCCGTTCCCGCCGTCCAGGGCGACACCGCTGCGGGAGGTGAGGGTGACGCTCTCGCCGGTGAGCTTCAGCTCCCCGCGCCCGGCGTCCAGGGAGACGCCCTTGGCGGCCGTGACGGAGACCTGCTCCTTGGCCTCGATGGTGACGCTGCCGTCGCTGCTGATGACGACGGCGGTGCCCCGCCGGTCCAGGTCGATGGTGAGCTTTCCGTCCCCGGTGCGCAGCCGCACGCCCTGCGGGCCGTTCGCCGCGTCCAGCAGTTCGAGCTGGTTGCCGCTCTTGGACGCGAAGGCGCGGCGGTTGACGGCACCGGTGGTGGGGTCGACCAGATCGCCGCCGCCCGCGTCGGGCGCGCCGGGGGCTCCGGGTGCGCCCGGGGTCCCCCCGCCGGGCCGGTCCTTGCCGTTGTACAGGCCCGCCAGCACGTACGGCCGGTCCAGGTGCCCCTGCTCGAAGCCGACCAGCACCTCGTCGCCGACCTCGGGGATGAACGCCTCGCCGCCCCCCGTGCCGCCGGACTGCGCGGTGCGCGCCCAGTCGCTCGCGTACTCCTCGGACAGCCAGGGGAAGCGCACCTTCACCCGGCCGGAGCCCTCCGGGTCCTGGGTGTCCGTGACCGTCCCGCTGACCAGACCCGCCCAGCGCGGACCGCCCCCGGGTGTGCCGGTGGCCGCCGTGAGCCCGAGCAGTGAGCGCTCCTGCTGGCCCGACACGGTGATCCAGGTCTCGTAGCCGCGTACGGCGTCGAAGACGTGGCGCGAGGAGGTGACCGTGTACCGGCCCTCGAAGGGCGCGCCGACCGCGTTGAGGGCGACCGCGCTGCCCGCCGTGACCTCGGGGTTGCCCCGGATCACCGCCTCCAGTTCCGCGAACGAGCCGGCGATGCGCTCGGCCAGCGCCTTCGCCGCCTGGTCCACCTGCGCCTGGCTGCCGTACGCGGCATCAGTGACGACGAACCGGGCCTCGCCGAAGGGGGCGGCGACCTCGGCCGCCGTGACGCCGAGGTCCAGCGTGGCCGACTTCCCGGCGGGCGACCGGCCGACCAGCGGTTCCTTGGCGCCGATGTCCCAGCCGCGCACCTCGACCTCGGAGACCTGTTCGGCGGCCGAGACACCGGCGCGGCAGCGCAGCAGATTGCTGCCGAGTTCGAGGACGAGCGGGTCGCGGTCGGCGCGTGCGGAGCCGTCCGGCGCCCCGCTCGCCTCGGCGGGCCGGGTGATGTGCAGCTGCCCGTCGCGTACGTACGCCTGGGCGCCCGCCTCCTCGGCGAGTCCGCGCACGAACTCCCAGTCGGTGACGTTGGGCTGGGCGAGGTGCTCGATGACCGGGCCCGCGATGTCCACGGTGCCGGGTTCGAGTCCGGCGCGCTGGGCGACCTGGCCGCAGATGTCGGACAGGGTCATATTCTGGTAGCTGGCGACGCGCCGGCCCCGCAGCAGCCGGTGCGACTCGTCCAGTCCCCGGACCACGGTGAAGGTGCCGGTCTCGTCCAGCTCCACCTCCAGGGCCGTGACCGCTCCTTCGAGGAGTGGTTTCGGGGCGGTGCCGCCGCCGGCCCTGGCGAGGAGCCGGGCCTCGCTGCCGATCTTCAGGCCGGCCTGTTCGAGCAGGACACGGTCCGGGTCGCGGAACCGGAGCAGGAAGAGGTCGGGGAGCGTACGGCTGTCGTCCACGTATCCCTCGACCAGCGTGTTGAGGAACTTCGCGGGCAGCGGGCGGCCGTCGAACTCCACCACCAGCGCGCTGGCGACCCCGGTGCGCGTCATCGCCCCGCCCCCCGGCCGCCGTTGTCGTCCAGCCGGCTCAGCTCGTCCAGGGCGGGCAGCAGCAGCTGCGTGCCGGGGGCCAGTCTGATCGGGTCATCGATGCCGTTGGCCTCGGCGATGACCCGCCAGGCGCCCGCGTCGCCGTACTCACGGTGGGCGAGCGACGGCAGCGAGTCCCCCGACGCGACGCGGTGCACCCGCCGGGCCGCCAGCGCCCCGGACGTGGGGTTCTGGCCGGGCGTCTCCCCGCTGATCTCCTCCATCGTCACCTGGCAGACGGCCCGGATCGGCACGCCCGACGTGGTGAACAGCGTGTATTTGGCGGCGACTTGGCTCACGTAACCGGGGAAGCCGGTCAGGCCGCCCCAGTGGAACACCACCCAGGGCGGCGAGGAACGCTGCTGCTGCCTGGTCTCGTTCGTCGGCACGCAGCACGCGAACAGCTGCTCCACCGCCGTCACGACCCGGGTGTCCTGGGTGTCGCCCGCGTCGAAGAACATCTCGACGGTCAGCTTGCTGGGCTGCGAGCCCTGGTACTCCGGCGGGCCCGAGCTCTTGGCCCCCTTGGCCGGGGTGCGCTTCCAGGAGGCCGCCTTCGTCAGGCTCAGCTCCTTGGGGTTGAACTGGAAGTCGATCCGCCCGCACGGGCCGCCGGGGGTGAGACCGCCCCCGGTGGGCGGTGTGCGCAGCTCCAGGTAGGCGTGCTCCAGCTTGGGCCTGGCCGAGCCGCCCTTCGCGGCGGACGCCACTCCGGACGTCCCGGCCGCGCTGAACGCGATGGGTCCCGAGCTCACGCCGCTCAGCCCTCCATCACATAGCCGTGGTGGGCGATCTCGATCGTCTCCATCGCGACCTTGGGCGACTCCGGCGTGAACGAGGGCCCGGTCCACCGCACCGGAACGACTTCGAGCAGCCCCCACTGGGCGACCTTCCGGCCGTCGCCGGTCCGCGCCTCGATGTGCGCGGTCTTGCGGCTGAACCCGGTCGTCATGGTGGCGAACCAGCGCGCCACCTTCTCCGTCTCCCTGGTGAGCGGGCGCGACAGCTTCACGTTGGAGTACTTCAGCCGGGTCGGCAGCTGCCACACATGCCCGTTGTTGCCGCCCTCCTCGCGGGTCTCCAGGACGACTTCGCAGCCCAGCCCGTCGCAGGTGTTGAACGACCCGAGCTCGATGTCGTCGATCGTCACGACGAAGCAGACGCTGACTGCGGGGTCGTCCGGGGCGGGGGCGGTGGCCATGGCGCGTGCCTCTCGATCAGTGAGGTCAGTGACGGGTGTTGATGAGGGAGCCGGAACGTTCGCGTTCGAGTCTCAGGTCCGCCTTCAGCAGTCTGCTCAGGGGCGCGTAGAGCGCCCGGACCAGCTCGTCGGTGACGGGGGGCGCCTGCGGTGTCCCGTCCGGGCTCACGGACGAACCGGTCGTCGCCGCCGGTTGCTCCGTGGCCGGCGGCTCGGGCTCGGGCCCCGGCTCCGGATCGGGTTCCGGCGGGGGATCGGGTTCCGGCAGGGGCGGCGGCGGGGGTTCCTCTGCGGTGTCCGAGTCCCGCTGGACGACCGGTCGCGAGGTGCCGTCGCGGGGCGCGGACGGGAAGACGACGCTCCCGTCGGCCATCCGCTGCGCCACGCCCGCCGCCACGGCGAAGGCCCCGGCGTTCCGCACGGAGGCGGGGACGCGTGGCCCCCGGCCGTCCGACGGCTGCGGGCGGGCGGGCGGCGGGGCCGTCTGCCGCTGCACGGGGGCCGCCCCGCGCTGCGACGGCGCCGCCGGGGCACTCGCCACTCGCTGTACTCCCCGTGCTCCCGGCACTCCCCGCGCCCCCGACGCTGCGGGTACCGTGCCCGCGTCGGTCGCGGTCCAGCGGACGGCCACGGCGGGCGGCGGGGCCGGGGGCGCGGGGACGAAGGGCGACGGCCCGGGGGCGCCCTCGGCGCTTTCCGCCGCGCGCTGGACGGCCGGGGTGTCGCCGGGGGCGTCGGCGGTACGGAGGGTCAGGGGCCGGTCCCCGAGCAGGGGGGCGGTGGGGCGGCCGGGGGCGGCCGACGGCGGGGTGCCCGTGCGCTGCACCGGGGCGGCGGGGTCGTGGTGGCGGTCCGCCGCCGCGTCGGGCGCGGGTGCACCGCCCTCCGGCTTGAGCGGGGCGTCGCCCAGGAGCGGCGCCACGGCCTCCGCCCCGGAGGGGGTGTCCGGGGTGCCGGTCGTCTCGGGGGGCAGCGGCTCCGGGCTCGCGCCGGGGCCGGGCGCCGGGTCGGTGGCGTGGGCCGGCGGCGGGGCGCCGTCGCGCTGCACCTGGGGCGACTGCGGGGGCCGGACCGCCTTGCGCTGCGCCGTGGGCGGCAGGCCGGGCAGCGGTGCGCCGAGGCCGCCGGTGCGTCGGGTCGGGGGCGGGAGTGGCACCGGCGGCGGTGGCCCATCGGCGGAGGTGGCGGTGCGTTGCACGGGCGGCTCGTCCGGCACCGGGGCGCCGGGCTCGGCGGCGTCCGCGCGAGGCGCCGGGCCCACCGGCCCGGTGTTCGTGTCCGGCGGCAGCAGGGGCTGCTCGCCGACCAGTTGGCGGACGGGCACACCGGCGGAGGCCGAGGCGGGTCCGGCGGAGGTCAGGTGCGGCGGGCCGTTCCCGTACGTCCGCTGGACGGCGACCGCGCCACGCCCCTTGCCTGAGCGTTCCGGCATCGGCATCTCGACGGCCCGCTGGACCGGTGGGGCCGGGCTTCCCGGGGCGGCGTCAACCACACCGCGTACCAGACCGGCGGGGGCCTCGGGGCTCACCAGGTGCCCCAACGGCGTGCCCAGTGACGTGTCCTGGCGGGTCGTCAGCCTCGACTCGAAGGCGAGCGGGTCGGTCAGGAGCTCCTGGCCCCAGACGGACCGCTGCACAGGTTCCAGCCGGTTCACGTCGACCCGGTCGGCCCGGCCCGGCCCCGGCGGGCCAGGGAGCCGCGGGGGCGGGGCGTCGGCGGAACGGCCGCCGCGCAGCCAGGACATCAGCCCCATGGTTCCTCGTCCTCCTCCGTGCTCCTGGCTACTGCCCGTTGAGGCGGGCGACCTGTGCGACGAACTTCAGGCGTTCCGGGTGTTCCAGGTCCAGCAGGTCGTCGAGCGGCCAGTGGAAGTGGTAGGCGAGGTACGCGACCTCCTCGTAGAGCAGGTCGGCCGCGTACGTCACGATTCCCCCAGGCGACCGCCGGCGAGATCCACCGCGAACTCCTCGTCGCAGGACGGACAGGTGACGGCCGCGCGGGTGTGCCCCTCGGCGTTGATCCGGCGGTAGAAGTCCTGGAGGAAGGCCAGGTCCGACGCGAACAGGTCCTCGATGACGCCCGGATGGATGTCCTCGACCGTCCCGATCCGCGTCACCACCCGGGAGATCAGCACGACCGAGAGGTACGCGGAGTTCTCCCGGACCCGGTCGTCGCGCAGGGGGACCAGTTCGTCCCGGGCGGTCGCCAGCCGCATCACCCCGCTGCGGTGCACGGTGCCCGACTCGTCCACGTAACCGCGCGGCAGCTCGAAGGTGAACTCGGTCCGCAGCGGCTCGGACCTGCCCGGGCCCGTGTCCCGTTCCGGGGGCGCCTGGAACTGGACCGTACGCCGCATCAGTCGAGCTCCATGCTCTCGTACGTGATCGCCAGCTTCTCCGTGAGCACCGAGGTGTCGCCGGCCTTGAGGGTGCCGATCTCCAGCGACTTGGGCCAGGCGTTGATGAGCTTGTACCGCTTGATCGGCAGGCCCTCGTAGTCGTACACGATGACGGCGCCGTTGCGGCGGGCGTTCGTCATGCGGCCGAAGCGGGAGTCCTTGATCCAGCGTTCGAAGCTGTTGTCCTCGGTCAGACCGCGCGTGACGGTGACCTCGCCGGCCTTGGGGCGGCCGGGCAGCTTCTTGATGGCGTACTTGCCGTCGGCGGTGTTCTGCTTCAGCTCGATGACATCCTGCTCCATCTTCAGACCGCTGACCTCGGTGATCTGCTTGATGACGACGCTGTCGAATTCGAGACCGAAGGAGTGCCCGACGGAACTGTCGAGATCGGGAAGTGGCACCACAGGCTCCTTACGCCAGGTTCGGGAACGGGCCGGTCACTGGAGGGCGGCGCGGACCGGTCACTCGTCCACGCCTCCGGTCCCGCCGGTCAGCTGGGAGAGCCGGAACACGACGAACTCGGCCGGCTTGACGGGCGCGACGCCGATCTCGCACACGACCTGCCCCGCGTCGACGCTCTCGGGCGGATTGGTCTCCCGGTCGCACTTCACGTAGAAGGCTTCGTCCGGGGTGAGGCCGAACAGCGAGCCCTTGCGCCACTCGTTCACCAGGAACGCGGAGACGGTGCGCCGGATGCGGGCCCACAGGGCATCGTCGTTCGGCTCGAAGACCACCCACTGGGTGCCGGCGAGGATCGACTCCTCCAGGTAGTTGAAGAGCCGCCGCACGTTCAGGTAGCGCCAGGCCGGGTCGGAGGCCAGGGTACGGGCGCCCCAGACCCGGATGCCGCGTCCGGGGAAGGCGCGGATGCAGTTCAGTCCGATCGGGTTGAGCAGGTCGTGCTCGCCCTTGGTCAGCTGCGTCTGCAATGCAACCGCCCCGCGCACCACCTCGTTGGCCGGTGCCTTGTGCACACCGCGCGAGTCGTCGTTGCGGGCCCAGATCCCGGCGATGTGACCGCTCGGCGGTACGAGGGTCGCGCGGCCGGACGCCGGGTCGGCGACGCTGATCCACGGGTAGTAGAGCGTGGCGTACTTGGAGTCGAAGTTGGCCCGGTCGGTGCGCCAGGCGCGGACCTGCTGCGGCGTCAGGCCCGGTGGCGGGTCGAGAATGGCGACCCGGTCCCCCATCAACTCACAGTGCCGGATCAGTGCTTGCTGCACGGCGACGACCGATTCCAGGTCGAGCAGGCCGCGTTCGTAAGCTCCCATGAGATCCGGCACGGCGATCATCGTGACGTCGTCCACCGCTTCGAGGCCGCCGAGACCCGTGCGGCGGTCGGCGTCGCCGACGTACACCTCGGGGGCGAGCGCCCCGGCGCTTCCGGCGGGCGGCGCCGCGGGGGCGAGCGTCACCGACTGGGGAGCGGGGCGGGCGGGGGCGGCGCCGCGCCCCGACTCCCGTATCTCGATCAGCTCGGACTTGGCGTTGACCCGGGTGGCGACGTTCTCCTTGCTCCGCTTGGTCGTCACGGACGGATACGTCTCCGCGACCTGGCCGTCGCGCTTGACGATCAGCTGGAACACGTCGGACGGCGGGTCATCGCCCTCGGCCTCCGCGACCTCCACGCTGATCTCGCCGGCCACGCCCGGCTTCGGCTTGACGGCGTACGGCCCGACCTGGACCTCGGAGCCGGCCGCGAGTTCGCCCTCCGCTCCCCCGGCGGCGGTGTCCGAGCCGTCGCCGATGCGGACGACGTAGCAGATGCCGCCGCCGTTGGCGAAGAAGCCGTAGACGCCGGCGGCGAGGTACGTGCCGTCCACGAAGTCGCCGAAGGTGCTGACGAACTGGCTCCAGTTCGTGATCAGCGTGGGCTCGTCGAACGGGCCGCGCTGAGCGAACCCGACGAAGGCGGCGACCGACGTGCCCACCCCTTCGATCGGCCGGGAACCGGACTCGACCTCTTCGACGTAGACGCCCGGGGACAGGTACGACGGCATAGAAGGCCTCTCCTCGACGTGCTCCTCGACGTGCTTCCCACCCCGTCGCGTGACCGCTGCCCGACCGGGGAACACCGGCGATTCTCGCCACTTCGGCGATCACCGGGAACGGATAGTCGGCCGCCCCGGCGTGCATGCGGCGCTGCCCGATGAGGCAAGGAGGCGGCGCCGGGCGCACCGTACGGGCCTGCCCCTCCCCCGTCCCGCCGGGGCTCCCCGCACCTCATGGGTGCCCGGCAGCCTGGCTAGCCACCGTGTGCGGGCGGCTGTACAGGCGGGAGGTGGCGTATGAAGGCGGGTCCCGAGAAGCCGCCCTCCGCCCCCGCCGCCGGGTCCCGTACCGGCTCCCCTCGTACGGAAGCGGCTCCCGCGCCCACGCCCGCCCCTGCCCCGGCGCCGGACCGCCGCAGTATCCAGCGGCTGCAACGGGCGGCCGGCAACGCGGCCGTCTCGCGTCTCGTCGCCCAGCGCTACACGGCGCCCGTCAAGCCGTCCCCGGCCCAGGCGCCGGGCTTCCGGGGCGTCAGGGCCGACATCGCGGCGAAGAAGCAGCGGATGGCCCAGCACCGGCCGGCCGCGACGGAGTCGAAGGCGTCGCAGGCTGCCGCCGTCGCGCCTCCGGACGACAAGGAGGCGCAGGGCAAGGCGGCCAACGCGGAGAAGATGAACGCCGCGAAGCCCGGCGAGTTCGACAAGAAGGCGTTCATCGACGCGGTGAACAAGGCGATCGACGCGCAGGCGCCGAAGAACCTCGACGACGCCGACAAGTTCGCCAAATCCGGCAAGGCGGAGCGGGTCAAGGCGGAGGTCGACGGCAAGGTCTCGGACGGCAAGGAGTCGTCGGCCAAGGACATCGACACGGCGACGAAGGCCCCGCCGGACACGTCGGCCGCGAAGGACAAGCCCGTCACCCCGCTCACCCCGGACCAGCCGCCGGGGAACCCCGGGGCGCCGTCCGCGGCGGCCGCGATCCCCGAGAAGCAGCCGGCTTCGGTCACGGACTTCTCCGAGGGGCCCGCGCAGAACGACAAGGCGATGGCGGACGCGGAGGTCACCGAGGAGCAGCTCGCCAAGGGCAACGAGCCGGAGTTCAACGAGGCGCTGACCGCGAAGAAGACCGCCGAGGCGGATTCCGCGAAGGCCCCGGCGAAGGGCAGGTCGGCCGAGAGCCGGCAGCTGTCCGCCGCGAAGGCGGGGGCAGCGGCGTCGGGCGCCGCCGCGATGAGCACGTTGACCGCGACGCGTGCGCAGGCCGGGCAGAAGGTGGACGGCGGCAAGGGCGAGACCAAGTCGAAGGACGAGAAGAAGCGCGCCGAGGTCACGGCGAAGCTCCAGAAGGTCTACGACGGCACGAAGAAGGACGTCGAGGCGACACTGTCCGGCCTGGACAAGAAGGTCGACGCCGCGTTCACCTCCGGGGAGAAGGCGGCCCGGGACGCGTTCACGGCGGACCACAAGCGCCGGATGAAGAAGTACAAGGACAAGCGGTACTCCGGCTGGACCGGCAAGGCCCGCTGGGTGAAGGACAAATTCGCGGGCCTGCCGGAGGAGGCGAACAACCTCTACCAGGAGGCCCGCAAGCTGTACGTGTCCCAGATGCGGACGGTGATCTCGTCGGTCGCGGACATCATCGGCACCGAACTGGGCAAAGCGAAGGCCCGGATCGCGAAGGGCCGGGGCGAACTGAAGGCAGAGGTCGACAAACTGCCCGCCGATCTGCGGCAGTTCGGCGAGGAGGCGGCGAAGGACTTCGCGGGCAAGTTCGACGACCTGGAAGCGACGGTCAACGAGAAGTCGGAACAGCTGGTCCAGGACCTGGCCCAGAAATACACGGCGGCGCTCAACAAGGTCGACGAGGAGATCAAGAAGCTCCAGGAGGCCAACAAGGGCCTGATCGACCAGGCGAAGGACGCGATCGTCGGCGCGATCAAGACGATCAACGAGCTGAAGAACCTCCTCCTGGGCATCCTCGCCAAGGCCGCCGGCGCGATCATGAAGATCATCAAGGACCCCATCGGCTTCCTGGGAAACCTGGTGTCGGCCGTCGGCGCGGGCCTGAACCTCTTCCTCACGAACATCGCCGACCACCTGAGGACCGGGGTCGTGTCGTGGCTGCTCGGCACGGCGGTGAAGGCGGGCCTAGAACTCCCCCAGAAGTTCGACATGAAGGGCATCATCCAGCTCATCGGCTCCCTCCTGGGCCTGACCTGGGCCAACATCCGGGCCCGCGTGACCCGCAAGGGCGTCCCGGACGAGGCGATGACGGCGGTCGAGTCCTCGGTCCCGGTCGCCCAGAACATCGCCCGCGAGGGCCCGGCCGGGGCGGTCAAGGAGATCCAGGAGGAGGCGGGCGACCTCAAGTCCACGATCCTGGAAAAGCTGACGAGCTACCTGATTCCCACGGTCATCATCGCGGGCATCACCTGGATCCTCTCGCTCCTGAACCCCGCCTCAGCCTTCGTCCGCGCGGTCAAGGGAATCATCGACATCGTCACCTTCGTGGTGAACCAGGGCGCCCAGATAGTGGAGTTCGTCAACTCGGTCCTGGACGCGGTGGTCGCCATAGCCAACGGCGGCAAGGCGGGCGTCCCCAAGATGGTCGAAACCGCCCTGGCCGCGAGCGTCCCCCTCCTGATCGGCTTCCTCGCGTCCCTGCTGGGCATCGGCAGCCTGGCCGCGAAGGTGAAGTCCGTATTCCACGCGGTCTCCCGCCCGGTGAACCGAGCGATCGACAAGATCGTTGACTTCATAGCCAAAAAGGGAAGGAGCATCTGGAAAAAGTCGAAGAAAAAAATCCCCTCAGAAAATGGAGCAAGCTCGAACAGGTCGACCGCCAAGGATGCAAAGGCAATCAGAGAAGCGAACTTGCTGCTCAACCAGCGGCCGGCGAAAGAAGCAGTATCCGAGAAACTTCCCAAAATCTCGCGTCGTCACGGCGTCCCATTGCATCTGGTAGTCGAGTCGAAAAATGAACTCTCGGAACGCGTTCACGTACAAACCATGTCGAGCAACAGCGTGAACCTGCCTACCAGTAACGACTCGAATGCAAAGATTGATCTCGTAGGAAAGAACTTCACCGCGCACGGAGAGCAACTCATACTGAAGGCACATTCAGACTGGTGGGACAAGCAACTGAAGCACCCGAAGACCGCGCGCGGGAAGATGTGGGAGAGCAATGACATTCTCCCTCCTACCAGCATATTGGCGAGGGAATACCTCACCGACAGGAGCGTGCACGAGAGGGTCGCAAAGGATTATTATTCCGACAACCGAAGCGACCCGAACAAGGATCATTTCTATAAAAAGGTCTTCGGCGACTCGAGCAGGTACTCACGCCAGAATATCGTCCGGCTGCTCGGAATGGGAGCGCTGAGCAAAATCCGCCAAGTCGGGGCAAGGAGCGCGCGGCAGGCGGGAGACACGGACACCCTGAAGACTCTGGCAAAAATGGGCTTCCTCCCCGGAGAAGGAAACTACGGTCGATTCGACCCGTTCCCCAAGGGAACCAAGGCCCCCGACCGCAAACTGGCAAAGGCAATCGACATGATCAGCGCCGCACCCAAAGATAAAATCATAGTCTTCCTCCAGAAGATCATGGAAGGGGAAACCGTCGGAGCGATCGACTGGCCGGAATTCAAGAACCTGTGGGACAACGACAGCAACTCGAGATCCTACGTGAAGACAAAATTCCGCGAAGCCGACGGGGGAAAGCACGAATGGATCCCCACCAACTACATTTCCGATGTGCTACATTTTGCGGTTGAACACAGACTCAAGGGACGCCTCCAAGCCGCCCGGGACTGGTTGACTCTGCATAACAAATTGCGCTCATTCACGTCGGACGTGATCTATCGGGTCGAAATACCGCCCGATTCCCAGCGTGTTGCGACAAGGGGAGCGATATCGGCGCATGTGGGCGCGTTCCTCACCACCAGCGACCGAAACCCCATCTTCAACGATGGAGACGACCCTTGGCACAACGGGCTGCGTAACCTGTTCGACGAATTCATAGCAACCAATCGGGCAGGGACAGCGCTCGAGTTCCTGGAATCCCTGCAGGCCAGACTGCCGATCTCTGGAACCGCCCCTGATGTCGTGCGACTCATTTGGGATCCCGGGGTTCGCCCCATACCGGCCGCGCTACAAGAGGTCGAAGTCGACGCAATCTATCGCTGTATCACTGTGAATGCTGCAGGAGTTGCACAGACGGACGAGCACGTAAGAATAAAGCTTGGTCAGCTGGGGGAACTTCAGAAGATCAATTACGAAAGAGTGCGTGCAGATTTCCAGAAGGTCCACGATGCTTTAACCAGGGAGTGAAGTACACGTGACGACACCTATGGATCCCGCAATCGCGAAAGGCGTTGAACTGGCCCGGCTGCACAAAAGACTGCGAAGGGACGACAGTGATGCGATCACAGAACTCCATGTGACTCACGCGAAATCATTGGCCGGACTCGAAAAATTCCCGGATCTTGAGATCCTCATTCTCGCCGGCTGCGATCCGGTAGTGCTCGACGCTCTGCCTGCGCTGGAGAAACTGCTGTCACTAAGGATTCATGACAGCGGTCTCCGCCGACTCGAAGGTATTGCAAACTTCCCGAGTCTGCGCCTCCTCGCCACACCGAGAAACTTGATTCAGGATCTTTCTCCGCTCCTGGAGTGCGACCTTGCGGATCTCGAGATCGATGGAAACCCGTTGACGCGGAACTCGTACGATGTCGCCATCCCCGAGCTGACGCGCCGCGGATGCAATGTTTCTCGATCGCAGGAGCGAGAATGGCGAGCTAGTTTACGATGCCGAGAAGAGGGCATCCCTCTCGGCTGCTACCGCAGTGGCGACGACTACTATCTCTTCAGCCCCGGGCTCGAAGTCACTGAAAGTCCCGACACCGACCACCCCAAGGTCGAGATTGAAGAAGTGGAAGATCTACTGGCAAGGGAACCGGGAAAGCTCCTCGAGCTGTTTCGTGAGCGAGGCGGGATTTGGCCGCCTCCGAGCCACTGACGAACCAGGTGCGGGCCGCGGCAGAGATCCCGCGGGCCATCTCAGACGTCGGCCACCCGCACGCGCAGTGACTTCACTCCGTTGATGAAGTTGGACAGGAGGTGGGTCGGCGGGGCCGCGAGGTCGATGGTTCCCGGGGGCAAGGTGGTGCACATCTCCTCGTACAGCACGCGCAGTTGCAGGCGGGCGAAGTGGGCGCCCAGGCATACGTGGGGGCCGTCGCCGAAGAAGACGTGGGGGTTCGGGGAGCGGGACAGGTCCAGGGTGAAGGGGTCCTGAACTGCTGTGAGCTGAGCCACATAGGTGAGCTGTAGTGCTCGGGAGTGAGTGGGGTGGGGTGGGGCGGGTGTGCGTGGGGGATATGAGTTCTGGGGTCGAATGGGTGACCTTGTGGAGGGTTGCTCGTTGTTGCGGGTGGCGTGGTGCGCCGGTCGTGAGCGGGGTGTGTTGGTGTGCGGGAGTTGGCGGCGACGTTCGTGGTGGCTGGACCGTCCGGGGTGGCGGTGCGGGGCCGTCTCAAGCACCTCACCGCCCAGGACGAGCGGGTGTTGCGGGCGGTGGGCGCGTATCAGGGCAGGTTGGCGTCGCGGGACCTGAAGGACCGGTGTGCGGACGGCTTGGACCACAGCGCTGAGTCGTGGGCGGTGCGTAAGCGTGGGTTGACGGGGGTGTCCTCGTCGCGGATTGCGGGGGTCGAGCACATCGGGAACGGTCCCCGGCAGAACGGGCTCGCTCACGCCGGGCCCCCGTCGTCGGCCGTGTCCGCCCGCAGGAAGTCCTCCACCACCCTGATCAGGTCGAGTGGCGCCTCGTCCATCGCGTAATGGCCGCAGGAGGGCAGCTCGACGAGCGTGCCGCGCGGGAACCAGCGCATCCAGGTCTCCCGCTGCACCTCGGCCGAGAGCGCCGGATCGAGCGCTCCCACGATCGCCAGGGCCTCGACCGGCGATCCGTCGATCCGGTCATGGAAGGCCTCGCCCGCCCAGGAGTCCAGCCAGGCCCGGAACGCCTGCTGATCACTGCACCGGACCGAGCGCCGGACCATGCGGTCCAGCCAGGCCGCCGGACGCCGGCCCCCGGTGGTGAGGTCCAGGATGATCCGCCGGTTCTCCGGGCTCGCCGCCGCACCGGAGAACAACTCCCACTGCTCGGGCGACAGCGGCAGCCCGGACGCGGGCACCGGCGAGATGCCGACCAGCCGGCGCACGCGGTGGGGTGCGGCGGCCAGCGTCCGCTGGATGACGGAGCCGCCCATCGAGTGACCGATCAGCGAGAAGCGCTCCCAGCCCAGCCGGTCGGCCAGCGCGAGCACGTCCGCCGCGCCCTCGGCCGTCGTGTACGAGCCCGCCACGCCCCTGGCCTCGCCGTACCCCCGTAGGTCCGCCACCGCGTACTGGAACGAGCCGGGGTCGAGATCGCGCACCACCGGGTCGTACGCGGAGCGGTCGGCGAACCAGCCGTGCACCGCGATCACCTTGTGCGCGCCCTCGCCGTACAGCGTGTGGGGCAGGACTCCCTCAGGCAGAACAGACAATGCGGTCACACCGGCTCCCGTCGCCGTAGGCCTCGGTCCAGCCGGTCGTCGACAGCCCGGCTCCGACCACGGTGGCTCCCCGGCCCCTTCCGCGCAAGGGTGACACCCGTGCCCGGGTCCCGGTCCCGCCTCCTCGGGTCAGCAGGTCAGCAGGTCAGCAGGTCCAGATACGGCCCGAACTCCGAGGCCAGCGTCAACCGCCCCAGCTTCTGGTACTCCCGCTGTACCGCGTGGATCAGCGTAGCCATCGTCACCGCGCCCCCCGTGTCCGCCGCCAGGTACGCCGCCGTCACCGCGATCGAGCGGATGTTGCCGCCCGCCAGCTCGAAGTTCTCGGCGCAGAAGGAGAGGTCCAGGTCCGCGGCGCGCGGGAGGGTCGGTCCCAGGCAGCGGTCCCAGAGCACCCGGCGTTGGTCCGGGTCCGGGACCGGGAAGTCGATGACCAGGTCCAGGCGGCGGGTGAAGGCGTCGTCCAGGTTGGCGCGGAGGTTGGTGGCGAGGATGGCCAGGCCGTCGAAGGACTCCATGCGCTGGAGGAGGTACGCGCTCTCCACGTTCGCGTAGCGGTCGTGCGCGTCCTTGACGTCCGAGCGCTTCCCGAAGATCGCGTCCGCCTCGTCGAAGAGCAGGACCCCGTTGACGCCAGCGGCCTCCGTGAAGATGCGTTCCAGGTTCTTCTCGGTCTCGCCCACGTACTTGTCGATCACCGTCGCCAGGTCGACCGTGTAGAGGTCGAGGCCGAGGTCGGCCGCGATGACCTCCGCCGACATGGTCTTGCCCGTGCCGGAGTCCCCCGCGAAGAGCGCCGAGACCCCGCGCCCCCGGCCCCCGCCCGGCCGCATCGCCCACTCCCCCAGCACCCGGTCGCGGTGGCGGGCGCGGGCGGTCAGTTCGCGGAGCTGGGCGTGGGCGTCGGGTGGGAGGACCAGGTCGTCCCAGGTGACCGTGGGTTCGATGCGGCGGGCCAGGCGGTCGAGGCCGGCCGCGTTCTGGGCGCGGGCTCCCTGGCGTACGTGGTCCGGGGTGAGGGTCCCGCCGTCGAGCCGGGCCGTCTGGGCGGCGCTGCGGGCGGCGCCCGTGACCTGCTCCGGCGTCAGGAGGAACGGGGCCAGGAGGTGATCCGGGTCGATCCCGGCCGGCACCGGGCCCGCCCCCGTACGCCCGTACGCCTCGGCCCACAGCGCCCCGCGTGCCGACGGCTCCACCCTCGGGGCGTGCACGAGCAGCGGCGGAACCGTGGACCAGGAGGCGTCCCACGGCACCCGGCCCACCATGACCGTCGGTACCGGGGTGGCCGTCAGCAGCCGCAGCAGGTGGGGGTGTTCCCGCGACACCGCGTCCAGCGGCGCGCACACCAGGCCCGCCCCGGTCAGCCGCGCCTCGCGGACCAGGGCCCGCACGGCGTCGACGGGGGCCGGGTCCGCCGCCAGGCGGGCGAGATCGACGCCCAGGACGCTCCGCCCCGCCCGTTCCAGCGCCGACGCGGCGAGGGCCGTGCCCGCACCGCCCTGGTCCTCGCTCAGGTACACCAGTGGGACGCCCTCGGCCAGGACCCGGGCCAGAGCCGCCGGGTCGCCCACGCCGCCGGCCGGCTCCCAGGGCGCCGTGACGTCCGCGAGGCGCGGATCTCTCGTGTCGTCGCCGAGCAGGTGCGCCGTGACCCGGTCCGGCACGCGCAGCGCCCGGCTCAGGAACGGGCGGTCCAGGTCCTCGGCCAGCAGCAGCCCGGCGTCCCGGAGCGGGGCCGCCGCCGCCAGCCGGCCGCGCGCGACGGCGTCGGCCGGGGACACCCCGCACAGGCCGAGGGCCAGGCAGATGGATGGTCGCCGACGGGTCACGTCGTCGTTGAGGTACCCGTACAACGCCTCGAAGCGGTCGTCCAGGTCCGGCACGAGCGCGATGAGCAGGATCTCGGTGTCGAGCGGGGTGAGACCGAAGTCCGTTTCGAGAGCGGTGAGCCGGGAAGGCGCGGCGAACTGCTCGCCGGCCGGGTCGTCGCGGGGCCCGGGACGCGAGGCGCCGGGCACCGATTCGGCGCCCTCGTCCTCCACCGGGTCCGGGAACCCCCGCGCCCCCTCTTCGTTCAGCAGCCGCGCGATGTTCTCGTCGGTCAGGTACAGCCCCCGGAACGCGTCCTCCGGGTCCGGGTCCGTGCGCTGCCGGGCCTCCACCGCGCGGCGGACGCGCTGCTCCACGACGGTCGCCCGGGCGAGGAGGTGGCGCAGGTTCAGGTCGTCGTGGGGGTGGCCCGGGGACATCATGCGGTGGGGTTCTCCTCAGCGGCGTCGTCGTCGGCCGAGCGCTTCTCGGTGATCCGCAGCCCGAGGCCGCGACGCGCCGCGGAGGCCGGGGGCTCCTCCCGGACCGGACGGCCGGGACGGCTTCCGTACACCGGCAGACCGCCCCGCACCGGCTCCGGGGGGTCCGGCATGTCGCCGTACCGTGCGTGCAGGCCCTCGTCGCCGACCGGTGGCCCGGCCGGGTAGGTCGGCGAGGCCGTCACCGGCACGCTCACCACCAGGTCGAGCGACGGTTTCAGTTCGCCGCCGAGCGCGCTCCACACGTCGGCGAAGGAGCGGTCCTCCGGCGGGGGCAGGGCGATCGACATCGGTACGGCGGCCCCGATCCCGGCGAGGGACCCGGCGAGCCGTTCCGGGGGCAGCGCCTCGTACGCCAGCAGGCAGGCGAGCAGCGAGGAGAGCAGCCGGTGTTCGTCCTCCGGGCGTTTGGTCCACGCGGTGATCAGGTACGAAAGCTTGAAGTAGCGCGGCGGGCGTCGCCTCGCCACGACGGCGCCGCGTTCGTCGTACTCGTTGTGCAGACCGCGCTCGCGCCGCCGCATGTCCTCGCGGATGTCGTACAGGTAGAGGTTGACCATGGGGGCGTTGACCTTGGCGGCCCACTCCCGGGTGGGGGCGTCGAAGACGACCGTGATCTGGCCGCCGCCGAGCACCTCCGCCCGGATCAGGGAGCGGAGTACGTCGTCCACCTCGTGGATCACCTGGTGTCCGCCCTTCTCACGTACGGCCCTTGAAGTCCGGTGGCTGGAGGTTGCGCTGGACCACCAGGACCGGTTTCCGCAGCTGTGGCAGCCCGGTGATGTCCGCGCGCAGGACCCGGGGGCCGAGGGTGTCCTTGCGCAGCACCAGGACCTGGACCTCGAAGGTGCCGTCGCGGCCTACGCGTACGCCGGTGCGGTCCGCCGTGATGCCGGTGTTCCAGGTCAGGCGTACGGTCTCGCCCGGCGGGTAGTCCTTGCCGCGCGCCACGACGGGCTGGCCGGGCTTGGCGACCTGCGGGGTGACGGTGAGGGACGGCTTGAGGACGCGCAGCCGGGCCGTGTCCTCGTTGTTGACGGGGCGCAGGTCGCCCAGCATGCCGCTCACGGTGGCGCGTACGTCCCCGGTGACCGGCGCGCGGTAGGTGCCGGTCTGGGTCAGCTCGATCCGGCCGCCGGGCGGGATGGTGCAGGGGGCGGCGGCCGTGCAGCGGCTGAGGGAGGTCAGCGTGCGGTCCTTCGTCCTGCCGGGCTCCGGCCAGGCGGTGGCGACGACGACGTCCCTGGCGGTGTCCGGGCCCGCGTTGGTGATGGTGAACCGGGCGTCGGCCCGGCGGCCGATGTACGTGCGGCCGGGGCTGACGTCGGCGGTGACGGCGACGTCCGTCGCGGGTCGCGGGGGCAGCGGCGGCGGGGGCGGGTCCAGCACCAGGAACACGGCGGTGTCGGTGGCGGTGTTGCCCGCCGTGTCCGTCGCGGTGCAGGTGACCGTCGTCGAGCCGATCGGGAAGAGGGAGCCGGACGCGGGGGCGCAGGTGACGGGGAGGCGGCCGTCCTGGGCGTCCCTGGCGGTCGCCCAGTAGCTGATCCTCGTACCGTCCTCGTCGTCCGCCCTGGCGATGCGGTCGTCCACGGTGACGACGGGCGCGTCGACGTCGTTCACGTCGATGGTGATCTTCTGCTGGAAATCGGGGTCGGGCGCGGCCGTGGGGGCGAGTCTGTCGGTGCCCGGTATCTGCGGACCGAGCAGGAACTGGACGGTGCAAGTGAGCCGGGCGCCTTGCGGGGCGTCGGCCGCGACGTCGATGGTCTCGGCGAAGTGCGCGGTGTCGCCGCTGGTCACCCGGCGGGTGGGCGGGTCGAGCGCGACGGTGAGGTAGGGGCTGCAGTCGTCGAGCCGGTGGCCGACGGAGGTGGGGAGGTTGTCCATGCCGTCGACGATGGCCTGGGCGACCTCGTCGCCCTGGATGCCTTCGAGGAGCCGGCCCTGGGTGGCTTCGATGATGCGGGTGGCCTGGCCCGCCTCGGTCGGCGGTTTCTCGACCTGGCCGGGGACGCCGGCGTCGCCGGTGCCGTTGAGCCCGTCGCCGAGTTCGCTGTCCACGTCGACGCCGACCACCCGGACGCCCTTGTCCTGAAGGGCGAAGATCGTGTCGTCGATGGTGTGGCCGGCGCTCGGTGCGTGGCTGGACGCGTCGCTGACCAGCACGATCACCGGGTTGGAGCCCTCGCGGAAGACCGTCTCGCCGCCGGCTCCGTTGGCGATCTGCCAGAGGCCGTTGATCCAGTCCTCGGACGGTCCCATGCTGTAGGCGCCCCGGTCCGTCTTCAGCTCGTCCACGCCGGCCTGCACCTTGACGAGGTCGTCCGTCAACCCCTGGAGGACCTCGAATTCGCCTCCTGTGCGGTCGAATTGCTGGTCGCCGAAGGTGGCGACGGCGAAACGCGACTCAGGCTGTTCCGCCAGGACCTTCTTGGTGATGGCCGACAGGTTCTTCTGTACGTCGGTGATGGGCTTCTCCATGCTCCCCGTGCCGTCGACCAGCAGGACGACCTCGGGTTTCGGCGGGATCGCCGGCGTACGCACCGACTTGTCGACACCGGTCGAACCGCCCGGGTCGAGCGGTTCGTGCACGGTCGCCGGGGTGACCCACGGGTCCGGGGGGACGGGCACGGCGGGGGCGGCGCCGGCCGGGCCCGGCCCGGGGACGAACGCGGTGGCCAGCAGGAGCAGGGCGAGTGCCGCGGAACGGCGCGCGCCGGGCAGTCCGGGTGGGCGTCCCGCCGGCCGAATCCACCGCACAGCTTCTCTCCCCCGCACCCGGACCTCCCACCGAAGAACAGCGCCCACACGGTCCCCCGTGTACGTGGTGCGCACAGCGGGAAGTCAGCCCTTTCGGCGGGTAGCGCCCGCTGCCCTTTGGGGCAGCCGCCCGGACCGCGTGGGTCGGGGGTGGCGTCAGATCAGGCCCTGCCGCATCGCGTACGCCACCGCGTGGGACCGGTTGCGCAGTTGGAGCCGGGTCATCACGGAGTGCAGGACGTTCTTGATGGTGCGTTCGGAGTAGGCGAGCTTCGTGGCGATGTCGGCGGTGTCGTAGCCCTCGGCGACCAGGCGCAGGACGTCCACCTCGCGGGCGGCGAGTCCGGTGAAGTGCAGTCCGCGCGGTGCGAGCACCTGGCCCTGGAGGCGGCCGACCTCCGCGAGGAGCCGGCCGAGCAGGTCGGAGGGGAGGTGTCCCTCGCCCCGGGCGACCGTCTCGATGACGTGCACGAGATGCTCGGGGGTCGACTCGGCCCGCCTGATGACCCCCACGACGCCGCATTCCGCGGCGCTCACCAGCTTCTGTTCGTCGATGTCCCTGGTGACGAGAACGGCGCGGGAGTCGGTGGTGCGCTGGATGTGACGCAGCGTCGTCAGCACGTCCTCTTCCACCGCGTCCACGACCACGACCACGACGTCGGGCCAGGGCCCCTCTTCGCTCCAGTCCACGAGGTTCACTTCGGGCCGCGCCCTCAACTGGCTGGCCACTCCGGCTTGTGAGATCGGGTCCTGGGCCCGTAACGCGACAGTGGTGCGCTCCATTGCGTGCTCCCCCTGTGTGACGGCCGGAAGCACTTCTGGCACACGCCTCGCAGCCGTGTTCGTCAGCCTCATTGGTGTGGAGGCGGACAGAAGATGCCCTGGTTCGTCGAGGAGGAAACCGAATTGCTTGGCCGGGGCACCGGATGTGCCCGAAAGTGTTCCTTCACGGCCGATGTACGACGTGGGCGGCGACCTTACGGTCCGCCGTATGAGTCTCACGGCAAGCCTCGACGCGTCCACCGTCAGCGCCGCACCGGGCGCCGAGACGGCTGTCCCCCTCCAGGTCCGCAACTCCGGGCGGACCGTGGAGGAGTACCGCTTCGAGGTGGTCGGCGCGTGTGCCGCCTGGGCGGCGGTGGAGCCGGCCGTGCTGTCCCTCTACCCGGGCGACTCGGGCACCGTGTCACTCGTGCTGCGGCCGCCCCGTGACGCGTCGGTTCCGGCGGGCGAGACGCCGTTCGGGGTGCGGGTGGTGCCGACCGGTGAGCAGGGCGAGACGGTGGTGCCCGAGGGCCGGGTGACCGTGCTGCCGTTCACCGAGACGACGGCCGAGCTGGTCCCGCGCGGTTCGCACGGGGCGCTGGCCGGACGCCACCAGCTGGCGGTCGACAACCGGGGCAACACTCCGGTCACGGTGCGGCTGGGCGCCCAGCCCGGGACCGAGCGGGCCCGCGTCGTCTTCGCCGTGCCCGAGCTCCGTGTGGCGCCGGGCAAGGCGGAGTTCGCGCGGCTGCGGGTGCGTCCCGTGCAGCGGATGTGGCGCGGCACACCGGTCACGCATCCCTTCCAGGTCTTCGCCGCGACGCAGGTGGCCGAGGGGCAGGACCCGGTGGAGCCGGTCCTCGTGGACGGCAGTTACGAGCAGGAGCCCCTGCTCCCCCGCTGGCTGCCCCGCGCCCTGATCACCGCCGCCGTCCTGGTGCTCGCGCTGGTCGGCCTCTGGTACGCGCTGCTGCGCCCGGCCGTGAAGTCGGCGGCGCGGGAGGCGGTCACCCCCGAGGCGGTGCGGTCCGCCGCCGCGGCCGACAAGAGCAAGGCGCCGGAGCAGGGCGGCTCGGGTGGTTCCGGGGCGGGCGGGGGCGACTCCGCCGGGAGCGGTTCGGGCGGCGGCGGCGAGTCGAAGCCCACACCGAGCCCGACCCCGTCGGCGGCGGCCGACGCGGGAGCGGCGACACCGACCAGCGCGCAGGTCCGGGTGCGGGACGCGCTGGGCGGCGGGACGAACACGGGGACGGCGCTCACCGTGCCGGCCGGGAAGACGTTCCAGCTGACCGACATCGTGGTCCAGAACCCGCAGGGCGACGCCGGGACGCTGGTCGTCTCCGCCGGCAGGGAGACCCGGGTGCTGAGCCTGGGCCTGGAGAACTTCCGGGACTCCGACTACCACTTCGTGACGCCGATCGTGATCCCGGCGGGCGGCAAGGTCACCATGACCATCGACTGCCGCAAGGTGGGCAGGCCGGTGGGGGCGCAGGCCCCCGCGCGGTGCGCGGAGTCGATGTTCCTGGGCGGCACCATGCGCGCCGCCGAAGGCGGCTGACGGGCGGTCAGGCCGGAGGGGCCTCCTCTTCCTCCTCCGGGTTCTTCTCCTCGGCGCGCTGTACGAACGAGCCCTGGACGTCGGCCGGCTGCTCGTCCTCGTCCTCCGTGGCCGCGCGCTGGACGGCGGGCGCGGCGGACGGGGCGGCCGCGGGGGCCGCCGGTGTGGACGGGGCGGGGTCGGAGAGGACCCGGTCGGCATTGGCGACGGCCTCGCGTTCGAAGCGGTCGGAGGGGTCGCTGACCCGGATGCCGCCGGGCGCCTCGGTGCCTTCGACGGGCCCGCTGCGCTGCTGGATGACGTGGGTCAGTTCGTGCGCCAGCGTCGTACGGCCCTGGGGCGAGGAGGGGTCGTAGGCGTCGCGCTGGAAGACGACGTTGTTGCCCACGGTGTAGGCGTGCGCGCCGACGCCCTTCGCCGATTCGTGTGCGGCGGAGTCGTTGTGGATGCGTACGTCGGAGAAGTCGGCGCCCATCCGGTTCTCCAGGTCCACCCGGGTCTCGGTGTCGAGGGGGGTGCCGCCGCCGGAGGAGATGACGTCGTGCACGGGCGAGCGCGACTCCGCCTCCTCGGCCCGGTCCGGTGCCGCCGCCCGGGCGCGCTGGATCACGGGCCCGAGCGCGGCGTTGCCGACGGTGCGCTGGAGGACGCCCATGCCCGTGGTGCCCACCACGTCGGTCCGCCCGGTGGCGGCGGCCCGGAAGAGGTGGTGGTTGTCGGAGGTGACGGGCGCCTCGGTGGTCGCGTCGTGCGGGGGCCCGGCCGGCAGCCGCTCGTGTTCCTCCCCGGTCTCCGGGGGCTTCACGTGGTGTTCGTGCTCGTGGTCGTGGTCGTGTGCGTCCACCGTCATCTCCCCTGACCGCACCGGGGCCGGCCCGCGCCGCGCGGTCGCGGCGGACCGCCCGCTCCTACCGTCCTTCCACCCTGGGGGACGCGTCGCTGCCCCGTCCAGCCCGGCCCTGTCCGGTGCGGGGCACGGCGGGGTGCCTCTTCGGGCAGCGGGGCGGACCGGAAGGCCGCAGGCGGGGGTGCGGGGAACCGGTCAGGATTCGAGAAGCGCGGGCGTCGGGCCCGTGCCTAGCATGATCTTCATGGACATCACCATTCACACCAGCTTCCTCCCGCACGACGACCCGGAGGAGTCCCTCGCGTTCTACCGCGACACGCTCGGCTTCGAGGTCCGCAACGACGTCGGCCAGGGCAAGATGCGCTGGATCACCGTCGGCCCGAAGGACCAGCCGAGCACGTCCATCCTGCTGGCGCCGCCGGCCGCGGACCCGGGCGTGACGGACGACGAGCGGCGCACCATCACCGAGATGATGGCCAAGGGCACCTACGGCTGGATTCTGCTCGCCACCCGCGACCTGGACGCCACCTTCGAGAAGGTGCAGGCCGGTGACGCGGAGGTGGTGCAGGAGCCGACCGAGCAGCCGTACGGCATCCGCGACTGCGCGTTCCGCGACCCGGCGGGCAATCTGGTCCGCATCCAGGAACTGCGCTAGGGCCCGTCTGACCCTTCCCGTCGCCCGAGGGCTTACGGTCCCGTGACGTGCCGCCGCCGAAGCACGTGACGGGGCCGTGCGCGTTCTAGCGTGGCGGGCATGCGCGTACTTGTCACCGGCGGTGCCGGGTTCATCGGTTCGGAGATCGTCCGCGGTCTCACCTCGGCGGGGCACGAGGCGGTGGTGCTCGACGCACTGCTGCCGTCGGCGCACGGCCCTTCCGCGCGGCGCCCGGCCGGCCGCGGCGACGGGCGGCTGATCGTGGCGGACGTACGGGACCGCGCGGCCGTGGACCGTGCGCTGTACGGCGTCGACGCGGTGTGCCACCAGGCGGCGATGGTCGGCCTGGGCAAGGACTTCGCGGACGCCCCGGAGTACGTGGGGTGCAACGACCTGGGCACCGCCGTCCTGCTCGCCGCGATGGCCGGGGCCGGGGTGCGGAGCCTGGTGCTGGCCGGGTCGATGGTCGTGTACGGCGAGGGCCGTTACGCGTGTCCGCGCCACGGGACCGTCCGCCCCGGCCCCCGCGACCCGGCGGACCTGGCGGCGGGCCGCTTCGAGCCGCGCTGCCCGGACTGCGGGGCGGCGCTGGTCCCCGGGCTGGTCGGGGAGGACGCGCCGGCCGACCCGCGCAACGTGTACGCGGCGACGAAGCTGGCGCAGGAGCACCTGGCCGCGTCCTGGGCGCGGGCGACGGGCGGGAGCGCGGTCGCGCTGCGCTACCACAACGTGTACGGGCCCGGCATGCCCCGCGACACGCCGTACGCGGGTGTCGCGTCGTTCTTCCGGTCGGCGCTGGCCCGGGGCGAGGCGCCGCGCGTCTTCGAGGACGGCGGGCAGCGGCGCGACTTCGTCCACGTACGGGATGTGGCCGCCGCGAACACGGTGGCGCTGGAGGCCGTCGGCGCCCGTGCTCCCGGGAGCTTCGCGGCGTACAACACCGGCAGCGGCGAGCCGCACACGATCGGCGAGATGGCGGGGGCGCTGGCGGCGGCCCACGGGGGTCCGGCGCCGGTGGTGACCGGGGAGTTCCGGCTCGGGGACGTACGCCATGTGACGGCGGACTCGCGGCGGCTGCGCGAGGAGCTGGGGTGGCGGCCCGCGGTGGGGTTCGCCGAGGGCATGGCCGACTTCGCGGCGGCGCCGCTGCGGGAGGCCGGGGCGGGGCTGCCGGCCTGAGGCCGGTCCGGGGCTCACGCCGTGGGCAGCGTCACCTCGAAGCAGCAGCCGCCGGTGACGTTGCGGACCTCCGCGCGGCCCGCGTGGGCCTCCACGATGCCGCGCACGATGGCGAGCCCGAGGCCCGCGCCGGCCGGAGGTGTACGAGCGTGGCTGCCGCGCCACCCGGTGTCGAAGACCCTCGGCAGGTCCTCCTCCGGGATGCCGCCGCAGCCATCGGTCACCGAGAGGACCACCCCGTCCGGAGCGCGGTGGGCCGCGACGGCGACCGTGCCGTCGGCGGGCGTCCGGCGGATCGCGTTGATCAGGAGATTGCCCAGGACCCGGCTCATCTCCTTGCCGTCCACCTCCACGGGCACCTCCTCGATCCGTCCGCCGACGAGCCGCACGCCGTGCTCGCGGGCGAGCGGGTCCGCGCCGGCGAGGGCGTCGCCCACCAGGTCGTAGACGGAGACGCGGGTGGGGGTCAGCGCGAGCGAGCCCGCGTGGATGCGGGAGAGCTCGAAGAGGTCGCCGACCATGTCGTTCATCCGCCCGACCTCGGTGCGGATCTGGCGCAGATAGCGCGGCGAGTCGGCGGCCATGCCGTCCTCCAGCGCCTCGGACATGGCCCGCAGCCCGGCCAGCGGGGTGCGCAGGTCGTGCGAGATCCAGGCGACGAGTTCGCGCCGCGAGGTCTCCAGGGCGCGTTCCCGCTTCCGCGAGCTGTCCAGCTTGGCGCTGGTGGCGGCGAGTTCGCGGGTGAGGGCGGCCAGTTCCGCGGTGGCCGGGGCCTCGGGCGCCGCGAAGGTCCCGCCGTCGCCGAAGGAGCGGGCGGCGAGGGTCAGTTCGCGGCTGCGGGCGGCGACCCAGCGGCCGAGCAGCATCGCCGTGACGAGGGAGACGACGGCGGCCATGGCGACGACGGTCGTCACGACGCTCAGGTCGTGCGGCGACAGGAACATCGCCCAGGCGACGACCAGGGTTCCGGCGAGCATCGCGGTGACGGCCACGGCGGCCACGATGCTCAGGGAGACGACGAGCGAGCGGTGCCGGGTGAGCCGCAGCGCGCACGCCCCGAGCAGTCCGGCGGCCGCGGCGCCCAGGAAGGCGAAGAGGGCGATGAGGAGCAGGTCGGTCATGACGGGGCTCCGGCGGCGGGGCCGGCGACGGGGAGGTCGAGGCGGTAGCCGACGCCCCAGACCGTACGGATCAGCTGCGGGTGGGCCGGGTCGGTCTCGACCTTCCCGCGCAGCCGGCGCACGTGCACGGTGACGGTGGACAGGTCACCGAAGTCCCAGCCCCAGACCTCGCGCATCAGCTCCTCGCGGGTGAAGACGCGGCCCGGGTGGCGCAGGAGGAAGGCGAGCAGGTCGAACTCGCGGAGCGTCAGGGCCAGCCGGCCGCCCCGGCAGGTCGCGCTCCGGGCCGCCGGATCGAGGACGAGCCCCGCGCCCTCCAGCAGCCGGGGCGGTCCGGCGGGGACCGCCGCCGCCCTGGCACGCCGCAGCACGGAGTCGACCCGCAGGACGAGCTCGCGCGGGCTGAACGGCTTGGTGACGTAGTCGTCGGCGCCGGTTTCCAGGCCGAGGATGCGGTCGTCCTCGTCGCCGCGCGCGGTGAGCATGATGACGGGCACCGGCCCCTGGACCCGCATCCGGCGGCAGACCTCGAAGCCGTCCATGCCGGGGAGCATGAGGTCGAGGACGGCCAGGTCCGGCCGGCGGGCCGCGTACAGCGCGAGCGCGGCCGGTCCGTCCGCCGCCCGGGCGACGTCGTAGCCGGCCCCGGTCAGGTATCCCGCGACGACTTCGGCGACGGTCGGGTCGTCGTCCACGACGAGGACATGACCGCGGGCCGGGGCGGCGGGATGCGGTCCGGCCGTGGGCGTCCCGCCTGCGGGGACGGGCGGCGGGGTGTCCGGGGGCGTCTGCATGGAACCCACCCTGGCACCCGGGGCGGCGCGGCCGGAAACCCGGGCGGGCCGGTGGCGGGCGACGTCCACGTTTCGTAAGAATCCAAAGCCCGAAATGCCGGTTTTCGCTCCGTAGGGTGAGCCGGGTGATCCTTCCTTCCGATGACTCAGGCCCCCGCGCCGACATCGTCCTTCCCTGTCTCGACGAGGCCGCCGCCCTGCCCGGCGTGCTGGCCCGGGTGCCCCGGGGCTGGCGGGCGATCGTGGTGGACAACGGCTCGACCGACGGCTCCGCCGATGTGGCCCGTGCGCTGGGTGCGACCGTGGTGCACGAGCCCCGGCGCGGTTTCGGCTCGGCCTGCCACGCCGGGCTGCTCGCCTCCGAGGCGGAGTTCGTCTGCTTCTGCGACTGCGACGGCTCGCTGGACCCCGCGCTCCTCACCGGCTTCGTACGCCGGGTGGCCGGCGGCGAGTGCGATCTGCTGCTCGGGCGGCGGCGGCCCCGGGAGCGCGGCGCCTGGCCGCTGCACGCGCGGGCGGGCAACGCCGCGCTGTCCCGGATGCTGCGACGGCGGACCGGGCTGCGGCTGCGCGATCTGGGCCCCTTGCGCGCCGGCCGCCGCGCGGATCTGCTGGCGCTCGGCCTCACCGACCGGCGCAGCGGCTATCCGTTGCAGATGGTGGTGCGGGCGGCCGACGCGGGGCTGAGGGTGGCCGAGACGGACGTCCCGTACCTCACGCGTACCGGGAAGTCGAAGGTCACCGGCACCTGGCTGGGCACCTGGCACGCGGTCCGCGACATGCGGGCCGTGCTGGCCGAGCCGCCGGTCCCGGCGGGGGTGCCCCGGTGAGCGCGGCGGCGTCCGGGCCGGCCGGTGCGACGACCGTGCTGGTCATCGCGAAGGAGCCGCTGCCCGGGCGGGTCAAGACCCGGCTCAGCCCGCCCTTCTCCCCCGCCGAGGCCGCGCGCCTCGCGGAGGCCGCGCTCGCCGACACCCTGCACACCGTCCTGGCCCTGCCGGCCGCCCGGCGCGCCGTCGTCCTGGCGGGGGCGCCCGGGCCGTGGCTGCCGCCGGGCATCGAGGTCGTGCAGCAGGGCGCGGGCGGGCTGGACGAGCGGCTGGCCGCCGCGTTCGGGGCGTGCACCGGACCGACCCTGCTGATCGGGATGGACACCCCCCAGATCACTGCGGCGGACCTGGCCCCCGCACTGGCCCCCGGGGCCTGGGACGGCTGCGGCGCCTGGTTCGGCCCGGCGGAGGACGGCGGGTTCTGGGCGCTGGGCCTGGCGGAACCGGACCCGGGGCTGCTGCGCGGTGTGCCGATGTCCGTGCCGGAGACGGGTGCGGTGCAACGGCGCCGGCTGGTCGACGCCGGGCTGACCGTGCGGGACCTGCCCCGGCTGCGGGACGTGGACACGGCGGCCGACGCGGCGGAGGTCGCGGCGCTCGCTCCGGACGGGCGGTTCGCCGCAGAGCTGGCCCGGACGCGCCGGACGGCTGTCCGATGAGCCGCACCGGCCGGGAGCGGAACGTGCTGGTCCACCCGCCGGCGGACCCGGACGCCGGGCTCACGGGCGTGGAACCCGCGCTCGCGTCGCAGGCCCCCGCGCCCCAGACCGCCGCCCGTCCGGAAGCCGATGCCTGGGGCGCCGACCCGTACGCCGACGCCCTGCGCAACGGGCACGGGCCGCTGTTCCTGCGCCGTACGGACGGCTGGCTGCTGCCGCTGGACGTCGAGCGCTGGTGCGCCGGGGCCGACGCGGCGGACCTGTCGGCGCTGCGGCGCTGCGAGGGCCCGGTCCTGGACGTCGGGTGCGGGCCCGGCCGGCTGGTCGCCGCGCTCGCGGCGCGCGGCCACCGCGCCCTCGGGATCGACGTCAGCGAGGCGGCGGTCGCCCGGACGGTCCGGCTCGGCGGGTACGCGCTGCGCCGGTCCGTGTTCGACCCGCTGCCCGGCGAGGGCCGCTGGGGCACCGTACTGCTCGCCGACGGCAACATCGGGATCGGTGGCGACCCGGACCGGCTGCTGCGCCGGGCGGCGGAACTGCTCGCGCCCGGCGGCCTCCTCATCGCGGAGACCGTGCCGCACGACCTGGACGAGCGGGTCCGGGTGCGGCTCGACGACGGGCGTGCCCCGGCCGGAAGTGCGGCGGCCGGGCTCTTCCCGTGGGCGCGGCTCGGCTCGTCCGCCCTGCTGGGGTACGCCCGCCCGCACGGGCTGCGGGCCGAGGGTCAGTGGGAGGCGGACGGCCGCGCCTTCGTGGCCCTGCGGCGGAGCCGGAGCGCCCGGACCGCGCACCAGAGCGCCGACAGCAGGAACAGCACGGCCGTGATGAGCAGCCAGTTCCCCAGGAACACATCAGGGGACAGCCCGCTCGCCGGCGCGTAACGCTCCGGCCGCGCGATCAGCGGGAACCACACGAGCAGCAGCAGCCCGGACAGGAAGGCCGGCACCCGTACGTAGTTGACGGAGGCCGGCCGCCGGCGTCCGAGGCACCCGCGCAGCGCCAGGTCCGCCGACGCGTACAGCGGTGCGAGCACCAGGTCGTGGACGAGGGCCGCGCCGACGAACCACAGGGTGACGCCGAGCCAGTCGCCGGCGAGCAGGCGCACGCCCGCGTAGCCGGCGAGCGCGAACGAGGCGGCCAGGAGCACGAGGTGCAGGGGGCCCGCTCCGTAGCGGCGGTGCGGGAGGGCACGGGGGCCGGTGGTGTTCACAGTTCTCCGAAGGTCAGCCGGGACACCCATTTGGTGTTGAGCACCCCGGGGGCGGCGGGCACGATGATCCGGGCCGGGTATCCGTGGTCGGGTGACAGGTCCTCGCCGTTGACCTGGAGGGCCAGCAGCGAACGCGGATCGCGCACCTGGTTGTCCCGGAGCGCCGCCCGGCGGAAGGGGCCGCCGCGCTGAAGGGACTCCACCAGCACTGCGGGCGGCCGGTCCGGGTAGCCGGCGAGGGCCGCGAGGTCGCTCAGCCGTACGCCGCGCCACCACTGGTCCGAGGTGGACCAGCCCTCCACGCAGGCGATGGGCAGGGCCGCGCCGTGCTGCTCCATGGCCAGCAGCTGTTCCCGGCTGAACCGCAGGTCGCCGGCCGGGCCGCTGACGGTCAGCCACCAGCCCTCGCCGGTGTCGGCGGTGGTGATCCCGACGGCGGCGGCGGTCTTGTTGATCTGGAAGCCGCCCGGGCCGGACCCGGGTTCGGCGGCGCCGCGCGGGGTGAGCACGGCGAGGCGGCGCAGGGGCCCGTCGAAGCTCCGGCCCGCCGAGGTGACCAGCAGGACCAGTGAGCCCGCGCCCACCATGGCGAGGGCGCCGCGCCGGGACAGGGTCGGCGGGGCCGGGGCGGGCGGTTCCAGCGCGTCGTCGGGGACCGGCCCGTTCAGTCCGCCCGTCCGCAGCACGCGTACGGCCTGCGGGGCGCGCAGCCCGGCGTGGGCGAGGAAGGCGGCGAAGAAGACCCACGCTCCGTAGAAGTGCAGCGGGTAGAAGGAGCCGGGGAACAGGTACTCCAGCTGGATATTGAGCAGGCCGGTCACGAACTCGAAGAGCGCCCCGCCCACCAGCAGGAGCAGCGAGATCCGTTCCAGGGCGTGCGCGAGGGACCGGGCCGGCGGCAGGGCGAAGAGCCGGGGCACCACGGACCAGAGCTTGGCCAGCAGCACCGGGACGAGGACGATCCCGAGAGTGACGTGGAGCCCTTGCGTCAGCCGGTAGAGCCAGTGCGGCGAGGTGGGCCAGGAGAAGAGGTAGAAGCCGAGGAGACCCTTGTCCGGCGTCTTGTCGTTGACCGGGGCGAGGTCCGGGTTGTACGCGGCGTACGACAGCAGGCCCGTCACGAAGAGCAGGGTGATCCCGGCGAGCAGGACCAGCCCGAGCACGGCGGTGAACGGCACACCGCGCACGGGGCTGCGCCAGAATCCGGGTGCCGACGGCAGCCGTTCGAGGAGCGCGGCGGCGCGGGGCCGGGAGGAGGATGCGGAGGGTGTCGGAGCGTTCCGACGGCTGTCGCCCATGGGCCCGACGCTATGCCCGTGGCCCGCGCGGCCGGCGGGTGCGACTCCTGACGAAACGGTGACGTCACCCCGGCGAACGTACGGCCGGGGCCGTGAATCTGACGGTTGTGTGACGCGCCCGGCCGGTAGCGGCCGTCACGGTGTGCCGGTGCGTACGGTGCCTGCGTGAAGACCGAGGACCGCACCGAGCCGCGTACCGAACCGGACACCGTCGGGGGCGCCGGACAGCGCCGGGATCTGGTGGCCGCCGGGGCGGGTGTCCTGCTCGTGGTCGCCGCCGCCCTCGGCGGCCGGGCCGTCGAGGACTACGCGCGGACGCTGTACGTGCACTGGCCGCCGCTGCTGGCGTCCTGGTACCCGCACACGGGGCCGGGGACGGTGGCGGCTCCGGTGGTGGCCGTCGCGGTGATCGCGTACGGGCCGCTCCTCGCCCGTCGGCTGCGCTGGCGGTCCCTGCTCACGGCGGTCTACGCCTCCTCGCTGGCGTGGGTCTTCTCGCTCGCGCTGATCGACGGCTGGGGGCGCGGTGTCGCCGAGCGGCTGACCACCAAGCACGAGTACCTGCGGGTCATCGACCGCTTCCAGGACATCGGCGCCACGCTGCGCACGTTCGACGACCACATCCTGCTCGGCGCGCCGGACAACTGGCCCGCACATGTGGCGGGCCACCCGCCGGGCGCCACGCTCACCTTCGTGTTCCTGGACCGGGCCGGGCTGGGCGGCGGCGCCTGGGCCGGGGTCTGGTGCGTCCTGACCGGCGCGTCCGCCCTGCTCGCCGTGCTGGTCGCGGTGCGGGCACTGGCCGGGGAGGACATCGCCCGGCGCGCGGCGCCGTTCCTCGTCCTGGCCCCGGTGGCGGTCTGGGCCGGGACCTCGGCGGACGGCTATTTCGCGGCGGTGGCCGCCTGGTCCGTCGCCCTGCTGGCCCTGGCGGCGACGCGCACGGTGCGGAGCCCCGGGGCCGCCGCGCTGGGCGCGGGCCTCCTCTTCGGGTGGGTCTGCTACCTGAGCTACGGGCTGACGCTGATCGCGCTCCTACTCCTGGCCGTCCTCGTGCTCGCCGGCACTCTGCGGCCGCTGCCGCTCGCGCTGCTCGGGGCCGTGGTGGTGCCGGCCGTGTTCACGGCGGCGGGCTTCGACTGGTGGGAGGCGTATCACGTACTCGTGGAGCGCTACCACCAGGGTGCGGGCGGGTTCCGGCCGGACGGGTACTGGGTGTGGGCGAACCTCGCCTGCACCGTGATCGCCGTGGGGCCGGCGGTGGTCGCGGGGCTGCGCCGTACCTTCGCGGGCGCGCCGGGTGCTGTGCGGGCGCTGCGCGGCGGGGAGGCGCGCGCGGCGGACCGGCTGGTCCCGCTGGTGCTCGTGGCGCTGCTCCTGCTGCTGGCGGCCGACCTGTCGGGGATGAGCAAGGCGGAGACCGAGCGGATCTGGCAGCCGTTCATGGTCTGGCTGCTGCCTGCGGCGGCGCTCCTGCCGGACCGGGGCCGACGGGGCTGGCTCGCCGTCCAGGCGGCGGTGGCCCTCGCCGTCAACCACCTGCTCTGGACGGGCTGGTGACGGCGGGTCCGGTCACCTCAGCTCGACCCGGACCAGGGCGGCGGCCAGCCGGGGCAGGTCCTCGTCGGCGACGAGACCGGCCAGCTCCTCCGGTGAGCGCGGCAGCCCCAGGCCGTCGGCCGCGTCCTGGGCGCGCTGGTCGAAGGCGGGGCGCAGTTCGGGCCACAGCCCCTGCGCCTCCCGGCTGAAGATGTCGGCGCCCACGGGACCGATCCGGGGGAACTCCGTGAGCAGTCCGCGCAGTTTTCCCGCGTCCCCTCCGGCCTCCTCGCGGAGCCTTCGCAGGTCGCCGTGGTACCGGTCGAGGGTGAGCCGGGCGCCCTCGCCGAGTGCGGTGGCGGTGCTCTCGTCGTAGCGCCGGTAGTGGGCGCGGCCCAGGGCGTCGACCCGGTCCTGCCAGGACGCCTCCGCCATGGCGTGGGGGGTGCGCATTCCGGCGGTGAAGAGTTCGCGGGCGGCGGCGACCGCCATGCCGGCCTTGATGGGGACCGAGAACAGGACGCACAGGGTCAGCAGCTGGTAGAGCGGCATGGGCGTGTCGCGGAGCCGGATGCCGGCTTCCTCGGCGTACGTCTGCCCGTGCTCGTCCAGCAGGTTCCGCACGGTCGTGGCTCTGGACACGGTGGTGCTCCGTTCGGTTCTACGCGGTCAGCGCGTCGAGCAGGGTGCGGGCCCGGGTGAGGGAGCGAGGGCGCGGGGGGTGGTGCCAGGGGTCCCGGTCCACGAGCGCGTCGGCGTCCCGCAGGGTCCAGCGGCGGGCGCCGAGGGCCGGGTCGTCGATGTCCTCCCAGGCCAGGGGCGCGGCGACGGGGGCTCCCGGGCGGGCCCTGACCGCGTAGGGCGTGACGGCGGTCTGGGCGTAGGCGTTGCGCTGGACGTCGAGGTAGAGGCGGCCGCCGCGCGCCTTCTTGCGGGCCTCGGTGGTGAAGCGGCCGGGGTCACGGGTGACGAGCGCGTCGGCGACCGCGCGGGCGAACGCCCGTACGGTGTCGAAGTCGTCCCGGCGGTCGAGCGCCACCACGACGTGGAGCCCGCGCGAGCCCGTGGTCATGACGAGGGACGGCAGCTCCAGTTCGTCCAGGAGCCCGTGCAGTCCGAACGCCGCCTCGCGGACCGGGGCGAAGTCGTCGCCGGGCGGGTCGAGGTCGAACACCATCCGGTCCGGGTGGCGGGGCCGGTCGGCGCGGGAGAGGAAGCGGTGCGGGGTGATGCTCGCCTGCCCGGCGAGGTAGACGAGCGTGGCGGTGTCGTCGGCGACCGGGTAGGTGACGGTGCCGTCCTCCTTGGGGAGTTCGACGCGGTGGACCCAGTCGGGGAAGTGGTCGGGCACGTCCTTCTGCATGAAGCCGTGGCCGCCGATGCCGTCGGGGAAGCGCTCCAGCATGAGCGGCCGGTCCCTCAGATGGGGCAGCATGCGGGAGGCCACCGTGCGGTAGTAGCCGGCGAGGTCCGCCTTCGTGATGCCGTCGTCCGGGAAGAGGACCTTGTCCGGGCGGCTGATCTCCGGGATCGCGCGGGCCGTCATCGGCGCTCACCGGCCCCGTGCCACGCGCCGGCCGAGGGCCGTGGCGCCGCAGGCGGCCCCCGCCGCCGCGACCGCGGCGAGTGCGCGGTGCCTCAGGGCCCACAGCTGCGGGTCGCGCCGGTGGGACTCCTGGTCGAACCTGCCGTGCGCGCCGTGGTCCGTGGCGTCGTCGACCGGCTGCCACAGGTTGTGCTCGCGGTTGTCGTCGCCGGCGTCCCCGGACTGCTGGGAGTCGAAGCCCGTACGCGCGAGGTAGCGGTCGAGGAGGCCCGCCGCGAACTTGTTGGCGACGATGGTGGCGACGGTGCTGGAGCCCACGTAGTACTGCTTGCGGCCGGGGTGGTCGGCGGCGTACAGCACCGCGTCGGCGGCGACCTCCGGCTGGTAGATCGGCGGGACGGGCTGCGGCCTGCCGCGCACGCGGGACAGGACCCAGGAGAACTGCGGGGTGTTGACGGCCGGCATCTGGACCACGGTGACCCGGACGCCGCTGCCCTGGTGCAGGAGTTCGGTGCGCAGGGACGAGGTGAAGCCATTGATGGCGTGCTTGGCCCCGCAGTACGCGGACTGGAGCGGGATGGACCGCTCACCGAGCGCCGAGCCGACCTGGATGATGGTCCCGGCGTCGCGTGGTTGCATGTGCGTGAGCGCGGCCCGGGTGCCGTTGACGAAGCCGAGGTACGTGACCTGGGTGACCCGCTCGTACTCCTCGGGCTCGATCTCGGTGAAGGGCGCGAAGACCGAGGTGAAACCGCAGTTGACCCAGACGTCGATCCGGCCGAAGGCGTGCACGGCCTCGTTCGCCGCGGCTTCGACCGCGCGGTGGTCGGCCACGTCGACGGGGACGGCCAGCGCGCGCCCGCCGGCCTCCTCCACCTCGCGGGCGGCCGCGTCGAGACCGGCCCGGCCCCGGGCGAGCAGGGCCACATCGGCCCCGCGCGCCCCGAAGGCCCGGGCCACCGCCCGGCCGATGCCTGCGCTCGCTCCTGTGATGACGACGCTCTGGCTCACGATGTCTCTCCTTCGGTGGGGGCCGGTGCGGCAAGTCGGACGGAGGTTTCGAGCATCAGCGCGTGGACGAACGCCTGCGGGAGGTTGCCGCGCAGCTGCCGCTGGCCGATGTCGTACTCCTCGGTGAACAGACCGGGTGGCCCGCAGGCCGCCCGGTTGCGTTCGAACCAGCGCAGCGCCTCCCGCTCGTTGCCCTGCTGGTGCTCGGCCAGCGCCATCAGATGGCCGCACAGCAGGAACGCTCCCTCGGCCTCGGCGAGGGGGCGTTCGTCGTGCCGGAAGCGGTACGCGTAGTGGTCGTGGGTCAGCTCGGCGCGGTAGGCGTCGAGGGTGCGGACGGTCCGGGGGTCGCGGGCGGAGACGCCGCCCCGGATCGCGGGCATCAGCAGGGCGGCGTCGAGTCCGGGGTCGTCGGGCGCGCGCTGCCAGCGTCCGGTGGGGTGGGTGCTGGTGGCCGCCGTCCGGGCGAGCAGCGTGTCGGCGAGCCCGGCCCAGGAGGCCGCCTGCGCGCAGCGGACGTTCGCGGCCATGGCGCGCAGGCCCGCCGCGCAGATGAGCCTGCTGTGCGTCCAGGCCCGGTCGTCCAGCTCCCAGATGCCGGCGTCCGGCTCGTGGTGGCGCTGTTCGACGGCCGCGACGGCGATGTCCGCCGCGCGCCGCCCCTCCGGGCCGAGCCGGCCGGTCCTGGCCGCGGCGGCGAACAGGAGCAGCGCCTCGCCGAACGCGTCGAGCTGGAACTGCCGGTTGACGTGGTTGCCGATCCGGTTCCCGCCGCCCGGGTAGCCGGGGACCGGCAGCCTCTCCTGGTCGGGTACGGGCGCGCCGGTGACGGTGTAGGCGGGCGCGAGCCGGGGACCGTCCTCGTGGAGGCGGGCGGCGACGAAGCGGACGGCGTCGTCGGTCAGCCGGTGGGCGCCGGCCGCCGCCGCGGCCTGCCCGGCGTAGCACTGGTCGCGAATCCACACGTACCGGTAGTCGTAGTTGCGGCCCGCCTCGGCGCGCTCGGGCAGGCTGGTGGTGGCCGCGGCGACCATGCCGCCGGAGGCGCTGGTGAGGCCGCGCATGACGGTGTGGGCGTGGCGTGCGTCGTCGGGGGCGAGGCAGTCGGGCAGCGGCTCGGCGGCGCGGGCCCAGGCGTCCTGGGTGGCGTGCCAGGCCCGGTCCGGGTCCACCGCGTCTCCCGGCCGGTCCTCGGAGAGTTCGAGGACCAGGTCGTGGTGGCCGCCCGCCGGGACGGTGAGTTCCGCCGCCAGGCCCGTGCGGTGGCCGTCGCGGACGGGGTGGGCCGCCTCGGCCCCGGTCCATCGCCAGTGCAGGGGGCCGGTGCGCCCGGTCCACGCCCCGGAGCGCTCGCGCCGCACGTCCCGCGAGCGGTGCGTGCCGAAGTCCGCGTGCGGTTCGAGGCGGACGGTCACCCGGGCGTCGCCCTCCACGGCGTGGACGCGGCGCAGCAGGACGGCGTGCCGTGCGTCGCCGGGGAAGGCCAGGGCCTCGTGGCACTCGATGACCCCGGCGGTGGTGACCCAGCGGTTGCGCCAGATCAGCGTCCCGCGCTCGTAGGAGCCGCCCCACACGAAGCGTTCGGTGGGCGTGACGGTGTAGTGGCCGGGGCCGCCGATGAGGGCGGCGAAGACCGCGCCGGAGTCCCAGCGCGGGGCGCACAGCCAGGCGATGTCGCCCTGGGGGCCGACGAGCGCGCCGCGCTCGCCGTCGGCGATGAGGGCGTACTCGCGCAGTACGTGGGGCGGCGGGTTGCCGCGCGGCGGGTGCGGGCGGGTCATGCGCCTCCTCGTGGGGTCCGGCCGGTCATCGGACGCGGTAGCGTTCCGCGTCCCGGGCGCGCAGTTCCAGGCCGTGTCCGGGGGCGCCGGACGCGCCGGGGCGTACGGTGCCGCCGGCCGGGTCGAGCACCCCGTCGAAGAACAGGTCCTCGATGCGGACGTGGTCGTGGAACCACTCCAGGTGGCGGAGGTTGGGTACGGCCGCGGCGGCGTGGGCGTGGACGTGCGGGGCGCAGTGGCCGGAGAGGCCGAGACCGGCGGCCTCGGCGAGCGCGGCGGCGCGGAGCCAGACGGTGATGCCGCCGCAGCGGGTGGCGTCCGCCTGGAGGCAGTCCACGGCGCCGGCGGTGACCAGCTGCCAGAAGTACGGCAGGGCGTAGCCGTACTCACCGGCGGCCACGTCGGCCGTGGTGGCCGTCTTGATCTCGGCGAGCCCCGCCGGGTCGTCCGAGGAGACGGGCTCCTCGTACCAGGTCACGCCGTACTCCTCGAAGCAGTGCGCCACGCGGACGGCCTGTTTGCGGGTGTAGGCCCCGTTGGCGTCCACGTACAGCTCGGTGCCGTCCCCGATGCTGCGGCGGGCCTTCGCGATCCGGTCCAGGTCGCGTGTCTCCTCGCGGCCCCAGGATTCGCCGATCTTGATCTTGACGCGGGGGATGCCCCGGGCTTCCGTCCAGCCGCGCAGCTGCCGGTCCTGCCGGCTGTCGTCGTACGGGGTGAAGCCGCCGCTGCCGTAGACGGGGACCTCCTGGACGCTCGCGCCGAGGAGCCGGGTCAGCGGCAGGTCCAGGAGGCGGGCCTTGAGGTCCCAGAGGGCGATGTCCACGGCGGACAGCGCCTGGGCGACGAGCCCGGGGCGCCCGGCGTTGCGGACGGCCCGGCTCATGGCCTCGTTGGCGGCGGGGACGTCCCAGGCGCTGCGGCCCGTCACCACCCCGGCGAGCAGCTGGTCGACGGCCACGGCGGTGGCGGGCGCCCCGTAGGTGTAGCCGAGGCCGCTCGTCGGGCCGGCGCCCACCCGGACCAGGACGAGCGTGGTCTCGTCCCAGGCCAGGGTGCCGTCGCCCTCGGGGGCGTCGGTGGGCACGGTGTAGACGGCGGTCTCCACCCGGTCGATCAGGGGGGTGTGCGCGTCGCCGGGGCGCGGGGTCACTTGGCCGAGGGCCCGTCGTGGTGGCCGGGCAGCATCTCCTGGACCTTGGCCTTGATGCCCTGGCGCACCATGCCGACGCGGTCGCTGTCGCCCTTGACGATGGCGGACGCGGCGGCCTCGATCTGGTCGAGGCTGGCGTGCGGCGGGATCGGCGGGACGTCCGGGTCGGTCCGGAAGTCGATGACGAACGGCCGGTCGCAGGCCAGGGCGCGGTGCCAGGCGCCCTCGACCTGGTCGGGCTTCTCGACGCGGATGCCGTCCAGGCCGACCGAGCGGGCGAAGTCGGCGTAGCGCACGTCGGGCAGCGACTGGGAGGGCAGGAACTGCGGGGCGCCGGACATGGCGCGCATCTCCCAGGTGACCTGGTTGAGGTCCTCGTTGTTGAGGACGGCGACGATCAGGCGGGGGTTGTCCCACTCGCGCCAGTACTTGGCGATGGTGATGAGCTCCGCCATGCCGTTCATCTGCATCGCCCCGTCGCCCACGAGCGCGATGGCCGGCCGGTCGGGGTGGGCGAACTTGGCGCCGATGACGTACGGAACGCCGGGGCCCATGGTGGCGAGCGTGCCGGAGAGGGAGCCGCGCATGGCGCCCCGGAAGCGCAGGTGGCGGGCGTACCAGTTGGCGGCGGAGCCGGAGTCGGCGGCCACGATGGCGTCGTCCGGCAGGAGGGCGTCGAGTGCGTGGACGACGTATTCGGGGTTGACCGGGTCGGCCTCCACGGCGGCGCGGCCCTTCATGACCTCCCACCACTTGGCGGTGTCCTTCTCGATCTTCTTGCGCCAGGAGCCGTGCTTCTTGCGCTTGAGGCGCGGCAGCAGGGCGTCCAGCGTGGCGGCCGCGTCACCCACGAGGTTCACCTCGAACGGGTAGCGGAGACCGATCATGTAGGGGTCGATGTCGATCTGTACCGCACGGGCCTGGTCGAGCTCGGGCAGGAACTGGGTGTACGGGAAGCTGGAGCCGATCACCAGCAGGGTGTCGCATCCCTGCATCAGTTCGTAGCTGGGACGGGTGCCGAGCAGCCCGATGGAGCCGGTCACGTACGGCAGGTCGTCGGGGAGGACGTCCTTGCCGAGCAGCGCCTTGGCGACGCCCGCGCCCAGCTGCTCGGCCAGCCGCTCGACCTCGGCGCGTGCGCCCCGCGCGCCCTGCCCGACGAGGATCGCGACCTTCTCGCCCGCGTTCAGCACCTCGGCGGCCCTGGCGATGTCGTCCTCGGCCGGGACGGGCGCGGACCTGCTGGCGCCGAGGCTGGAGGGCACCATCTTGAAGGCGTGGGTGGGCGGCGAGTAGTCCAGTTCCTGGACGTCGGCCGGGATGATGACGGCGGTCACGGTGCGCTTGGCGTACGCGGTGCGCATGGCCCGGTCGATGACGTTGGGCAGCTGTTCGGGGACGGTGACCATCTCGCAGAACTCGGACGCGACGTCCTTGTAGAGGCTGAGCAGGTCCACCTCCTGCTGGTAGGAGCCGCCCATGGCGCTGCGGTTGGTCTGCCCGACGATCGCGACGACGGGCACGTGGTCCAGCTTGGCGTCGTAGAGGCCGTTGAGCAGGTGGATCGCTCCGGGCCCCGAGGTGGCGGCGCAGACGCCGGCCTTGCCGGAGAACTTCGCGTAGCCGACGGCCTGGAACGCGGCCATCTCCTCGTGCCGCGCCTGGACGAACTTCGGCTTGTTCTCGGCCCTCCCCCAGGCGGCGAGCAGCCCGTTGATCCCGTCGCCGGCGTAGGCGAAGACGTGGTCGACGTCCCATTCGCGCAGCCGCTGAAGGACGTAGTCGGAGACCTTGGTCGCCATGGTGTGCCTCTCCTATCGGTGGTGCGTCGTGCTTCGGTTCCGGCGCAGGGCGGCGTACACGGCCGTGCCGAGCGCGGTCAGTGCGGTGAGCGCGGCGCCCGTCACCAGCCGGCTCGCGGCCGGGGCCGGGCGGCCGGGGCGGGCGGTGGCCTTCTCGGGGTGGTCGGCGGGCAGCGGCCCGTCGAGGCCGAGCGCGAGCGCTTCGGCCAGGTGCATGGCGCGGCGGCCGGTCGCACCCTGCTCGATCTGGGTGCGGCAGCTGAAGCCGTCCGCGACCACCAGCGCGTCGGGTGCGGCGCCCCGGACGGCGGGCAGGACGCCCTGCTCGCCGATGTCCATGGACAGGTCGTAGTGGCCGCGTTCGAAGCCGAAGTTGCCGGCGAGGCCGCAGCAGCCCTCGTCCAGGACCTCGGCGTCGAGCCCGGCGCGGCGCATGAGTTCGCGGTCCGCGTCGAACTTGGTGACGGCGTGCTGGTGGCAGTGCGTCTGCACGGTGGCCCGCCGGGTGAGGACGGGCGGCCGCCAGTCGTCGGGGGCGTCGTTGACCAGGAGTTCGGCGAAGGTGCGGAACTGGCCGGCGAGGCGCTGGATGTCCTGGTCGTGCGGCATCAGCTCCGGCGCGTCGGACCGGAAGACGGCGGTGCAGGAGGGTTCCAGGCCGACGATCGGGGTGCCGGCCTCGATCCACGGCCGCAGCACCTCGGCGGTCCGGCGCAGCACCTTCTTGGCGGTGGCGGGCTGTCCGGTGGAGATCCAGGTGAGTCCGCAGCACACGGCCTGCTCGGGAACGGCGACCCGGAAGCCGGCGTCCTCCATGACCCGGACCGCCGACCGGGCGATGCCGGGGTGGAAGGAGGAGGTGAAGGTGTCCGGCCACAGCACCACGGTCCGGGCGTCCGCCGGGTCGGGCTCCGGGAGGCCGCGCGCCCGCCACCACTGGACGAACGACTCCTCCGCGAACGCGGGCGGCTGCCGCTCGTCGGCGACACCGGCGACCCGCTTGGCGACGCGGCGGAGTCCGGGGGCGTCGAGCGCGGCGTTGACCAGCCGGGGTGCGACGCGCGAGAGCCGGGCCCACAGCGGCAGCCAGCCCAGCGAGTAGTGGGCGGTGGGGCGCAGCCGGCCCGCGTAGTGGTGGGCCAGGAACTCGGACTTGTACGTGGCCATGTCGACGCCCACCGGGCAGTCGGACTTGCAGCCCTTGCAGGCGAGGCAGAGGTCGAGCGCGTCGCGGACCTCGGTGGAGCGCCAGCCGTCGGTGACGGGCGAGTCCTGGTGGCCGCCGAGCATCTCGAAGAGCAGCCGGGCCCGCCCCCGGGTGGAGTGCTCCTCCTCCCCCGTCGCCCGGTAGGAGGGGCACATCACGCCGCCGCTGTGGGAGCGGCAGTTTCCGATGCCGACGCACCGCATGACGGCCCGGTTGAAGGAGCCCTCGTCGTCCGGGTAGTGGAAGTGCGTCTCGTCGTTCGCCGGGCGCCAGTGCGGGCCCAGCCGCAGGTTCTGGTCGGTGCGGTACGGGTCGGTGACCTTGCCGGGGTTCATCCGGTTGTCCGGGTCCAGCAGGGCCTTGACCTCGCCGAACGCGGCGACGAGCCGTTCACCGTACATGCGGGGCAGCAGTTCGCCGCGCGACTGCCCGTCGCCGTGCTCGCCGGAGAGCGAGCCGCCGTACGAGACGACGAGGTCGGCGGCCCGGAACAGGAACTGCCGGAAGGATGCGACGCCCTCGGCGGTCTTGAGCGCGAACGGGATGCGGGTGTGCACGCAGCCCTGCCCGAAGTGGCCGTAGAGGGAGGGGTGGTCGTAGTCGAACTCGGCGAAGAGCTTCTTCAGGTCGCGCAGGTAGTCGCCGAGCCGTTCGGGCGGGACGGCGGAGTCCTCCCAGCCCTCCCAGGTCTCCCGTCCGTCCGGCGGCCGGGCGGTCACACCGAGCCCGGCCTCCCGGGCCTTGAGCATCCGGCGCTCGCGCGGCGGGTCGTCGGAGAAGGTCACCGTGGGGTCGTCCTCGTCGCGGCCGAGCGCCTTCAGCAGGTCGTGCGCCTGCCGGTCCACGTCCTCCTGGGTGTCCCCGCTGAACTGGAGCAGCAGCCAGCCGTCGCCCTCCGGGAAGGTGTCCAGGGAGGCGACGTGGCTGTCCTCCTCGCGCATGAGCTGCGCCATCCGGCCGTCCAGCGCCTCCAGCTGGGTCGGGGAGCTGTGTTCCAGCAGGCGCGGCACCTCGTCGGCCGCCGCGCAGATGTCGGGGTAGCCGAGGACGAGCATCGCCTCGTGGGGCGGGACGGGGACCAGGTCGAGCTCGGCGCGCAGGACGGTGACGAGGGTGCCCTCGCTGCCGACGAGGGCGCGGGCCAGGTCGAAGCCCTTCTCCGGCAGCAGCGAGTCGAGGTTGTAGCCGGAGACCCGGCGCGGGATGGCGGGGAAGCCCTGGCGGACGTCGGCCAGATGCGCGTCGATGATCCGGCGCAGCCCCTGGTAGACCTCCGCGCGACGACCGCCCGCTGCGACGATCTCCGCGAACTCCGCGTCGGAGGTGGGGCCCACCCAGCAGCGCAGCCCGTCGTAGGTCAGGATCTCCAGCCGCCGGACGTTGTCGACGGTCTTGCCGTACGCCTGGGCGGACGCGCCGCAGGAGTTGTTGCCGATCATCCCGCCCAGCGAGCAGTGGCTGTGCGTCGAGGGTTTCGGGCCGAACCGCAGGTCCCGGTCCGCCAGCTGCCGGTTCAGTTCGTCCAGCACGATGCCGGGCTCCACCACGCAGGTGCGGGCGGCCTCGTCCACGGAGACCAGCTGGTGGCAGTACTTCGTCCAGTCGATGACCACGGCGGCGTTGGTGCACTGTCCGGCGAGGCTGGTCCCGCCGCCCCGGGACAGCACCGGTACGCCGTGCCGGGCGCAGACGGCCGCCGCTTCGGCGCCCGCGTCCACCGTGCGGGGGACGACGACGCCGATGGGCACCTGCCGGTAGTTGGAGCCGTCGGTCGCGTAGGCGCCCCTGCTGCCCCCGTCGAAGCGGATCTCGCCGTCCACGCGCCGTTCCAGCTCACGGCGGAGGGCCCGGACGTCGGGAGCCGGGTCCGTATCCGTTCCGTGCTGCCCGTCCGCCGGGGCGTTCCCTCCCGTGACCATCCGTCGTTCCTCCTCGTCGTCCGGCGTGCGCGCCGGGGGTGGCCCGGCCTCGCAGTGACCCCGGTACCCGAAGTCGGCGGGTTCACTTATGGGCGGCGCGGTGAGTGACCCCGATCGGCCCCGCGAAACCCGCCGGCCGGGCGTACGGGCGGACGTCGGCGTCACCCGAGCGCGCGACCCGGTGGGCGTGCCCGCGACGGCGGTGTCATGTTTCGGACGTGGCCGCCCGGCAACCCGGGTGGTGACCCCGGACCGGGCCCGAGTGGCCGAGGACGAGAGCGAGGAGGACGGCGTCATGCCGGCAGGATCGAGCCCCAAGCGTGAGCGGCAGTACGAGCACGTGAAGGAGAGCGCGGAGAAGCGCGGCACCTCCGAGAAGCGTGCCAAGGAGATCGCCGCCCGCACGGTCAACAAGGAGCGTGCCCGCTCCGGCGAGTCGAAGACGGCGAGCAGGACGTCCACGCGCGACCCCAAGTCGGCCTCCGAGCGCGGCGGTGAGCGCTCGCACAAGGGGGCGCAGGGCCGCACGAAGGACCAGCTGTACGAAGAGGCGAAGAAGAAGAACATCGAGGGCCGCTCCACGATGAACAAGGAGCAGCTCCTGAAGGCCGTCAGCCGCTGAATCGGCGGGGCGTCGCCGAAACCTTTGTGCGCGGGCCGGGCGGCCCGCGCACAAAGGTTTCGGCACGAGGGAGGGAGGGACACCGCACATGGACGAAGGACGAGCGGCGGGGAACGACCGCGAGGACGACGACCGCGAGAACGCCCACCGCGGGCGGAACGAGACGACCGAGGAGCGGGCGGACCGCCGCTGGACGGAGCTGCTCCAGGAACTGCGGGTGGCGCAGACCGGGGTGCAGATCCTCTTCGGATTCCTGCTCGCGGTGGTCTTCCAGCCGCGATTCGCCACGCTCTCGGAGACCGACCGGACGATCTACGTCGTCACCGTGCTCCTCGGTTCCGCCACGGCGGCGGCGCTGATCGGGCCCGTCTGCTTCCACCGGCTGCTGACCGGCCGCCATCTGAAGCCGGAGACGGTGGTCTGGGCTTCGCGGCTCACCCTGCTCGGGCTCGTGCTGCTGTTCTGCACGATGTGTTCCGCGCTGCTGCTCATCATGCGGGTGGCGCTGCACAACGCGCTCGCCCTGTGGCTGGTGGGCGGGATGGCTCTGTGGTCCTTCGTCTGCTGGTTCGTCTTCCCGGCCTGGGCGCTGGCCAGGTCGTCCAACGGACGCGGCGGCTCCGGTCGCGCGAAGTGACCCCGTACGCACCCGGTCCCGGCGGGACCGGGTGCGTACGCGTGTCACAGGGCGCGCAGTGCGGGCAGCAGCTTCTCCTGGGCCCAGTCGATGAACGGCTTCTGGTGGTCCCCGCCGATCTGGACGAGGGCGACCTCGGTGAACCCGGCGTCGACGTAGGGACGCACCGCTTCCACGAACTGTCCGACGTCGTCGCCGCAGGGCACCGCCTCGGCGATGTCGTCGGGCCGGACGTACTGCGTGGCCTGGTCGAAGGCGGAAGGACCCGGCAGCTCCGAGTTGACCTTCCAGCCGCCGACGGACCAGCGGAACTGGTCGTGCGCCCGCTTCACCGCCGCGTCGCGGTCGGTGTCGTAGCAGACGGGCAGCTGGCCGACCCGGGGCTTCCCGCCGCCGCCGTGCCGGTCGAAGTCGGTCAGCAGTTCCTCCTTGGGCTCGGTGGCGATCACCAGGTCCGCGAGCCGGCCCGCGATCTCGCAGGAGCGGTCGCCCGAGACGGCGACACCGAGGGGCACGGCCACGTCGGGGACGTCCCACAGCTTGGCGTTCTCCACGTCGAAGTGGGGGCCGTGGTGGTTGACGTAGCCGCCGGCGAGGAGCGCCTTGATGATCTCCACCGCCTCTTCCAGCTTGTCGAGCCGCACCCGGGCGTCCGGCCAGCCGCCGCCCACCACGTGCTCGTTCAAGCTCTCGCCGGAGCCGAGCCCGAGCCGGAACCGCCCCTCGGAGAGCAGTTGCAGCGTCGCGGCCTTCTGCGCCACGACGGCCGGGTGGTAGCGGGTGGTCGGGCAGGTCACGTACGTCATCAGCGGGATGCGGGTGGTGGCCTGCGCGGCGGCACCCAGCACGCTCCAGGCGTACGGGGCGTGGCCCTGGGACTTCAGCCAGGGGAAGTAGTGGTCGGAGGTCACGGAGAAGTCGAAGCCGGCCTGCTCGGCCGCCACCACGTCCTCGACGAGGGCCCGCGGTCCCGACTGCTCAGTCATCATCGTGTATCCGAATTGCACCATATGGGATGGGTTACCGATCCCCGGCGGTCGAAACGTAGGGCCCCGGACCATGTTTCCCCGGGGCCGGTCGCGGAACCCGTCAGGGGACGTCCGCACATCCGCGTACACCGAAAGCGAGGGACGACATGGCTGTCGCGACCTACTGCCTGGTTGCCGTCGACTGCCCGGACCCGGCTGCGCTCGCCGGCTTCTACCAGCGGGTGCTGGGCGGGGAGGTGACGCACGACAACGACCGCTGGTACGAGCTCCGGGCCCCCGGCGGAGCGCGCCTCGCCTTCCAGCTGGCCCCCGGGTACCAGCCGCCCGAGTGGCCGCGCGCCGACCGGAACTCGCAGCAGGAGCACCTGGACTTCGAGGTGGAGGACATGGAAGCCGCCCAGCGCGAGGTCCTCGCCCTGGGGGCCACGCCGCTCGACGTGGACGACGACGGCGGGAAGCGCGGCTTCCGGGTCTTCGCGGACCCGGCGGGCCACCCGTTCTGCCTGTGCGACGGCGGCTGAGGGCGCGGGGCCCGGGGCTCAGGGGCTCATACGGCCGATGACGCCGGTGTCGAGGCGGTCCAGGAGGGCGGCCGGGGACGCGTGGACCTCCACGGCCCCGGCCTCCTCCAGGTCCGCCCGGGGGATGCCGCCCGACAGCAGGCCCACGGCGGGGACCGACGCCCTGGTGGCCGCCGCCATGTCCCAGACCGAGTCACCGATGTACACCGCCTCCTCACTGGTGGCGCCGGCGATGTCCATCGCGTGACGGATCGGGTCCGGGGCGGGCTTCCCCTCGTCCACGTCGTCGGAGCTGGCGGTGCCGGAGATGACGTCGTCGGCGTCGAGCGCGCGCCGCAGGGCCTTCAGCTCGGGGCCGGAGGCGGAGGTGGCGAGGACGATCGTCCAGCCCCGGCCGGACAGGGCGCGCAGCAGGTCCGCCGCGCCGTCCAGCGGCGGCAGGCGCTCGAAGTAGGTGGCGTACAGCGCGGAGTGCGTGGCGCTGATGCCGGCGTCCTGATCCCGGTCCCGGCCGGAGCCGAGCAGATGGGCGACGAGGTCGTCGGAGCCGAGCCCGACCGCACGGTGGATCGCGGGCATCGGCACGGTGTGCCCGGCCTGGCGGAACGCCTCCCACCACGCGGTGACGTGCAGGTAGTTGGTGTCGACCAGGGTGCCGTCCACGTCGAACAGTGCGGCGCGTGTCATGGGGGTCCTTTCGTACCGGCCCGGCGGTGTCACAGGTCGATCTCGTCGGCGGGGCACACCCGGGCGCCCATGTTCCGTTCCGTCATCCGCAGGGCGGCGTCGGCCAGATCGGGGTGGATGTGGGCCACCCCGTCACGCGGAATGGTCAGGTCCATGTGGCGGATGTGCGCGTCCAGCGCGGAGTAGAGGATGCACTGCTCCGTCACCTGCCCGGTCAGGACGAGGTGGTCGACGTCCAGCTGGTGGAGCAGGTAGGGCAGGGGCGTGTCGTAGAAGATCGAGTGCCGCGCCTTGACCACGAAGAGCGAGTTCTCGTCGGGCTTCAGCGGTTCGACCAGGTCGGGGCGGGCGCCCGCCATGGCCGCCTCGACGATCTCCCCGTGGTGGGAGCGCCAGTCGCCGAAGTTGTCGTTGGCGTAGATCACGAGTGAACCGCTGCCCCGGGCGGCCTTCAGCATGTCCGCGATCACGGGCACCGCCCGCTCGGCCGAGGGCAGGAGCTGGTCGGCGTCCTCGTGGTCGTACGGGTTGATCATGTCGATGACGATCAGCGCCTTGCGGGACATGGTTGCCATGGTGGCATCCGTGGGCTTTCGCGGCGAACTGTCGCCCTGCGCCCGGTCCGGCACCCCTCAGCTCCACCGGCTGCCGGCCAGGGGGGCGGTCTCCTCGCCCGTGCCGCGTACCACGCCGCGCAGGAACGCCGTCAGCGCCTCGGACGCCGAGTAGCGGGGCCGCCAGCCCAGTTCCTCGTGGGCCCGCGCGCAGTCCATGACGGGCAGGCGCAGCACGGCGTCGAAGAGGTGCGGCGACGCCGGGACCGCCCGGGCGTGCCAGGCGGTCGCCAGCGCGCCGCGTACGAGCGGCACGGGCGCGCGCACCACCCGTGCGTCGAGGAGGGCGCCGAGGGAGCGGGCGTCGGTGACGGTGTCGGCGGCCAGGTTGAACGGGCCGCGTGCGTCGCCGAGCACGGCGAGCCGGTACGCCTCGGCCGCGTCGTCCGTGTGCAGCACCTGGAACCTCAGCCCCGCCAGGTCGGGTACGAAGGGCAGCAGGTCGGGGCGGAGGAGTACGCCGGGGAGGTACTTCCCGCCGAAGATGCGCCGCTGCTCGGGGGCGGCCGTCTCCTTGAAGAGGAAGCCGGGCCGCATCCGTACCACCCGGATCTGCGGGTGGCGCAGCTCGTAGGTGTCCAGGACCCGTTCCAGATAGGCCTTCTCCCGGCAGTAGGCGGCGTCCGGCCAGCCGTGGGTCGGCCACTGCTCGTCCACCCCGGGCTCCCGCTTGGGCCCGGGCGAGTAGGCGCCCACGGACGAGGCGTGGATCAGCGCCGGGACACCGGCCGTGCGCACCGCGTCGAAGACGCGGAGGGAGCCCTCGACGTTGCTGCGCCAGGTGACGACGGGGGCGTGGGTGGGCTGGAAGCGCCAGGCCAGGTGGACGACGGCGTCCGCGCCCGCCAGCAGGGAGCCGAGGGTGCGGGCGCTGTCCGGACGGGAGAGGTCCACTTTCCCCCACTCCACGCCTGGCAGGGTGAGCTCGGGCAGCCGCCGGGCCAGGCCGAGGACGGACCCGACGTCCGGGTCCTGCGAGAGGGCCCGCACGAGGCTCGTGCCCACGTTGCCGGTGGCGCCCGTGACGACGACGCGCGGGCCTTGCGATGCGTTCACGGTGAATCCCTTCGTCGCGGCTCAGGGCCGGAGCAGCGTCTTGACCATGCCGTCGGCCTTCGCCTGGAAGGTCTCGTACGCCTTCGGGCCGTCCTCCAGCGGCAGGTGGTGCGTGGCGAAGCCGTCCACGCCCAGCGGATCGTCGTCCACGAGCAGCGGCAGGATGTCGGGCACCCAGCGCTTGACGTTCGCCTGGCCCATCCGGAGCTGGATCTGCTTGTCGAACATGGTGAGCAGGGGCAGCGGGTCGACGGCGCCGCCGTAGACACCGGAAATGGAGATGGTGCCGCCCCGGCGCACCACGTCGATGGCGGTGAGGAGGGCGGTGAGCCGGTCGATGCCGGCGCGTTCCATGAGCGGGCGGGCCGCCGCGTCCGGCAGGAGGCCGACCGCCCACTGGCCGGCCTTGCCGATCGGCGCGCCGATGGCGTGGGCCTCCATGCCGACGGCGTCGATGACCGCGTCGGTGCCCCGGCCGCCGGTGAGGTCGCGGACCGCGTCCGGCAGGTCCTTGCCGTAGCGCCCCAGGTCGAGGGTCTGGACGCCGCGCGCGGCGGAGCGGGCGAGGCGTTCGGGGACCAGGTCCACGCCGATGACCAGGCCGGCGCCCCGGTGCAGGGCGATGCGGGCGGCCATGTCGCCGATCGGGCCGAGGCCGAGGACGGTGACGCTGCCGCCGGGCGGGATCGCGGCGTACTCGACGGCCTGCCAGGCGGTGGGCAGCACGTCGGAGAGATAGACGAACCGGTCGTCCGACGGCCCCTCGGGAACCTTGATGGGCAGGGTGTTGCCGAAGGGGACCCGCAGCAACTCGGCCTGCCCGCCGGGCACCTGCCCGTACAGCTTGGTGTACCCGAAGAGCGAGGCGCCGGTGCCGTACTCCCTGACCTGCGTGGTCTCGCACTGGGAGTGCAGGCCCTGGCCGCACATGAAGCAGGTGCCGCAGGAGACGTTGAAGGGGATGACGACCCGGTCGCCGCGCGACACGGCGGTCACCTCGGGGCCCGTCACCTCCACGACGCCCATCGGTTCGTGGCCCAGGATGTCGCCGGGGTCCAGGTAGGGGCCGAGCACTTCGTACAGATGGAGGTCCGATCCGCAGACGCCCGTCGAGGTGACCCGGATGATGATGTCGGTCGGGTCCTGGATGACGGGGTCGGGAACGGTCTCGACGCGGACGTCGCGCTTTCCTTGCCAGGTCAGTGCACGCATGGGTGATCTCCCTAAGAATGGTTGGCGGTCCGGGGGGACCGGGTGTGGCTGATGGGTGTTTGCCGCTTGTGGCTCGCGAGGAATGGCCGCCCGGTCCTCCGGG